>CANRIS010000026.1 GCA_947630725.1 uncultured Clostridia bacterium
ATACGCTCATAATCGTGTATAAGCCAATCTCTAAATTGCTCATCTGTCAAAGTGTTAAGCCATTCCCTATTTGTCATGCTTCGCCGCCTCTCTGCGATACTTTTCCAAAAACTCATTTATCGCATACAGGCTTTCGCCCGCCATTATTCTGCACAACCGCTCTAACGCTTCCTTTGCCAATTTACAATCGCGCTCCGTATCAAAGTCCCATAAAACCAAGTTGCCACCGAACGCCTCGAATTTTTCTTTGAACTTTTCTTTATTTGTCATCGCTATTCTCCACCTCGTTCGTTATATTCCTCACGACAAATAAACAACTCCAACATTTTGCGCAAGTTTCTACTGTTTTCGGTTCATTAGGATATATACAGTGCACAAACTTAAAATCTTTTGCGTCCATAGCGCATAAACCTTTTGCCGCTAACTCCTCACAAGCATAATCCAACGCTTGTTGTAATTCTTTCATCTGTCTTTTTCTAGTCATTTTCAGCTCCTTTAACCGCTTTTCACGCGCCTTGACCTGCGCCTTTAATCTGTGATTGACTATGATGTTGATTATCAATGCAGCCACACTAAACGCAACAGATACAACAGCTATTACTATTATTGCGATTTTCATTTTTCACCTCTCCGATCTGCGCACAAAAAATGCGACACAAAGCATATCAAGAATACTAATATGAGCATACAAGATATAGCCTCACTTGCAATATTGCCCGCCAACCTGCTGAACACCAACAGTACAACAGACAATGCAACTATGACCAAGTCTGCAACTATCTTAAATATCTTCATCTTCATTTTCATCTTCATTTTCATATTCATCTTTGCCTATACCAACCAATGCAATACCTGCTGCCTCAATCCATTGATACAGCACATCAATCGGCAGTGAGCTGTACCTATACGCATCAAATAAGCAGGTCAAAAACTCTGTAAATTGTTCTTTGTCTCTGTCCCTGCAATTGCTGTTTGCCACCAATAAGTTAATGCTATGCCAATACATATCGCATAACTCGCCTCTGTTGCTCACGTTGTACTTGTCGCCGAGGCTTGCAACATAAAAATTCAATTCCATATCTCGTGCAATACCAGCAACCGTATCAACTAATGCTTTTTCAAGTTTCATATGCTTTACTCCTACTTTATTTTATATTATACGCGCACATACTCACGCACACACGCGGTTAATATCTATGTTTATTTTTTTTATTTTTTTTCTCTTACTATGTTCTTACTCATTTTTTCTTTTGTCGACTTTTCTTTTTGTCTCATTCTTATTCTTTCTCTTTTTAAACTGAAAACACCTACGCAGGGTATATTTTGTTGAGTTATCCACAGTTTCACAGGAGTTATCCACAGTTTTGCACACTTTGTATGATAAAATACCGAAGTTATCCACAGTTTCACAGGAGTTATCCACAGTTTTGCACACTTTGTATAATATCTCGCGAATATACCTACCATAGGTATAACGCATTTGTATATCAACTTTAAGCGCATTGCTGTTTCTCATTGCCTATCTCCGTTTTGCTAACTGTAACAATTGTAACATATGGTAAATGACTTGTCAACAACTTTTATGCAACTTTCTCAAAAAGATATAAAAAATAATCCAAGCGGACATTCTCTTAAAATGCACGCAAGGATTATCTTTAATGTGTTAGTACATCAACTCCGTCACTATTCTTATGCCGATGACGGTCAGCATGTTTTGGCAAAAAGCCGAAAACTGTATTCTACTTTTACATTATAGCACATAATCACGTGCTGTCAATATATTTTATTAAGTTTTTATCCTGCTATCCAATAGCAATCGACGAGCCTTTGCCTGCAATCCCACAAATCATCTATACCCCCATATACTGACCTTGTAAGGTGTCCGTCTACTCGAATAATCACTCTGTTGTTTGGAAACATATGAGCTATATCGTCTACCGTTTCCCAATTCTCGCAATAGCGGACAGGAAGCAAAAACACATCTTCAAGCAACAGGCGATAGCAAGACAGACACAACATATCGCAATTGTTAGCTTTCGCCGATAATTGCAGGAGATTACGCGCGACATTGTAGTCAAGGTCAAGCCCGTCTGCAATCGCTCTCGTCACGCAATCTTCCTCTTCTAACTTATAGGGGTTTAGGTTATAATAAGTGAAGTTGTTGTCCATACTCACTACCGCCGTTGCCCCAAAAGGCAAACAGAATGATTATCCAAATCCATTCCCAGCCATAGCCGCCTAAACCACCGTTGGCATTGTTGCCTTGACCAACCGCATAGCCCTCTGCAAAACTACTTTCACTCATTGTTTTGTTCTCCTTTATATTTATTATTTATATTTACCTCTGCCGCGCGCTCAAAAGGCAAATATCGACAAATCTCACTTTTTGGGCATGCCGAACATACCCATAATCTGATTAGGGTCTATGCCTCGCTGTTGCATAATCTGACGTGCAAGCTGTTCAGGATTTTGACCTTGTAACGCACGTGCGAACTGCGGGTTTTTCTGCAAAAGCTGTTGAGCCAATGCTTGCGGATTACCTGCGCTTTGCTGTGCAAGTTGTTGTAACATCTGCATAGGATTAAAATTAGGCATTATTATTCCCTCCCATATTCTTTATATATTCATCTAGCTTGTCATACAAAGGTTTAATCTGCTCTTTAAGCTGTTCCTGCGTTACGTACTGCGGATTTTTGGCGGTGCTTGTGTTGGTGTCATTGTCTTTTAATGCGTATGTCCTACACGTCTTTTTGCCGCTCATATCGGTAGTCACTTCAAACTCCAAGCTCTCATCTTGTAGCCTATAAACCATTAAGGTGTTCGGCATCGCGTATCTGTTCATTGCATCTTCAAAGCTAGTGACATACACTTTGTTAGACTGCATCGGCGGTTGGGGAGCTTGCATAATCGTCTGTGGCGCGTTTTGCGGAACGTTAGCTTGCTGTTGATAAATCGGTTGAACAGGCGGTGCAACGTTGTAATTTTGCGCATATGGCGCGCTCAAATAAGGATTTGTATAAGTTTGTCCATAAGGATACGGCATAATCGAATATCTCCTTTAAGTTTTTGCTAAGCATAGTATAATAAAAAAGCCACCCTATGAAAGGTGACAAATAGGTATCATCAAGTCAAATTAGTTAACTTATCAACTTCTTTTTAATACGAATAACACGCAGTTTTGCGCTGTCGTACTCAATGTTGTATTTCTCCGCAATATCCCACAAAGACATAGATTTTTCGACAAAGTATGCAATTGCAATATCTGTGCTATCTTTTGACAGTCCGACTTTACGGCATCGGGCAATCATTTCCTCGCGCGTACACGTAGACACGTCAAACGGCTTAGACATAGGGACAGTCACTTCTGCCAACTCCGCGCGCACGTCTACATAATCTTGTATCTTGTAAAGAATAAAGCATAGAATTATCGCCACAATAACGGTAGATAATATGCTGTATTGCAAGGGCAAAGACGCGACGATACACAGCCACATTGAAACAATAGACCAAAACACGCACCAATATGTGTTGTGATGATGAAACGTTTTCGGAAATTTATACCGAATAAAACCGTATAAGACTAAAAGGAAAACAGCCTCTATATGCTTATCTAGTAAAAAGGCAAAACCCATTACCATAAGCAATATAAAGGCATGCAATCCGTACTTTAATGCGTAGAATTTAATACGCAAACGCAATGGCAATAACCGCAATGGATTACTTTTCGGTTTTTTCATTCTCTTTGATCAGCGCAATCACACGGTCAATAGCTTTAATATCATCTTCGTCTTTGACCATATCACGCAATGCTTCGAGCTTAGCAACGTCTTTGGACAGCCAAAATGTTCCCCAAAATCCCATTATTGTGTTACCTCCTTTTGTTTCTTTTTTATTATAATTAAGCGCACGTACATATAATACAGCGCAATCATAATATAATAGTCAAGTGATATACACAGAGAGATGAGCGTGTTTTCGCTTATCGGCGCGGCAAGTGTGGCACCTTTTATGACTAGTGACAATACTTGAAATAAGATATTGAATATAGTGCCGACAAAGCCTGTCCACCACTTTTTGCTGATTATAGCAGGGATTATTATTAACTCCAATGCCTCAACAATGGACGCAGCGGTCGTATTCCAAAACTTGACAGCCCATACGGCTATCATTATTATACTAACAACTATCCACTGCTTTATTGTCAGCCTACTTCTAAGTGACGATGCTGTAATAATAAACAGCGTGCTAATGTAATACATCAGAAAGCCTATAATGTACTTAGTCACGCCGCCCTCGTTATCAAGCCAATTGCATATCTGCATAAATCTATTATTTTCAGTGGCGATTTCAAATACCTTACTGCCGCACAGTTTCATGACTACGCACGCAATAAGCAAGCACCAACTGATTATAATAGCTGTTTTTATTACCCTCTTATTCATCGTCTGCCAATTGTTTTTAAGAAAAGAAATATCCCCTATTAAAGAGGATATTTATGTCCGTTTTAGTTTGCGCTATAATAATTCTCAAACCATTCGTTAAAGTCACCGACAAATGCGCCGACTGCGACATCGTTCAAGTACTTACGTCTGATTTCTTGCGCTTTAAGACGGTTAGCCTGTGCGCGCTGTTCGGCTTCGGCTTTGGCGTTTTCCTCTTCGACAAGTGCCTTGATTTCAGCCTTTTCAGCCTCTGCCTTAGCCTTTGCCTCTGCCTCTATCTTTTCAGCCTCTGCCGCCTGTTGTGCCGCTACATAAGCGTTTTGCAAATCGGTGTAAGCATCTTCAACACCTATAACCTTTGCCAGCTCACGTACCTGCTTCGACTTGCCAAACTCAATGCCGTGCTTTACAAGTGCGTTGGCGATAAAGCCATAAAGCGGTGACAGAATAGCATATGCAATGTGCGGGTCAATATGTACGCCAGCAAGCGCGTTGCCAATCCAATGGAATTCACCCTCAAGCACGCAATAAATAGCGCATATTATACCCACTATCGTCTGCCAATTGTTTTTAAGAAAAGCACCGAAATTGTAAGACTTTTTAACTGCGGAAGCGTTGTTGTCGCCCATTTTATTACCCCTACATTTTAGTATTTTACGGATAAATGATACTACCAACGGCACGGTGCGTATCGCTACCTTTTTGACTATCGGAGATGTACTCTTAGATAGTTTTAGTGCCTTGCTCCCTTGAACTGCAACTTTCCCAATCTTAAATGACTTTAACGCTGATACAGTGACCACCAATGCCTTGAACGTGTACAACATCAAGCAGATACTCAATGCACCGAACGCTATGTCGACTATCCCTAAGAGCAAGGTGGTGATATTGCGCTTTACCTCGTGGCGATCGCCTATCAGTAACACAAGCAGGCAACAGAATGTCATCAAACTTGCTATCAATGCGCTTATCTGCCACTCTAACGGCTGTAAGCACATAGACACTATTCCGAGGACGAGGTCTATAACCGAAAGCAAAAACAGCGTTCTCTTTACATTCTGTATTGTATCAAGTGCCATTTTTGCCCTCGCTTATAGTCTTCTCACGCAATATACATATTTACCCTCTTCCTTTACTCTCAATTCGGATTATAATACTACCTGTTGCGCTTGTCAAGAGTTTGGAGTAACTTTTTTGGAAATTTTTTTCAGCGCGCCATATTATATGCAGAACGCGAAGGACGTGCCCATCGGTCTTCCGCTACTACCCAAAACGCTTGCATTTGTATATGTTTGAGTGTCTGCTGGTGCTCCCATAATATTACTGGATGGCGGTCGGTTTTGCTCAAGCGGCACAACCAGAAGAAAGTTTTTTGTATTGTTTAGCAACGGCGAGCGCACCCACCACGGCAATGCATTGCCAATCCCATTACCACCATACTTAAATCTTTGCTTATCACTAAATTGGAATAATCTATAATATTCATATAGAGTGCCCTCGCCTTTTGGATAGTTAGTGTTCCTAATATCAGGACAAATTTCTGCAAGAGATAAAAGGAATAGTTTATCAGGTATTGTTTCTACACTTGATGTGCCGCTGTTATAGCAAGGTTTATCAACCTCTTTTATTATGTCTTGTAGATCGCGTGGCAACAACTTAAAATGCGATGACAAAGTGTTACGCATTTGGCAAAGTTTATAGCCTGTGGTGTTATCCGCGGCAAAATTCATTTGGTCTTGATTAGCATAAGCATTTTTCATACCAATTGTCATACTAGCATAGCCGTCCAGCGTGCCTGTAATTTTATCGTGGTCAAAATCTAAAATTACAAGCGTTTGCTCGGCACCCCCACTAAAAGTGATGACCTTTTCGTCACCAACATTGAAATATTTCTTTGCCTCGCCATCGGCGCAAATTCTTCTAATGTCGCCCCAACCTGCCGTAGCGAATGTAAACCGTGTTGTGGCAAAATATGGTAGTCTCCCCCAAGTCTCGCCGTCGTCTTTGCCAATTTGTAATTTACCGTCTTTATATGCCAACAAGCCGTTTGTTGAATGATCATCTGCATTGACTTCGCTTTGTTTCAAAATTACATCTTGTCTAGGTATTGATGCAGATGAAATGGTAGTTGTATATACATCATCTCCGTCTAGCCTTGCGACTTTAAATATTCTTAAATATGCTTCTACATATCCCGGGTTCCAGCTATATGTAATATTTACAATACAAAGAAAAGTTTCGCCTACTTGTGGAGTACGGTTAAAAGATGATTTAACAAAAGGTGTAGTAGTAGCACTAGGAGTAGTATATACACCTTTGTAGATAAGCGGCTCTTGTGTGACTTTGGTATTCAAATCTTTTATCCGGTCTTGAATATCAGTAAGAGTATCGCTATCGCCTTGTGAAGCAGGTATGACATTTGACGAAACGACAGATGCAATAACTGCAGCCGTTTGTATCTGTGTGATTTGGCGTGTTTGATAGAAAATTCCGTGTTCGCCAGCATCGAATATACAAGCGAAAAGCTCATTCATTTGCGGCGTATGATTAAACTTGCTTATTTCAAGCAAAGCCGTATCTAATTCATTTACACCTTTAATTGTTTCATTATAAGTAAGTATTTTAGCACCAACCGGAATACCAAACGTAAAGTCAAACACTTTTGCATAGTCACCGCCTGATGCCGTTACCTCAACTGTCGGGTCACTATCGGGAGACAGTGCAGTTGCGCTTGCGTGCGGTGTGCCAAAGCCAGCGGAAGTGCCGTCTTGCCCACGCTCACCACGCGGCAACATTACCATAGCATTTTGAATTATCTCTATGGTGACTGACCCGTCATCGGCTATCTCATGTACTACGGGCTGTACCATTATCTTTTCGCCGTCGTCAATACTTCCAATATATAATACTGTAATAAATGTATCACCTAAGTTTGGTGTTTTATTGAATTTTTTTACGTCCAAGCCTGTGATGAATATGCGCATATCTTCTTCGGTTTCACCCTCCTCTCCCCGCATATTATCTTCACGCACTTCTACAAAGTCAGAATAAACCAGTGCCGTGGTATCACCAATACGGCTATTGACTTCATCTATATATTTTATGACATCTTGTGGTGTAGGTACTTTTTTCAACATAATTTAAGCCTCCTTCATAAACTTGCAAGGTACTGTTACGAGTGTGCCCTCGAATTTTTCAAGTGCTTGTACGGTCAGCACATTGTTGTGATAGCTCGCGTTCAAGAATAGCACGTTGCCCTCGCTGTCCAACACATTGACAACACATTCCGCACCTGTCGGGATAAATGTCAATGACCAATAACCGTCACCGTTCGGCTCACTGCTCCAATGCTCATCGTCAGCCGTGAACGGATATACCACTGCCTCAACGTCAACAAAACGCGCGGCAAGCTCATCATGCATTTTAGACACGGCATTCGCAGACGGCACCTTGTCTGTTTCATATGTGGTGGTATCGTCCACAATGTCCAGCTTGTCTATCTTATTTTCAAGGTCACCCTCTAAAAGTGCAAGTGCTGTGTTTAAGTCCTCTATAAAACTATTCAGTACATAGCCTTGATTTGCGCTCAACGGCTTTTTCGGGTCTTGACTGTCTAAGTTGTCTATAATGTCGGCAATATTGACTTTTGTCGTTGTAATGCCGTCTATAAGCGACTTATTATTTTGAATGTAGTTGACTACCTCTTGCAGCGTGTCTAAGTCCGCCTCATCACTTTGTAGCAGTGTATTGATAGCCTTTATCATACCGTGCAAAATGTAGGCTTGATTTGCGCTTACAGGCTTATTAGAAGCAGTACTTTCAAGATTATCCACAATGTCGGCAATGTTGACCTTTTCGTCAATTCTTTGATTTATGTCGTCAACTGTGCTTGAAAGCTCACTGTCTATAACAGCCTGTGACAGCTTTTCCTTTTCGGCATCGGTATAGTTGTTGTCAGACAGTACTTTGTAGTCTTTGTCACTGCCTGTCCGAAGCTCGCGCTCAACCTTATTGGTGTTGATAGCATTAAAATTATCATTAAGGCGGTCTACAAGCTCTTTATTAGTGCCCATAAGCCGTATGTCTTTTAATTCAGCCATATTATATTTGCCCTCGTATCACATATTTGCAATTGACAGGATAGCTAGATGCAAACTTAATGTCGCCGCTTTCCTCGTCAATGTCAGCAGACCACACAACGTTGGTACTTTTATTGTCATTCACTATAACTACACTATCTACATAGGCTTTTGATAATATATATTTATCTTTTGGTAGTGTGTAATAATAATAGTGGTCAGTGTCATTAAGCACCCAATCGTCAGCTTGTATTGTGCCTGAAAACGTCGGTGAAATCGCTATCACCTTGCCCAATATGCTTTTGATTTTCGGGAAGCACCCGCACGCGCTATTTGCACATTCTGCCATTTTTGTACCACCCCCCTGCTTGGTCTAGTATCTCTATATAATATTGATTTGTAGTATAAGGTTTACCGTCAACAAAAGTATACTCTATCTCGTACTTATATTTTCCAATTGGCAACACATTTTCATCAGCATTGACTACAATTAAGAATTTGTTAGGGCTAAGTTTGACACCATGCTTGCACAACATACATTCAAGCGTTTCCTTGTCATATATCTTAAAACAGGCATCTTGCATCACGTCAACGGTCAGCTCCTCGCCTTTATCGTCATACAGTATAGGCGTGACATCAACACTGAACGCATCGCCCTGTGTGACGTACAAGCGCACCTGCTCCTCATCAAATCTGTCTATATCTGTTTCAAAGTGTAATGCCATTATATACCTCTTTATATTTATACTATCATTTATAATTTATCTTGTCAATAAAAATTATTATGACGGCAGTGTCTCAACAAAAGGTACAATAGTGATGTTTTGCCATAGCGCACCGTCAAATTCAATATCTATATCCGTTATCAACCACCTAGTTGTAATGTCTTCGGGCAACAGCCACTCTGTTTGATGTGTTTCAGAATTATAGCGTTGCGGGCACACAACTTCGCCTAGCTCAAACGGTGTATAATCCTTTGCTCTGCCGCCGTCTGTATAATAATATTCATCAAAAGAGCATCTTAATGTAGCTTGTATCGGTGAGTAATTGCCGCGATTTTGGCAATGAAAAGCCTCTATCAATTCATCGCCGTGGTATCTATAAATTGCATCACTACGAACAGATGTATCTATATTTGTTGCAATAGCGTTATCATTAACACTTCGTTCGGATACTTCACCAGCATATGTTGGGCTATAAATATATACATACATTTTATCTAGGACCTCTATAGATGCTTGCCCTAATACTAAATAAGTATCTTGATATGTCAATTGGTAACATTTATCGGTTTCATCATAGGCGAAAGCATACTGAGCACGCTGTAAGTGATTTGTGATTTGTATTTCATAATCAATTACATATTCTTCTGTCGTAGATAAATCTTGATTTATTTGAAATTTGCGCAACCCATTAGGCATAACTATTGCCCCTGATTTACTAGCTCTTATATCTGTGTTATCCAAATACCCTTGTTCATTTATACCAAACAAATTTATAAATCGCGCACCACCTTCTAGGTTAAAGTTATATATACGACTACGCATATCAAAAGCAAGGGCAATCTCTATCTGTGAATTATCTATTTGATACGGATAATATTCCTGCCATTTATAAGGCATCTCAGATGTATCTTCGGGATTGATAATAGGCAAACGTATAGCCCCGCTAGCGAACAATTCATCGTTTTCAATGTAAAGACGATTAAAACTAGCATCTTCGGATAAACGGAACTTTATTGTAGTGTCAGCTTTATTATTATCTTTATCTTCTACAACTGCACTAGAACTGACAAATTGAACAGTAGTTTTTGCTTGCCATTCATCTGCTTTTTTGGGCATATAATTTTTCTCCCAATATTTATACTTGATGTTTTCAGGTATATCTATTGGCGAAATATCTATGTTATAAATTTGATTTGGTCTAATTAAAATATCACGCATATAATTTTGGCACCGCCTTTGTTAATAGCATTATGACTAGAACAGGTATACCGAGACCTGAAGTAGTAACATAAATATGCAAACCAAAATCCCTGCAGATTTGATTTAGCTGTGTTAAACGGTCTCCGTCATATAGATAATAGTTTATTAATGTCTGATTAAGCCCGTCAGGAATGTTAAACCATATTTTGTTATCGTCCATAAGTTTATCTCGATATAATCCAAACAATATAGAAAATATAGTATTAGGATAATAATTCGCGATAATGCCGTTACGCACGATCGGAGCGTTTGTAGCAATTCTGTCAATGTCATAGGTGCGCAATTCATATGTGATTTTGTGCGTTTCATAATCATATGACGTTAACTCAAATGCCGTGCGCACATTCCATATATCCAATCCGATTTCTTCCGACTTTTTTATTCTTACATAAATCACAGGGCTACGATATATGGATTTATTACCATTTGGCATATAACATTCTAGCGAGCAATGTTCGTTATTCTCTACCCCAAAATCGAAAATATTTGTGCAAAAACTGTTGCCATAATTAAATGATACTATATTTAATCTAGTGCTATTAGTATCATCTAACTCCTCAAAATCAGGGTCTATTCTATTATCTATGAATGCCTCTATAATTATCATACGCTCTTTCTCCACTTCGCATATAGAGTTTGGTCAGCCGTAAAGAAATACGCATCGCCAGCTCTATAACCAAAACCTGTGCCGTCTGCCTTTGTATTCCAACTCTCAAAGATGTAGTTTGGCATAGGGTCTTTATTCGGAGCAGTATATACGCCATTTATTAAATTAAGCGCATAAGAATGTTCTTTATTATCTGTGCCTGTGATTTTATATAGAGCATCTCTTCCCACATTGTCACTTATGTTTTGCGTGAATGTTTGTTGTGCCGTGCGCTCGCTGAATATAGGCACTGCATCTGACGGGATATTATAATTATACGTTATAGTATACGTCTGCATATCTGTATTAGTACCTATCAACTCTACGCTGTAATTGAGTATGCCCTTTGCTTGCAAATAGCGCGTGTGTACTTTCGGCATAGACGGCGTAGCAAAATACATATTGCGTGTTACTCTCGTATCATTGACAATATCGTAAGCAGTGACAGTAAACTCATTCTTGCTGTTCAGCAAGCGCATAAGACGACGATAATCCTCTATTTGCATATACGTGTAGTCCATTTTAAGGTGCGCCGTTATAAAAACGGCATACGTATTCAAATTGGATATTTCACCGTTTTGCGCTCTGCTAGGCTCGGTAAAATACGTCTTTTCGTCAAGATAGGTATACTCAAAGAAACCGCTAAACTCTTCGCCGTCTATTTGCACCCTGTCAAGTTGAGTAGACTTATAGTATTCCTGCAACCTTTCGGGCAACCTCAAAGCCTGTTGGTCTACTGTATATCTGCTTCCCATAGTTTACCTCTTCATCAAATTGACACCGACTGTCTTATACGCATCTGTTACCGCCTGTACGACTTGCTTATTGCCCACAGAGATATTGACTACTATCGGCTGACCGCTTTCTTCTGCTTCGTCTGCAACCAAAGACCAGCCCTCTATAAAGCCGTCACGGACTGCCTCTCTAAATTGAGATAGATTGAGAACAGACGTATTGCCACCGCCTGTATTAGCGACAAGCTCCGCACCAGCTTCACCGGCATAAAACAGTGAGCCTTTTGTAGGAGTACCGCCCGCCGCAAACTTAGGTATGTCGTCTAGTTGCGCTTTGACACCTGCAATTGCCGCGCCGATCGCCGCACCAATAATAGGTAGAGCTACACCCCATGACATTACATTTTGATATGCTGCCCAAGCTACAATTAAAGCGGTCACTGCGCCTATTACTATTCCTATTGCGCCAGCAATACGTTTGGCATCTTGACCGAATTGTTCGCCCACCCAATTGAATAACATTGTAAACGCAAAAGCCGACACCGCAGCAGTCAATGCACCAACTGCAAGATTTACAGTTTTAAGCTGATTTACCATTAGTGTGCAACCGTCTTTCCACTTCGTAGAAGTATAAATAACACGCTGACCTAGTTTTTCAAGCAAAGGTATTAGTGCTGCAATGTCTTTGGCAAGTTGTATGCCTTTCCAAATCAAAACAGCCGTTATTACAGCATATATTGCATCGTCCAGCATGTCTAGCTTATCAAACACACCAACAATACTAGCTATGATTTTCAGCACACTTGCCGAGATGCTTATCAATGTGGGCAGCAGTTGCAATAACACTTTGCCAAATGACACAGCCAATGTCAAAATATCGTCCAGCACGTCAGGCACTTTTGCCAAAAATCCCTCAATAACAGGCTTTATTTTGTTAGCTATCTTGTCAACGTTTGTTACAGTAAAGCTGATAACGTGATTTTCATCATCGTATATCTTTTCAAGCTCAAAGCCGAATTTTTCCAGCCACTCTGCCGCTTTTTCCCATATGCGCCACTGCTCATTGTCGCCGATTAAGCTCTTATAGTTTTTCAGCGCATTGGTGACTACATCGTCAATAGCTAAGTTGTCATCGACACCTGCACTTGTCGACAAAGTTTGGAACTTATCAAAGCCAGCAAGTTTTTTCTGTATTTGGTCTATCTCATCATTCGCTCCCTCAAACATACTTTGCGCATCATTGCCTGTCTGTGTGAAGTCTTTTTCGGTATATCCAAGTGCCTTGCCAAGCGCAACCGAGACTTCTCTTATTGCACGTAGGCGCGCGTTAATAGATATAAGTATACCATTACCGTCAACAAAATATGCAATAATATTACCTATCTGCGCTTTTATATCTGTGAATAAGCTCTGCATCTCGCGGATCTGATTGGCATTGTTAAACAAAGTTTTACTCATATCGCCAATTGCGCCGCTTGCGTTCATCTGTTGGAATACAGCCAAGATGCGAAGCAACCTCTTTTCAGTCTGTGAAAGTTGCCTCATAGTCTTTGTGCCGCCAAGTGCTTGATACAGTTGGAATATAGTATTTTCGGTTATATCGAAACCTGCAATACTACGGATAGGACGTACTTGACCAGACAAAACGGCTTGGAACTTTGTCATTGCATCTTCCAAACTTACATTATACAATGACGAAAAGTCAATAGCCATTCGCATCAATCCCTCGCTCATCACGGTGGACATCTGATCGTCAATCTCACCAAGCGCGGATAGCATATTCTTAAATATAGCCGAATAGCGCATAAGCGTTTCTTCCGCTATACCATAAGCATTGTTCATCTCTTTGACAAAATCACGCGCCGTGTCAAGATTGTTTCTAAATGCCACTTGCCACAGATTGAGCGTTTCGGTATAATTATTGCCGTATTCCCATATATCTACTATATTGTCAGCTAGACGTTTGGTAATATTGCGCACAAAGTAAAGCGTGCCTACTATTTTTGCGAAGTTTAATGTCTTAAATATCTTATTCGCCTTTTTACTAGTGCTTTCACTTGTCCCGCCACCGCCACCGCCTTGTGACATAACACTTGACAGCGCACTAAGACCTTGCTGCGCCTCTGCGACTTTTGAAAGTAAAGGCGTAAGGCTTTCGGTCATTCTGTCTACTTTTTTAGCAAAGGCATCACCGTCAAACTTGTCAACCGCTTTTGTAAATGACGAAATCCAATTTGTTGTGCCTTTCCCACTAGATAATGACGTCGCAAGCCCTGCCAAAGATGAATTTATTTTGTCAAATTTAGTTGTGTCTAATGAATTTACGGCATTATTAAGTTGAGTTAAACTTGTAGCAACAGCATTTAGCTTTTGAGGCGCACCTGTGCTGTTTACTAAAATATCAAGTTGTAATTTATCTATTGTGTAATCAGCCATATAACACCTCTACCATAATACCTGCATTGCGGAGTTGCACCGCACATACTCTTTGCAGGATAATAGGGCATTTCGCCCTATATTGTTTTTACTGAATGAGCTTCAAACCAGCTAATGACGTTCCTACGCATCATCTCTTTTTGCTTTTCTGTCAGCTCACGTTCAGGCTCTTCCGACTTCGGACATTCGGGGTATTTGGGCATCTTATTCTTCGTATGCTCGTCAGCAAGTCCAGCTACAAGTATAGTGCTTTGCAATGCTTGCTTGACATACGCGCCCATAAGCCATGCCTCTTGCTGCTTACGTAAGCGTTTAAGACGGTCAGCCTCAAAGTATACTTTTATTGACTTAGGCGTTTGTTCCCAAAATGTTGCCTCGTCCATTCCTATGACCAGCGCAGGTAGCAGCCATTCTTGACGTATCCACTCTTCTAAGCTGCCATATTGCGCTAGATCTAGAACGGTTTCATTTCCAGCCGATCGGTCAGTCTTGCTGTTCTGCTCTGTTACGAAAGAAACTGCTCTCGGTGATAGCTTTAAGCAGAGGCTCAAAGTCATCAAAAGTGCCGCCGTTTTCGATGTGGTGTTCTATCTCATCACAAGCTCTGTCAAAGCTCCAATTCGCATAGTATGCCACTACCGCTGCCATTGCACTGAAAGGCATATCGCCCATTTTGGTGATGTTGAAACCCATTTTCTCAAAGTCCACAAGGGTCTTAAAGGTAGCAGGTCTTGCTATGATTTCTTTACCGTTAATTATTACACTTACCATTTTATTTTTAGTCTCCTTATATTAGGTTTATTCAAGGGTCTTTTACATCGAACGCTCTCTCATAGAGATTGTCATTGCCTCTACAAAAGACGGAGCTTCGCTTACGGTCTCAATGTCGCCGTCAAGCGTGTAGTACATACTTATCGCCACAACGTCATTCAGCGGCAGGTCACTAGGCAGTTCGGTCTTGCGCGGCACAATGGGATACATATAGCTATTCTTCGCATCAGCAATAGTTATGCACAGCCAGCACCTCTTACCGGTGTCGTCACTCTCATACTCTGTGACTGCGGCGTTCCATACTGTTTCGGCATCTTCCAAAGTAGTGCCTCTTGCGGTCAAGCCATAAGTGTCACCTGTATCAGCCAAAATCGGGACAGACGACGTGTTTTTCAAGTTGTCGTATGTCGTTGTCTCTGCTGTGCTAGGCTCCACAGAAGGCAAGTCCATTTCATAGATTTTCGGTATATGCTTAAAAGATGTAGGTTTCTTGCCCGCCGTTTCCTCGACTGCAATACCGATTTTCATTCCGATAGTAGTCAAAACTTTTGACATAGTTTATTCTCCTTTAATTTTTTTATAGTTTTTATTGACATAAAAGTCATATCGGATAGGCGAAGTATATGTAGTTGTGCCCTCTTGCAATGGCATGCCGAATATACCCCCCACCCTACGCATACGCACAATATTTGAGTTCCACTTGACGGTCTCTGCCATATCGAACAGTTGTTTGATTTTTTCGGCAAATATCAATGCACTATCTTGCGCCGTACGCTTAATGCCCGCAATGGTCATCTGCTCTGTATAGCACGTTATCTGTATGGGCACGTATGAAACTTCCTCGCCGTCATAGGTATCATATCGCTCTGCCGCACTGTCATCAACGGCTTGTACGCAAATTTCAGGCGCGTTAATGGTATGCTCGGCTCTGTATGCCTTGACAACCGTAACTTTCGTCTTAATCTCGCTGTCAGCCTTAAACGCAGTGTCGATGCGCTCTATAATATCGTCAACAAAGTTAATCATTTTATGCTCTTTACATACTCATCGAATACTTCATTTAATATTCGTTGTGCATTTTCTATTATATATTGCTCCGTCTTCCACATTTGAGCCTGTGCGGGCATACCTACCCAAGCCGTTGGTGTCATATTGAGTTTATAGGCATAGTAATAAGTCCATTTGTCAATAGTTATTTCTTGCCCAAAACTTGTAAATGTTATCGGTTGGTCAGGTGTTTCCCCGCCATAACTGCCCTCGCCGCGATAGCCTGTGCCGTATTCTATGTAGGCAACCTGCTTTCCCTCTGCCGCTATATACGCAATATTCCCATTGACAGAATAGCTAAGATGCACGCTGTGTGTGGCACCGTACAGCTCTGCTGCTTTACGCGATGCTTCCTCAATCAGCCTTTGTGTAAAAAGATTTAGCAGGTCATTGCCAATCATAGCCTGTATCTTTCGCTGAAATTGTCCGACATCGTTTCTAACAACATTTAAGCCCATTAAGCACCTTTCTTGACTATTCGTTCAATCTCTATGCGTATAAACAGATTTTGTGGCAATACAGCGGTCACAGTGGCATTTGCGCCGTCGCCGTTCTCGTAGCCCTCGCGTTCAATGTCAGGTGTCGCTCCGTCAAGGTATAGCAGGTCGCGTTCCTTAAATTCGCCAAACCTGCGCATCGGCACAAACATACGCCATTTTGTAGTCATAGCATCGCCGTATGTCAGTGCATCTACGTAACCGCTCAAAGGTTGATAGTTGCCCTTTTTGAGTATAGGCGCGGAATATTCGACAATGCCGTCATCGGTCACACTGCGCTTGCAATGATAGTACGGTTTATCAAACATTGCGCTTACCCCCGCAACATCTATGTGGAATTATAGTGGACGGCTTATAAGTACTTGCAGGTTCAATCACGCCTACAACAGGTCGCACTTGATTTATAAGCGATGAGCTAAGTTGCGCGGAATTTCCAAAGTCAATTTGTATTCCATTCTCTCTATAAGACGTTACGCTTGATATGCCTATTCGCTCTATAAGTTCATCGCACGCCGCAAGCACCCATTGCTCCGCTTGAAATCCCTCAATTCGATATTCATCGTAAATGTCAATATTATTTAGTGCAGGATAACGATAGGCGTAATAATAAGACTTCGCCTTGTCGACGATCGCCTTTACGTCTTGCTCATCAAGATGCGGATAACGCTTTTTCACTTCCTGCACTAAATTCATTGATTTTACCTCTTAAAATACGGACTGTCTACGCGCTCATTTCTGCCATTTTGATAGGCGTTTGCCTGTTGCCTATTTGAGTTAGGCTTTCTCACCGGCTTGCCATTCTCTTTGGGATTGAAGTCAGCGGGTTTCTCTTTGTGTCTACGCAAAAGCATTGTATGCCTCCCTTACGCGGTTAGCGTAAACTTGACTACCTTAGTATCGTCTTTGAGATATGCCGCATAGTGTTCATCAGCCGTCACAACAGTGGTCTTAGCAACAATATCACGGTCACTCTCAACTTCAAGGTCGCGTTTCAGCAACAGACCAAGTGCGCCAGCCTGCACAAGAAATGCCTCGGTCGCCAACAGCTTGTCAGAAATGACAACTTGCAGACCGGCTATTTCACCGATAGTGCCTGACATAAGCACCTTGTCCAAATGCTCAATTTTGGTGATGTTGTTCGCGAGCGCGGCATACTGTCCAGAATTGATTATAAGCACGGTGGGCTGATTGATTTTCTCACCAAACTTTGCCTTGCCCTCAAACAGGCTAGAAATCGTCAGTTCCGCACCGCCGACTGCCACGTTGCGAGTAGCCGTTTTCAGCTGTGTGCCGAGGTCATTATCAACCGCATTGCCGATTGACATGCCAAGTTGTCTTGTGCCCTCGCCCAAAGGGTCGCCATATCCAGAAAGCACTGCCTCGTCGGACAGCTCAATGCCCTTGCCGGCTTTCTTGACGGTCACTTCCGTAGTGGTCGTAGACATCTGCGAAATAGGAATATCCTCGCCCTCGCCAACGTCCGTTGCATCACCGATGTAGCCATACTTAGGGACAGTCAGCGTATTGCCAGCTCTACCTACCAGCGTTCTGTCAACGTCAGCAAGCGGCAGAAACGCAATGTTCTTTTCAAGTTCTGCTCTTATCATATCACCCATTACTTCGGGATTGACAAGATTTGCAAGTTTTGTTCCAGTAGCACTAATTGCCATAATTTTGCTCTCCTTTAATTAGTTAATTTGTAAACTTTTTATATTCATCGGGATAGTTGTTTGAAAAATTCACACGTTCTGTGTATGTCATTTTGTCAAACTGTTCCTTAGTGACAGTGCTTCCCGATTGAGCAGGTGCAGGCGTAGGATTTGTGCGCATAAGTTCAGCCTTGACTTCCTTAATAGTATTTTCTTTCAAGGTTTTAACGTATTTTGCCATTTCCTTTATCGCACCGAGCGTGTCACCGTCAACGAATTTACCAGCCAACGTGTCAACCAATTTTTCATCGCCGATAAAAGCAAGCTCTTTGCTGATCTTGATTGAGCTATTTTCTTTTTCGAGGGATTTATAATATTCCTCGCGGCTTTCAAGTTCAGCCTTAGCTTTTTCGTCGTCGGACATTTTTGCTTGAAGCTGTCGCTTATAATCTGCGGCTTCACTGTTAGCTTTTGACAGCAAGCTCTTTGCCTTTTCATATTCGGCTTTGTAGTCTACTTCCTGTGCTGTTTGCTCTTGTTTGACATCATCTGCCATAATAAATTCTCCTGCGATTTACGACTTCCCTGTCGCCGCTTATGCGGAAAAATACTGTTTTTAAGTGTTGTCTCACTTTGCGATTATAGACTTCCCTGTCTTTATATAAAGAGGTTTAGCCCTCGTTTATATCAACCTGCGGTTTGACGGTTTGCGCCTGTTGTGCCGCCTGTTGTGCCGCCTGTTCATCAAGCACACGCTTGTATTCCTCAACCATTTTACCCGCCGTCACGGGGTCGGACGTGTTATTGACAAGTTGGAAAGCAAGCGCGGGCGGGCAACCATTTTCAATGTAGTTCACCCAAGATTGTGACTTGACAAGCATATTGTCCGTCATATTCGGCGTGTACTTAATGTCAATCTCACTTGCGGACAGGTCATTGACGGGATTATTCGGCGTGTTTTGGCAAATAAACAGCATTTTCTCCAAAAGCTCCCTATCGCCAGCCAAAAGTGTAGGTTTCTCGCCCAAAAAGCGGATATATGCGTTTTCCCAGCCATTGCCGAGGCTACGAGATACGCCTGTGTCACCGCCACTAGTCACGCTACTGCTTGCCAAAGGCACACCTGCTACATCATACATAACCTGCATAATGCTATCCGCAAGTACGCCTGTATCGCTAAAATCAAGTTTTGTGTCCAGCGTGCTTAGATCGGGCTCAAACTGTCCGTTTGAGAACAGCATAATCGCGCCGTTTTTACGCATTAAACGATGTTTTTCAGCTGCTTCTTCGGGATTATCGCCGAGCGACACATTCTTATAGATAAATAATTGATTAACAAATTCATCTATATTGTCTATTTGGTCAGAATAAATTTGATTGATAGCATCTTGCATTGAGTTTACAAGTGAGACAATGCCTATGCCAGCCTCATTAGCGCGTTTCTCAACAAGTGGCAATTCTTTGTACACCATTCTTTCTTCCATGCGTATAAGTTGGAATTGCGCACCACCTATCACCGTTTCAAGCTCATAGAAATAGTCTGCTGTGTAAATGTCTATAATATGCTTCATCACAGGCGCGCCTTGATCTATGCCGTCAACATGCGTGACAAGCATGTCGAACAGCGGTTCTTCGCCTATAAATGAAGAATATACTTTGCAACATCTATCTGAATTTATTTGATATAATACGAATGGAGCTTCCTTTTTAATATCAACGGCATGCTTTTTAGGTTCAATAAAGTAATAACCCACGCCTGTTGCATAAACCCAAGTGCCAACACTCTTATCAATAGCCATTTTATTGACAGAGTTAGCATATTTATTAAGATATTGAATATCGTCGGTGTCTGTGCTCTTAGACTGTGCATACTGAATGGCGTTTCCCATAGCGTAGCCTGTCTTAAAGTCCACCATAGCGGTCAGATGTGGCACAAGCACCTTATTATTTATTTCCGTATCTGCGTGCGAACGTGTCTTATGCAGTATAGCTTGATTGAGACGGTATTTATCGTAATCGTCTTTGATTTTACGGCTGTTTTTCTCAAATTCGGAATAAATTTTAGGCATATACAAAAGGATTTTATCAAATGTCAAATCCTCTTTGCGTATAGGTACTAAAATTCTGTCAATTCCTGCCATACCTCACCTTTGGAGCTTCGAGCGAGATTTGCACTCGCAACCTATCGCTTACAAGGCGATTGCACAACTATTGTGCTATCGAAGCAAATCTGCCTTAAAATAAAATGCGCAGATACTTTTATTTGGTATCTACGCACCCACTATCACTATACTGATATACCCTTGTATATCTTTATTTCTCACTTATGCCGCTGTGTCGCACTATCTCACGGTATTTGATTTTGCGCTTGCAATTCACGCAGAATATCTTTTGGTCGGCGTGTCGCATATCGAAGTCAATATACTTGTCATTGCCAACGCTCATTAAGTATTTACCGCAGATAGGGCAATTGACTTTGCGACTATATGGATTTACTCCAATATCATCATACATATTCAATCCCCACTAACTCTAATTTTAAGAATACGCCATATTATTTGACTTGTCAACAACAATTTTGCACTTTTTTTATTTTTTCTGTTGACAAGCAATAATATTGGTAGTACTATAATTACAAGTTACATGTTTTTTTGCTCATTAGATGTAACCTCCGAGGAAAAGCAGGTCTTTCACTCCACCTGCTTTTTTCTTTTATCTTGCAAAGGTCATAACGGTGCCGTAATTGCCTTGCGCATTACTTATAAACTTAGCGGCAAACATAGCTTCACAGTCAGGGCTGTCATCGGATTTTGCCTTGACATTCCACGTGACTATATCTTTCATATACTGTCCCATCATCGAATTGTCGCCGTACATGCCGCGTTTCGGGAAAATGATATGCTCCGTAATCGCAGTCTGATTGTCCATAATCTTTTGTGATTTTTTTTGTGTGGAATACAGCTCGTCTATTTTGCATAGTCTATACCCACGTGCTTTTAGTATATCGTCAATCTGTTTCTTAAAATTAGACACAGTATTTACTTCTATAAGTAATTCATTGACTTTGTGACTTATGATTTTGTCACAGATGTGATCTAGTGCTGTCCGCCCGTCTTGCATTTTGCCGTCAAGTGGTATCTTCATATAGAAGCAGTCCACAAGATACCAATCGTCATCAAGTTGTGAATGTATGCCGAGGGATAGATTATTGTCGCCCACGCGCGCAGGGTCACAAACAGCCTTGCAATAGTCACTTCTGCGCCCGCCGTCCAAACCTTTCGCAGGAAGCGTGTCATACGTTCGTATTCTGCGCCACTCAAACGGCAGACCGGTCGGTGGTATCGGCTCCTGTTGCTCCATTGCCATAAACGTCTCATAGTCACGCTGTCTCTCATTCCGTGCAGTTTCCGTAGTATAGCGTTCGGGCAGTGTGCTTAGATCTGTCTCATAGTCAAGTTTAGGTATCTTTACAAACATAGTTTTCGTTGACTTGTTAACAGTTGTATAAGGGAAACTGCCTTTTTCGGCTTTGTCCACGCCTTTTTCCTCTTTAAGCTGACTTATCATATCGTAGGCATCGTAGGCAGTGCCGCTGAAAATCTCGTAGTCATTAAATTCAGTGTATCGACGTTTACTCCAATCGTCGTGGTACATAGCCAAGTCATTTGCGTGAGCCTCGGCATTATGTTTTTGCTTAGAACGTGTAATATCGTCATAAAAACGCCACTTGAAACGCACGCCGTCAATAGCCGTATCTTTTGATGCGCAGATCAAGTTGGCAGTCACGGTGGCACCGCTTATGAGTAGCTCACCATTTTTAGTGCTGTTAATTGTGAACATCTTATTCGGGTCACAGCCAAATTCGGAATATTGCGGGAAAATCTTTGCGAAACGTTTTTTGCACATTTGATTGACCACGCCCAAAATCACGCGCGAAATCATTGTAGGGTTGCCTACCATATATAGACAGTCTTGATTTTTATCTAAACCAAGTAACCAAGCTATAAAGCAAAGATTGCTCCATGTCTTAAAGTAGCCTGTCGGGGTCTGCTTGAACAGATTTTTATAACCGCCGTTCAAAGCCATATCGCCGAAGCAAAACCAAATACCCGCCGCCAATTTATCCGAATGGCACCATATTTTTTTATCATACGGCGCGTCCCATTCCATATATAAACAATAATGCTTGAATGAGCGAAACGCGGCTAGTGCATAAAAGTCATCGTAAAGCTCAAAGTATCTGCCTAGTTTGTCATTAAGTTGGGCACGTAGTGAAACATTCTCATCGGAGTAGCGCACTTTCGGCGTTTTCTTATCAATGGTCTTTATCCTATTCCTGATAAACTCTAACTTACGCTCTAAGTATGGCAGTATGTCTTTAATTATTGTCTTTATATATGTCCGTATTGTATTCTCATTATCATTCACTCTGCCGAACGTGGTCTTTGGAACCAAATTCGCGTGTATCTCTATCTTGTACATCTCTTGTAATGCACGCAATAAGCGCAGTATGGTCTCGTCGTCGTTTGGGTCATACTTCCGGCTCCCGTGCTGCTTCTTCGCACGCACTGTTGTCCCATTTATATATCTCTCTAATTCTATAAAGTATTCTCTTATTGTTCCAGCATACCCGTCTGTCACCATTTCCATTCCTCGCCACTCTCCATTCGACATTTATAAAGTACGTGCGCTCTCATTAACGCATCTGACTTGTTCCTAGCATACACATACACGGTCGCCAATATCGCACTCTTGCCGTCGCCAAATTCCACGCGCTCATCGTCCGCATTATACCGGCACCGCCTCACAATGCACACGTCCTCAAAACTATTCGTTATTTGCACTCGGTAATAAAATCTGTTCCTCAAAAATGTAATATACTTTACTCTTGGTGACTTATTCTCACTATATTTATTCATCTCTCGTAAAAATTGTACTGCCCGACGTTTGCTGTATGTCAGCCCTACATAATCAAGCACCTCATACTCACCGCCACGCTCTTGCACATAGTACATCACATACATCTTTCTCACACCCTCCCCGGGCTTTCTCACTGCCTCACTTTCTCACTTACTATACCACTTCTCACCCAACTTGTCAACTACTTTGGCAGGGAGAAGTAACTACTCCCTGCTCGGACGGCTAAAAAATAGGGGTAGGGGCACAAACAGACAGACCGCGCCAAATCAATTTTAACCGCGTTCAAATATCAAGTTCAATAACTTATTCAAATCCACAGCTAAAACGCGCCAAAATCGCCTACAGAGGCTCACAGCGGCATTTCGCTCCGGACGAGCCGTCGCAACAAGCACAAAAACACACGAAAACAGCCCGCCGCGCCGGTTGCAGTATCTTAAACGGTCGTTTTGGATACTGGCACACAACGAAAATATCATACAATTGTACGAAAAACTACAAATTGTACGAAAAAATACGCATAAAAGGCAAGGCAAACTACAGTTACTCCCCCTTCTCCCCAGCCCCCTTAATAGCGTACGTAGGCGATAAGCTGTATATAATACTAATGAATTGCGCATAATAGGATTTTTTTTATAATACTCTATAGCAAGTTAATTCAAGTCAATTTATCTAGTATATAACCAATTGAGTGCGATATAATAATATATAAGTAAATGAGACTAAATCGATAAAAAAGTATCGATTTGCGGGGGCCGTGCGAGGTAGCGCAAAAACGTTGACAAGTAAACAAATAACAGAATAAAAAAAGAGCCGTCTGGCGCGACAGCTCTTTTATATTCTTATATATTTTTTTATATTAACTCAACACTATATTCAGCGTTTTGGCGCGCCCGCTGTACGCTGTTTTTGTGCTGTTCAGAGTACCCGTCGCCCTCCGGCGACAATGCTGCGAAAATCTCGTTGCCGTCGTCGTCCTCCCATGTATCGATTTCAGGGCGCCTGAGCGTGAACCGTACAGTTGTTGCGACTTGATTTTTGAACCCGTTGCCGGTCAAGTCCTTCCACTCCCATACATCATAGTCAAAACTTTCGCGCCCAAGCAGGCCGTTCTCGAATGCCCACGTCGTTGCTTCGTCAATAACGGCGGTCGCGCCCCACCAGCCGTGCCTGTCGCATTGCTTTTCAAAAGTTTTCCAATTTGTGATTGTTATTAAAGATAATTTTTTGTCCATCATGAAGTTGCCTCCTGTTTTTCGGTGACGCCTCGCGGCGTTTCAAAGTAATTTTCAACTACTCATCAGAGTAACTATTTTTTTAACAAGTAAACAAGCATATAAAATATTAGTAGTGTTAGCATATCACCCCCACCCCTTGCTCGCTTGCTCATAGTCAAGGCGAGCGGCGTCCATTTCTATAAGCGCGGCGGCGTAGTCTTCTCAATTCGGTTGTTGTTTTCATTGCTGTACACTCCTTTTGCGGGCTGTCCCGCGTTTTATTCTGCCTACATACTACACCAGCCCGCTGCGTTTGTCAACGATTTTTTTATAAATTTTTTGCGGAATTTTTTTTGCTATGCCCACTATCTAGTGGATTTTTACAAATTTTTCGCGCGTTTACGCATATGAGAAAGACCCCCTGTGTTGGCAATAAAAACTGTAGGCGGTTTTGGTGATATATGGGGGAATGTCGGCACTAAAAACTGTTGTAGAAAAACTCCCCCGTACTACCTACTAACCGTTCACGCATAAGCGCAAACATTCGGTAGATACAGAGGAGCTAACCGCTGACGGATTGCCGCCCGTGATTTACTCATCGCTATCATCTTGATAAGCTAATATACGTTTGCAAAACTCATATATAGCGTCGCGTTCATTGCAAGTGCTTGTTATGCGCTGTAAAGCGTTTTCGTATGTTTCCACCTTTGGGAAAACGCCGTCAAGCAAATATTTGTCATATTCTATCGTTAAAGTATCTGCCTCGTCGCGTAGTATATCTTGACTTATCTCTAATGATACATCAAATTGCCGTCCGGCAGGGCGCAAAGTTTCCTCGTGCTTCCACAACTTTAACCAACATTTATGGTATCGTTCATCGTCCCAATTTCGCCCATAAGCGATTGTTTCCATTAATTCATTTTCAATGCCTAACTCATCAAGTTTTTGCTTCAAACGTTTAATACTCTCCATACCCTATGTCCCCTTTATAAACTGTTGTCGGCTTTAATTACAGTCTGCCTTTTAGCCGTTCGGCAGATGCGATCGCGCGGCGGTATTGGTCAACGGCGGCGGCAGCGCGGGCATCTTTGTGGAAGTCAATAAACCCGTCCGGCACATTTAATTCACTAAGTGGACGTGTTATGCAATGACTGCACCCAAAAGGCACCGGCGGCGCATCAAAACCAAAATCGTTGAGCAGCTCGCGGTTATCGCCAAAAATATGGTCACCGCAAAATGGACATTTTTTCATAATATAATAACCTCCTATATATAATTAAATATTATTATTCTATGACGTTAAGGATTAAGGCTTTGACTGCCGGCGTAAGTCTCGCACTCTGATTTTCAACGTGCATAACAGTGTGACGGCAAACACCAGCTATTTCAGCGAATTGTTCCTGTGTCAGTCCGTTGCGCTTGCGATATTCTTTGACCGCTTTTGCAAGCTCATCGTTATTATTGTCAATACAAACTCTACCTCTCATAATTTTTACCTCTACTCCCGATGCGTATATCTTTTCAAGCTGCTTGCGCAAATCTCTAAACTCTGCCAGACAACTTGGACATAAATCTATCATATCACCTGTCGATGTGACTAAAATTTTTATTGACTTGACCCTTTTGCCACAATGACTACACCTGACCATTTTTTACCTCCCTGCTCTTAAACAATTGCATTATCTGATGTACCCGCTGACGTGATATGCCTAAGTCTCGCGCACAGTCAGATCTGTTTTTTTCAGGATGCTCTATAACGTATTGGTAGATCTCTTTATCCCTATGATTACCATGCGAAAATTTCACACCCGCGTTATTTAGTACATGATATATATAAGTAAGACTTACATCATATTTATTAGCTAACATCTTGACTTTAATAAGTCCGCTGTTGTAGTCATCGATTATTGCGCGCTGCAATGTGGTGGAGTACGCTCTGCGCCCGCGCTGTAATTGCTCGCCGCCTGCGTGTAATATATTTGTCACATCGTAGTATGAAATATTGTACATGCGCTGCAATTCGGCTATTGTGTACCCCAAAGCGTACTTGTATTTTATTGCGTTTTTGTCTGTTTCAGTCATCTGCTTTTTCCCCATATAAATGATATTTATGCGTGTCTAACTGTATCCCGCAATGAGGGCATACAATATATTCGGCGACATTATCTAATATCATTGTATCATCTGTCAATTCTATTGTTTTGCCACATTTCAAACATTTAAGTTTGTCGCCTTTGCTTATTCGCAAAAGACCTCGCTTGCTAATACCAAGTTCTGCCCTTGCCTCTTCCACCATTATCAAAACCCAAAAGCGGCGAGCGCAATTTTTGCAAAGTTCTAAATCATATGAACAATAATTAGTATTTAACGTCAGCCTCACGGGTTTGTCCGTATAATCAACGTGTTGTTGCAACTTTTCCCCGCATATATCGCAATATACATCTTCGCTCATTTTTTTCTCTCCGCGTCTTTGATGAGGTCAAGCACTACCCCATATGCGGCTTGCCCCCCGTCGTACCATTCTTTGTCGTACTCTATCCAATGCTTCTCTTTCTTCATTTTTTTGTAGCACTCGGTTTCGTACTTGATTAAGTCTTTGATTTGTTGAATAACTCCCTTTTCGTCCATTTTATAACTCCTTTCAGCTCAAAAAGCTGTACTGCCCGTCCGCGCCCTCAACTATTACAGGGTCGCGCAAATTGTTGTCTGTTGCCCACTTATCCATGATCGCAAGGCTGTCCCCGCAGATGATGTTGTTTTTAAGTATCTCGTCTAATAGCCACTTACAAAAGCTGTTGCAGTCGGGATAGGCTTCAAGATACATTGCTTTCAGTCTTTCCCGCGCTTCGTCTACGTTGTCTTGCTGTATGTCTATCCCTACTATGCTTGCAAGGGCTTTCAATCCGTCCCGCTCATCGGCACATAGTTTGAGCTTCCGCGCGTATATCTCGACAAGGAAGTTCCCATTACCACAAGCGGGTTCAAGAAACGTGCTTTCTATCGTCCACTTTTCGGCGGGTATCAAATTGCACATTTCCTTGACTATCCGCGACGGCGTGTATACTTCCGCAAAATCTCTAACGCGCTTTTTACTCTTGATTAGCCGTTCCGTTTCCATTAGCCCATTTCTCTATAACTTGATTATATTCTTCATTATGATACATCATGCTGTCAGATATTTCCAGTCCCAGAGATTTAGCACATCGCTCTGTCTCGTCAAGTTTTGACTTTATCTTCGGGTTATGAATAACATTGCCTATGTCTTTTGCCGCTTCCAATATAAATTTAATAACATCGGCATTATTATAAAAGGCTTTATTTACTCTCATATTATTGATAAATAATGTATATCCCCCATAATAAACTCCGTAATCGTCGGTATCGTTGATTTTTGCGTTTCTGCCACAAAAATTCCCTAACATTGTGCGTATGCCAAATTCCAATGTAGCGCGTTCTTGCGCGATCGGATAAACATATCCCGAAACAACTCTATTATAGCCTAAATCGGGAGTGTCGCCATTAAAACTTGTATACCACCCCAATTGCTTAAAACTTTGTTCTAATTCTGCAAATTGCGCCCATTTTTTTTGCGAAGGTGTCTGTTCCGCAAACTCCCCTTGATATAAAACGGCATTACCATTTTCATCAAGCAAAGGCATTATCCCCCAATCATCTATGTGCAAATTTATGGCAACATACATAACCTTTGTCATTCTATCCACCAAAGCATATTGATTTTCATCTTCCCAATCTTGCTCAACGTGGACAAATCTCGGTTTGCTATAATCATAATTTTTTTCCATATTTATTTTTCTCCCTAAACTCCTTTAAGAATTTACTCTTGCTTGTTGCTACATAGCAGTTCATATCGTTAATATCAACATAACCGAACAAACTTAATTTACGGCATAACAATTCCTCACAAAATTGCTGTTCATTTTCGTCATTGCAAAAAAGTAAATCTGTTGTTATGTCCGCTATCTGCTCTAAAATTTCCATTCGCTCATATTTAATTTCATACTTATTCTCCATTGCTGCCACTCCTTAATGTACTTCCAAAATACAACTCGGATATTTGTTGCACACATCGTATATGTTCAGTAAAAACTGTCGGCACCCCTCAATATCGCCCCAACCGTTTTTAGGCTCGTATTGTTTGTATGCCTTTGCATTAAAGCAAAATTCCGTGATGATAGGCTCTATCGCTTCCATAACTTCTGCGCCTGTTTTCCCGTTCATATCGTAAAGGTCAAAATCTTTGTTTGGGCTTGCCTCGCGCATTGCTTGCGTTAGATTATAAGTATAATTATAGCCATAATTATAACCATAATCATCGTTGCCGTCTATTATGCGAACGCTGTCATCTGCTCCCTCTACTTTTACCCTAAAACTCACGTCATAACTCATTGTTTATCCCTCATCTTTATAGTATTGCTCTGCCATTAAACAAGCCGTTATATCCGCCTATTTGCTTTTCTGCCGCTTTGATTGCTTCCTCTTTGGTCTTGTAATACCAACAGCATAATTTAATTGTGTTGTCGTCATCAAACATGAGATACGGCGAATACTTGTCAACCACTATCTCTTTGATGTGATAAACATCGCAAATTCCGTCCTTGCTTTCGCATATACCGTCTTTTACTTCGCCTGCTTTCGGGCAACCGCAACAAGTTCCCCATTGCCGCTCAATCGTGTAAATCGTGTCGCCGATTGCTATCGGCATATCAAATTCAACTTTCATTTTCTATCCCCCTTTTCAAACTCGGCTTTATATTTGTTGTACTCGTCCAAAAACTCTTGCATATTTTGCTCATTTACAATGGTGTTTTTGCCACTTAATATAATCGCTACCGCCAATAAACCCCAGCTGTGATCTGTGCCGATATTCATAATTTCAATCTCATCGGGGATTTTGTCCGGGATTACAACCTCGAATAATTCCTTGCCGTTATGTGTTACTTTCATTTTAAGACCTCCTTTTAATATGGTATAAACAGCTTCCCGCTCTTACTGTATAATTCGTTGAGCGTGTCGAAAACGTGCTTCATACCCAAACCGTCCTTTGTCGGCTTCCATAGCCCGTCCGTATCATACCCCCCCCCGTTCATACAATAATCGTACTGCTTCGGGTGCGTTCGTTTCAGCCTCTCAAATCTGCCCTCGCCTTGCTTTTCAAGGTGCGCACCGAACCCGCAGCAGATACAGCCTGTACGTTGACAGCCTGTGCATTTTAGATGATTACCGCAACCGTCAAGACAGATTTGATCGCTGTCGTTGCCCGTTTCTACCACTTCGCCGTAAACGCTCGCTATCGGGATATTATAGGTTTTTATGTAGGTGAGTATATCCTGTTCCGTCCAAAATGATAGAGGATTGCTTATAGGGCTTTTCATCTTAAAGCCGTTACAACCGTTTTGCAACCACTTTTGCTGACGTAGTTTACTTTCATCTGCCATTTGCCCTGTTATCTGCACTTTCTTTGTCGCCTTTGTATAATCGTGCGACGGCTTTTTCTTCATTATATTACAGCAGACATTTGATATATTAAAGTCAACGTTAAGCAAAGGTTTATACTTTTCGTGATTGAATATGCTTTTATTGCCATTCTTGTCTAACCACGTTCCCTCTAATTGTCGCAACCTTTGTGTATATTTGCCACTGATACGAGCCTTTTTAGCTTGCATTATGCACTCGCCCACTTCCTTACTTATCATCGGATAGCCGTACTTTCGGATAACTTCGTCAAAACGTATGGCAGGGCGAAGCACCGTTACGTTCTCAAACGATTTCGCAAACTGCTGTATTTCGGGATATTCCAAGCCTGTATTGACGAACACCGCTTCCACGTTTGGATAGAGTTTTCGCACTAAATGCAACAAAACTGTGCTGTCTTTGCCACCGCTGAATGATACATAAACACCGTCCACGCCGTAAAAGTCTACCCACTCACGTATGCGCTGTTGCGTTTTGTATATCTTTATGTCAAGCGGCAATGCTTGTAATACTTTTAGTTCGTCTATTGTCGGCAATTTTCACTCCCTCGCCCTATCTTGATAATACCATTATACGCCCGCGCTTACTGTTTGTCAATGATTTTATCAATGTTTTGTCAACCAATTTTATGTTTTATTTAACATCTTTATTTGTGCTTTCCAGCGCGTGATTTCGGATTTCGTCAAGCTGTTTGGTGTAGTCAGTCGGCGACAATTGCTGTTTAAGCACGTCGATAATACCGTCAGCAGACGAAGCAAGTGTTACATTGTGACCAACCTGCTTTGCTTGCATGCGGAATTTTGTCGCATTGAATTTCTGTATGCCCTCACCGCCAGCATCTATATTCATATCCATAATGAAATTGTCTATAAGTTCCATTGCTTGTATTTGTTCCTGACTGCCGTGTGACAGTAAGTTATTATAGGCAAACGGGCTTATACCTGCAAACGCCTCAAATATTTGCTTTGTCGGGACGAAGTCTGTATAGTCATTGCAAAACGCAACCAGTTCTACAAACTGTTGGAAAACAGTTGACAGCTGCTCTTTGGTCAGTGACAGCGCGACATTGTTGTCTACCATTGGTATTTCCTTTATCGCAGAATAAAAAATACACTTCACATGATAGGCTTTGACAGACTTTTTACCAACTCTTTTAGCCTCAATCAAAGGCTGCATTGCCGAACGCATTATCTCTACCCTGTCGATCGCGGGATATCCGTTGTTGTCATAAATTATAGTGTCATTCATTTTATATCTCCATTCACGCCGTGGAAGCTATCTACAAATTTGATGAGCGGTTTAATACGCTTTTGCAGCTCCTCAATCCTGCTTGATAACTCTGCCCAAGTATGACGTGCCTCGTCTATGTCTTGACTTGTCAATGCCAACTTATAGCCCTTGCCGTCAGACGTGCTAATCACAGGCTTTTTGCTCGCAAGTACTGAAATAACATCACGCGCGCTACGCTCATTTTTACAGCCTATGACTTTACATATCTCATCTTTATCTATATATCTATTATGATGTACCATATACCACCATAAAGTGTTGACCTTTTGTTTCATATTCGCTGTTATAGGTTTACTATTCATACTTCCCCCTCAAAATGCGCATTAGTGTTTCCGCCGTGTCTTTCTTGTCACAAAACACAAATCTCACACCATAACTGACTTTGACTTTGTGAATATAATCTAAAAGCTCACGTCCGGTCAATTTGCTGTACGCAGCTTTCCAGCTCACTAGATCGTTCAACGTTTTAATAGGCTCCTCGACAAGCACAAACAGCTGTACACCGTCTTTGTAGCATTTGCTGTACTTTTTATCGAATTGCCGTCTATCGCGCTGTAAATCGCTTACAAGCTCTTGTAGACCGCCGGCTTTCACATCAACCGATATTTTGCCTTTAAGCAGTATCTGACCGGTGTCGTCTACATACGCTAGGCAATAATCGCCGACATTTAAGACCTTGCGTACAATACGTATGTCATGCTCTCTGCAATAATTTTCAATGTTGTTGTGATGATTATGCTTTTCGCGCGCATCTTGTATTAACACAGTATGTCGCTTTATTTCCGCATCTATGAAAACCGCGCGTGCCTCGTCCATTCTATGGCACCATTCGTCTATCCATAAATCGTCATCTGCAGGCACATTTGTAAACGGAATTATTTGTGCAAAGTCGTTGCTGTCGGTTATAATAGGCTCGCTCATCGCTTACTCCTAAATATGCGTTTGAGCCACTGCTTAAGCCTATTAACACGCGCAATGTGTTTCAGCTTACGCTTGCCTTTCTTTGTGACAACAATTCCTTTCAGCTCGCCATTGTCGTCATACTCAAATGCAAGATAGCCCATTGATATGTACGACGTGATCGCGCTGTCCAATATCGGTGCAATTTTCTTGCCTAATTCTTCTATCTCTTGCTGATGCCGAGCTTCGTTTTCATCAAAATTGTCGCCCGCTTGCTTTATCTCATCAATAAACGCTTTTTGTTGCTCATCGCTCTGCTCTATTATTTTTAGAGTTATAAATTTGTCACTCATATCCTACCTCTTAACTCCTATTTTTGCGTAAAATCTGCAAATTCGCCGTTTATATTCCCGATTTTACGGCTTATTGCTTCTCGTCACTACCATATGCACCAACCGCGCTTACTGTCGTACAAACACGCTTTTGCCGTTTCCTGTCCAATCTTTCATTTGGTAGCTCCCTTGATTCGCTTGTCGATTATCTCAATATAAGCGGGGTTGAGTTCTATCAAGATGTACTCGCGCCCATTCCGTGCGGCCGCTACGCCACGCGCTTTTTCGGCATTGAGCCGCGAGTATACGCCTCTTCTACTTCCGCCATTGTGTCTATCGGCTTTGTGAGCGCCATATCCGCGCAATTTGCCAAGATAAGTGCTTTTGCGACGGGCGGGCATACAGCATTGCCGAGCCTTGCTATCTGTTTTGCCTCGCTGTACGGCTTGCCGATTGCGCCCTCTATGTCAATCACATAGTCTTTCGGGAAGCCTTGCGCGAGTTTCAGTTCTTCCGCTTTCAACATACGCATCCCGATGTCTGCAATAAAATACGCCACGCCGTCTATCTCAATAATGAGTATCTCGTCGTCCTTGATGTCATATCCCGCGTACTTGTTCAGTAACTCGCGCACCTCTGCCCAATGTCCCAAATCTTGCGCGTCGTCCACTTTGACAAGATAGGTGCTTATTTGGCACAAATGCCCTGCTCCTGCCGTAATCGTCGGTACAGGCTCTGTGGCGGGCTTGCAGTCCATATTCTTGCGCAAAACGCACAGATGATTTTCGACGAGAAAATGTCTCGGCTTTGTTACTACCGTCTGCAATGGTTTTTCGGCTTGCGCGTAGTGTTCGCTTCCGCCGTAGTATTGCACAAGATGAGCCGTTGACAACCCGTTGTGATCTATCGCCGTAACGGTGGGCGTTGGGCTATCCGCTGCCGCTCCGCTCTGCTGCTCCCCGCTGAAATACTTTGTGAGGTGTGGCATAACGAAATTTTGCTTGCACGTTGACACGACCGTACTTACAGGGTCGTCTATGCTGTTGACTCTCGGTTTCTGCCCTACATGCTCGCCGTAGCCGATTGGCACAATAAACGGTTGCGGGTTGCGAATAGTGAATTTATCAAGCCCGCGCGCTATGCGGCGCAGCGTGTTGTCCACGAGCGGTTTCTTGCGCTCGAATATGGACGGACACGGAATACTCCAATCTATACACTCCGCCGCCGTGTGATATGGCAATAAGCCTTTGCCCTCGCCGTGCGTTGGTTGCGAAAACACTATCGGCTTGCCATCGTTCCGCGCGATGAGATAAAAGCGTTTGCGAATGGTCGGCGCGCCGTAATCGCAGGCTTTGAGTTCCCTATACTCGACCTTATAGCCAAGTCCTTTGACAAGTCTCGCCGCCTCTTCGCTCGTGGAGTCTATTTTCAAAAACTCGCAAGCCTCGATGAGCGCGGGGTATTCTGACGATATGCCCGTTGTCAGCATTGCGACAAAGCCGTTGAATGTCTCGCCCATATGGTCGGGATCGGGACGGAGATTGCCATTTTCGTCTGCTTTGAGCGGCCCCCAAGTTTGTATCTCGGACACGTTCTCCATAAAGATGACGCGTGGCGCAACGGACGACATCGCCCACTTCAATACCACCCACGACAGCCCGCGTATTTTCTTCTCAACGGGTTTGCCGCCTTTGGCGCG
>CANRIS010000027.1 GCA_947630725.1 uncultured Clostridia bacterium
TCAGTGCTTTTCCTTGCGGAAAAGTTGCCCTTCGGGCAATCCGACATCTTTCGGACACCATCAGTGCTTTTCCTTGCGGAAAAGTTGCCCTTCGGGCAATCCGACATCTTTCGGACACCATCAGTGCTTTTCCTTGCGGAAAAGTTACCCTTCGGGCAATCCGACTTCTTTCGGACACTACCTGCGGATCAAAGTCTGCAAAGCTTCGGTCAGAATGCGGCTGCATACAACTTCCGTTATTTTTATCCGAAGACGATCCTTGCCTTAAAGAGATCTCCGTCCACGATTATTTTAAACTCGCCGCCGCAGGCCTCCGTATAGCTTTTGGCGATCGCAAGACCAAGGCCGTTTCCTTCGGTGGAACGTGACGCATCTCCCCTCACAAATCTCTCGGTTATTTCCTCCTCGTCAAAATCGGGCTTATATGCCGAAATATTCTTTATTTCAAATACAGTATCTTTTCCGTCTGTTTTTACATCGACATATACTCTTGTGTTTTTGAGCGAATATTTAAGGCTGTTTTCTATGAGGTTTGATATGACCCTTGACATTTTCTTTCCATCGGCGTTTATAAATACCTCCTCATGAGGAATGTTTGTAACATATTCAAGCCCCGATGACATTATTTCCTTTTCATACTCAGCCAGAGCCTGTCTCACAAGCAGACACATATCTATTTTTTCGGAATTTATTATTTCGTTTCCGCTGCGTATCCTTGAGATGTCAAACAGATCAGCGGTAAGATTCTTGAGCCTGAGACTTTTGTCCCTTATTATCCTTGCATAGTCGTTCGCCTCGGTCGGTTCAAGCTCCTTTTCGCACAGAAGCTCCGAAAAATTTATTATGGAGGTAAGAGGAGTTTTGAGGTCGTGAGATATGTTCGTGACAAGCTCCGACTTCATTCTTTCCGAGCGTACAGCCTTTTCGAGAGCCGTCTGTATGCCGTCCCCCATAGTGTTTATATCGTTTGCCATTTCGCCTAAATATTTGCTTTTTATGCCGGTTATTTTATAGGAAATATCCCCGTTCTTTATTTTTCCTATGCCGTTTCCTATGCTGTCTATATCCTTTATGTATTTTGAAATAATAAAAATATAGGTTGTCAGCACTGCGGCATATATGACTATGGCAATAAACTCCGCCGCAAACGCAAAGAGCAGTCCGCAAAACAATACGATAGCATTATACGCCACAAAAAACAGCAGAATTGCTATTCCCCACCTTTTTGATGCAAAGGCAAAAAAGGCGTCTTTTATCGTTCCTAATCTGCTTTTTGAAAATCTGCATACCACCCCTGCTTTTTTCCACAAAAATCCTATTATTCTGAACAAAAGAAATCTTTTTTTGAGCGTCTTTGCCTTAAGGCTCTTTATGAGCGACAGATACATAAGCGTACACAGGGCAAACACTGCCACTCCTGCAAACCTTGCATAATAGAGCCTCAGTGAGGGGCTGTCGAAGTTAAATTCGTTCATCACAAACAATATAGTCAAAAATCCTCCGAATACAGCCAAAAGCCCTATGGCGGCAATTATAAATTCCGCAAATATTCTGTCAAAAACATTCAGACGGATTTCCCTGCTGTCTCCCTTTCTGCCTGCCGCAAAGCTGAGATACAATATCCCCAGAATAATAAGCAGCGCTATAATAGGCAGCTCCTGCATATAGTCGTCACATTGTCCCCTGCGCATCTCCCACGCTTTCTGCTCCGCCTCAAATCCCTGAATGTCATAGCCTATATACAGATCCACATTTTCTCCGTAGGCTCCGTCCGCAAGGCAGTCCTCGACAATATAATAATTTCTGCCGTCAAAATTCTCGCTTCCGTCCGAGCCTATGACATAATATTCGTTCAAAAACATATAATCCGCAGGCTCGGCAGAAAAATCGGTTATTTCTTTCCGCTCCCCGTCCGAATCGGTATATCCTATATAATATTTCACCTTTTGGCTGTCAAGCTCCTTAAGCACAGATACCTTTTTGTCATAATCCTTCAGCCTGAGAGCCTTGCAAATATTCTGCATACTGTCTGACACATAGTTTTTATATTCTACCGTTTCCGAAAAATCCGATCCGCCGTATAAGTTTATGCTGTAGTTGTTGTCATACAAAAACACGGCAATGTCTATACAGACCGTCACAAGTCCGCAGCAGGCCAGAAAAACAACAAGCTTAAATAAAAACGAATAAAATATTTTTTTCATTTTTGCTCCTCCCCTCATATTTTGTCTATCTTATAGCCTATGCCCCAAACGACCTTGAGATATTTCGGCTCCTTTGGGTTTATTTCTATCTTTTCTCTTATATGCCTTATATGTACCGCGATCGAGCTGTCATTTACGGCAGTTTCTCCGTTCCATACCCTTTCGTATATTTCGTTCGCCGAAAATACCTTTCCGGGATTTGAACACAAAAGCGTCAGTATTCTGTATTCTATGGGAGTAAAATGCACGTCCTCCCCGTCCACCGAAACAGTCTTTGCCTCCGTATCCACAACGATCCCTCCCGTTGTCAGCCTTTTGTCGGTTTTTTCCATAGAGCCGAACCTCGTATATCTTCTGAGATGGGACTTTACCCTTGCGGTAAGCTCCGACAAATCAAAGGGCTTTGTCACATAGTCGTCCGCCCCTGCGGTAAGCCCGAATATCTTGTCTGTATTTTCGGACTTTGCGCTCAGAAGTATAACGGGTATGTTTCTGCTTTCCCTCAGCTTTATAAGTGTCTGTATGCCGTCCATTTCGGGCATCATTATGTCGAGGATCATAAGATGTATGTCCTTTTGCATAAGTATGTCGAGAGCCTCCAGACCGTTATAAGCCTTAAGAACCTCATATTCCTCATTTTTCAGAAAAATGGCTATGCTCTCGACAATTTCTCTGTCATCGTCAACTATCAGTATGTTGTATTTGCTCATTTTGGCTTATCCCTCCTTCTTTTTTACCGTAATTTCAAGATCCTCTGCTCCGGGCAGAGGGCTGTCGGAGCTTGCCGCGGTGAATATGCCGTCAAGGTCTGTCTCGGCGCAGTAAAGATCCACACCGTAGCCCTTTTTTAAAAATCCTCCTTTTTCCCACGATATATACTTATCCTCTCCGGGATCAATATATATCGTACCCCTGTCCTCAACGCTAAGCCTTACAGTGTCGGCTGAATCGTTTTTATACCTTGCTATGCCGTATTTCTGCGAAGAATCGAGCTTTACATATGTTGACAGCGTATTTGTACCCTCCACATGATAATCCGAGAAAACATAGTTTGTATCAGTCCCTTTGTCATTATCGCTCTTGGCGCCGCAGCCCACGACAGCCAAAGCCGCCGCAAAAACAAACGCTTTTATCGGTATAATCTTCATATGTACCATACCTCCTTTTACAATTTTTCAGATTTGACTTCATTATCCTTCATATGCAGACACAATTTTTTCTCTGTATGATACAATTATAAATTAAAACCTTTTTTATTTTGTGCATATATTTTTTAATTTTTTATTAAGGCAGCCCTTTTTTTCGGAACGTAATGTGATATTTCGCTTAAACCGATGTTTACTGTATACATTATAACAGCAGGGAGCATACTTTTCCATACCAATGATATACAAAGCTTTGCAGGTTGAAATTATCTTAAATATGTATTATAATTATAGTGAAAATCGGTCGGATAAAATTAAGGATAAGCTTGCGAGGTATGATATATGGAAAAAATCGGCGTTGTTATTGTTGCGGCAGGTTCGGGAAAAAGAATGGGTACGGACATACCCAAGCAGTTTCTTCTGTTGGGAGACAAGCCCATACTGCTGCATACGGCTGAAAAATTTGAAAAATGCAAAGAGATCTCAGAAATAGTTGTTGTGGCGGCGAAAGAAAACACAGCTCTTTCGGCAGAAATATTAAAGGACATAACAAAGCTTAAGACCGTAACGGTGGGCGGCAGCGAAAGACAGAACTCCGTAATAAACGGACTTGCGGCGCTTTCGGACGACATAAAATATGTTCTCATACACGACAGCGTAAGACCCTTTGTTTCCGAGGGGGATATTCTGAAAATAATACAGGACGTCCGCCGATACAAGGCCTGCGTTATGTCGGTAAAAACAAAAGACACCATAAAGATCTGTGACGAAAACGGTTTTGTAAAGGAGACCCCCGACAGAGCCCTTTTGTGGAATGCCCAGACTCCACAGGCTTTTTCTCTGGAGCTTATAAAAAAAGCCTACGACAAAATAATACAAAATGGCATAACCGTCACCGATGATGCGGCGGCGGCAGAATACATAGGCACAAAGGTAAAAATAACCGAAGGTTCCTATACAAACATAAAAATAACCACTCCCGACGATCTTAAAACGGGAGCGGCCATACTTGCAGCTCAATAAATATCATTTCAGAATATGTCTCTGTATTATAAATAGGCATATACCTTGTTTTTCAGGCGATCTTATCGGTCGCCTTTTTGTTTTCAAAGACTGTGTTCACGACCTCCTCTATTGTTGAAAGAGAAAAAAGCCGAGGAATAAGGCTGTCGTATTTTTCGGAATATACCGACTTGGGTATAATGGCGGTCTCGGCTCCTGCGGCCTTTCCTGCGCTGAGCTTTTCAAAAACTCCCCCTACGGCAAGCACATCGCCCTTAAGCCCCAGCTCACCCGTCATAACGGTTTTTTCCTTCACGGGCTTTCCCGTTGCGGCAGAATACATAGCGCAGAATATAGCTATGCCTGCCGATGGGCCGTCAACGGGTACCCCTCCGGGAAAGTTAACGTGAAAGTCAAGCTTTGATACATCTATGCCAAAAAGCGTGCCAAGCACCGTCAGGGCATTTTCGGCAGACGCATAGGCGGTACCCCGTCTTATTATCTTTCCTCCTGCCGAATTAAGCTCCTCTTTTTCGACCACTCCCGTTATATTCAGAGCGCCGCTGCCCTTTGCGCACACAGCCTCAACGGGGAGAACACACCCGCTGCCTCCGCCGGTCACCGCAAGTCCGTTTACGACTCCTACGGCTGCATCCGAAAGCCTCTGTCTGAAAACAGGGCTGTATCTTCCGAAGTCAGCCACCTTGAGTATGTCCTCTCTGTTTATTATTCTTCTCCCCGCAAGCTTGGCTACGGATGCGGCAGTCTGAATTATATTGACCGTATTTCTTCCGTTTTCGCAATATTCCGATACAAGCTCAGGGACCTTTTCTTCAAAGCCAAAGCCTGCCTTTCTGCACGAGCCCTCGGCTATCTTTTTCACCTGAGATGCCGTCAGGGGACTGAAAAAAACCTCTCTGCACCGACTTCTCAGAGCCTCGGGAATTTCGGAGGGCTGTCTCGTGGTGGCTCCCACCAGTCTGAAGTCCGCAGGAAGACCGTTTTTGAAAACATCGTGAATATAGGGCGGTATATTATCGTCCTCAGAGGAATAATAGGAGCTTGTCAGAAACACCTTTCTGTCCTCCAAAACCTTAAGCAGCCTGTTCATCTGATATGGATGAAGCTCGCCTATCTCGTCAAGAAAAAGTATTCCGCCGTGAGCCCTCGTGACCGCTCCGGGCTTAGGTCTCGGCACTCCTGCCTGCCCATAGGCTCCTGCACCCTGATAAATGGGATCGTGAACCGACCCCATAAGCGGATCGGCAATGTTTCTTTCGTCAAACTGAAGTATTGCACAGTCCATTTCCACAAAGGGCGCGGCAGCCTTGAACGGAGAGTCGGACGAATGCTTTGCCTCCTCGAGTATAAGGCGGCACACGGCGGTTTTTCCCACTCCCGGAGGGCCGTATATAATGACGTGCTGCGGATTTTCTCCCATAAGGGCGGCTCTCAGAGCCTCTATGCCCTGTTCCTGTCCCACAATCTCGCCAAGACTTTTCGGTCTGGCCTTTTCCGAAAGGGGTTCGGTCAGGCTTATGCTGCGAAGTCTCACAAGCTCGGCTCTTTCCTTTTCGGAGCTGAGGCGTATCGTCTTTACGCTTGTGCGGTTGTTTTTAATGGCTGTTGAAAAATAGATTATGGCAACCAGACAAAATATAAGCTGCGATACTATAAGTATAAAACTCAAACTTATCATCGGCAATTCACTCCCGTAAAAAAATATCTCTAACGGAAATTATTACCGAAAAACATTATTTTAATTCTCCTCTGAAGGAGGAATTTTAAATTCCCTCACAATTTCGCCATAGCAGCTGTCACAAAGGTCAAAGCTGTGACTCTCGCCGTCATAGACCGAGCCATAGCCCCACCTCTTGTCAACGGACAGATAGTTCCCCATATGCTCGGGAAATATTATGTCTATTTCCCTTCCGCAGCGATTGCAGTATACTTTGTCTCTGATCTTCTCCTCCTTTATCACCTTTTTTAAAATTCTCATTTTTTACACCTCTTATGCTGATAAAATCTTTTTTCAAAAAAGCCCTGCCCCTCGGGCTCTTATGCCGATTTCTGACCGAAAACAGAAAACGCTGTTTAAAAAAGAATTAGTATGACCGTCTTTATATTGATTATACTATATAAACGACAAAAAAGTAATAGGGAATGTGAGGGAAAATAAAATTCAGGCACGAAAAAAGACTGCAAGAACAAGCCTCGCAGTCTTTTCTCCCACAGCGCTGCTTTTAATGTATGTTTATACAGCAGCGTTCCATGGCATTTTTAATTTTTAATTTTTAATTTTTTATTTTTTATTTATTCAACGTCCTGAAGCGCGGCAAAGTCCTCCTCGCCCGTACGAACCTTTACAACCTTTTCAACACTGTATACGAATATCTTTCCATCTCCGATATGTCCCGTATAAAGGGTCTTTTTGGCTGCATCTATGATCTTTTCAACAGGTATTTCGCTTATAACGACCTCGACCTTTACCTTTGGCAGGAGTGTTGCGTCCATTTCAACACCACGATAACGTCTGCCCGTACCCTTCTGGATACCGCAGCCCATAACCTGTGTAACTGTCATACCCGTTACGCCGAGAGAGTTCATAGACTTTCTCAGGCTCTCATACTTGTCAAGCTTTGCTATAATAACAACCTTGTGTATACCCGTTGAAACAACAGGCATTGACTCTACCTTTACGGCAGCGTCGATCTGAGCCTTTGACGCAGCGTTGTAGTCGGACTCTCCAAGATTTGTGTTCTCGTTTACGTCCATCATCATTGTGTTTGAAATATCCATAATGGAGAATCCTGCATAAGCCGATGAAAGTCCATGCTCTGTAGAATCCAGACCGATTATTTCCTCTTCCTCGGTTACACGAAGACCCATAACAGCCTTTATTACAAGAAAAGCTATTGTAATTGTAATTGCTGTCCAGAACAGTATTGCAGCCGTACCCATAATCTGAATTCCCAGCTGATTAAAACCGCCGCCGTAGAAAAGTCCCTCGCCTGCGATCTGATTTGCGCCAAAGACTGTTCCGTCACCGATACCCCTTGCAAATGCGGGGGCTGTCTCTGTGGCAAAAAGACCTACTGCTATAGTACCCCAGATACCGTTCAGAAAATGTACGGCAACAGCGCCTACGGGGTCATCTATATGAAGCACATTGTCCAAAAACCATACTCCGAATACTACCAGAACGCCTGCAACAGCGCCTATGATTATAGCGCCGAAGGCATCACATACGTCACAGGGAGCCGTAATTGCTACAAGACCTGCAAGAGATGCGTTGAGACACATCGAAACATCGGGCTTTCCGTATTTTACCCATGTCAATATCATACAAACCACCGTAGCAACAGAAGGAGCGATAGTAGTTGTTAAAAAGATCGAGCCAAGCTCTCCCACCGAAACAGCGGCAGCTCCGTTGAATCCGTACCAGCCAAGCCAGAGTATGAATACACCGAGGCAGCCAAGGGGAAGGCTGTGTCCGGGAAATGCATTTACCTTTGTGATCTTTCCTGCTTTATCCCTTACAAACTTTCCGATACGGGGTCCCAACAGATATGCGCCTATAAGAGCACTCGTTCCGCCTACCATGTGTATACATGCCGAACCTGCAAAATCATGAAAACCTGCCTGAGCAAGCCAGCCGCCGCCCCATGTCCAGTGAGCCTCTATGGGATATATAAGAGCCGAAATAACGGCAGAATATACACAATAAGATATGAATTTTGTTCTCTCTGCCATAGCTCCCGAAACGATCGTAGCTGTGGTAGCGCAGAAAACAAGGTTGAAAACAAAGTTGGACCAGTCAAAATCTGCATAGGATGTGAAAATGTCAAAGCCGGGTTTTCCTATGATACCTGCCAGATCTTCACCGAGCAAAAGACTGAATCCTATAACAATAAACATTACCGTACCGATACAGAAGTCCATAAGGTTCTTCATAAGTATGTTGCCTGCATTCTTTGCCCTTGTAAAGCCTGTCTCTACCATCGCAAAGCCTGCCTGCATCCAGAATACCAATGCGGCTCCTATAAGAAACCATACTCCGTAGACCTCGCCGTTTATGGCATTTAAAATTTCCTGTGTCATAATATACGCCTCCTTAAAATTTAAAAAAAAACGATGCAGCCTGACACTCCTTGTCGAAGCGCCTTTGCATCGCCTGTCCGAGAGCGCCGTTTTTTTAATTTTACGCCCCCGGAAAAAACAAGGGCGCTATGGATATCCCGGGAATATCCATAACACCCTTGTCATAAATGAAAAAGAAGCCAAAGTGTAATAAATCACCTCAGCCCCTCATCGGATAAATGTATTATAGACCCATCGAATAAAAATATCAAGTAAAAATTTGTAATTTTTTCATTTTCATTAATAATTATTATATTTTTTGAAATTTTTATGAAAATTTTATTGAATTTGAACAATATGGCAAAATCACTAAAAATTCACTTGTAAAATTGTATAAAATACTATATAATAGACGTAGCCAAAGTCGGTTTGAACCAAAACCGGCTTTGTTTTGTAATAAACAACAGGTTTTAAGCGACCTGCCGCACACACGCATTTTAAGGAGGGCAAACCGTATGAACTACAAAAAATTGTCAAAAAGCGAGCTTAAGGATATTAAAGCCGAGCTTGAAAAAAAATATGCCTCTTATAAGGAGAGCGGACTTAAGCTGGATATGTCAAGAGGCAAGCCTTCCCCCAAGCAGCTTGACCTCTCAAACGATATTCTGACCGTTATGTCCGACTATTATGCCGAAAACGGCTTTGATACAAGAAATTATGGCGTTTTGGAGGGTCTCCCCGAAACAAGAAAATATTTCGGAGAAGTCTTAGGGCTTGACCCCGACAATATGATCATAGGAGGAAACTCAAGTCTCAATCTGGAATATGACGCTCTTATGCGCCTTTGGGTCTTTGGCACACAGGGACACACTCCATGGTCAAAGCTTGAAAGGGTTAAGTTTATATGCCTTGTGCCGGGCTATGACAGACATTTTTCTATACTTGAAGAGCTTGGCATAGAAATGATAAACGTGGAGCTTTTCGACGACGGCCCCGATATGGACAGGTTGGAGGAGCTTGTCGGAAATGATGACAGCATAAAGGGAGTTTTCTGTGTACCCCTCTATTCAAACCCCACGGGAGCCTGCTACTCCGAAGAAAAGGTCGAAAGACTGGCATCTATGAAAACCGCCGCAGAGGATTTTAAAATTTTCTGGGACAACGCCTACGGCATTCATCACCTCTATGACGATGGAGAAAAGCTGCCCGACATATTTAAGCTGTGCAAAAAATACGGCACCGAAAACAGAGTGCTGTACTTCTTCTCCACATCAAAAATAACCTTTGCGGGAGCAGGAGTTTCGCTTATGGCGGCGTCCTCCGACATCATAAAAGAAAACAAGGCTCATCTTTTCTGTCAGACCATCGGCTATGACAAAATAAATCAGCTCAGAACCCTCGAATTTCTCAAAACCCACGGCGGAATTTTCGCTCATATGAAAAGACACGCCGACATACTCAGACCCAAATTTGAAATGGTCGCAAAAAAGCTTGAAGAAGAATTTGAGGGAAACGATATTTTAAGCTGGACAGAACCAAGAGGAGGATATTTTATATCCGTAGATACTATGCCGGGCTGCGCAAAGGCTACGGTGGCTCTGTGCAAAGAGGCAGGACTCACTCTGACAGGGGCAGGCGCTACATATCCCAAAAAGCTCGACCCCAAGGATACAAATATAAGAATTGCGCCCAGCTATCCCGAGGAGGAGGAGCTTAAAAAAGCCATCGAGGTATTCTGCATATGCGTCAAGCTTGAGGCTGTCAACAAGCTTTTGTCGGAATGACCCCATGACACCGTAAATATAAAAATAAAATTTAAGGAGATGTAAGATAATGGCTAAACTGAACGAAAATTATCTCAATATAAAGCAGAGCTATCTTTTTTCGGAAATCGCAAAGAGAGTAGATGACTATACGGCAGCGAACCCCGACAAAAAAATAATCCGTCTGGGCATAGGAGACGTTACGCAGCCGCTGGGCAGTCTCGTCATTGAGGCTCTTCACAAAGCCGTTGACGAAATGTCAAAAGCCGAAACCTTCAGAGGATATGGCCCCGAACAGGGATATGACTTTCTGAGAGAGAGCATACAGGCTTATTATAAAAGAAACGGCGTACAAATTGACACAGACGAGATATTTGTTTCTGACGGCGCAAAAAGCGACACGGGCAACATAACCGATATGTTTTCTGTGGACAACACTGTTCTGGTTCCCGATCCCGTTTATCCAGTGTATGTAGACACAAACACAATGAACGGCAGAAAAATAATCTATATGGACGGAACCGCCGAAAACGGCTTTCTTCCTATGCCCGATGACAGCATAAAAGCCGACATAATCTATCTCTGCTCCCCCAACAACCCTACGGGAGCCGTATACAACAAGGAGCAGCTTAAAGCTTGGGTAGACTACGCAAACAAAAACGACGCCATAATACTTTTTGACTCTGCGTACGAATGCTTCGTGGCAGAGCCCGACCTCCCAAGAAGCATTTTCTCCATCGAGGGGTCAAAAACCTGCTGCGTTGAGTTTTGTTCGCTGAGCAAGACGGCAGGCTTTACGGGTACACGCTGCGGCTATACCATTGTACCCAAGGATATCGAAAAAAAGACCTCTGACGGACGCACCTTAAACCTCAACCGTATGTGGAACAGACGTCAGACCACAAAATTCAACGGCGTTCCCTACATCATACAGAGAGGAGCCGCAAGGGTATTTTCCGAAGAAGGTATGGCAGAGGCAAAAACAATGATAAACGTGTACCGCAAAAACGCAAAGCTCATTTCGGACACAATGGACGATCTCGGAGTAAAATACACAGGCGGCATAAATTCGCCCTATATATGGTTCGAGTGTCCTTTCGGAATGTACAGCTGGGATTTCTTCGACAAAATGCTGAATGAAATACAAGTCGTAGGTACTCCCGGAGCGGGATTCGGCAAAAACGGCGACAACTTCTTCCGCCTCACCTCCTTCAACAACTACGAAAACACAAAAGAGGCTATGGAACGCTTCAGAACCCTTTTCAAATAAATCAAATATATCAAATAAATCAAATAAACATAAAAGAGCTGCGGATCGTCCTTGTACAGGGCTTTTCCGCAGCCTTTTTTATGCCGTTGTCACAAAAATTCTATTTTTGCTTCAGCCTTTTATTTTCCTAAAATTTTGTCTACTATGGCAAGTATTCCGTCCGATGCGCTCGATGCCTTGCTTTCAGCCTCTTTCATCGTGTCGCCGTTTGCACCGAAATAAACCTTTATTTTTGGCTCTGTACCCGAAGGTCTTACGCAGAACCATGTGCCGTCCTCAAGAATATAATAAAGCACGTTTGACTTGGGAAGTCCCGTGGGGGTTACTTCGCCCGTAACAAGGTTCTTTACGGTGTCTGCGCTGTAGTCCCTTGCCTCTACGACCTTAACGCCGCCAACCTCCGAGGGAGAATCTGCCCTTAAGTCAGCCATTACCTTCTTTATCTGAGCTGCGCCCTCAACGCCGCCAAGATTGATTGACGTAACCGTCTCTTTATAATATCCGTACTTCTTATAAAGCTCCTGCAAAGCGTCATAAAGCGTCTTGCCCTGCTTTTTGTAGTAGGATGCTATCTCGGCGATAAGAACGTTCGCGTCAACAGCGTCCTTGTCTCTTGCATATGTGCCTGTAAGACAGCCGTAGGACTCCTCAAAACCGAACTGATATGAGTAGCTGCCATCGGCCTCAAATTCCTTTATCTTTTCGCCTATATACTTAAAGCCCGTAAGTACGTCAAAATATGCCACTCCGTAGTTCTTGCATATTGCCTTTGTGAGGTCGGAAGAAACTATTGTGGAAACAACGGCTGCATTTTTCGGAAGTATGCCCTTTTCGGCTTTCTGTGAAAGTATGTATTCACAGATAAGCGTACCCATCATATTTCCCGTAAATACAACATATTCTCCGTCAGAATTTTTAACAACTGCGCCTACTCTGTCAGCATCGGGGTCTGTAGCGCACATATAGTCTGCGCCTATCTTCTCCGAAAGCTCCATAGCCAGCTTAAATGCGTTTACGTCCTCGGGATTGGGGAGAGCCACCGTGGGGAAGTTTCCATCGGGAAGCTCCTGCTCGGGAACGACCGTAACATTCTCAAAGCCTGCTTTTTTGAGTATACGCCTTACGGGGAGGTTGCCCGAACCGTGCAGAGGCGTATATACGACCTTAAGCACCTTGCCCATTTCCTTAACTACATCGGGATTAACAAGCTGAGCAAGCACATTTTCGTCATATGCGTCGTCAACCTCTTTGCCTATCATAACAAGAAGTCCCTTTTCGATAGCCTCGGCCTTCGACATCTTCTTTATTGATGCGCCGAAATCAGTCACTGCGTTGACTTCCTTCATAATAGCCTCGTCTCTGGGATAAGGAACCTGCGCTCCGTCCTCCCAATAAACCTTATATCCGTTGTACTGAGGCGGATTGTGGCTTGCCGTAATAACAACGCCGCCTGTGCAGCCCAAATGACGTACCGTAAAGGAAAGTACGGGTACGGGGCGGAGAGACTCAAAGAGATAAGCCTTTATGCCGTTGCCTGCAAGCACAAGAGCTGTTGTTTCGGCAAACTCGGGGCTCATATTTCTGCTGTCATATGCTATGGCAACGCCCATCTCGGCGCGTCCCGGCTCCTTGTTGATATAGTTTGCAAAGCCCTGTGTAGCCTTGCTTACGATATAGGTATTCATACGGTTCGTGCCTGCCCCTATAACTCCTCTGAGACCTGCCGTACCAAATTCCAGCTCACGATAAAATCTGTCCTCGATCTCCTTCTCGTCACCCTTGATGGCCTCAAGCTCGGCCTTTGTTGCCTCGTCAAAGCTGGGGTCTGTAAGCCACTGATTATAAACCTCCATGTATGACATAGTTGCATTCCTCCTTTTTTTGCGATCCGCCCATTGAACAGAGAGGGCATATTGACTGCACCGCTTTTTGCGAGCCGTCCCTCGGTATACGCCTTTATCCGTCCGATAAGCGTTTAATCGTTTACATTCATATATTTTATATACTTATCCTATATTATATAATTTTTTTTGAAATAAAACAAGTAATATTTTACAATTTTTTAAAATAAATAAATATTTTTTTATTCAATATCACAAAACAAAGAGAACCGCCCCAAAAAGGAGCGATCCTCTTATTTATCGGACTATCGTTGTCCGAAGATATGTTTTTTTATTCTACAGCTTCAATAGCTTCAAGCTTGATGTTGTCCCAATAAACGGGGCCGGCTGCTGTTCTTACAAGTCTGATCTGAGCGATCTTGTTGCCTTCGCCGTTGGACGTTGCAATAAGATCTGCTTCAACAGGCTGTCCTACGGGAACAAGCGCCGATTCGTCTTCGGTGTATGTACCGTCTGCGCCGTGCTGGTATATATATGTTGTAGATGTGCCTGCATCAAGATCAATTACAATCTCATACCTATACCACTTGCCGCTTTGTATTTCACCTACTTTTGCGTCTGTTGCGCTTGTGCTGTTGCCTGAGTTCTGTCCCATAACATAAAAGCTATCGTCTGTTGCGTCCATAAGGTGATATATAACGCCGTTGGGATTGAGATTACCCGAAACTATGTCCGGATCGCCGTAGTTAAGCAAAGCCTTGTTTTCAACATAAAGTCTGAAGGTTCTGCCGCTCAGGGTTGAATCTCTCAAAAAGTCTACCGAAAGCTTTACCTTACCTGAGGTGTGAGGAGCCTTAAGAATCTTTATTGCTGCCTTGTCGCCGACTCTTATCTTGGCTGAGGTATTTCCTGCAACATCATCTGTATTTGCGCGGTCAATGTCTGTATTAGCATGATTTTCCTGCGCCCAGCCTTCTTCCTGAGGATATGCGTCTGTATATGCAAAAGTCTCGCCGGGTTCGGTGGGGGTGTCGCCGCCGGGTTCACTGGGGGTGTCACCGCCGCCTTCTTCGCCGCCGCCTTCTTCGCCGCCGGTTGTAGGTGTATTGAATTCGTATGCATAGTTAAGAACCTTAGACATTATAGCCTGTACGTCCTCGCCGTCAATGAGCTGATTGAGATCCTTTGTCTCGTCATACTCGCCTGCTACGTTTGCAATATAGTGGTTGTAGTTCCATTCGTCTGCAACATTGTTGGGATTAAGTGCAGCATAGAGAAGAGCCGTAGCGTCCATTGCAGTAAGATGAGAGTCGTTGTTTATGTCGCCTCTCATACCGTCATGGCTTTCGATCTTCCATTCGCCGTATGTGGGAGCCCAACCGCCTAAGAAAGCACTAAGGAATACACTGTCGTCATCGGAAATAACAGGATCGTCCGCAGCGGGAGCCTTTCCTTTACTTGACGTTGGGAAGGGTGTTGTGCCGTCTGTGGTATTGTTGTATTCATAGAAATTTGCGTTTTCGGGTTGCACACCGCCCATTTCAGTCCAGCCCGCGGCTCTTATAGTGCCGTTTGTTATGCAGTTGATGAAATAAGCCGTAGCAGCTGTGCCGCCCCAAGGTCTGCCGAAAAATCCGGAGTTTGTGTCTGTGGGGGTCTTATCAACATCGCCGTCAAGCTTTATCTCACAGTTTCTGAATATGTAGGGTGCGGTTCTTGGAGCAGTTATATATCCCAAGCTTGTATTTTTGCCTTCAGTGAACCATACAAGGTCACAGTCATCAAATACAAGATAACCGGAGCCGCAGATATAGTCAGCGTTTCCTCTGATCTCACAATTCTTGAAGTAAACATGGTTGCTAAGCGCGCTGTTTGTACCGAGAGAGTCCTGAGAACCCCAAATCTTACAGTTATAAAGCTCAATATTATCTCCGTAGGGCGCAAAAGCATTTGATCTTTCTCTGCAATCCCTTGTCTTTACATCAAGATTTATGTCTGTTCTGTCACCCTTTGTACCGCCTGCAAAGTCCTCTACAGCCTTTTCTGTCAGATAGTAGTTATAAGTATTCTTAAAGGTTGCATTCTGAGCCTTGAAGTAGTTGCCTCTTGCGATGACAACGCCACCCCATAATGCTCCCGAAGCCTCTCTCGACTCATATTTATCTCTGAAAAGACTTTCATTATAATAGCCGTCTGCATCGACTGAGTAGTAGCTTGAATATACACCGTAATAGAAGCTTATTTCGTGGTCGTTACCTTCAAGAGTGATATAATCAACATCAATGTTTACCTGCTCTTCAAGATCATCGGTAAGCTCGATTGTGATTCTTCCGTCCTCACCCTCGGGTCTGTCCTTCATAGACTTGATGGCTCTGATAGCGTCCTTCATTGTAGGATAGTCGCCGGGTACGCTGATAGTGCTTGTGAAGGGTACATCCTCCTCGATAGTTGTTATCGCAACTGTCTGGATATAGCCTGAACCGCTGGTTGCCTGCACATTTCCTACAGCTGTGATTGTGATTGTTATTTCGGTATCATCGTCTGCTGTGTTATATGTAGCCTTAAGCGATGTTCCGCTGTTTACGGGAACGCTGCCTGCGCCGTTACCTACAACCTCAAATTCTCCGTCATAGTTTCCCGTAACATCGACAACCTGATTTGCCCTTACAGGTATAGTCATCTTTGCGCCAACGCCGCCCTGCGCTCCTACATCGTGAGCATTAAAGTTTTCAAACTTAATAACCGAATTGGGATTTTTGATCTCGGTGGCTATGCTGTAGGTAACATCTTTTTCTACCTCGAGATAGATTTCATTTTCACAGTCTGTGTCCTTTACAATCTTTACTCTGTCCTTTGTGATACTTCCATCGGTAGTTACAACAGATGTGTTGTAGTCGCCGGGCTTGATCTTTACAGAGTATCTGTTGCCTGTGATGGCATCCTCTGCCGGATATGTATAGACTACATTGCTGTCGGTCATCTTTGTGAAAGTAATGCTCTTTACAACACTTGCGTCAACACCGGGTTCGGATGATGTGATGTCTCCCGAAAGTGTAACATCATTAAGCATGATAAGATCAATATCTATGCTGCTTTCATCACCGCCGAAAGTAAACTGAAGCTTTCCGCCAAGCTGAGCCTCTACGCCGCCGTCATTTGTTGAAAGATCATATGTATGACCTGCATTGAGTACGACCTGAGCTGTGCCGCTCTTTACGGTAGCTGTCTTGTCTCCTGTGTCAACATCTGTAAAATAGATCTCTACAGCATCCTTGTTTACTCCCTCGCCTGCGTTAATATTAACGGGTATCTGTATGGGATTGTCCTTAAGGAACTTGATTCCGTAGAATTCAACGCCGTCTGTTCCATCGGGATAGCAGGCATAGATATGACCTGCCTTTGCCGCCATTGTAAGAGATAAATTTTCAGTGCTTCCGGGAACAGCAGACTTCGTTTTAGAAATAACCGAACCGTCATAATAGTCCATTACCGTAAAGTTCTTGCCTTGCGGAACTCTGTTATAGAATGTGAGTGTTCCGCTTGCTTTTGCCTCAACATTTACAGATGCGCCCTGAGTATCCGTACCTGCTGTGGGAGGTGAAGCAAGGCTTCCCGAGCTTGCGGGTCTTTTGCCTTTATTCTTGTATGAAACATGCTTTACGCCGTCATATTCCATTTCATTTGTCTGAATAGCATAGCTCTCACCGCCCAGACCGGGAACAAGGGTTATGACAGCCGAAGCAGCGCCGTTTTCGTCTGCGCCCATCTCAAATGTCTGAGGCTTAACTTCGGCTGCTTTTTCAAAATGCTCATCAAACCAAAGAATAAAGCTTGTGCCTGCCTCCTCGCCTACGGTCTCTTCGGGATTAACCAATGAGATAGCCTTGATATAGCCGAGTCCGCCTGTAATGGTGAGCTTAAGGTATGTAAGACCGTCAATATCCTCAAGATCAAAACCGTTTGAGGTATATGAGCCTTCACCTTTCTTATCCGTTTCTGCGATAGTGTATTCAAGTGATCCATCATAGGGAGTAACACTTACCGTACTTCCCTTTATAGCAGGGATATACAGGACTGTTCCTGCATTTATCTGTGTATTATCATCATTTGGTCTGCTTGAATTGTCAATCTTTCCGCCGTTTGTACAGTCGGCAATGATTGCGCCGTACTTGCCGAAGTTCTCGAATATTGTAGCCCTCTGACCTTCGGATACAGTGATTTCGGGGCCGCCCTTGGATCTGCCGAAAGAATATGAATAAGTGCTTTGTCTTACATCTTCGTCTGTACCGGCTGCTTCGTCTGCTGCGGCATTGACTTCGTCAACGACCTCATCTGCGGGTACGTCATCTGCAGCCGCATCATCGATAACATCGGTCTCGCCGTCTTCGTCAGCTATAACCTCATCGGCAGGAGCTGTCTCCTCAGCCTCGGGAACTGTCTCATCAGCCTCGGGAACAATCTCATCAGCCTCGGGAGCTGCCTCAGCCTCGTCTGTCTCGACCGCAGGAGTATCCTCGGCTGCGTCTGTATCGACCGCCTCGTCAACAACCTCAACGACCTCGTCCGCTGCGGCTTCTTCGCCATCGGCAAAGGACGTATAAGTGAAGCTTGTAACGGTCAGAGCTGCCGCAAGAACCAAGCTTATTATTTTACTTGCATTTTTCTTCACACTTCTTCCTCCTTTATAAAATAATGATAAAAAATTGTGAATAAAAGGGTAAAGTCAGGGACGTATGCCAAAAGTACGCCATAGGGTCTGCCAAAGACAAAGCCTATGCGCCTTAAGCCCTATGTCCTTTTTAATTTTTTGTATGCTCCTTTCGGCGGAATATGGAGGGATTTCGGCTTTATTTTAAAAGCCCTGATCATGGCTGTCTGCCTTCAGCCGTGATAACCGTCCAAAGCCGAGCCTTGCCGCCGTCCCGATCAAGCGGAGAAAATCTGAGAATTTTCAGCCGAAAAAGGGGACATATGCCATGCAAAGCCGCCGCCGTGAGAGACTGTACACAATTTACCCAAATTATAATATTATTTTATCCCAGAACCGCAAATATGTCAACAACATTACAAAAATATTACAATGTCAAGGTTTGTTTTTGGCATAATATACAAATTTGGGAGTAAAATTTTGTGTAGTTTTTCAGGGGCTGCCGTTCAGCTTTTCAACGATTTTTTCCGCTGTCTTAAGCCCGTCTACGGCTGCCGACATTATGCCGCCCGCATAGCCCGCTCCCTCTCCGCAGGGATAAAATCCCGAAAAACAGGGGCTTTCAAGACTTTCTCTGTCTCTCGATATCCTTATGGGAGAGGACGAACGGCTTTCCACCGCAGTCAGCACTCCGTCGCCCGAAGAATAGCCCTTTATAAGTGAGTCAAATTTTTTAAGCCCCTCTGCCAGAGCCTTATATATAAAATCGGGAAATATATCCCGAAAATCCGCAGTTTCAACTCCCGGCATATATGTGGGACGAACGCCCTTTATTTTATAGCTGCCTTTTCCGCAGACAAAATCGGCAATATTCTGACAGGGCGCCTTATATCCTCCTCCGCCTGCCAGAAAAGCCCTTCTTTCAAGCTCTCTCTGAAAATACATTCCCTCAAGAGGGTTTTCGGAGGGAAAATCCTCGGGCATAAGCCCTGCAAGTATGGCTGCGTTGCTGTTTTGTCCGTCACGGCTGTGATTGCTCATACCGTTTGTGACAACGCCGCCCTCCTCCGAGGCAGCCCCCACCACATAGCCTCCGGGACACATACAAAAGCTATATACTCCCCTGCCATCGTCAAGGTGAACCGCCAGCTTGTAGTCGGCAGCAGGAAGATATCCTGCAAAATCGCCGTATTGCATTTTGTTTATAAACTCCTGCGGATGCTCGGCTCTGAAGCCTGCCGAAAAGCCCTTCTTTTCCATAGGCATACCCATTCTGTACAGCATCTCGAAGGTGTCTCTCGCCGAATGACCTATGGCAAAGACGACAGCCTCGGAGGGTATAAACTCATCGCCGCAAAAAACTCCCCTGACCGCCGAATTTTTGCAGCTTATGGCGGTTACCTTTTTGCAGAAAAGCACCTCGCCGCCGAGAGATTCTATGCGCTTTCGTATGTTTTTGACCGTCTCGATAAGTCTGTCGGTGCCCACATGGGGCTTTGCCGAAAAGAGTATTTCCTCCGGAGCGCCGTATTTTACCAGGGTTTTAAGCACGAACCTTATTCGGGGATCGTTTATGCCCGTGTTGAGCTTTCCGTCCGAAAAGGTTCCTGCGCCCCCTTCGCCAAACTGCACGTTGCTCTCGGTGTCGAGAACTCCGGTGCGAAAAAACCTTTCGGTGTCGGCCTTGCGGCTGTCTGCGTCACGGCCTCTTTCAAGAATCACAGGTCTTAAACCTGCCTCGGCAAGATACAGCCCCGACATAAACCCTGCGGGGCCGAACCCCACGACAACGGGTCTGAAATCGGCTTTCGCCTTTTTTATCACAAAAACAGGCTCAAAGGCCTTTGTTATATCCCTGCGCCTTAAAAGCCTTTTTTCATTTTCGGCGCAAAAATCAAGGGTAAGGCTGTACATAACCTCCCCCTTGTTTCTTGCGTCTATGCTTTTTCTGAATATTCTTACCTTAGTGACCCTCGTGCCGAGCTTTTTTTCCAAGGCTTGGCGGAGAATGTCGTCGGTAAGGCTTTTTTTGACCGATATTCTTATATTTCCTATTCTAAGCATAATATACTCCGAGCGGCGTTTTTTCCTGCCGCATATCCGCTTGACCACGCCCACTGAAGATTATAGCCGCCGCACTCTCCGTATATGTCCAGAACCTCGCCGCAGCAGAAAAGCCCCTTTATACTTTTGGACTCCATGGTTCTGCCGTCAAACTCATCTGTTGCGGCTCCTCCTGCGGTGACCTGAGCATTGTTCCAGCCGTTAGTGCCCTCAACGGGGATGTCGAAAGCCTTTATAAGCCGTGCCATACTGCGCAGTTCCTTTTCGGTCAGCCCGTCAACAGAAAGCGAAAGCTTTTTTATGCCTGCCCTTCCCGCTATGACATTTCCGATTCTTTTGTGAAAAAGCCCCGAAAAAAAGTCCTGCATAGTCAGTCTGCCCAGAGCCTTCGCTCTTGCGCTCAATATCGAAAAAACCTGTTCTTCACTGTATTCGGGCATAAAGTCAATGACCGCCGCGAGGTTTTTTTCTCCGTTCATATATGCCGAAAGCTGAAACACGGGCGGCCCCGAAATGCCGTAGTCGGTAAACAGCACCTCGCCGCTTTCTCTTCTTATTATGTGTCCTTTGGCGCAGAGACCTACGCTGCCCTTTATTTTTATTCCAGAAAGGGATTTCAGAAAATCTCCCCGCAGTCTAAGCTGAACGAGAGCGGGTCTGAGGGGCGTTATGCTGTGGCCGAGAGCCGAAAGGAGCCTGAACCCCGAGCCGTTGGAGCCGAGATTCGGGCTTGCGCAGCCTCCGCAGGCTACAATGACACTGTCGGCTGCCGTTTTTTCTCCGCTGTAGGACGTTATCTCAAAACCGTTCTTTTTCTTCTTTATTTCTTTTATATCAAAATCCGTTCTTATGACAACGCCAAGCCTTTCGCACTCGAACCTCAGAGCGTCAAGGACGGACTGCGCCCTGTCGGAATAGGGAAAATACTTTCCCCCCTCCTCCTTCGGAAAGATCCCCAGCTCAGAAAACAGCTCCAGTGTGTCCTCCACATCGAAGTCCGAAAGCGCCGCCTCTGCAAACTTAGGATCTCTGCCGAAATAGTGGCGGCACGAGGCTGCGTTCCTGTTGGTAAAGTTGCAGCGGCCGTTGCCCGTGGCGGGTATCTTCTTGCCTACTCTGTTCATTCTTTCAAGTACGGTTATTTTAATTCTGCCTTGGGAGGTTCTTCCGCAGGCTATGGCAGCCATAAGCCCCGAAGCTCCTCCTCCTGCTATGCATACGGTTTTTATGTCGATCACCCTTTATGTCTTTTTTTCTATACTTATACAATTTGTGCTTTTATGAGGTTTCGCCAACGCCCAGAACGATGACTATGTCGCTTTCGGCAGGCTTTTCGGTTCCTGCAAGTATCACCGAATCTCTGAAAAACTCCTGCAGATCCTGTCCCTCTCCGTTGCTTGTCACATATATTTTTGTTACGTCCGACTTAAGCCCCTTATAGTCGCCTATGCCTACAACATTAAAGCCTGCCGCCGAAATACGGTCTCTGAATATGCCCGCAAGACCGTTTGTATAGCCGCCGTTCAGCACGGTTATGGTTTTGCCCTGGCTGCTTATGGGGGTGTAGGTCTGTCCGAACGTACCCCTCATCACCTGATCCATATAATATGCGGTAAGCTCCTCGTCCACCTGATATGCCGAAATTCCGCCGACCGTAGCCGATGTGCCGGGAACGGTAAAGCTGTCGATAGTACCGCTGCTTATGCTGTCAACAGCCGAAAAATACTTTGCTGCATCGGCAACGCCTATGTTGGTATCGACATATTTTACTGCCGCAGTCAGATAGGCTGCAGGGTTTGTCATTATATTTTCCTTGTTTGCAAGCTCCTTTATAAGCTCCTTGACAAAGCTCTGCTGAGTCTCCACTCGTCCCAGATCCTGATTCGCATAGCCCTTTCTGAACCTCACAAGCTGCTCAGCCTGATCTCCGTCAAGGGTCTGAAGTCCTGCGTCAAGATCAATAAGAAAGTCAAATTCGGGGTCATAATAGTGCATATCCATAGGTACGTCATACTCTATGCCCCCTATTGAATCTATGAGGTATTTGAATGCGTCAAAATTGACTACAGCATAATAGTCTATATTTATGCCCAGAAGCCCGCCCACATATTTGACCGCCATTTCTTCTCTCGATGCCTTCGGGGCGAAATGGTATACAGTGTTTATTTTCATTCCGGGCGATCCCGGCTCGGGAAACTCCGACTGCATTTTTTGAAAATCCTCGTCCGACACCGTAATATATGAGTCTCTCGGCACAGATATGAGGGTCAGCTTTTCCTTAAGGGAGTCATAGCTCAGCACCATTATGGTATCGGTTCTTGTGCCCTCCTCGTCCGTTCCGAATATGACGGCGTTTGTGCGGGAAGGCAGAATAGGCTTTATGGCGTTTGTTATAGCATTGGCTACGCTGTTGTCCCCGCCGAAAAAATCATCCTGCGCATCGGAATTTATATAAGTATAGCCTATATAACATCCTATGACCGCAGTATACAGAAGAACGATCGAAAAAAGCACCTTCAGAAAAAGCCCTGCGCCGCTCTTTTTCTTTTTTCTTCTGTTATTTCTGCCGCTTTTTTTTGTGGTTTTTCCCCTTCTTCGGGGTTCGTCCTGATATCTCATTGATATATCCTCACCGTTTTTTTGATTCTGTTTTATGGCTTAAAGGAGCTTTTTAAGGAAACTATCCTGTTGAAAACAGGCTTTCCGGGTTTTGAATGCTTTGAATCCGCTATAAAATATCCCAGACGCATAAACTGAAATCTATCCATAGGCTTTGCGTCCTTAAGACAGGGCTCTGCCTTTGCCGTTACGGTTTTAAGCGAATCGGGATTAAGTCTGTATCCGTTTTCGCTTGTTTCGTCCCTTATGACAAGGTTTTCATACAGGTTTACATCAAGATCCTCGGCAGTCGGGGCATAAACCCAGTGTATTGTACCCTTTACCTTTCTTGTCGTACAGTTTCCGCCCTTTGTTTCGGGGTCGTAGGTTGCATATATTTCAAGAATATTGCCCCGGGCGTCCTTTTTGACTCCCGTACATTTTATGAAATAAGCGCCCTTGAGCCTTACCTCCTTGTCGGGAGACAGGCGGAAGTATTTTTTCGGAGGATCTTCCATAAAGTCCTCTCTTTCGATATATATTTCTCTTCCGAAGGGTATCTGTCTTTCGCCAAGAGCCTCATTGTCGGGATGATTTGTGACGCTGAGCATTTCGCTCCTGCCTTCGGGATAGTTTGTGATTATGACCTTTACGGGATCGAGGACAGCCATAACAACGGGGGTGTCGCCCTTAAGATCCTCTCTTATGCAATATTCAAGCTGTTGTATATCCACTACCGAATTTGACTTTGCAACGCCTATAGTCTCGCAGAAGGTCCTTATGGAGGAGGGAGTATAGCCCCTTCGTCTTATTCCGCAGACAGTGCAGAGTCTGGGATCGTCCCAGCCGTCTACCTGACCCGTTTCGACAAGGTTTCTTAAGTATCTCTTGCCCATTATGGTATCCGTAAGATTGAGCTTTGCAAACTCTATCTGTCTGGGTATGACCGAAAACTCCCCTATCTCTCTTATTACCCAGTCGTACAGAGGTCTGTGATCCTCAAATTCAAGGGTGCATATGGAGTGTGTTATGCCCTCTATGGCGTCCTCAACGGGGTGAGCAAAGTCATACATGGGATATATGCACCACTCGTCTCCGCTGGCATGGTGGCTCATATGAGAAATTCTGTATATAACGGGATCTCTCATATTCATATTTGGAGAAGCCATATCTATCTTCGCTCTGAGGGTTTTTGCCCCATCGGGAAATTCGCCGTTCTTCATTCTTTCAAAAAGATCGAGATTTTCTTCCTCAGTTCTGTTTCTCCACGGGCTTTCCTTTCCCGGTGTCACAAGATCGCCTCTCGCCTCCTTCATTTCGGCGGCGGTCATATCGCATACAAAGGCTTTTCCCTTTTTTATGAGCTTTACGGCATATTCATACATTTTGTGAAAATATGAGGACGCATAATATATTCTGTCCTCCCAGTCAAAGCCGAGCCATTTTATATCCTCCTGTATGGAGTTTACAAATTCAATATCTTCCTTTGCGGGATTCGTGTCGTCAAATCTTAAGTTGCATTTTCCTCCGTAGAGCTTTGCAAGCCCGAAGTTGAGACATATCGACTTTGCGTGGCCTATGTGAAGATAGCCGTTTGGCTCGGGCGGAAACCTCGTGTGAATTTTGTTAAGCTCCCCTTTGAGATCCTCCTTTATATAGTTGTGTATAAATCCGGCAGTTTCGCCGAACTTGTTCACTTCCTCATTTGCCATAATAAAAATCCTCCTTAGAAGCTCTTTGAGCTGTAGTCTCTGTGATAAAATACTCTTCCGCAGTCGGGACAGCTCCCAAAACGGATTATGTCGTCCGCAAGCTCCGATGAAAGAATATAGTCAAGCATCACTTTTTTTTCGTTACCGTCAGTGCATATATGCTTTTCATAATAATAATTAGCCGACTCCGAAAATTCGTTTTTTCTGCCGGTGTTTTTAAGAATTTCAAGCAGATCCATACGCATACCTCACACAAATGACAAAATTTCAAAAATTTCAAATTTACTTGTTTATTTTCAAAAGCTCCGTAAAGGCTCTTTCGAGAGCGTCGTCATGCTCTGTAGACCTTGCATATACGGCGAGATTCAGCGAATTTATGGTTTCCTTATCAAGCTTGACCGTAGCATTTATGCCCGTTCTCACCTGAAACGTAGCCAGCGCTCTTTTTGTCTCGCTGTCGGTGCTGTTTTTATATCCCAGATAATTGAGTGTGTCCTTCACCTTTTTTGATTCAAGCTCATCGTCCTCGGTGATAAGGGACATTGTGGCTATTTCAACATCGGGCTGAACGCCTTTTCCGTTGATAGAATTGCCGTTTCTCGTAAAATACTCAAGTGTAGTCAGCTTAAGCATTCCGAGGCTCGGCAGACTTGCCACGGTCTGAACAACACCCTTTCCGTAGGTGGTTGTTCCTACGGTAAAGCCTGCCTCCGACTCCTTTATGGCACTTGCTATGATCTCAGCCGCCGAAGCCGTCATATTGTTTGTCAGCACGGCGATCTCGTCAAAGGGCTTTCTTTCAAGCTCCGAAAAGATCTCCTCTATGTTGCCTGTCTTGTCCTGAGTATACATTATTCTGCCTGCCGGCACTATCTGGCGGCAGATTTCAACGGCCTCGTCCACAACTCCTCCCGAATTTCCTCGAAGATCCAATATGAGCTTGTCCATGCCTCTCTGCCTTGCCCATCTCACTGCTTCCTTAAACTCGTCGGCTGTTCCGTTTGTGATAGCCGTTATTCTTATATAAGCGATCTCGTCCCAATCGGAATCCTTTTCAACGGGGATAAGCTCGTCCATTTCGTTGTAAAAAACCGACCTAACCTTTATAGAATCCAGATTGAACGACAGATCGATCGTTCTGTTGTTTCTGAGTATCGTAAAGTCGTATATAGGTTCGCTCACCTTTGTGAGCATTTTGTCTATTTCGTCATGGCTTTTATAGAGAGTGCTTTCTCCGTTTATGGCTGTAATTTTGTCCCCTGCCAGAAGTCCCACCTTCTGAGCGGAGCTGCGCTCTACAATCTCGGAAATAATGGGATAGTCGTCCGTTATCTCATACGAAAAGCCTGCCGCATATATCTCGTTTGAAACGTCCATAAGGAATTTTTCATATTCCTCTTCGGTATAAAACTCAGAATATCCGTCAAGGCTTTCTGCCATAGCGGATACCGCCACAGAGATCAGCTTTTCTATGTCCACTTCGGAGCCCACATAGTTTTTCTGAATATACTCTATGACTCCTGCAAGATAACCTCCTGCCGAAACATAGTCGTCAAAATATTTAATGTCAGCCTCCTCAATCCCGGACGAAGGAGCGCAAAGACAGCTTTCGGCAGACGACGTTAAAAGAACGCAGGCCGCAAGCATACCGATGAAAAACCTTTTCATAACCTCACCTCTCTGTAAAAAAAGCCTGTTTTCGGTTTTCCCTCACAAAACTTCCTTGTTTTTCAATATATAGTCTATTGCCGATATAACCGTCAGCACCGTAGCCGCGACTATAAAGGCGATGGAAACTATCCTCATTGTGGTAGTGTCTATATTCAGTATGAGTATGATTATCATAGCCATCTGAAAAACGGTCTTTGCCTTTCCCCACATAGAGGCTGCAATGACTACTCCCTTTTCCACCGCAATGGTACGAAAGCCCGTTATCAGAAATTCCCTTGCGATGATAACTATGACCACCACTCCGGGGAGCTTCACCACGGCATCGGGTATGTCTATGAGAGCTATCATAGCCGAGACGCACAAAAGCTTGTCCGCAAGAGGATCGAGAAATTTTCCCAGATCCGTCACCATTTTGAATCTTCTGGCAATAAAGCCGTCAAGAAAATCCGTCAGGGAGGCAAGCACAAAAACACCCAGCGCCATATACCTATTCAGCCCTTCGGGAAGTCCCATAGGGCATAAAAGCAGCACAAGAAACACAGGTACAAGTATAATTCTGAAAACCGTCAGCTTTGTGGGCAAATTCATATTCTTTGAGCCTCCTTTATTTCCTCTCCCGTCAGATCATATTCGGAAGACGATGTTATAAGCACATTTGTATATTCTCCCGACAGAAGCTCCCTGTCGGAGCTAAAAAACACATATCCGTCTATTTCATAGCAGTCCCTGTAGCTTCTGCCTATGTAGACATTTTCTTCTCCGCCGAGCCTTCCCTCAACAATTACCTTAAGGGTCTTTCCTACAAAGCCTTTGCATATTTTTTCGGAAATTCCCCTCTGCAGCTCCAATATCTCCCTTTTGCGCCTTTTCTTTGTGCTGTGGTGTATCTGACCCTTCATAGCGGCAGCAGGGGTGCCGTCCTCCCTCGAATACTCAAAAACTCCGAGCCTGTCAAATTCGATCTCTTTGAGAAAATCCTTAAGCTCCGAAAATTCCTCCTCCGTTTCTTGGGGGAAGCCTACGATAAGCGTTGTTCTCAAGCATATGTCGGGCATAGCCCTTCTCAGTCTGCCTATTATTTCAAAAAGCTCTTCCCTGCGGCTTTTTCTGCCCATTCGTCTGAGGACGGAGTCGCTTGCGTGCTGAATGGGCATATCCAGATAATGACACACCTTTTCGTTTTGCGCCATTTCCTCTATAAGCTCTTCCGTTATATTTTCTGGATATGCGTAAAGTATTCTTATCCACTCTATGCCCTCTGTTTTGGAAAGTCCTGCCAAAAGCTTATGCAGACATTGTTTTTTGTACAGATCAATGCCATAAAGCGACGTATCCTGCGCCACGAGTATAAGCTCGCTGACTCCCTTTTCAGCCAGCATTGCGGCCTCCTCAAAAAGGCTCTCCATAGTTCTGCTTCTGTAGCGTCCCCTCAGCGAGGGTATTGTGCAGTAGGTGCAGCCTGCGTTGCAGCCCTCGGCTATTTTCATATATGCATAGCCGCCTATGGTGCTCATCATTCTCAGCTTGGGCAGCTCCTCGTCAAGCCTTGCGTTCTTGTCCGTAAACTCAGTCACCCCGCAGGCTCCGTCAACGACCTTTTTTATGACCTCTCCTATGCTGCCGAAATCAGCCGTCCCCACCACGGCGTCAACCTCCGGGAGACTTTTGAAAATTTCTTCCTTATATCTCTGCGCCATACAGCCCGTCACTATTATGCCCTTGAGCCGACCCGTTTTTTTATACTCGGCAACTCTCAGAATATTGTCGATAGCCTCTTTGTTTGCGTCCGCTATAAAACCGCAGCTGTTTATAATAACAATGTCGGCCTCAGCCTCGTCCTGAGTGATTATATATCCCTCTCTGTCAATAAGTCCCAGCATTATTTCGGAGTCTACAAGGTTTTTGTCGCAGCCGAGAGAAATAAAAGATATTTTCATTTTATATGTCCACCTTTTTTATATATGACATTTTACATTTGCCAAACGGCTTAGGTTATCCAAGTTATGGGCGGCGTACTTTTGTCCTTCGGACAAAAGTACGCTCCTGCCGCCGCAGGCGGCAGGAGCAGCTCCGAGCCGATTTTATCGGCTCGGAGCGCCGCCCCCTTTACGGCTCCGCCCCTGCGCTCTGAAAGTACCGCAGGTACTTAAGAGCGCAAGGGCGTGAGCAGACATTTTTTTAGAAAAGTCCCGTTATTTCGCCGTTTTCGTTTACATCTATTCCCTCAGCCGCAGGCCTTTTGGGAAGCCCCGGCATAGTCATTATGCTGCCTGCTATCGCCACGACAAATCCTGCTCCCGCCGAAATAGTCACGGTTCTTATATTTATGCGAAAGCCCTTCGGTCTGCCAAGCAGCGCCGCATTATCCGAAAGCGAATACTGCGTCTTTGCTATACATACGGGTACGTTTCCTTTGCCTATGGACTCAATCCTCGCTATGTCCTTCTTTGCCTTAGGCTCAAAGTCAACGCCGTCGGCTCCGTATATTTCCTTTGCAATTATCTCTATCTTTTCCGCTATTGAAAGATCGGTATCATACAGCGGCTTAAAGCTGCTCTTTTTAGTTTCCAGAACCTCAATTACCTTTTTGCCAAGCTCTATGCCGCCTTCGCCGCCCTTAGCCCATACCTCCGAAATCGCAAAATCCGCGCCCATTTTTTCACAGGCAGACTTCACAAAAGCAGTCTCCTCCTCGGTGTCCGCCGTAAAAGCGTTCAGTGTCACCACAACGGGAACTCCGTACTTGTGCAGATTCTCAATATGCTTTTCGAGGTTGACAAAGCCCTTCTTTACAGCCGAAACATTGGGCGTGTTAAGCTCTGTTTTGGGTACTCCGCCGTTATATTTAAGCGAACGCACTGTCGCCACAAGCACAACGCAGTCGGGTTTCAGTCCTGCAAAACGACACTTTATGTCAAAAAACTTCTCCGCTCCCAGATCGGCTCCGAAACCCGCCTCTGTAATGGCTATGTCCGAAAGACCCATAGCTAATTTTGTGGCCTTTACCGAGTTGCAGCCGTGAGCAATGTTCGCAAAGGGGCCGCAGTGTATAATGGCGGGAGTGTGTTCAAGCGTCTGCACAAGGTTCGGCTTAAGAGCGTCCTTTAAAAGCGCCGTCATTGCGCCCTCTGCCTTAAGGTCGCCTGCCGTCACAGGCTTGCCCGAATAGCTGTAGCCGACTATTATCTCCGAAAGTCTTTTCTTAAGGTCGGTTATGTCCTCCGCAAGGCACATTATAGCCATTATTTCCGATGCCACAGTTATCTGAAAGCTGTCCTCTCTTACAACTCCGTCTGTCTTTGCCCCCAGACCGACAACAATGTTTCTCAGCGCCCTGTCGTTCATATCCAGGGCTCTTTTCCATGTAATTGTTTTGGGGTCGATGCCAAGCTCGTTTCCCTGCTGAAGATGATTGTCAAGCATAGCCGAAAGGAGATTGTTTGCGGCGGTCATTGCGTGAATATCTCCCGTAAAGTGGAGATTTATGTCCTCCATAGGCACTACCTGCGCATATCCTCCTCCTGCGGCTCCTCCCTTTATGCCCATACAGGGGCCCAGAGAAGGTTCCCTCAGAGCAACCATAGTTTTTTTGCCAAGCCTGTTGAGCCCTTGTGCAAGTCCTATTGTCGTGGTCGTTTTTCCCTCTCCCGCAGGGGTTGGGTTTATGGCGGTCACAAGAACAAGCTTTCCCTTTTTTCCGCTTTTGAGGGCATCTCTGTACAGCTTGTCCGAAAGCTTCGCCTTATACTTTCCATAAAGCTCCAGCTCATCGGGATCTATGCCAAAATTTTCCGCCACCTTGTCGATCGTATAAAGCTCAGCCTCCTGAGCTATCTGAATATCGGTTTTCATAATAAGATCCTCCTTTTTTTCTTTATTCTTCGGGTCAGATACGTTTGTTTGTATTTTATTTGTATTTTATATGTAGTCGCTGCGCCTTTCCGAATACTCTCTCCATTCCGACTTGTCCATAAGCACCGCCCTTGGCTTTGAGCCGTTTTCGGGGCCTATAAGTCCCCTGTCCTCCAACTCGTCTATTATCCTTGCGGCTCTGTTGTAGCCTATCTGAAACTGCCTTTGTATGAGGGATGTCGAGGCCTTTCTGCTTTTGACGATATAGGCGATAACCTCGTCAATTATGGGGTCGCTGCTTTTCTGTCCTCCGCCTGCCCCGGAAGTCTCGCCCTCCTCTATGTTTTCTATGCTGTTCAGCACCGACAGGTCATACTGAGGTTCATCTGTCTTTATATAGTCTCTCCATTCCGACTCGTCCATAAGAACCGTTCTTGGCTTTGAGCCGTTTTCGGAGCCTATAAGCCCCCTGTCCTCCAACTCGTCTATTATCCTTGCGGCTCTGTTGTAGCCTACCTGAAACTGCCTTTGTATGAGGGATGTCGAAGCCTTTCTGCTTTTGACGATATAGGCTATAACCTCGTCAATTATGGGGTCGCTGCCTTTCTGGCCTCCACCTGCCCCGGAAGTCTCGCCCTCCTCTATGTTTTCTATGCTGTTCAGCACCGACAGGTCATACTGAGGTTCATCTGTCTTTATATAGTCTCTCCATTCCGACTCGTCCATAAGAACCGTTCTTGGCTTTGAGCCGTTTTCGG
>CANRIS010000028.1 GCA_947630725.1 uncultured Clostridia bacterium
ATAATGAAATTTTCCCTTTGATCTTGCCGTCTTCGGTCTTTATAGCTATAAACTCCGGTCTTAAACTTTTGGAAACTTCCGACGGCTTGCTGCGAAAAAAGCACTTGCTTCCTCAAGAAATTCATTTTCTTCTTTAAGACGCTTGTTTTCCTTTTCTAAAACCTTTACTTGCTTACGAAGTTTAATAAGCTCATCATTAAGAGTAAGAGCATTTTCGGGCGTATGCGCACCGCCGCCAACATCAAGCCGCCATGCTTTAACTGCCCTCATCCAGCCGTATAAGGTGTCTACAGGAATCCCCAATTCCTTTGTTGCTTTGGATGAACCTATTTCTTGGGCTAATTTTACTGCCTGTCCCTTGTATTCGTGATCGTATTTCCTGTTTTGTGCCATTTGTTGTACCTCCTGTTTTTTATTATACTACTGTGAGTGTGGGGTGCCAACTTTTATTATACAGGATCACTTGGGAAAACAACAAAGATTTCAAATGGGTAATTAGATATAAAAAGACTGCATGTTGAAGAACCGGATAGATATATGTTGAGTAGATTGAAGGCAAATATTGATTTGGAAGATAAGACAAATAGCATATTTGATAACAGATTTAGCACAGTATTGGGGAATATGGTAACAGGAGAATTTGTTGTAGATTCAGTTGATTTTCGCAACATGATTTTTTCGCCTTTTGAACCATTTGGTATTATTGGAGGAGAGATGTAAGCATATGGACTTTATGAAAAAATAAAAAAAGCCTAAAATACACTGTATATTGATGAAAGGGATTTGTGATTGGGGTGCAGGAAAAAACGATAATATTCCTATGGCGGAAAAAAAGATGATATAGATACAACGGAAAGGGAGAAAAGTGATGATGTACATGAGATGAAAAAAATATGATATATATACAATTGGAAAAAAATGGTGATACGCATACAATGAAGAAAAATTATAAAAATATATTTCAGACCTTGGCTATGGCTAATGTTTGTGTAGTATGTGAAAAACTTTTACGGGATGCGGCTATGTATTCAGATGTTAGAATAAAGGGTTTTATTAAGTGGTTTTGGCGCAGTAGAATAGGTAAGATAATTAAATACTGCAAAGTCAGAGAAAAGTTTTAATAGAATGATTGATTCATGTGAGATTGCGGTATTTGATATAATATCGGTGATTTATTCCATTATGACCCATTCCTATGTATATCCTGTCCATACAGAATGTTCAAGAAAACAGAATTATTTATTACTTTCATAAAACTATGTGTGATATAATATAAGTCTGTAAGACCTCCTTCATAACCAGAAGGAGGTCTTTAATTTAAACAAAATTTACAAGCCTTTTATCATAATTTTTAGATTTAATAGCTTTTAAAATACGAATTATTAATATAGAAATAAATAATAAAATAAGTATATTTGCTTTAGGCAATTTCAAATTTTTGCACTATTCAATGTACGATATTGCTATTTTGTGCATAAATAACTTTACGAATGGAGGGAAAAATAATGAAAGAAGTTCCTATTTGGGAAAAAAGTAATCTGACTTTGGAGGAGGCAGCAGCTTATTCGGGGATTGGCATCAACAAATTGCGTGACCTTACAAATGAGAAAAATTGTAGTTTTGTTTTATGGGTAGGCAGTAAACGCTTGGTAAAACGCCGTTTATTTGACCGATACATAGAGCAGGAATATTCTATCTGATCCTGACAATATTATTTTGTTTCAAACCTTTTATTTTTTTCAAAAAATAGAGTGAAAAACTGGTCTTTATGTGTTATAATGAAAGAGTCATATCAAGGCTCTTTCCACTGGGAAAGGAGTTTGAAAATGTCAGATAAAAGAAAAGACAATAAAGGACGAGTCTTAAAGACTGGAGAGAGCCAAAGAAAAGACCTGATTTATCAATATCGCTACACAGACATAAGAGGTAAAAGGCAAACAATATATGCCGCTGATTTAAAAGAACTTCGGGAAAAAGAAAAAGAAATTCAAAGGCAGACTTATGACGGAATTGACTATGCAGCAGGAAAAATTACCGTAATACAGCTACTGGAAAAATACATCAGTATGAAGCAAGGGGTTCGTTATCATACCAAGGCTTCATATATTGTTGTAATGAACCTCATAGAAAAAGAAGATTTTGGATATATGAAGATTCATAATGTTAAGATGTCTGATGCGAAGTTATGGTTTATGAAATTACATAATGACGGAAGAGGATATTCTACTGTTGCAAATGTCAGAAGTGTAATCAAACCGGCATTTCAGATGGCTTATAATGAGGAAGTTATCCGCAGAAATCCTTTTGACTTCAGATTAACCAATGTAGTTCCAAATGATTCACAGAAACGTGTTGCCTTGACTGCTGAACAACAGAAAATCTGGATGGATTTTATACGCAATGATAGGACATTTAGCAAATATTACGATGAATTTGTTGTTTTGCTTGGTACAGGTATGCGTGTCGGTGAGTTCTGTGGTCTGACTAAAAGCGATTTGGACTTTGAAAACCGAAAAATACGAGTAGACCACCAGCTTGTACGCAAAAACAATGGAGAATATTTTATTGAAAAAACCAAGACAGCATGTGGCAGCCATTTCATTCCTATGACAACAGATGTTTATCACAGCCTGCAAAAAATCATTGCTAGAAGTAAACGGCTAAAGACGGAAATTGTAATTGACGGATATAGTGGTTTTATTCTAATTAATAGAGATAACAAACCTAAAGCGATAACGAATATCGGCAACGCAGTAAGGAATTCCCTTATTAAATATAGGAAAGAAAATCCCGATAATCCGCTTCCTCATATTACTCCTCATGTGTTACGTCATACATTTTGCACAAATATGGCAAATGCGGGTATGGACATAAAGACGTTGCAGTATCTGATGGGGCATTCTGATGTCAGCGTTACATTGAATATCTATACTCATGCAAGTTACGAACTCACAGCCAAGCAGATGGCTAAAATAGTTTATTTCAAGGAATTTGACTTACAAAAAAAACAAAGAAAATCAGGCTAAAATATACCGTTTTACTACACCATTTGCCCGTAAATTTACATAGACTTACGTAAATTTATGTAAACAGGACAAGAAAACGCAAAAATTTAAAATGCGCCGAAAGGTAGTAAACATCGGGGTTTGAACGGTTATGGAGATTTATGAGTAATGTTACAATCATTTCTCACAATATTACAGAAATATTTATTGTATGGGGGATCCTTATGAGTAATTATAATATTGTCGTTACGTCTGCTTTCGGACTTGAAGCCTGTGTAAAAAGAGAGCTTAAGGAGCTTGGCTATGACAGTCTCAGAACAGAGGACGGAAGTATAAGCTTTGTGGGGGATGAAAGAGATATAGCCATCTGCAACCTTTGGATACGCAGCGGCAGCAGGGTTTTGATAAAGCTTGCCGAATTTGAGGCCGGAACCTTCGAGGAGCTTTTTCAGGGAGTTTATGGCATAGACTGGCAGAACATAATTCCCAAAAACGGCAAGTTCACAATTAACGGAAAATCCGCAAGATCTCAGCTTTCAAGTGTGCCTGCGTGTCAGTCTGTCGCCGAAAAAGCAGTTATTAAAAAGCTTCAGACAAGGTACAATATAGACAGATTTCAAAAATCGGGAGAAAGATTTATTATCCGTGTGGCTCTCAACAAGGATATGGCTTCCGTTACGCTGGACACATCGGGAGATCCTCTTTATAGGAGAGGCTACAGAAGAGCCATAGGCGAGGCTCCCCTTAAGGAGACTATGGCGGCAGGCATAATAGAGCTTAGCTATTGGAACAGGGACAGACTTCTTCTTGACCCCTGCTGCGGCTCGGGGACATTCCTCACCGAGGCTGCGCTTATGGCAAAAAATATTGCCCCTGGTCTGCGCAGGGAGTTCGACTTTGAAAAATGGAGCTTTTTTGACTCTCATTCTCTGAAGGAAGAAAGAGAAAGAGCCGAAGCCCTCATAGACAGAGACTTTTCGCCCAAGCTTTATGGCAGCGACATAGATGCGAAGGTCATTGAGCTTGCCAAGGAAAACGCCGCAGCGGCAGGCGTAGCCGACTGCATAGATTTTAGCTGCAAACCCTTCAGCGATGTTGTCCTGCCCTGTGACTACGGAGTTTGTATAACGAACCCGCCCTATGGCGAGAGAATGGGCAGTTTAAGCGACATAGAGAAGCTGTACGGTGATTTCGGCAGACTTTTTTCTCGGAATGATACATGGTCGGCTTATTTTCTGACCTCTCACGAGGGCTTTGAAAAGCTTTACGGCCATAAGGCAGTCAAAAAGAGAAAGCTTTTCAACGGCAATGTAAAGGTAGATCTCTATCAATATCCCGGAAGACGCCCTCCCAAGCCCTGATGTCAACACAAATTTAAAAAGTATAAAGTATACAAATGCCGGAAAAGCGTCCTCGCTTCTGTCGTAATGCAGATGTGAGGACGCTTTTTAGCCTATTGATAAATTTTATCCGTGTAAACGATAAAAACAGTATTGGAGAAGAATAAATTATTTTTTGAATTTCTTTATAAGACCGAGTGCGAATATTGCGAAACCGCAGACAAACATTGCAGCGACAGGAAGTATCGGCATTCCTGTCTGAGGAAGATGACCGCCCTCGCCTTCTGAGGTCGTCTCGGAGGCTTCCTCCGATTTCGGTACGGTATCCACTTCGGCGTTGTCTGTATTGTCGGTCACAGAGACAAGCTCCTCGGGGCTGTCGCTGTTGGGATATTCAGACGAAGCATATGTGCTTATTTCGTCTTTGGGCATATCCTTGTGTCGGTTCGTAATAGTGTAGTCGGAGCCGTTCTTTCTGACTGTTGAATCATAGCCGTCAGGAACTTCTGCCTCCTCAACGATCCACTCGTGACCGCTTTCGAGTACGCTCCACGATGCTTTCCAGTCGTTTTCTTCGTTCAGCTCACGGCTGTCATATATTTCGCCGTCTCTGAGAAGATTCACGGTAATGCTGTCGGGTCTGACACCGAATGAGTCGTTGCCGTCCTGCCATATCTTGTGTACGGAGTACCTTCTGTACTTAGCCGAGCTGCCTGAGCCTCTGCTTGGTCTTGTGGTGACCTCGGTGGTTTCTTCAGCCTCGGTAGTCTCCGAAACTGCCGTCTCCGTTGTGGTGGGTTCGGTCTTTTCTGTGTTATGCTCCTTTCCTCCGTCATCGGTTGTGGTTGGCGATGTCGTTGCAGTGGTAGACTCGGTAGTTGTATCCGTAGTCGCTGTCGTAGTAGATGTGGTGTTCTTGTCATCGTCATCGTGATGCGAAGCCGTGGTAGTCGTGGTAGTTGATTCGGTTGTCGTTTCCGCAGTCGTTGTTGTGGTTGACTCGGTGGTCGTGTCCGTGGCCGCAGTCGTTGTAGACGTGGTGTTCTTGTTATCGTCATCGTGATGCGGAGCCGTGGTGGTGGTTGTAGTAGTTGTAGTAGTTGTTGTAGTTGTTGTAGTTGACTCGGTTGTCGTATCCGTAGTCGTTGTGGTGGTTGACTCGGTTGTCGTATCCGTGGTCGTTGTTGAAGTGTTCTTGTTGTTATCGTGGTGCGAATCCGTTGTGGTCGTGGTCGAAGTTTCGGTCGATGTCTCGGTAGATGTTTCGGTCGATGTGTCGGTCGTATCCGTTGTGTCCGGTGGTGTAGGTTTCACATTGGTGAACATTATATTCAATATCTGTTTCAGATAATCCGAATATGTCCTGCCTTCCCCTGCCGTGCCGTTGACCTCATATTTGACATCAAAGCCCTCGGCGGAGCTTTCGGCCTCCTCCACGGTGTATTTTATGCCCGATTCTATGCCTTTGATGTGCGCGCTCCAGCCGTCCTTAAGCTCTACCGATGCATTTCCGCTTTCGTCAAACACAATGCTTGTAGGCAGAGTCTCCCCTGCTTCAATGCTTTCTCCCGTTATTTCAAGGGCATACTCCTTATTTGAAACTCCTTCGAGATTGATATTGAACAGGAATTTTATGCTCTTAAGCTCTTTGAGAGCCTCCTCCCCAAGCTTGCTTTCGTCCTCCGCCCTGACAATCTTTTTGATATTGATGTCATAGGTCAGTTCGGTGGTTGACTCGGTGGTCGTTTCCGTAGTCGTTGTTGTGGTTGACTCGGTGGTTGTATCCGTGGTCGTTGTTGAAGTGTTCTTGTTGTTATCGTGGTGCGAATCCGTTGTGGTCGTGGTAGAAGTTTCGGTCGATGTCTCGGTCGATGTCTCGGTAGATGTTTCGGTAGAAGTTTCGGTCGAAGTATCCGTTGTGTCCTTCGGCGCAGGTTTCACATTGGTGAACATAATATCCAGCATTTCTTTAAGATAATCCGAATATGTCCTGCCTTCCCCTGCCGTGCCGTTGACCTCATATTTGACATCAAAGCCCTCGGCGGAGCTTTCGGCCTCCTCCACGGTATATTTTATGCCCGATTCTATGCCTTTGATGTGCGCGCTCCAGCCATCCTTAAGCTCTACCGATGCATTTCCGTTTTCGTCAAACATAATGCTTGTGGGCAGAGTCTCCCCTGCTTCAGTACCTTCTCCCGTTATTTCAAGGGCATACTCCTTATTTGAAACTCCTTCAAGATTGATATTGAACAGGAATTTTCCGTTCTTAAGCTCCTTAAGAGCATCCTCTCCAAGCTTGCTTTCGTCCTCCGCCTGTACGATCTTTGTAAGGTTAATGTCATAGGTCAGGCTCGTGTTTGTAAATTTGAGAGGTACTGCCTGATCCCCCTCCGTAAAATTAAGTCCCTTTATATTGTATTCGGGGTAGTATCCCGAGGGATCCGCCGAATCGGTATTAAGGCTTATATCTACATTTATAGTATATCTCGAATCGGAATATACCATATTCGGGTCGTCCTTTTGTACCTCATAAACAACGAAGCTGTAGTTTCCGTATTCCATAAACGTAAGCTCGTCAAAGAACGCCTTTTTGGAATTTGCATTTTCGCCGTTTTCGCTGTCGGTGTTTACAATCTTTATCTGACGATATACTCCTTCATTAAGTCCATCGGGATCCCACGCGCCTGCGGAAACTATGCCGCCGTCCTCAATGGCTGCGATTGTTTCGGCATCGTCAGTTTGAAGAACAAAGTCAAAGCTGTCGCCCTCACGCCATTCACGTCCTTCTATGGTTTTCATTATGGGTATAGTTATACTCTTTTCGGCCGTTACATAGCCGTTTTCAACGCCCAGAATTATTCTGTTTCCGCTGCTGTCCGTAGTTATGTTGTCATAGGACGGTACATATCCTTCGGGAACCACACCGGAATCCTCCACAATATTCCATTCCACATCGGGGTCGATATTCTTGAACTCGTATTCCCAGCCGTTGTATTCGCTCAGGTTTACCGATTTGAAGGGCGTTCTCGACTCTCCCTTAAGGAGATAAATTCTTGTAAATGAGGGTCTTACGCCGTCATAATTTTCATTTCCGCTGCTGTCCCATCTCTTGCCGAGGGCTGCAACGCCGCCCTTGTTTATTACGGGGGTATAGGGCATATATTCGGTGGTCTCCTCGGTTATCTCCTCGGTAGTGGTTTCGGAGGAGGTTTCGCTGGTAGTCTCGGACGATGTTTCGTGAACGGTGTTTATAAACCTAAGCTCTACGGAGCCGCTGAACGTACCCTCAGCCGTGCCGTCACTATTTTCTGACGGTATGCCGCCCACTTCGATCTTAGCCGAATAGTCTGCGCCGCCTGTCTCCGAAACACTGTACCTACAGCCTGCCTCTATTCCGCTGATAACGAAGGTGTCTCCGTCACCCAGCGTAACGACAGCCTTTCCGTCGTTGAATACCACAGTATCCTCCGAGCCGCCTGTGCAGGCAAAGGTTCCGCTTAAGGGATTTCCGCTGCCGTCATAAAGACTGATAACAAACTCAAATCCGCCGTCATACGCTGCGGAGCCTTCAAGCACTACACTCTTTGTAAGGCTCAGACTGTAAAGCGCAGTATTTATAAATCTCAACTGTGTGGATTTTGTTATGATGCCGTTTTTGCTGTCCGAAACGGTGGGTGTCTTTTCGCTGTCGTTTGCGGTTCTCGTTATATAGTCCGGGTCGCTGTCCTCTGTGACCGTATACTCCGTGCCGTATTCTACATTCTTTATTATAAGGGTCTCTCCGCCCTTAAGCTCTGCCCGAGCCTTGCCGTCCTTAAATGTGATTGAGCTGTCCTTATAGCCCTCGCAGACATAGGTTCCGTTTACGGGATTTCCGCTGCTGTCGGACAGCGTTATCGTAAAGCCAAAGCTCTTGTCTGAGCCGTCCGATGCAGCCTTTCCGTCAACTACCTCTTTTGAAATGCTGAGGTCATAAAGCGCAGTATTTGTAAACTCATATCCTCCCGAAATAGGCGGCTCAACCGATGGCGTGACTGAAAGCGTTCCGTCACCGTTGTCAGCGGCAAGAAGCTTTATGGTATATACCTTGTCGGAAAGCTTATAGCCATCGGGGGCGGGTCTGTCCTCAGAAAGCTTGAATGTATATTCGCCCGCCTTGTTAAAGCTTATGGTGCCGAGAGGCGTTGACTTTGTTGTGGAACTGCCTGCCGACTCCGCCCCAACGCTGAATTGCTTTGAGAATGTGTCCTTGCTAAGTCCATCGGCTGAAACCAAACCGTCTTTAATGGCATTTTCGGTAAATTCGCCGTCTGCCTTCAGCGTAAACTTAAATGCTGCGTCATTCTTCCAGCTCTTGTCCCTGAGTATTTTTCTTATAGGCGAAAGGGTAAAGCTGCCCTTTGCGCTGTAGCTGTTTGTAAATACTATGGGCGCAGCGGTTCCCCTCTTGGTTGTCGAAACCTTTGCATTAAGAGAATTTGTTTCGCTGTCAAGCTTTACATCAACATTAACCGTATATACTGTGGAGGTGTCATACACTACCCCTCCTGCCTTTGTAGACGGAGCAATCTCGCTGACTGTATAGCTGTAGGTGCCCTCCTCATCAAAAACAGGCGAGTTTTCAGCCGTAAACAGAGGAATAGTGCAGCTTTCTCCCTCGGTGGGTTTTATCGAAACGGTTATGCCGCCTGTTTCGTCTGATCCCACAAGGGCGGGAGCGTTGTCGCTTTCGGGGCTGATTCTGAATAAAAATTCGTCTCCTGCCTTAAAGCTTCTGCCGGACATTATCTTTGTTCCCGAAAGGGTAATGCCCGTAGGCTTTATCTCGGGTTTTTCTTCCTCGTGTTTTATATTTTCAACATAAGTCGAATCCGAAGCCTCTGTCAGATCCACTGCTCCCGGCGGAATAACGCTTGGGTCAAGCTTGGGAGCCCACTCAGGATCATCACTGCTGAAATAGAAGTAGAATTCTTCGTCCCCTGCTCTCAGATAGCCCGAAGGCGCAGCGGTCTCCTTCAGATAATAAAGGGTGTTGAAGTCATAACGCTTTTCATTCGTTACATAGTCTCTCTGTATGGCTATGCTGCCGCCCGTTACATCTGTTTCATATTCCCATATGGGAGTGGGGTCGCCCTCCTTATACGATGTAAACACGGCTCCACCCAGCACATCGCTGTAGTCCTCGGAATCTACCTTATACAGCCAATATGTATTCTGAGTGCCTCCCACTCCGTGAACGTCTTCCTTAGCCCAATGGGTATATACATTTGTTTTGGCAGGCTCTGCCACAATGCCCGAAAGAGATGCGGAGTTGCTGAGGTTCATATTCATATCGGTGTTGTTTTCGTCAAATTCAACCTTATATGTATAGCTCATTATGAGCGGATCGCCATCGGGGATCCTTGCCGTAATGACCTTTTGGGTGTTGTAGCTGCTTGTTTTTTCAAACTTCCAGCTCCACTTGTTTGAAGGAACCTCATCGAGCTTTTCCATATGATCCAGATATAATTTTCCGTTATCATCGTTTTTATATATTGACTGAGCATAATAGAGCTTTACGCTTGAGGGTATAAGCTCATAGCCCTGCTTGTGACCCTGATAGGAGGTATATTCCAAGGTATCCTTAAGTACCAGCGTTCCTCCGGGGATAAGATCCTCGCCGTAGGGATTTACGTCAACGTGAAAATCAAGCTCGTTTACGCTGTCGTGTATGTAGTCATAGCCCTTTCCGAGGGTTTTCTTTCTCGTATCCACCTGAACGTGATGTTCGTGATCGCCCTGTCCATAGCTCTTTCCGTCAGCCGTTACATCGGCGTGATTTTTGATGTGAAGATCGTTGAGAGTATCGTTATCTATATATTCATCCTTTATTATACACTCGTACTGCAAATAGAACGAGCCGCCCTCCATAAGCATAGACGGTCTTTCACCCGAATAGGTTATTACGGTTTTGAGGGTGTTGCTGCTCTTGTCGTATGAAGTGTCAAGGTCAAGCCCCTGCCATGTGTATTTTCCGAAAGGAGGCTCGCCATCGCCGTATTTATTGTCGATATACTCATACGAATCATACCATTCGTTGGGAGCATATCCTGCCAAAAGCCTGTCTATATTGACCTGTTCGGGGAGCTTGTCAACAACGGTAAAGCTCTTTTTTGTCGCTCCTATGTCGTCAATATTTACATATACTCTCCACAAAAGCTTTTTGGCGTTGGCATCGTTTTCGGGATATACCGTGCTTTCGGTGATGTTTCCGGGAGAAGGGTTCTTTCCGCCGTCCGTTTTATATACACGGATAAAGTTTGAATATTTTGCGCCGCTGCCCACTCCTCCGACACTTGCCCAGTTTGAAACGGAGTTGTTGTTTTCAAGCGCAGACTCCTTTACGGTAGTGGAATACTCGTATGAAAAGCTCTCGCCGTTTTCGCAGTCGGAGGGCAGTATGACATCATCGGTCAGGCAGTAAAATCCCGTATACTTAAGTTCGCTTGCGCCGTTGCGGTTTGCAACAATATCATTGTATGTGTGTGAATTCCAGTTAACGTCAAAAAAGATTAAGTTTCCTACTTTTTCTGCCCAGCCCGATACATCCTTGCCGTTCAGTGCCTCAAAGCCGCTGCTGCTTACAATGTCATTATAAGAAAAATAATGATTTTCGTTTTCGGTGTTATTGAGATTGTCTCTTATTTCTGTACCCGAGGGTATACCAAGCTCAGGCACATGAACAGTCACCCTCCAATATACCGTATGGGTGCCGTCCTCGTTGTCGACCGAGTCGATGATCTCCTTGTCAACCGATCCGCCGGGGACATACGCCTCTGCGCCCTTGTTGACAGTACCTTCGCTGCTGCCGTTTTCATATGTAAAGCTTGCATTGTTCTGTATTCTTTCGCCGTACCAGCCTACAGAGGCTTTTGTGGTATAGCTGACGGTATAGGAGAGATCGGCGCTTCCGTTAAATTCTATATAATCCACAGTGCCGTCATCGTTTGTATATACGTCATAGCCCTTATCGGGAGATATGCTTATATCCTCGGGACGAAGCTTTGAAAACATTTCGTCTGTAAGGCGTGAATTTTTAAGGCTTGTTTTTCCGTCTCCCAAAAGTATAGTCCATGTAATATATGTTCCGTCAACGGTGCAGGACTTGTGCATCATTCTCTCATCGGGAGGAGTCTCCTCATCGCCGCTGCTTACATATACTCCGACATACGATTCGCTGCTGTCGGTTATTTCCTCGCCGTTGTTGGAGGATGTGGCCTCGACACTGTTTGAAAGAGTGTGATATGAGTTGCCTGTGGCTTCGCTCAGATCAAGCTCAAATGTATATGTTATCTTATATGCCTCGCACACAGCGTCCCTGTAGATATATTTGTTATCGTGGGGATCATCGGGATACGGGTCATATACGCACTGTCCCAGTCCGGGAAGAACTGCGCTGAAGGTACCCTGCTGTGCATCCAGAGAATATCCGTCCGAAACAGGGACAAAATCGCCTGCATCGCTGTAGCTTATCTGCTTATGCACATTTTTATATTCGTCCGTGTAGCTGTTGTTGACGCGGTGAACCTTTCCCTTGGAGACGCTTACGCTGCTGTTCTTTACTGTTACTCCCGACTGAAGCATTGCCTCCCAGCCCGCTATGCTGTCTTCTATGTTTATTTCGTCATATGTGCCTTTTTCGGACGTAACATAAACGGTATAGGTTATCGTGTCGGTATCATAGTTATAGGATGCCTGTTTATTTGTTTCTATATCCTTATCGACTGTAGAATTGTCGGGCGTGGATATAACATCACGGTTAATATATATGTCCACATCGTCAGAAAACTTGACCTTTATGTCGCCGTTTTCATCGACTGCGCTCCTTGCGAAGCTTGCCGAAAATTCTATAAAGCCCCCTACCTCAGTGGAATCGGGCAGATCGCTAAAGTCGTTTAAGTCAAATTCTACCAATATATAATATCTGTCGGTGGCATCGTCATAAATAAACGTATAGTTAAAGAGGTTTCTTCCCGTTGTAATATCGTTTCCGTCCCTGACAAATTTTATATCGAGTATATTGTCGGGTATTATAACGCCATCGGGTATCTCATATAAAAACGAATGGTCGGGAACCTCATATATCTGATATATAAATGAAGTAAACTGTATCCTCAGATTTGCGCTGTATAAATCGGAGAGAGGATCATATGTAACATTGCTGTCCGAAAAATCGGGCTGAAGCGGCGTTCTGTCAAGGGCATAGGCCGCAGTCGGCGAAAATTCTGCCAGAAGTCCCAGCTCGGAAGCAAGTCCCTTTGTAACATCTACGCCTGTTATAAGCTCCGAAAAATCTCCCTTGGGCTGTTCGGGATCAAAGTCCTGCTGCGCCTGTCCGTCCGATACGTCCGATACATCCGAACCAACCGAACTGCCTGAGCCGCCTAAGCTGCCTGAATCGTCTGAGCCCTCCGTACCCTCCGAAACGGTCATATCCTCCGTATCATAGGCGTCTCCCGAACTCATATCCGAAGATGTGCCATCGGAGCCGTTATTTTCCGAATTGTTTTCCGTAACCTCCTCAGCAGCTCCGTCTTCCTCGCTGTCATCGGAAATATCAAAGCATTCGTCCGTATGCTCGTGCTCCGAAAGTCCGCATATGAGACTTTCTTCCTGCGCATAGCATTCGTCCGTGTGGGTATGCTCCTCCGATTCGTCAAGGCCGCAGACAAGACTTTCGTTGGTCTCATAGCAGTCTGCCGAATGAATATGCTCTTCCTGACCGCAGACAGGGTCTGACGGGTTCTGAAGGGCTGCCGACACAATAGCCGAACCCGATGTAAGCGATATTATCAAAGCCACAGAAAACGCAAGCAGTCTGCCGCTTAAAAGCCTTAAATATCCTTTATTATTCATTTCATAGCACCTCCCTGCTTATGCGGCTTATCTTTTGTTTGTCCAGTTTACAACAACATCGTTAATATAACAGCCGCCGTTCTTTGAGTATATATAGTATACCCCTCCGGTAAGCTGTGTGGGCGAGCTGACCGCCTTCGGCCCCTCGCTCTTTTTCGGCAGAACCATATCCGAGACCTTGTTGCCGCTGCCCACAAGGTTTATCTCATTGTTTCCGTCATTTATAAAGAGATATTTTTCTGTCTCTCCGCTTGAACAGCCCGTAACGGTAAGCTTGACAACATCGGCATAATCGGGTATTGATATTCTGACGGAGTTTCTGCTGATGTTGCCCGTGTACCTTGTTCTGATCTGTCCGTCAGCGGTTATTTCAACCTCGTGATCCTCTGTGGCGAGTATGGAAAAGCCTCCGCTGGTGCCAATGCCCTCTACGCTCTGCGTAAGCGTTGACGGAGAAAGCTCCGCCAGATCGCCTGCCGAAAGCCGCCTGCCGGTTTCCTTTGTGGCTATCGAACCGTCCGACACCCAAGTGACGGATATATCCGTTATGTCAACGCTTTTTGATGTGGAATATATATAATATGTACCCTCGCCATAAAGAAGCTCTGACTTAACCATTGTAAATTGATCGGGGTGAGCAGGTATGTCGGTCATCTGTCCGCTTTTTGAACCTTCCATAACTTCGCCCAGAGCGTTCAAGATAACCTGTCCGTCCGATACGGCAATATATCTTTCGTCATTGCCGCCCGATTTAGCCGTTATGCTTATCTGCGCCCCTCCCACATCGTTGGGAACATCAACCTTGATGGCTCTTTTAATGCCGTCCAAGGTTTTTGTGCCTGCTCCTCCTGTCCTAAGCGTGCCGTTTTTCCTTATGGTGACGGTATTAGCGCTGTCCGCCAGAATTGTTATACTGCCGTTTTCGTTGCAGACTATCTCGCGATCCTCGGCAAGTATAATATCAGAATCCCCCACAAGGTCGCTCTGATGATACTCAAGTCTTGCGTCTACCTCAACGCCTGCGGAAAACAGGCTCTGCATATACACAACCGCCCCCACAGCAACGATCAGCGCAACACTCATACAGATCGTTCTTCTAATCCTTTTCATTCTTCTTCCTCCTCACATAAAAAATATTATTTATACTTTTTTTACCGTCAGATAAAATTTTTTCACTCCGTCTGCGCCCTCCGACGCCCTCAACATCCCAATCCGCCTCCATGCCTTCGCAGCCCACACAACAGCATTAAAAAATCCGCTTAAGCAAAATTCCGCTTTGTACGTTTTGACAGCCACGAAAGTCCGAACATAAAAATTTTCATAATTTTTAATATATTATTATAAATTATACCTCATTACCTATATTAAGTCAACAATTATAATAGCCTTTTTGTTCTTTTTTTGTGCATTTTAAATAAATCACTCCGCCCACGCCTCAACCGTCCTTTTCCCATAAAAAAAATCGGCATACAGAAATACCGTACACCGATACGCATTTTAATCCTATGAACGTGATCCGGAATGTCTAACTACATTAAAAACATTATTTTTTGTTCTTAATTTTTTATGTTATACTTATAAATTATTATTTTGATGTTCCATAATAATTATTCAAATTAATAATTTTTTCGGCAACCTCACGTATAACTCCCTCTCCGCCTTTTGCTTTAGTAATAAAATTTGAAACCTTTCGTACATCGTCAACTGCATCTGCAGGGCAACAGCCGAAGCCAACAGCCTGTATAGCTTCAAGATCATTTACATCATCTCCGATATAAGCAATATTATCCGGAGAAATGGCATATTTTTTTGCCAAAGACATTATTATAAATAATTTATCCTTTACGCCGGGATAAAATTCATCCAATTGAAGCTTCTTAGCACGGCGAAGATTTAACGATACATTCTCACTTGTAATAATTCCGGTGATAATACCTTTTTCTCGAAGCAAAGAAAATGCCATGCCATCACGGGTGTTGAATTTTTTCATTTCATCGCCAAACTCTGAATAATACATTCCTCCGTCTGTCAGACAGCCATCACAGTCTGTAAGCAGCATTTTTATTTCCGGTATATCCGTTGATTTGCCCATACCTTTTTTTCTCATAAGAGCTTCTATTATAACCCAATCGCTTGGCTCATCAATCTCAAAGAAAGAATCTTCATCCATTTCAACTATCTTTATATTTCCCGATACCCTGTTTTCAGTTTTCAAAAGGTCAGCCCTTGAGGTAATGTAAAACGCTCCGTTTTCAACAAAATATCCTTCAAATTCCTGTCGTCTTGGACGATTAAATACATCATAATTTGTAGGATAAGCAAGCCCGTTCTTATCCTCGTTCCAATTGAATCTTTTCTGACGTACAACAGATAAAACACTGTCTGCTGCATCCATATTAAAAGTCTGAAACCCTCTGTCAAGATCATCGCTTAAAAGCATCGGCGATGTTGCTTGTATCAAAACTATATTATCGAATTCATTTTCTTTTGCAAATTCAAGCATTGCAAACTCCGTAGATGCCGTATCTGATGCAGATTCAGGTGAGCGGCTTATTACAGAAACCTTAGAAAATTCTGTAGTTTCGCTGTCTTTGCAGAATAATTCCACAGTATTTTTTATTTCTTCGCTGTCCGTAGCAACAAAAACCCTATCTATGTATTTGCAGCCGCATGCTGCTTTTACAGTCCAATAAACCAAAGGCCTGCCACATATCAACTTTATATTTTTTAAAGGTATTGATTTACTGCCTCCCCTGACGGGTATAAAAGCAACATTCATATTAATCCTCCTGATTATATATAATTTTGCCGTATTCTCTGCATAAGTACATCCTGCCGGCACATTACACAGCACAACGACTTCGGTTCCAATTTTGATTTTTTCATATTTGCCAATTGTTATCGGTTCAAAAACAATCGACTTTGCCCCTACAAATACTCCTTCTTTGAATAATAGGAGCTTTATGGGCATTATCCCGCTTTCCAATTAATACGCTATTACGTATGTCCTCTGCCTTAATTATTATGGAGGGATTTATAACAACTCAAAATGTATTATGTCAAAAATATACCGAAATTTTACAACTTTTTATATAATGTCTTCGCCTGCATTGAAAGACCTTTTCAAGCTTCATCTATTTTCTCCCATATATATCTTCATATCTGACAATGTCATCCTCCCCCAGATAATCTCCTATCTGTACCTCGGTAATAATCAATGATTCTTTATCATCAGTATTGCTCAGCCTGTGTTTGCATCCCTTTGGTATGAACAGTGAACTTCCGCATTTTATATCAATAAAGGACTCGCCTATCTGAACAATGCCTTTGCCGTGTACTACTATCCAATGCTCTTCTCTATGGCTATGTGATTGCAGGCTTAGCTGAGATTTCGGATACACATTTATTACCTTAGACTGATAATATTCATTATAAACGGTAGTCTTGTAAAAACCCCAGGGTCTTTGAAATACCTCATAATCAACTATTTGTTCATCAAGACTTAGGAAATTATATCTGAGATCAGCATGAATATCTTGCAATAAAAGGGCATGAAGCTGACTTTTGGTAATAATGTTTAAAAGTTTATTTTGTTTATCTAAAATAGGCAAAAATTTTATTGATTTTCTTTTAAATATATCTATTGCTGACGATAGTCCATCTTCTTCTTTTAGATATGTAAAATCTTTTTTGAAAACCGTTTCGATAGTGTCCTCTACAGATTTATTTGCAATAAAAGCTCTTCTGAGATCTCCATCGGTCAATGTACCCAAAACAGCATAGTTGTCATCTGTAACTACAAGAAAGCCTTTCAAATTTCTATCTATTTTTTTTAATGCAGTCAGTATATTTTCATTTGGCAATGTTATAAACTTTTCTAACTCTCTGAACATTTTTATCAATACCCTAATTTGCTCTATACTTAAGCTTGTCTCTCTGAACCTGTTCAATAGGTAAAATTTCACACTTTTTATACATTAGTGCCTCATGTACAGCATTCAAATCATGTATCAAATTTTTTATGCCGTTCGGTTCCAAAGATGCAGCATGGTCTGTTCCCTTCCAAGTTCTGTCAAGAGTATAATGTCTTTCAATCACATTGGCTCCAAGCGTATATGCCGCAATATCAACGGCAATTCCCAGATGATGCCCTGAAAATCCTATTGCCTTGACACGATTTTGGTATAATTTTTTCATACGGTTAATTTCAAGAAGACATACATCCTTAAATGGTACAGGATAACCTGAAGTACAGTTGAATAAAACAAGATCCTTTGCTCTATTGTTCTTTTCAAAAAGCTGTACTATCTTTTCTTCCTCGTCATGACTTGTCATACCAAAGGAAAGCTGTATTTCTCCACTATAGTTATCGCAGAGCCATTGAAGCATCTCGTAGTGTGTATTGCAGGCCGAGGGAATTTTGATAAACTCAGGTTTAAGAGAGGCAATTTCCTTTGCACTGGTCATATCCCAGACAGATGTTGAATATGTAATTCCCGCTTCTTCGCACCATTCTTTAAGCTGTGCATGCTGATCAACTGTAAATTCCAGATATTCTCTGTGGGCGCCATAGGTATCACCATATGAATTGATAGGATTCGGATGCGGTGCATTATACTGTTCTTCCGTCAATAATTCTTTAGGACATCTTTTTTGAAATTTTATTGCGTCAGCTTTACAAAAATATGCCGCAACATTTATAAGCTCATGGGCAATTTCCATCTGTCCCATATGATTACAGCCTGCTTCAGCAATAACATACGGTTTTTTATACATATCTCTTCCTCCTTGGTTTTATTATTGTGTAATTCTGAAAAATAATAAATATATTGATTATTTTAAACCCACTATATCCAACATTTTATTATGCTTATCTGAATCACTGCCTTTCTTAAAAACAGCATCTATTTTATATGTCAGATCTATACGTTTCTTTTTGTTAAAAATAAATTCAAACCCTCTCCTTATCCATGCATATGGCAACATAAACTTTTTGCCGTTTTTAAACCACTCATTACGCTGTATCATAATTTCATAATTCGGAAAAATTCTTTTTCTCAACATGGATAAGAAATTTTCGCTATCTTTATGATAATTTATGTCAAAAACATCTTTATCAAAAAAGCCAAAGGTTCCATGGTTCAATATATAGCTCATTATCAATCCTTCGTCATACTCATCTATAGGTTGACAATCAACCTTTGTTTCAAAATACTTGCTGCAAAGATAATATATAATATTTACAAATTTATTTAATTTGATTTTCTCAAATTCTTTATTTACGTAGTCCATATCCATTGCAGAGCCATATTTATTTAAAAATACTGCAATATCCATAAGCATTCTTACGCCTATCCCCGCCTTATAAAAATGCGTTGCAAGATGTACCATAATATAAATAAAATGATCTTCTTTTTCCAATTCAAAAGTATGACCGCTTATAAGCACCATTTTCTTTGATTTTTCCAAAAAATATGCTCTATAATCATAATCCAGAAAATGAGAATTATAAATTATTTCAGTATGAACCTCCAAAATCACACTATTCTTTTTATATGTATATACCTGTTTGATAAAATGGTTTTTGTCATATTCAAAGCCAAGACTCTGAATGACTTTATGTGATTTTTCCCGATCTTCCTCCTTAATCAAAAAGTCAATATCCCCAAAGCTCCTTGCCTCTTTATCAGGATAGTAATTTCTGAGAACATATCCCTTCATGAGTACATGATCAATTTCATTTTCATTAAGAGCTTCAATGACTTTTTTCATAATCATCTCCTGCCGCATTGATTGATTGACCGACAAAAGAAAATCATGTTTCAATCTTTCGCAAATTTCAGAATCGGGAATTATATTGCCAGCAACAAGATATACTATAGTCTGTACTGAATGTATTTTTGCCAACGTAATTATTCTTTCCCAATCAATGTTATCTGTTGGTTCAAAGGTCTTTTGATTAATATATGAAGACAATATTTTCAAAAAAATATTTTCATTATTTACAGCAGTTTTTGTATCTTTTTTCCCCATTTTTTAAAATACACACCTTTATACAAAATTGACAATTATCTCATTTAATTTAACCGGCAAGTAAGTCCTCTGCCTCTTTAGGCGATGGGTACTTACTATTGTATTCGGCGGGAAATGTAAGCTCCCGTCCGAATACAAAGGCTTCGTCAGAAGCCGTTGGGTAGAGTTACGTAGCGTGAGCGGAGTACGAATATCATTAACATAATATAAAAAATAAATCTTTCAAAAAACCCTTCTTTTTCAGAACAATATTTAAAAATTGAGAAATCATTTATTATTTTTTAATAATATGCTGATTTTATTAAAAACACCAAAAATAATAACTTTGTTAAAATAAAAATTATATACTATAGCTATTGCTGCCAGTAAAAAATAGAAATAAATATTTTTTATATAGCTTATAATTAATACAAATAATATAATAATTATGCCAACCAGTATTTTGGTTTTATTATATGAAATACTTATATATTTTTTTATGTTGATCATTCTGTATATTGTTAAAAACATATGACTGATGAGAGTAGACAGCGATGCAGCAAACAAACCAATATACTTTATAAATATAAAACAAGTCAGTAAATTTATAAAAGCAGCAATAGTTGTGGTAACACCTACACTTTTTGTTTTTTTTGCGGCAACATACAATCCGCCCAAATACGCTGATATACTATAAAAAAACATTCCCAATAAAAGTATCGGCATTTGATAATATGCTTCATCGTAGCTGCCTCTTACTAAAAGCGAGAATAACATTGGCATCATAGCAGAAATAATTAATACGGCTCCACTCATTATAAAAAACACAACGTCGAACATCTTTGTGTAATATACTTCAGCATCATCGGAATCGGCAGCCAATGACGCAGATTCCTGCCAAGCCATTGTAAATGTACCCTGTGCAAAAGTTAACATATTAGGAATTTTTTTTGAAACAGCGTAGACAGCATTTGATTCTATGCCCAAATATCTGTATACCATCAATCTGTCCGAAGCATTCATGATCCACATAGAAAGAGTATTTGGCACCATAGGCAAAGAATAATTGAGCATCTCTTTCAGTAGTTTTAAATTTATACTACTTATTTTTATACATTTATATAATTGAGTTTTTATTATAAGAAATATACTTGGTATTGCTACAGAAAAAATCGAGCATACAAGCACTCCCTCCAAACCACATCTAAAATAATAAACAAGAACTATGATCATTAACATATTTAATAACGAATTAATGAACGCTGCAAATGAATAAGCTTTATTATCGGATAACCCTCTGGCAACCTGCCCCATAGTTATATAAGTTGTGTCAAAAAACAGATAAACTATTATCAACAACCGTATTGCAATACTATACTTATACATACAAAAAAATAATATAAATAAACTTAATAATGATACGGGAACAATAAATATAATTATATTCGTAATTACACTGCATTTATTTTCTTCATTATATCTTTCATCAATAAGAAACCTAAATCCTGAAGTTTGTATTTGAAGGGTTATGATTGGAAGGAATAAGTAACAAAGTATAACGATTAAATCATATGTTCCATACTCACTTTTTGTTAAATATCCGGTTAAAATCGGTAAAGTTATAAAATTGCAAATTTTAGGCAATACATTTCCCAGAGATAAAATTAATGTATTTTTTACAAGCTTACTTTCTCTGCTCACGAATAGTCCTCCCAACCAAAACACTTTATCTAAGCGTATCGTTGAAGTATTTTATTGTGTTATTTTTTTCTTTACGGATGATATTTTCAACCATTTCATAATCAATTGTTTTTATTTCGTTAAATTCCTTATAATACTCACACGATGTATAATCCAGTCTAAAAATATCGAATAGTTCTCTTATTCTTTCAAAACGATTGTCAGGCAGATTATCATCAACAACGATCCTTTTTTTGAAAATCAAAGAAAAAGCTGTTCCGTGAAACGATGTTGTAAATACAACCTCTGCATTAATGATATAATAAAGAAAATCTTCAGGAGTATTTACTAATAAATTATGTACGCCATTAACTGCATAACTGCCCAAATTTATACCCAATACCTCTGTATGATTTGTTTTGGCATAATCAATTGCTGTATTTATCAATTCAGATGATTTTGAAATCACATAAATCAAGACATATTTTTTTTGAATTTTTTTCTCGTGACTTTTTTTGATCAATTTACGCCAGTCTCCTGATTCGATAAGAAAAACTGGATCTATATTTCTAAAGGCATCTATATTAAGCTTGGTTTTAAAAGTACATACATCAATATTTTCTCTTAAAGAAACAGTTTTAAATTTATTAATAACATTACCCAACCATTCTAATTTATCACATTCGTCTGCTGAAAAGCCCAAACTTGCAGCATATGACATCTTAATCGATCCATCATTAACGAATTTAAGCAAATAATTTTCATCAAAGCTCGTAATTACAGGATTAAAAACCTGATCGCTGCCGGTTATATATACATCAAAATTTTCAGATTTGATATTATATATTGAAGACTCTGTATATGTCTTTGTCAATTTTAAATTATTATTTATAAATTTTCTAAAACCATAAAGCTTATATATTTTTTCGGGTAATGTACATGTTATTCGCAAGACCATATGAAAAAAATTTTCATTTTGTTTTTTTTTGAAAATTTTATAATTATTTTCTATTGATTCATTTTTATAGTCTATTATATATGCGTCATAAGATTGTCCGTATAAAAACCTTTGCAATGCATACCCTTGCAGTACGGCGCCAAAATTCATAGCCCTGTGAAATGTTATTATGCCGATTTTCATATATTTAAACCTCTAAGATCGTCCGATAAATTTTTTCATATTTATCAGCTGTATTTTTTATGTCAAATTTTTTTGAATGCTTAATTATTGTATTTTTATCCCATTTTGTGTTGCATAATTTTATTATACTATCTACTATTTTATAGGTTTCGTGTCCTTTTATTAATACAACTGCATCCTCGGAATAAAGTTCTTCTGCCGCATCTATATCATCAAAATAAAGCGATGGCAGTCCAAATCTGAATCCTTCAATAAACGTAAGACCAAATGCTTCGTTTAAGCTTACAGATATTACTCCGTATGCATTTTTATAGAAAACTTCCAAATCATTCCTGTTTATTTCTCCTAAATAATAAGCAACTGTATTGAGCCCTTTATTTTTTATTTCTCTTTGAAATTCTCCTTTTGTTAAGTCTTTGCCAATAAACAAAATTTTAATTTGATTAAGTTCTTTTTTTTGCATCAAAGATAGTGCTTCTAAAAGTTGAAGTTGATTTTTTCTTTGATTGATCGTACCTATACAAAGTAATATTTTTTCAGATCGGTTTTCAATCAATTTAAATTTATCATCTGAAAAAACGTTATTTTCTAAAATATTTGCCTCAGTTCCATTACTTATAATATGTATACGCTCTTCTTTCGTTTTAGGATGATCTCTCAATATTCGGGTTTTAAGCCCTGAGCTTACAACAATTATAGGAACCGATGTTTCTTCAATAAGATAATTTTCAAAAACAACCAATTCATCATACTGAGAAAGTATTGTGCTGCTATTGCCAATATAAATATGTAATGTAACTACAGTCAAAATATTCGATGCTAAACACTCTCTTAAAATTTGCATGTTGGCTCTCGATAAATCATGTATGTTAACTATATCATAGTGGTTATTAAGTATGTGTCTAAAACAACAATCTGAAATCAAGCTATTGTATAATTTTTTTAATATTTTAGTCTTGTTCAAAGATATATAAGTATTTATTTTAAAAAATCCCGAAATAAGATCTGTGTATCTGCTTGAAAGAATATGCGCATATCCCAAGTCAATATCTTTCATTCTGCATCCCGTTGTAAAAACATCAACCTTTATATCCTTGGAAAAATTGCGGCATAATTCGCCAATTATAACAGCTAAACCAACCTTTGAACTGTTGAGCCCATAACGATCATCATAAATACTATGAGCAACAATCAAAATTTTCATTCGGAATACACCGCCTTTAACATATAATTAGTATATGTTTTATATTTGTACATTGCCCGACTAATTTTTTTATTGTCATTATTTTCTTATTTTTTTGACCTTGTTCTTTCTCTGTAATAAATGTGATAATATCCCATTGTAATCCCTATAACTATACCATATTGACATATCGTAATATCATAAAAACAATTTCCGGTAAAGCCATAAAGTATAAAAAATATCTGTACTAAAACGGCATAGACCAACGGGCTGTCTTGTTGAGACAATTTTTTTTCGGATTTACATTTATTTATTACCAAATGTACTCCATTATACAGTGTATGGAGCATATTGTATATAAAAAATATAAATCCAATTATACCTGTCTCAGCAAGTAACTGGATATACACATTATGTACATTTAACAACTGATATTTACTTCTTATCAGCATATTTTTAAAAGCATTAAAATAAGCATATTTAAACTTGCCCCATCCTATACCCAATATCGGATGTTCCTTAAATATTTTTAATGCATAAGTCCATAAGTCAATACGCGCATAAGAAGACTCATCCTTGCCAATGTTTAACAAACGTTCAAACAATATATTAAAATCCTGTATCTGGTTTAGAACAAAAATAATTATAAATACAAAAAAGATAATAATAATATGTCTAAAGCTTATAATTTTTTTTTGTTGTTTATTTACTATAAAATAAACAACAAGGAGAGCTGCTAAAGCAAAAATGAAATGTGCTCTTTTCGACGTTAGTATCAATGCCATAAAAAAAATCAGTATATTTATCATTTTTAATGTATATCTATGGCCTCTTATAATATACTTTTTTTCAGCAATCAGATCCACAGTCGATGCCAATAATCCCATAGCCATAATAAATCCGTTTGACGTATAATGATTTGTGATTCCGGCCTTATAACCATCTTCACCATTCAATGTTCCTGTAGGCCAATAGCCATAGAAATTATACATATGCTCATATAAGGAAGGCTTAATTAAAAACAAAAAAGTTGCTGCCGCATTTATTAATGCACAAAGAATAATAAATTTAATCAATTTTTTATATATGTTAGGATAGTGAGCTAAAATGACAGCAATCTCCATAGACCATAAAAATAGAATTGTACCCAGTGAAGTTTCTTTTTTTATTATTACTCCTATAAACAATACAAAAAAACTTAAGCAGATAATCCATCCACTCATTTTTTTTATAATATCGTTATAAATAAAAAATCTCTTTCCGTCATATAATGAAGACAGAGCTAAAATCATACTAAAAGGTATCATTCCATAGCATATTTTTGAATTAATACCTTGTGCAATTACGGACAGGAAAAAAGAATATAATATAAAAATATATACAGCCAATAAACATCTACTTTCAGCATTGAAGCTGAGTAATAATTTTGATGAATTAGTTTTCCTCATAATAAACCTCTTTTATCAAGCACAAGATACTTTGATCTGTCATTATATAATCAAATAAAATTGTTAATATCGCAATCATTAATATATATATGAACATACAGCAGCGTTTGCCTATAAAGTAACAGGAACTGAATCTTATATATGCGCATTGTTTAATGATTTTATAATATAAGATGCTAAAGCTTCTATGTTGAAAAATACATTTATCTTTTTATCTTGTAAGGATGGATAATTTTTATATACAGCATAATCATTTGTATTTATAAGAATAGCGTTTGCATCAGAATTATTATACAGCGCCTCTATCAATATAGTAGAACGTCTTGCAATACATATATTGTCAGTAATAGCATAGTCAAAATCTGTTATAAGTTTTACATTTTCAATGCTATTATAGAATTTTAAATTCTCGCGTGGATGAGGTTTAACAATTATGTCAATGTTATAAGCATCAAGCAATTTCTTTAAACCATTTATAATCTCAATATTGACGTCAGGTTCATGTGCCTCTGAAAAAAATACAACACTTCTTTTTTTATTTCTCATGTAATGTCTGTTAAACATATGATCCATAATTTCTTTACGGAATACAAATTTTTTCGTATTATACAGCATATTAAAATAATCGGCAGCAAACTCTGAGGTGGCAAAAAATATATCACCTACCAAACCGTATGGTAATTTAAACCCATATTCAATACCATGAGGAAAATTATATATTTTTATATTATTCTTTTTTGCCGCTTTAGAATCAATTACGGCATATCTGTCAATAATCTTTCCAGTTATATATGTTTTCCCTTTAAATAATGAAAAGTACTTATTAATCATTTGAGCATAAAGCGCCGTATGGACAACTCTTTTGCTATGATACTCACATGCCGCATATGCACAGAATTTGTTAACTTTATTTTTTAAAAATACTCTTATATCATTTAAGTCTTTTATTCCCCCAAAAAAAGCCTTAACAATCCATACAGATCTTTCAAGATGACTAAATCTGTTATATACATTCGTCTTTATATTTTTGTTTTTTGATAACGTACTTTTTATATTTTCAAAGTCAAATAGAATATTATTATTTTTCATTAAAAAACCAAACTTTTGATATTCTTGGTTTAGTCTTAATATTGAAAATACATCAGCAGTGCTGTCAGGCGCTGATATATATTTCTCGGGCAATATTTTTAATGCAAGGTATCCTGTAGATGCCAATATATAAAATATTTCTTTCAAAGCTACAGCATAATGATGCATTTTGAATATTAAAAAATTATAGCGAATAGCTATATTAGCTTTTTTAGCGGCACTTAATGCAATACAAGTCAGCGAAAAATCAGAGAGCTTTATTATTATTTCAGAAATATCTTTATCTTTAATAAATTTTTCTAAAGCCAAAGTTTGCTGTATAAATGTAAAAAACAATTCATTTACAGTATATAGATCAACTATATATTCGTCACATAATGTGTTACTATAGTCATAAAATTCGGCATTCATCATATCTTCAATATGATAAGCCTTTTTGTTGTAATAAAATGTTTCTCCCTGCAATAAGATTTCAGACATTTATTTGACACTCCACACTTATTTTTTCAAATGTTTCTCCGATTTGTTTTTTACAGAAACTTATTTGGAGTTCAAAGATTTGAAATAAGTTCGACTATTCTTTCTTTAAATTTATCGAACATAAAATTTTTGACAACTCTCATTTTTGCGTTTTCCCCATATTGAGATGCAAGCATTTTATCAGAGGCAAGTTTTTTTATTGCCTCTGCATAAGCTTCAACATCTCCGTTCGGACACTCTATTCCGGTGACATTATCCAAACTAACATAATTTACTCCACTTCCGGGAATATTAAAGGTAATGGCAGGCTTACCAAAATACATACCTTCTGCCAACGCCAATCCAAAAGCTTCGTTTTTGGTTACAGATGAAAAACAAAATATATCACAAGCAAGATAATGAATAATTTTCTCTTCATTGCTTATTTTGCCAAGAAATACTATATTGGAATAGTTTTTTGCCTGCTGCATAAGTTCTTTTGTCAGCGGCCCCTGACCTCCTATAAATAAAACAAAATTATCATCAAGCATCTTAAAAGCTTCTATAAGATAATTAAAACCTTTATAAGGTATATGTCTGCCAAGACCAAAGCAAATTGTTTTATTTTTTAAGGATTTCTTTAAATTATTTGCTTTTTTTATAATTTCACTTGTTGTCTCTAAACTTGAATCTTCAATACAAACAGGTATAATTACGCATTTTTCTTTATATCTCTGTAAAAATGGACTCCCATTTACATAATTCGGAGATGTGCTTATTATTACATTTGCACGCTCTAAAAGTGAAATATTTTGATTATAAAACAACTTGCCCAATACTTTTTGTTTTGTAATATCAAAGTGCCAAAAAAGTATTAATTTGAATTCGTATTTTTTATATTGCAGTAAATAAGTCGCAACCAGAGGATTGGGATAATGGAAGATAACTATATCAGGTTTAAAATTTTCCATTAAATTTTTCAATTCACCATGATATGCGATTGATAATGACTGAGAGGCAAATTTCCCAAAGCAGCCACATCTGATTATCTCAATATCATCAACGTATTCATGAGTTGTTGCGTTACGTTTGCAAACAATATCATTGTCTGAAGCATTTTCGTTAAAACATATAATTTTTTGTTTTATATTTTCATCGGTCAAAGCAGATGCCATTGTTTGTACAACTAATTCGACACCACCAATAAATGGATACATATACTTTGAAATGTGGAGAATCTTTTTCATTCTTGTACTCACCTATATAAAATTGCTTTTAGTACAATATTATCTGTTTAAAAATATTCCATTATTTTTAATTCTATCTCTCCAATAATCCAAAAGGTCATGCATTGTCTGCTCAAAGCTTATTTCGGGCTCCCAGCCTGTGTGTTCTTTAAACTTTCTGCAATCGGGGACTTG
>CANRIS010000029.1 GCA_947630725.1 uncultured Clostridia bacterium
ATGTAAATTTATGAAACCGAATACAAGGTGTTTCATTATACCTCCTTTTTCATATTCCGGCCTTGCAAAGGGAGCTGCTTTGAAGGTGGGCAGCTCCCTTTGTGTTGGGTATGTCATTATTCTGAGGCAAGCAAGAAGGTGATTTTAGTGTGGCAAAAGGAAAATACGAATACTGGTTAAGTGAAGAGGGGCTTATACTAATTGAAGGCTGGGCAAGAGATGGTCTGACCGATAAGCAGATCGCTCAAAATATGGGGGTCAGCAGGTCAACACTAAATGAATGGAAAAAGAAATATCCGGACATTTTGGACACCCTAAAAAGAGGAAAAGAAGTAGTTGATTATGAGGTTGAAAATGCTTTGCTTAAAAGGGCTTTAGGCTTCACTTATAAAGAAGTCGTAAAGGAGCGAATACCCGATAGCGGACAAAAGAAAAGGCATAGCAATGGCGTTGAGCTTACAGAAACACAATGGGAAATTGTAAAAAATTATTTCAACAATGAATGTTGCTACTGTGGTAAAAGCGGAGAATTGACCAAAGACCATATTAAACCACTTATCGAAGGCGGCGAGCTTACAATGATTAATGTATTACCGTGCTGCAAAAGCTGTAATTCCAGCAAGAAAGACCACGAAATGTTGTCGTGGTACCAAAAGCAACCGTTCTATAGCAAGGAAAGAGCTAAAAGGATATATGATTACGTTTCTTTTGCGGGTTCAATTATGGGAGTGCTTGAAGAACGAGAAAATTATCTTGTCGTTACAAAAGAAATAGAAAGGACAGCATTGCCTGATACAACAGCTCAGATATTCTGGCTTAAAAACAGACGTCCTGACAAGTGGAGAGATAAGGCCGAGAATGTTATTGATAACAAGTCGGATAATGAAATCAAAATAAATATTGCAAGCACAAGGGACAAGAATAAATAAAAACTTACAGGTGTATTTTTGTGGGAGGATTATATGGATATTGAAGTCGAAATGAATGATGTATATATCCCATATCTGAATAAAAGTCAACAGACGCAAATATTTTTTGGAGGTTCTTCATCGGGAAAGAGCTTTTTTATTTGTCAAAAGGTAGTGCTTGACTGTATAAAGGGCGTTAATTGGATGTGCTGTCGGAATGTTGCAAGGACAATAAGAAACAGCGTATACAATCAGGTTGTAAAGACCATATATGAAATGGGACTTATAAATTATTTTAAAATAAACAAGTCAGATATGGTGATAACCTGTCTTTTAAACGGCTGTCAGATACTTTTTACAGGGCTTGACGATGTAGAAAAGGTAAAGTCAATCACGCCTGCAAAGGGAGTATTGGAAAGGATATTTATAGAGGAAGCCACCGAAATAAAAGAGGATGCCTATATGCAGCTCACAAAGAGGTTGAGGGGTATATCGGTCAATGATAAGTATATAGTAATGGCTTTTAATCCTATTTTAAAAAGTCACTGGATATATAAGAGGTTTTTCGGTAAATGGGAGGATAATAAAAACTGTTATGAGGACAAAAGCGTGCTTATACTTAAAACAACATACAAGGATAACGATATGCTGACTGATGAGGATAAATACAGGCTTGAAAACGAAACAGACCCGTATTATTACAATGTCTATTCACTTGGAAACTGGGGCGTTTTGGGACATATCATATTCAAAAATTGGAGGGTCGAGGATTTATCCGAAATGATACCTCACTTTGACAATATATATTGCGGCATGGACTTCGGTTATTCACAAGACCCAAATGCACTTATAAAAGTGCATATAGATAAAAAACAAAAGAGAATATATGTATTTGACGAATACTATCGGGCAGGAATGACCGATGATGAGCTTGTAAGGGTATCGAAAGAAATATTCGGGGACGAATATGTTACCTGTGACAGTGCAGATCCCAAGACGATAGACTATCTTGCCATATACAATATAAACGCTGTTCCTGCGGTCAAGGGTGCCGACAGCATAAACAGAGGTATAAGGTGGCTACAGGGATATGAAATAGTTATACATAAGAACTGCCAAAACTTTAAGAATGAAATTGAACAGTACCATTGGCAGGAGGACAAATACGGTAATGCTATGGCAAAGGCAGCCGATGAAAACAATCACCTGATAGACGCTCTCAGATATGCGACAGAGGCGCTGCAGATGGAAAACGAGGCAAAGGCGGCTGTCAGATGGTGATACATTTATGTGAGGGGCGATTATATGAAAGATGATGCCAAAAACAGAAATTATTTGCAGATATATCCCGATTTTACCAATGAAATAAGGGAAATAAACAGGTCTGTGTCAAAAGACGGCATACCATGCGAATTGTTAAAAAAGATAATAAATAAACACAGCTATAATGCGGCGTATAATAAAAAGCTGTACGACAGATACAGAACGATAGCCGAAGGAGTGCCGATTTTTAAGAGAAAGCCTGTATTTGAAGACGGCAGACCTATAAATAATCTGATAAACAACGATTATTTTTCCGAAATTATTGACTTTAAGACAGGATATTTTGCAGGCGAGCCAATAAGCTATGGTTATAGCAAAGGCAAGGAGGCCGAAGATGTAACAGGCGGGGCAGAGGCTGTTGACAAAGCAACAAAAGCAGTTACTGATTTTGTGACACTTAACAATATGTATGGTATTGATATGGAAATAACAAAGTTTGCAAGTATATACGGATATGCAGGCAGGCTTTTTTATATAGACACAGACGGCGAAATAAGAGTTATGGCAGTACCGGGATACGAAACAATAATATTATCGAACACCGACATAAGCGAACCGGAATATGCTGTAAGAGTACGAAAAATACTGCCTGAGAAACAACAGTCACAGCTTATTATAGAGTTTTATGACGATACCTTTATACATTATTATGAAGGATATAAAGGCGGTCTTGTATATAAGAAAAGCGAGCCTCATTTGTTTGACTATTGTCCTTTACAGGGAATAGCAAATAACAAGGAGCTTATGGGCGATGCCGAAAAGGTACTTGCTCTTATAGACGATTATGATAAAGTGACTTCAGACAACAGCAACGAACTTGAAAGTTTTGTACACGCATATATGGTATTCAAAAACCTGCAGATAGATGATAGTGAGATCAGAAGGGCGCAGCATAACGGAGCAATAAGAGTAATTGCAACGGGGACAAAAGAAGCGGATGTAAGCTTTTTGACAAAAAACATAAATGACAGCTTTACAGAACATCATCTTGAAAGATTGCAGGAAAATATATACAGATTTTCAAAAACCCCCAATCTGAATGATGAAAGCTTTGGAAGTGCAAGCGGTGTAAGCCTTAAGTTCAAGCTGCACGGACTTGAAACAAAGTGCGGTATGTTTGAGACAAAAATGATGGACGCTGCACAATATATGTGGAAAGTGCTGTGTTCGGCATGGAAGAAGAAAAATATATATGTAGACCCACTTCAGATAACAATGGAATTTACAAGGAATTTTCCGCTTGACACATTGACGGAAGCACAGACGGTACAGACTTTAATATCTGCCGGAATACCGCAGGAAGTGGCATACAGTCAGCTCAGCTTTGTGGATGATGTGGATTATGTAATGGAAATGTTAAAAAATGAAAAGGAGGATAACTCAGTTATAACAGATGAGGAAGTGGATATATAAAAATTCAGTTATTTTTACAGGCTAAAAGCACTTTTCGGAAAGCAGAAGTGCTTTTTATATATTATTTGTCCCGGGCATGACGATTAAAAGGTTCAATATATAAAGACAATGAGGAGGTGAGAAATAAATGAAATACGGCTTAGGTATAATGCCAATGTACAGTCCTGACGGCGGGAGCGCAGGCGGCGTAGAAGCGAACGGAGCCGGCACCGACAACAGCAAAGGCGACAACAGCGGCAAAAATGCTGCCGATGACAACAAGGACGGTAACGGCGAAAAAAACAATGACAATGAAAATATCGAGCGCCTCATAAATGCCAGAGTTGAAAAGGCTATGGAAAAGGCTAATAAGGACAAGTCGGAGCTTGAAAAACAGCTTGATAAGCTGAGAAAGGAAAAGCTTACCGCCGAAGAGGTCAGAAGGCTGGAAGACGAAAAAAGGGCAAAGGATCTTGCAGAACGTGAGGCGGCTCTGAAGGAAAAGGAAAATCGCTATTATGCTGTCAGCGCCATTAAAAAAGCAGGACTTGATGACGGCAGCGACACCGCTTTAAAGGTAGTAGATCTTGTAATGGGTGAAGACGAAAGCAACATCGACAAGAAAATAGCCTCTTTAAAAGAGCTTGTAAACAAAATCGTTGAAAGCAAGGTAAATGAGAAATTCAAGGCAGCCGGCAGAAATCCGAACGGAGGCGTCAGCAATGATGACGGAGAAAAGGACGATAACAGCAGCAAGAATGCCGTTGCCGAGTTTTTGGGCAAGGCAAGGGCAGAGCAGACAAAAAGAAGTAAAGAAGTTTTGGACTTCTATTTAAAGTGAGGAGATGAGAATAAATGAAATTTAAGAAGACAGACATAGGTCAGCCCGTGAATATACTGGCGAATGATCACTATGCAGCAATCAATTATGATTGTTCCGAGCTTGGCGAAAAGGCTAAGGACGGAGTTATTCCCGCAGGTACTTTTGTACCCGCAAATGGCGCAACCGCAATAGGCGTACTGCTTAATGATGTTGTTTTGGAAGAAAACCCTAACGGCGCAGTAGTCGTACACGGATTTATTGACAAATCAAAGCTTCCCGAAGAACCTGATGAGGCGGTAGATATCAAGCAGATAACATTCCTCCCTTTTGATGAAGGGGCATTGCCGAAGGAAACCGACAAAGCAACGGTAATGCCCCAAGATAATGAACCTATAAAGGGCGAAGGAGCCAAAAAGGTAAGCGAGATGATAAGTCCGGATACGAAGATACTCGATGACGGCAGTGTTGAAGGTACATTGTACAAGGTAGATGGCTTTAAGGCTTTTAACACAAATAATGCTGCCGAACAGAGCGGACATTTCTTCCCTTTTACTCTTTCGGGAGAGCCGGGCAGTAAGATGACATTTAAGAAAAACGGCGTTGAAAGCAAGAAGGATATTGACTATGACAAGGATATTGTTTTCAGAGTCGAGGACAAGCAGACAAAATTTGAAGTAACAGTTGACGGAAATTCAGTAATCAGACTGAATTTTGAGAAAGCAACATTTCAAGAATAAAATAAGGAGATGAGCAAATGAAGTTATCGGATGTTTATAACGCTGAGGCCATAGCGGCAAATTATACCGAGGCTGCAAGCAACAAAATACCGTATCTGGGCGAGGGGTTTTTCCCTGCGCAGAAAAAGGCGGGACTTGATATGAAGTGGATAAAGGGACATAAGGGATTGCCTGTGTCGCTTGCGCCGTCTGCTTTTGATGTAAAGTCAAAATTCAGGGACAGGGTAGGTATTTCGGAGCTTGAAACGGAAATGCCGTTTTTCCGTGAGAGTATGCTTGTAAAAGAAGCAGACGAGCAGGAAATCATGAGAGTTGAGTCAAGCAAAGATCCTTATGCGGTACAGGTGTTAAACAACATATTCAACGATGCGGACACTCTCGTTGACGGCGCTCTTGTGGTGCCCGAAAGGATGAGAATGCAGCTTTTGGCACCTTTGGACGGCAAAATAGGCATAAATATAGCCGCAAACGGTGTGAATTATACATACGACTATGACCCCGACGGCAAGTGGAAGGAAGAACACTATACAAAGATAGAAAATACGGAGGACAAGTGGGACGCTCCCGAAACCTGCGACCCTATAAAGAATCTTGAAGATATAATGGATGCACAGGAGGACGCAACAGGCGCGGCGCCTTCAATATTGCTTATGTCAAAGGCGACATTCAACCTCATAAAGGCAAGCAGGAAGGTACAGAGTGGTGTGCTTGCCCAGAATACCACTGCCAATGTAAATTATACAAGCGCAAGGGTACAGAGCTATGTGGAGGAAGAACTGGGCGTTAAGATAATAATATACAACAAGAAGTTTAAGGACGAAACGGGCGCCGCCAAAAAGTTTTATCCCGACAATATCGTTATGATGCTGCCTGACAGCTCTGCTCTGGGCAATACATGGTTCGGCACAACTCCCGAGGAAAGAGTGCTTATGTCAAAATCTGAGGTCGATACTACCTTGGTAAATACAGGCATTGCAGTAACCGTAACATATACTACCGATCCTGTAAACACCAAAACAACGGTATCGGAGATAGTGCTTCCGTCATTTGAGAGAATGGACGAATGCTGCGCTGTCGAGGTTGCGTAAAGGGGGTTAAGATATGAAGTATACACATGCGATCATATATAAGGGCAGATATTACAGAGCGGGTGAGAATGTGCCTGTTGAGGAAACGCCCTTAAAGGCCGGGGACAAGCCTGCACCTGCCGATAATACAGCCGAAACCGATGACAATGCAAAGGATACCGCTGCATCTTCCAAAAAAAGAGGCGGAAAGTCGAAGGTATAAGAGGTGAGGCTGTATGTTGAGTATGGAATCAGTCGAAAAAATGAAACTTGGCATACAGCCTATAAACGACAAGGTATGTATGCTCATTGAAAGCGGTTTATTATGGGTAAACAGCAATACCAAATTAAAAATAAATATAGATGACGATAAAGCCTTAGAGGAGCTGCCGGCAAACATAAGGCTTTTTTTGTGCAGATATATGGATATTATGAAGCTGAGACCCGGCATAACAAGCGAAAGCATAAGCAACCTTTCACAGTCATTTAATACAAATACAAGGGACCTATTGTGGGAGGCGGCAGAGGAACTTTTGGGCGATGAAATAAAGTCGGGTGTTACATTCGTTCAGGCAACAGAAAGGTGGAGATATTAGTGAAATGGAATACCAAAGTAAATAAGATACCGTCAATAACGGAAACAATGAATGAAATAAACGGCAAAAAAGTACAAGTAGGTGTTTTGGAAGGTGAAGATCAATGGTTGGCGGGTATACACGAATACGGCTGCGATATAAAGTCGAAAAATGTTAAATATCTGACAGTACCCATAAATCCAAAGGCCAGAAAGAAAAAAGCAAGGGATTTTAAGGATTTGTTTGTGCTTGTATCGGAAGATGGTGAAAAGTTTCTTGCGAGAAATATTAAAGGTGGCAAAAGAAAAGGCGAAACGGAACTTTTGTATTGGCTTACAAAAAGTGTAAAAATTCCCGAGCGTTCTTTCATAAGAGCAGGCCATGACGATGCTATAAAAGATGTTATGAAGTATAATGACAGGCTTTTAAAACAAGTCGCAATAGGTAAAATATCAGCTGATGATTATCTTAATGATTTAGGAAGGCGACTGTCCACGGCCATAAAAAAATTTGCAAGGGATTTGGACAGTCCACCTAATACCGAAATGACGAAGAAAGTAAAGGGCAGCGGTAATCCTTTAGCTGACACGGGCAAAATGATAAACAGCATAACATGGAGGATCGAGGACTGATGCAGTATTTTGACTTTTCTGACCTTATAGAAAAATACAGTACCGAATTTACGGCAATATCAGGCTCCGAGGGCAGTTATGACGATACGGGCACATATCAATATACCAAGACCGAAAAAACGCTCACAGGGGCGATAATAGGCATATCGGACGGCAAGATATACAGGTCTGACGGTACTCTTACCGACAGGGACAAGTATTTGTTTATGGCCGAGCCTATTCCTTTAAGAGATACCGAAGTTATATACAAAAACAATAGGTACAGAGTGGAGGAACAGGTCGAGAATGCCGAGTTTACAGGGGTATATCAATATACACTTAAATATGTGAGCGCTTTTAAGGCAGAGGGGGCGCAGAGGTGACAGACAACAACAATTTAAGGCTTGCGGTGTGCGAGGGGTTAAAGAATTATTTGGGCATACCTGTTATAAGAGCGGGTCAGAACGCTGAGCCTCCCGATTATCCTTATCTCTCATATACGGTGACAACACTTGAAAGCGCCAATAACGGCACATGGGGAGAGTATAAAGACGGTATCGACAGAATACCCGTAACGCAAACCTGGAGCATAACGGTACAGTCTGACAAGGAGGGCGAAAGTGTCGAGCTTGCATGTAAGGCAAGAGAGTATCTGGACAATGTCGGTACGCAGTACCTTAACGACAGAGATGTTATAGTGCAGAGGGTCGGCAGTATTACAAACCGAGACAGCTTAATATCCATTGACTACGAATACAGAAACGGATTTGACGCCGTTTTTTATTTGTTTGATGAGACAAAAAGATCTGTCGATGAATCGGGAATGATCGAAACGATGACTTTAAACAAAAAGGAGTGATAAAAATGGCCGAAAATATAAGCGATGTAACTGTCAATATCAGTATAGAGGACGTTGTTAATCCTGCCGCTTTCGGCGGCATATGCTTATATGTTGCCACAGAGGGCGAAACTGAAATGCCATACACGGAAATTTACAGTGTTGAAGACGCGGAGAAAAAAATAACCGCAAAGGAAACGCTCACGGAGGATAAGGTAAAAGCCTTAAAGAATGCCATAAAAATTGCATTTATGCAGGAGACGCCTCCCGAAAAGGTGGCTGTGCTGTGCTGTCCCATAAAGGATGTGGCTAAATACGGAAACTGCGATTACAGATATTTATTGCCCATAGGTGAGAGCATAGAAAATATAAAGCTTCTTGCCGAGGCTATCGAGGCGGACGATAACTATAAAATGCTGGGCGCATACATAAATACAGAGGACTATACCGAGGCAGAACCAACGATAAAGGAAATGAAAGAAAAGAGCTATGCAAGGACATTTATATATGTCGGTGTAAAGAGTGTGGAAGATGACGGCATTGACCTGAATCAGATACCAACGGCGCTTATTGCAAAGTGCAGCTGCAAACCTGTCGGCTCTTATACCTATAAAAATCAGGTTTTAAAGGGCGTATATCCCGATGAGGCTATTTCAAAATCAGAGTTGGAGAAATATCATAACAACAATGTGAATGCCTTTGTAAAAAAGGCAGGCTACAATGTGACAAGCGAGGGAGTATGTCTTAACGGTGAGTATATAGACATTATGGACGCCAGAGATTGGCTTATTACACAGATACAGTATCAGGAACAGCAGGCGCTTATCGTCAATGACAAGGTGCCTTATACCAATGCAGGTATAGGACTGCTTGAAAGCGTATGTGTAAATGTGCTTCAGACGGCTTTTGCGAACGGTATAATAGCCGAAGACGATAACGGAGACGGGGCATATACTGTCGTTTTTAAGCCGAGATCCGAAACCAAAGCAAGTGACAGAGAAAAAAGAAAATATGTTGAAGGCAGTTTTTCTTTTGAGCTTGCCGGGGCAGTCCACACACTTGTTATTAACGGCACCATTAAAATTTAAGGGAGGTGAGTTTAATGCTTTTTGCAAAATATAATGCCAAAGACACTACCGTTACGGTAGACGGCGTAAATATAACGGGTTTTGGCGAGGATATGCTTACCATAGACAAGGACGAGGAGGAATTTACATCTTCGGTAGGGGCTCAGGGTGATATTGTAAAAAACATAATAAATAACAGCTTGGGAACGGCAACACTTACGGTACAGGTAACAAGTCCGCAGTATCCTTATCTGATGGAGCTTGTAAAGAGAGAAGATCCGTTTCCGTTCTGGTACACAAATAAGGTGCTGGGAGAGCGCAGCGGCGGCACTATGGCAAATATCAAGAAAATACCCAGCATGGGCAGAGGAAGAGAAGCCGAGGACGGCGCATTTGAAATACAGATATTCGATCTTGTGAACGAGAGAATATAAAAGAGGTATTGGGGACAGCTTGCAAAAAAAGCAAGCGTCCCTTTTTTATCGGAAGGCTAAGTATTTTTGCAAGGCCGCTGAAATGATAAGAGTTAAGGAGTACAGAGGTGGTTTTTTATGCCCGATAAAAAGACGCTGGACTATTATGTGGCAGAACTGAGGCGTGTGGAAAAGAGCAGACAAGCAGACACCGAAAAAGAGATCGCAAGGATATACAGAAGTATAATAAAAGAACTAAATCACTTTTTGGCTGATGAATATGCGGATTATTCGGACGGTGACGGCAGGCTTAGTGTAGGTATACTAAATCTGAGAGCGAGATACGCCAAGTTTCTGCAGGAGGTAGACAAACATCTCAATACAGTTACTCCCGACATATCGGCAGAAATAAGAAAGACTGTCGAAGCTACATATAAAAGCGTATATAAAGGTATGGTAAAAGCTGTTGAGGACAGCACAGACAAGGACCGGCTGCATGAGAGATTCAAGGACTTGAATTTAAGACCCGAAGTAATAAAAAATGCCGTTGAAAATCCTATAAGTGGACTGACTCTACCCGACACACTGGAAAAGCACAGGCAGGAAATAATGTACGGTATCAAACAACGGATAAACATAGGCTTGATGACGGGTGAGCGTTATGACACTATGGCAAAAAATATAAATAAGGCTGTGTTTGGTAATGCGGGCGTGGGCGGTTTGTATGGCAAGTCAATGAATATAGTGCGGACAGAGGTTCACAGAGTACAGGAGAGCGGACTTGCAGACAGCGCAAAGGATATAAACAAAGGTCTTGAGGGCAGCGGACTTGTAGAAGTGGCAATATGGCGGACAATGAAGGATAAGAGAGTAAGACCGCAGGTAAGGGTAAGGAATGCAAGAGGTAAATGGAAAACTATTAAAAATAGGAGCGGAGCAGACCATCAAAAGATGGAAGGCAAGGCGATAATAGTCGGCGACAAATTCGAGCTTGAAAAAGGTGTATTTGCAGAATGTCCGGGAAAAAGCGGAACAGCAAGGAATGACTGTAATTGCCGGTGTTTTTTGGAATACAAAATAGTCAGCATTGAAGAAGCCGCAGAGCTGACGGGAAAAAGTATTGAAGAAGTTGAAAAAATAGTTGAAAAATTCAAGGAAAGTGGTATAATAAAGTTAACCGATGATGAACAGTATGCTATAAATAGATATATAAGCAGTGACAGCTATAAAATCAATGAGAAGTTAAGAAACAATGTCGAGCTTAACGAAAAGGATAAGAAGTTTATCAGGGATTTGGATAGCGCATTAAACAAAATGCCGACTTATAAAGGTAATTTAGTCAGAAGCGTTGACATAATTAATAAAGATGAAAGAAAAAAGTTTATTGATAAGTTTATTATAGATGATGTAATAAGCTTTAAACAATATATATCAACAAGTAGTAAAGATATATATAATCCAAACGCTGATATACAGATATATATTGTGGATTCAACAAAAGGTAAAGATATAACTAAATATAATTCCAATGAATCAGAAGTATTATATATGAGAAACTCGGAATTCAAAGTGCTAAAAAAGGTAGAAAAAGATGGAATAATGCGTATTTTTATGGAGGAATGGAAATGAGTAAAGAAAAAAAGAAGCCATACTCAGACAGAAGATGGAACGATCCGCCGGCATTTGAAGTGATTGGTAGTGCGCGTTCAACAGAAGAAGAAAGAAAAAGAATAGATGCGCAAGTAGAAGCATTTTGCAAAAAAAACGGTATTTTGAAAGAAGATGAACATATTGAAGATTTTAGAGTTGATTAAAAGTATATTTAGAAACAGCATCTGAAACTAATAAAGATGTAAATAAAGAGAGGTGTAAATTACCATGACAAAGAGTGAATTTATAAAAAAAATTAATAATGGAAGAGATATATTGTTTGATATAAATGGGCATCAGTATGGAATTTTTACTTGGTGTGAAAATGGTATTGGTGTAGGCGAATCAACTCAGAATGTATCAAAAGACCCATTGCAGTATTATAACACACCAAAAGATTTGTTGGAAAATTACAAAGTAAATGGCACGCCATTAGCTGATTTATGCGACAAAGTCATTATAACTGATTATACGTAAAAAGGCACTTTTGAGAAATTAAGGGTGCTTTTTTAGTGGGAGGTACGACAATGGACAATTTTAATACGATTTACAAAATATTGAAAAGGCTTGAAAAAGCTATGGACTATGACGAATTTGACATTGAGCAGATTTCAGCCGAAAGCTTGGGAATAAGTCGAAATAAATGGTGCAGAATAATAGAAATGCTTGTGCAGAACGGATATATTCAAGGTGTTACCGTCAAATACAGTATAGACGGAAACAATGCTTTAATTTCTTCCTACAATCCCGTAATAACATTAAAAGGACTGGAGTATTTGAATGATAATGCTCTTATGAAAAAGATCGCAAATACAGCCAAAGGGATAAAAGACATTATACCGGGATTATAAGCGCTTTTTGGAGTTATCTAAATCAAGAGCATTTTGTGAATAAAAAATTTTTAACTGCATATATTGACAAAGCAGGGGTTTTGTTTTATAATGAAATCAAGGCAAAAAGATGTAAACAAAAAGATGTTCACAAAAATGAACCCCCGAAAGAGGCGCCTTTCAGGGGTTCTGCTCTTTTAGCGACAAGAGCGGTCGAGGTTAGTTGTTGTCATTACCTCCGTCTAACCATTTGCAGATATAGTAGGCAACTATACCCGCCAATACGGAGAGTATAAAAGATGTAAACAAGGTGTTCACCTCCTTTCTGTTATCACAGAATGGAGCTGACAACGGTATTATTATATTATAAAATATATTATGCGTCAACAAAAAAGCACTTTTGAGAAATCAGAAGTGCTTTTTTGATAAAAATTCTAAAAACTTCTTGACATACGTATAAACACGTGTTATAATTAAACCATGGAAAGGAGATAACAAATGAAGACATCCGAGTTGATAAAGCTATTAAAGAAAAATGGCTGTTATCTTTTAAGAAATGGCAAAAAACACGATATTTGGTATAGTCCTAAAACCGAAAAGCAATTTTCGGTACCAAGACACCTATCGCAGGATATACCAAAAGGCACTTATACCAATATTAAGAGGGACGCAGGCATTTAAGCCTGTCGGTCTCTGAAACAGCATAAAATTTTGGAAGGAGAATATGTATGTCAAAATATGTATATGCGGCAGTATTTACCAAAGAGGATGATGGGAATTATTCGGTTGTGTTTAATGATCTGGAAGGCTGTTATACCTGCGGCAGTACATTAGATGAAGCTATTGAAATGGCAGAGGATGTACTTGCATTGACCTTATATGGATATGAAACAGACGGAAAGGAAATACCTAAACCAACCGATATTTCCGATATTAAGGTCAATGAAAATGAGTTTGTCAATTATATTGCTTGTGATACATTGGAGTATAGAAAAATGTATAACAACAAAGCAGTTAAAAAGACATTGACAATACCTGAATGGCTCAATGAGGAAGCGCTGAAAAATAATATAAATTTTTCGGCAGTACTTCAGGAAGCCTTGCAGGAAAAGTTGTTGAATATGGCATAAAAAATTTTAAAGGCGCTTGTGAAGAACAGGCGCTTTTTTGATGCACTCTTGTATTTAGCACATATGTGTTAAAAATATAAAATTAATTTTAAAGGAGATTTTGACATGAAGAAATTTACACAGGTTAAAAGGACAATTAACGGAACAGAGTACACGGCGCAGTTTAACGGTATGTCAAGCAGATACAAGGCTATTGACGAGGCAGCAAAGTTTGTGGACGACAATCAGGGCGTGAGTATGTTCAAAATGGCAGAATATCTGCTTAAAAATGTACTTGTGGAGCCTAAGATGGGTATTGATGACTTTGAGGACGCAGAAACGCTTGACGAGGTTATACAGTTCCTTTCATCCGTTAATAACGGCACCTTTCGAGAAGCCGATGACGGAGAGACAGAAACAGGAAAAGGTAAAGAGTGATTGGGCGATGTACCGACTTGTGTTTGCAGGCTTTAGCTATAACACGGTATTTCATCAGATGTCGCCGCGAGAGATAGAGCTTGCAAATGCAGCCCTTGACGAACAGATAAGGCAGGAAAACAGAAGGTACAAGAAGAGGTGATATAATGGCAGACAAACACGTTGTAAGGCAGGATGTAATACAGATAGACCTTGACAGTAACAATTTGCTGTCTGCCTTTGAGAAAATACAGGAGGATATAAACAAGTTAAAAAAATCCTTTGGTATAATGGATAATGATCTTAAAAGTCTGAAAGACAGTTTTGGAGGCGTAGGAGATAAATCACCTTTTCCCAAAACAAAGAAAGAAGTGGATAAAACAAGGAAATCTACGGAAAAGACAAACAAGGAAGCCGAAAAACTTAAAGTCACATTCAGAGATATTGCAAAGACAAATTTAAACAAAGTAACAACAGGGATCAAAAACTTAGGCACAGCGGCAGCAAAAGCGACTGTAAAGGCAACTGCCGTAGGAATGGGCGCAGCGGCAACAGGAGTGGCGGCAATAGTAGGGTCTGCCGTAAAAGGCTTTGGCGATTATGAACAGCTTAAGGGCGGTGTTGAAACTCTGTTTGGCGCAGGCGGCGCAAAAGATGTTGAAGAATATGCCAAAATCGTAGGTAAGTCGGTTTCGGAAATACAGGACCAATATAGGGTACTTAAAGAGTCGGAGGCAGAGGTGTTTAAAAATGCCAATGACGCTTATAAGAATGCAGGTCTTTCAGCCAATGACTATATGGAAACGGTAACAGGATTTTCGGCATCTCTTATATCGAGTTTGGGCGGTGATACCAAAAAAGCGGCTAAATTGGCAGATGTAGCCATTGTAGATATGTCTGATAATGCCAATAAGATGGGTACCGATATGGAACTTATACAAAACGCATATCAGGGTTTTGCAAAGCAAAATTATACAATGCTTGACAACCTCAAGCTCGGCTATGGCGGTACTAAGGAAGAGATGCAAAGATTATTAAAGGACGCAGGAAAGCTGGCAAATACGACCTTTGACATTTCTTCTTATGCTGATGTTATTGAAGCAATACATACCATACAGGAAAATATGAAGATAACAGGCACGACTTCAAAGGAGGCAAGTTCGACAATACAAGGTTCATGGGCAAGCGTAAGATCCTCATGGGGTAATCTTATGACAAGTCTTATTACGGGCGGCGACAGCTTCGACCAGTGCATTGATAACTTCATATTTTCGGCAAAGACATTCGGCAAAAACATAATGCCTGCCATAAGAGCAGGCATAGAGGGCGCAGGCTATATGATACAGGAATTGGCGCCTGTTATAGAAGCCGAGTTGCCGGGTATTGTAAATGACTTGTTGCCGCCGCTTATAAGTGCGGCCACAATGTTGTTCAAATCGTTTATTAAGGCTTTGCCGGGCATAGCGAAAGTAATAATAAAAGAACTGCCGAATGTGGTGTCACAGATCGGACAGGCCATAGCCGAAACCTTCGGCGACAGCTTTATAGGAAAGGCAGGAAAGATATTTGCAGATAATGCCGGAGGTTTTGCAAAAATAATACCGCTTATGATAGGCGGTATTTTTATGTTCAGACAGTTGAGCGGCATATTTGGCACTATAAGCGGGCTGACTAAGGGAGTCGGCAAGGGATCCGAGGAAATAAACAAAAATTCAAACGGCATATTTGGCAGTATAGGAAAAACGGATACCAAGACCATATTAAAGGGTATGGGCAATATCGCTGTCATTATAGGCGGATTTACCTTAATTGCGGCGGCGCTTATGTTTGTGGCACCATATATATCAAAGCTGTCAGACGTTAAATCTATTATGAAGCTTGCGGCTGTAATAACCGTATTGGGAGTCGTAGGCACCGCACTTGCGCTCTTTGCAGGCATAATAGGCAGGGTACCTTTGGGTACAACGGTTAAGGGGCTTGCAAATATGGCAATAATGCTCGGCGGCATGACGGCGGTATATGCAGCTATAGCATGGGTTGACAGCAAGCTTAACACCGACACATCAAAGATATTGGCTATAGCGGGGACTATAGGCGTATTGGGGATATTAGGCAGCGTTATGACGGTATTTGCCGGCATAGTGGGTATGATACCGATTCTCGTTGTTCTTGCGGGACTGACGAATATAGCTCTTGTGCTGGGTGGTCTGACTCTGGTTGTTGCCGCATTCGGCGTATTATCCAAAATACCGCATATAAATGAATTTTTAACAAAAGGCGGCGATCTGCTTGCTCTGTTATTTGAGCAGATAGGCAAAATAGCAGGATCGTTTATAGGAGGCATAGGCGAGGGTATAACAAATGTACTTCCTAAAATAGGCGAAAATCTTTCTGAATTTGCCGAGGCTGTACAGCCTATGTTTACAATATTCAGCGGTGCTGATATGAGCAACATAGCAAACTTTTTCAAAGAGTTGGGTGCTTTTGTACTGGGTATGACGGGCAACAATATAGCCGATGCTCTGACGGGCTGGTTTACAGGCGAAAGAAGCTTAGCCGACATAGGAAGTCAGCTCTCGGATTTTGCCGACAATGCTCAGAACTTCGTAAATAAGGCAGAAAACATAAATCAATCCGCAGCAGCCATATCAACATTCACAACGAAAACCAAAGACTTCTTTGACCGGGTGAATGCTCTTGACCTTGGCAATCTGAAAGGACTTTGGAAGGTTCTTAAGGATATGGGCAAAACGAGCACAAAGAACATAGGCAAAGCAGTGGACAACAGTATAAATAATATTATAAAGAAGGCCGAGGAGCTGCCCAAAAAAATGGGAGAGGCTATTGCAAATTCGGGCGACAGTTTAAGTAATGCAGTCGTTAAGATGTGGAAGGATGCCGCTGCCGCATCCGCTGTGCCTGTAAACAAGCTGCTTGACGGCGCTAATTTTGTATTGGAACAGTTCGGCAGTACAACAAGAGTAGCCAAGTGGACTCCCTATGCAAGGGGTACGGAAGGACACAAAGGCGGAAATGCTCTTGTGAATGACGGCAAAGGCGCAGAGCTGGTACAGATGCCAAACGGCAATACATTCATACCGAAAGGCAGGAATGTGCTTATACCGAATGCGCCAAAGGGAATGAAGGTATTGTCGGCGGAGGATACAGCGAGGCTTATGGGACGAAATACTCCTACATTCGGATATGCCGAGGGAAATATTGATGTATGGAGCTTTTTGGACAATGCCAAGGGTCTTGTAAGCGCTGTAAAGGATAAATATGTAAGCTATGCCGGTATTAAAGGCATTGCAATACATTTCGGCAAGGGTCTTGTATCAAAAATAAGCGAGGCTATGACACCTTGGGCTAAAAAGCTTATGGACGAATTTGGAGCATTGAGCCTTGCAAATTATGATCCGTCAAAGGGCGTTGAGCAGTGGAGAACAACTGTTATACGAGCCTTAAAGATGGAGGGACAGTACAGCGAAGCCAATCTGCAAAGGACGTTACATCAGATGCAGACGGAGTCGGGAGGTAATCCTATGGCTGTTAATTTGTGGGACAGCAATGCCAGGAAAGGCATACCGTCAAAGGGATTGATGCAGGTCATTGACCCGACATTTAAGACATATGCAAGAGAGGGATTTGACAAAAACATATATGATCCTTTATCTAACATATTGGCCTCTATAAGATATGCAATAAACAGATACGGCAGTCTTGCAAATGCTTATAGGGGTATCGGATATGCCAACGGCGGTATAGCAACAACGGCAAGTACATTTGGCGAGGCCGGTCCTGAAATGGCAATACCATTATCAGCTAACAAGAGATTGAGGGCATTAAAATTATGGCTGCAGACAGGAGATATATTGGGAGCATACAGACCCGAAGGAAATCCTGCGCCGAATAACCGTAATTATGGGCGTGATAATTATACATTCAATATAAATATCACAGTTGATGGCAATGGCAGCGAAACTACCATTGCAGGCAGAGTAAAGCAGGCTGTGAAAGACGGCATAAAGGAAATGATGGATAGCTTTTCAAATGACAACAGACCCGTGAGAGAGTATTAAGAGGGTGAGCAAATGGCATTAATAAACGATATATATATCCATGTTGTTGACGAGCGTGTAAGCAGAAGTATACAAAGTTCGGATCATCCTGTGGAGCGCAACATAGATACTACCGATAATATAAAGAGGGAGCCTATAAAGCTGTCACTTTCGGGAAAGCTGGTGGATACGGACACGGTAAAATCTCACGAGGCTTATGCAATGATTTATGACTTGCAAAACAAAGGCTCCCTTATAAAATATTCCGGCAGAAACATTTTGCAGAATATGCAGATACAGAGTTTTACTTCCACGCATCCATATACCAATAATGGCGGACTGGATTTTACAATGGAGCTTAAAGAAGTTCGTATAGCGCAAAATTCATACCGGGACAATTCGGAGGATAAAGGCAAAACGAAGGCGGAAGAAAAAGCAGGCGCTCAGCAGATAGAACAGGGTGACGGCAACGCCGTATATTATACCGTGAAAAAGGGCGACACCATATGGAAGCTTGTAAACACAAATTATAGGGATTTGGGAAGTACGGTACAATGGGTCATTGACAATAACCCTTCCGCATTCAGCCGCAAAGGAGACGCCACTACTTTACAGGTAGGGGCAAAGATACTTATAGGATACAGGGAAAAGGACAAAGTAGACGTTACGCAGTACGGCGTGGAGGCTACCTGGTTATATTGAAAAACCTCTTGACAATACGCATAATGCGTGTTATAATAATATATGCAAGGAGGTAAAGAGATGAAATTCAGAGAGATAGATAAAATCCTTAAAAAAGACGGTTGGTATATTGTGAGCGTAAAGGGTTCACATTATCAGTATAAGCATCCCACAAAAAAGGGAAAGGTCACAGTCCCTTGTCACAACACGGATTTCAAGCTCAATACCGCAAAATCAATACTCAAACAGGCAGGGCTTTCTTAAACCCCCTGCCTGCTTGATGAATATAAAATATATTATTGAAACGGAGGTTTTTAATGTGAAACTGGTGTATCCTGCTTGTTTTTATCCCGATGAGGATGGATGTTATACTGTTGTCGTACCCGATCTCCCCGGATGCGTAACGGAGGGAAAGGACCTTGCCGAAGCTTTGTATATGGCTGTAGATGCTGCCAGCGGCTGGGTGCTTACTTCCCTTGAGGATGGAGAAGAAATACCGAAGGCAAGCAAGCAAAACGACATTAAGGCAGACGAATATGAAAACGGTTTTGTTAATCTTATTGTATTGGATATGGACAGCTATTCTGAAAAATACGGAAGCAAGGCTGTCAGAAAAAACTGCACAATACCTGCATGGCTGAATACAAGAGCAGAGGCTGCCAATATAAATTTTTCGGCCGTGCTTCAGGAGGCATTACAGGAAAAACTCATAAAGATGGCTTGACAAGCAAAAGCGTCTGAAATAACAGGCGCTTTTTTGATTGGAGATGAGAGCGGTTGAAAAGAGATATATTTAATATAAACAAGAATATGATACCGTACAGATTTGACATTATTCTGGCGGGGGAGGTATTTGAAATCGGTATTAAATACAATAATTATGCCGATTTGTTTATAATGTCTTTAACAAAGAACAAAGAGCTTATATGCGCAGGCGAGCCTATCATATACGGGGTGCCTTTATTCAGAGATATATATGTAAACGGAAAATATCCCGCTCTTAAAATAGTGCCGTTTGACGAGAGCAACGAAAACAAGGAAGTAACATGGAACAACTTTGGCGAAACGGTACGTCTGGTAATTGATAACGGAGTTGATGACATTGAGTAACAGAAGCAGGGTTATATTTCAACAGGGAAACTCTCACAGGCGTTCGAGACTTATAAAAACCGATGAGGATATAAGTTCTTTAAAAAATTATGAAATAATTCCGAACGGTATGTTTGGTATAAAGGCTATTGTGAAAAGCGGCAGTGTAACAATTAACTATGATACTCTTGATTTTGATTATTGCATACCGTTTGATGACGATACAGAGCCTAATGAAGCTGAGATAGTTATATATAATTTATCGGACAATACGATAAACAATCTTAAAAAAGATGCCGAAATATCCGTTGAATCGGGATATAAAGAGGATATAGGCATCATATTCAAAGGGTACATAAAAGCGGTATCAACAGCATGGGAGGATGTCGATAAAATAACTACGGTAACCTGTACTGCCTGCAACAGGGACGATATTGTTATAAATATTTCTTACAGTGCAGGTACTAAGGCAAGCTATATACTAAAAGACCTTATAGGAAAATTGGAAATGCCGATAGATGTATTTAAAGTTCGCAGGGATCGGACTTATACGGACGGTGTTACGGTAGACGGCAATCTGAGAGAGGAGATAAAGAAATATGCCGAGGTATGCGGCATATCCGTATATGAAAATAACGGAAAAATATATGCAAGATTCATAAAAGACGGCGACAATATAAGCTTTAACGTAAACGAGGATACGGGGCTTATAGGCAGTCCCGAATACTATACCGAAGAAATTAATGCAGAAGATTATGTTGAGGAGATAGCCGGGTATAAAACGGAGATGTTATTGCAGCACAGAATAACAACGGCATCAATTATTAATTTGTCAAGCAGGTCTGTAAGCGGAACTTTCAGAGTGCGCAAGGGCGAGCATAGATTTTCGGACGGTCAGGCAACAACATATTTTGAAGCGGTGGGAAATATAACATCGCATACCGAAAAGAAGGAAAGCGGATCAAAAGGCAGCAACAGCAGTGTTTCCGACAACGGAAAAAAAGTCGTTGATTATGCTAAAAAGCTCATTGGTACGCCTTATGTATGGGGCGGCACAACGATCAAGGGTTTTGACTGCTCAGGCTTTGTAAGTTATGTTATGCTGCATTGCGGAGTATCTTCAAAGGTTACTCAAAGAGCTACTTCCACCGTTCTATACAATATGAGCACAAAGGTATCGGCTCCGAGTGTAGGTGATATAGCATACTTTGACAATGGCGAAACAAAGCATATAGGCATATGTGTGGGAGGCGGCAAAATGATCAACGCATACGGACCCGAGGGAAAGGGCAAGGTTGGCATAACGTCTGTATCTTCCGGCGGCAATCTGATAGGATACGGCAGACTGATTGAGTGAGGACGGTGGATTTATGGAAACCAATGTACTTTCAAAAACCATAAAAAGCATAGTAGATCAAAGATTGTTGGATATTCACACAAATTATATTGCAAACATAGTGAGCATTGACATAAATAAGGTAACGGTACAGCCTCTTAATATGATAAAGGCTTATGGACGTAAAGCTCAGAAAGCGGCCGTAATAGGCGATATACCCATAATTATGCCGTATAAGTATGTATATATGGTAGATAAGGAAACAAACAAGGTAAAAAGAATAGAACAGAGAGAGCTTGAAACAGGCGACACTGTATATTGCGGCGTTTGTGACAGAGATATAACCGAAGCGAAAAAAGGTAATATATCGGCTATGACAGGCAGGCATCACAATCTAAGTGACAGTGTTGTTATTGCGGGGTTATCAAAGATAGAATATATATCAGAAGGTGATGAGGAGTGAAGGGATTTGAAATCGATGAAAAAGGCGATGTTGTAATCAGGTCCGACAAAATTCAAATGGTTGATAACAACGAGTTGTTAAGACAAAAAATACAGACTGTTCTTTCCACAAATATCAATGAATGGTTTTTGAACAAAAAAGAAGGTATTAACTTTAACAATATTCTTGGAAAAAAGAAATCGGACGACATAATAAGGAACGAAATTATGGAAGGGCTGCGCCAGGTTGACAGCTCTTTAGTTTTGGAAAAATTTAATTGTGATTTTAATGAGAAAAAAAGAAAGCTTTCTATATCGTTTGAAGCCAAAACGGGAAACGGCGACAATATAGAAGTGAATATCGCTTATTAGAGGTGAATTTATGGCATTAACGGCAAAGGGCTTTGAAAGACAAAGCTATGATGACGTCTTAAATAAGGAAATACAAAGAGCAAAAGAATTATTCGGTGAAGATATAGATACTTCGGAATTAACACCTTTAGGCAAATTTATAAGGATAGGGGCTTATTATCTTGCCGAGGCTTATGAAGAGGCGGAATATATTTATTATTCAATATTTCCCAACACGGCAAGAGGCGTAAGTCTTGACAGACTTTGTGTATTTGTTGGCATTACAAGAGATCCTGCAACAGCGGCTATATATAAAATAAAGGTTTTCGGTACGGATGGTTATGAGGTGCCTATGGGGTTTTTGGTGGGTACCGTATCGGGTATAACATTTTACAGCGTCGAGAAAAAAGAGATAAAAGACGGAGAATGCGATATAACGGTATGGTGCAGCGAAACAGGAAATACAGGCAATGTGGATATAAAAGAAATAACACGGATAATAAATCCTGTGGCTGAGGTCAGCGGCATACAAGGTGTTGAATGTATTGCTTTGGGGGCTGAAGCCGAAACGGACTATGAACTCAGAAAAAGGTTTGAAGCGGCAAGAGAGGGAGCGGGAGCCTGTACGGAGGCTTCTATAAAGGCCGCCATTATGAGAGTGCCGACTGTCACAAGTGTAAGCATTATTATAAATGATACTCTTTCTGAAGACAGCGAAGGGCGACCGGGCAAAAGCTTTGAGTGTTTTATAAACGGCGGTGAAAATTATTATGATCTGATCGGCGAAACAATATTTGAGAAAACGCCTATCGGCATAAAATCGGTAGGTGATATATCCGTTGTTATAAAAGATGAATTTGGTCGGGAGCATAGCGTTAATTTTTCGCATACTTCAAAGATAAAGGTATATGTAAAACTCAGAATAAGAACGAACCCGCAGTTTGAAAACGAAAACGGAAAAGCCGCAATCTGCGATAATATTAAAACTTTTATAAACGGCTCGGGAGTGGGAGAAGATGTTATATTATCTTCACTGTATGGAAAAATACATGCCGTAGCGGGTGTAGAAGAGGTGACAGAGCTGGTGTTGTCAAAGGACGGAGAAGTTTATGCTTCGCAAAATATAAACGTCAGGGAGTGGGAAGTGGCAGATTGTGTAGATGTAAGTATTGAGGTGATGACTTAATGATAAATTTTGATGTCAACAATCTTGTTAAAAATCTCACAGATGCATTTTCAAAACCATATGAAAGCAATAATTATAAGATATTGGAGACAGAGAGAGAACAAATAGAAGTTTATCTGGAAGATCTGAACAGCATTTATGAAATGCTGAACTTAGATATAGCGTATGGCGCTACACTTGACCGATATGGCGAAAGGGTAGGAGTGACAAGGGGAAACGCAGCCGATGAACAGTACAGAGTAATGATAAAGGCCAAAATAATGCGTACTTTAGGCAATGGAACATATCCGAGTGTCATCAAAAGCTTATGCGGGACTTTTAACCTTGAAATTATTGAGGCAGACATTGTAGAGAATGATGCGCCGTGTACTGTTGAAAAGGCAGTTCTGCCATTCAGGGCGATTCAAGAGTCGGGAATGACGATAGAACAGATAATGGCTCTTATTTGTAGTCTGCTGCCTATAACGGTAACGCTTAATGTACTTGATCTGACAGGCACATTTGAATTTTCGGAGCTTGAAAATGAATATGACGAATTTAAGGGTTTCAGCGACAGTGTCGGAGATATAGGCGGGTATTTTGGTTGTTCAAGCGGCGATATAAGCAGTCTTCCAATATAGTAAAAGGGGGAGTAAATAATGGCGATAGAATATATGAATAAGATTCCCGAATGGAAGAATGAAGGACAAAAACCGAGTGAAGATTTATTGGCGCAAGGTTTCAGAGGAGGATATAAACCGCCGGCAGGAGTTTTTAACTGGTTTTGGCATTTGGTTTCCAAAAGCATAGCAGAAATTCAAGGGTATCTGGATGAGGTTTCGGGGAGAGGGATCGTGTACGAGGAGGAGACAAAAACGTTGAGTCTTTCGGGCGGCGGGACTTCGGGCGGTGGCTCTTCCGGCGGCGGAGAGGGTTATATTCTGCCCGTGGCTACGAAAAGCAGGCTTGGGGGTGTTATTATAGGCGAGGGCATAAGCTCTGAGGGTGACGGACGGATAAGTCCCGACTATGACAGCGTTGTCGCAAAGGTGGCAGAAAGCTATGAGGCCATAACGGAGGACGATATAAAGCAGGCTTTTGAGAAAGAGGGGTGACGGTTGTATGAAATATGAATATGTAAAGCCTGTGGAGGGCGAAGCGGAGTATATAAAGGACGGATCGGGAGTAAGCCACGCACTGGCCGATGTGTCCGCAAGAACAGCGGCAGAAGCCCTGGCCGTCAGATGCGATGATGCCGAGAGCAGCATAACGGAGCTTAAGGGAAGATGCGACAATGCAGAGGACAGTATAAAGGAACTTGAAAACAGTCGGGATCATATTAACCTCAACTTGACAAATTTAAATTCCGAGCTGGATTCTGTGAGGGAGCAGGCCGAAGAAAACAGAGCGGACATAGATGTTCTGAAGGGAGACGGTGAGGGCAGCGTTGAAAAGACCGTTACCGACAGAATAGCTGAGGTGGTAGCGAATGCTCCCGAGGATCTTAACACTCTTAAGGAGATAGCCGAATGGATAACAAGTCACAAAGGCTCGGCTTCGGAAATGAACGCAAGTATAAAACAGAATGCAGCTGATATAAAGTCAATTCAGGAGGTTATCAATATACCTGTTGAGCTGAGATGTACAGAGTATAGATATATAAGTGAAGAGGCTCCCGATGAGGGTCAGTCATATGTAACGGCCGAATTTACTTCCACTATGACCTATGGGTTTTTCCAGCGGTTATATTTTGACGAGCAGATATCCTTTAACCTTTTTGGCTTAAAAGAAAGGACACATTCTGCTCCTGCATATGTAAAGATAAGCCCCGATGATTCCTATACTTTTTATCCCCAAGTAGGATTGGTAACAGACGAAACGGATAAAATACTCAGCATTAAGTTTACTATTCGTGACAGTGGGTTTACAAGTGTCGGCGATGTATGCAAAACTTTTGTGCCTGTGGATTCTTACATAACAGCTCT
>CANRIS010000030.1 GCA_947630725.1 uncultured Clostridia bacterium
GATTGTCAGCAAATCAAATGTGTGCTTTATTGAAAAATAACCCTTAACATCGCGGACATTTTATTTTACAATTTATATTTATTTTATCAGACTCAAAGCAATCCACTATGAAAGGCATCCTTTTGCCCCGCAGGGCAAAAAGACGCCGCTGTGCCGCAGGCCGCAAAGGCTAAGCACCGAACCGATTTCATCGGTTCGGTGCTTAGCCTTCTCGCGGCTCACGCCGTAAGCATAAGTACCATAGGTACTTATGCTTACGGCGTGAGCGCACAGAAAATAAACACTTCTCAAAGTATTATTATAACGTGCACAAATTTATGCTTTTTTATAAGCTGAACTTCTTATTTTATATTTTCTTTGCAAACTAAAAATCTTCAAAATTTGTATTATTAATAAATACATGTTGTATTGTGCTTAAATGTAATTTCTCTTAAATTAAAGCCATATTTTCCGCCACCCGCATTATTCTACCACTTACAACTATTTTACTTCTTCTCGTATACTTTTAGTTTTTCTCGTATTCAACTTATGGGCGGCGTATCTTTGCCCTACAGGCAAAGGTACGCCCCTGTGCCGCAGGCCACAGGGGCAGCACCGAACCGATTTCATCGGTTCGGTGCTGCCGCCCCCTCGCGGCTCATGCCGTAAGCATAAGTACCACAGGTACTTATACTTATGGCGTGAGCGCACAGTAACTAAAAACTTCTTAAAGTATTATTATAATATGCACAAATTTATGCTTTTTTTATAAACTGAATTTCCTGCTTTATATTTCCTTGCCACTTAATAATACTTAAAATCTAAATCTTTAGTCAATACACGTTGTATTTTACATAAATATAATTCCTAATAAGTTTAAATCCTATTTTTTGTCGCCCGCATTATTTTAATACTTACAACTGTTTTACTGTTTCTCATATACTTTTAGTTTTTCTCATATTCAACTTATGGGCGGCGTACACCGTAAGCATAAGTACCACAGGTACTTATACTTACGGTGTACGCGCACAGAAACTAAACACTTCTTAAAGTATTATTATAATATGCACAAATTTATACTTTTTTATAAGCTGAACTTCCTGCTTTATATTTCTTTTGCCACTTAATAATACTTAAAATCTAAATCTTTAGTCAATACACGTTGTATTTTACATAAATATAATTACTAATAAGTTTAAATCCTGTTTTTTCACTTGCATTATTTTAATACCTGCAACTGTTTTACTGTTTCTCATATACTTTTAGTTTATCTCATATTCAACTTATGGGCGGCGTACCTTTGCCCTACAGGGCAAAGGTACGCCCCTGTGCCGCAGGCCACAGGGGCAGCACCGAACCGATTTTCATCGGTTCGGTGCTGCCCCCCCCCTCGCGGCTCACACCGTAAGCATAAGTACCACAGGTACTTATGCTTACGGTGTGAGCGCACAAAAAAACAAAGGAACGCTCCGATGAGCATTCCTCTGTTTTTTAATTATGTTTTTTATTCAAATAATCAGTTTTTTCCGAAAAGAGAACCGTAGCTTTCTGTCATAGGCTCGCCGTTTTCTCCCTTGTTAATAAGATAAGCAGAGGCTGAGCTTGCAGTGATTATATCGTTTACAACCACTGTCAATACATTTATCTCAGGTTTAATATAATTTTTTTTCATATTAAATCGTCCTCCTTTCCTTACATTTCGGCTGCCGACTCGGAATCGTCAAAGTCTATGGCCGAAGACAGATCTATGCTCACTGTTTTCGGTGAAGATACAGCTCCGCCTGACTTAACGCTTGATATGCTGTATACTGCGCCGTCTTTCTCGACAGTTGTTCCGTCGAGCTTGATTGCGTAGGGTATAACCTTAATTTCACTGCCTGCATCGGCAATATCGGTTATCGAAAGGGCATATACAAAGCTTGCCTTTAAATCCGAAGGCTTAACCGAAGATCCTTTAAGAGACGTATATACAACATTTGTGTTTACCTTAGCGGACTTGCCATCGGATTCAAGAATGAAACCGACCTCTTTATATTTAAGGTTGTCTACGCCTGCAATAAATGTTATGCCGTTTTCACCTGCAAGCTCTGCTTTGATATTGTCGGGATTATCGGCCATCTTTGCCCACTGTGCGGTAAACGTCATATCGTTTGTAACGTATACAACATCTCCTGCGTTGAATATATCTGTTCCGTTGCTCCATCCGCCGAAGATATAACCTTCTCTTGTGGGAGCCGCAGGAAGAGTCACGCTTTCGTTTTCCATAACGATAATGTCATTATAAGCCTCCGACTCGCTCTCTGCTCCGCCTAAGTCAAAGCTTACAGTATATTCGGGAACAGGCTCGCCTATCACAAATTCTCCATATCCCTGAGTTTCTGTCCATACCTTTGTTGTATAGTCGTTATAGAATGTAACGATCGAACCGTCTCTCAGAGTAAGGTTTACAATACTTTCGTTATCCTCCGAAAGTATGCGTATCTTGCCCACAAGAAGATTGCTGTTGTCGATCAGATCCTCATCGGCTACGATATATACATTAAGTATGCCTGTTTCGGGATCGTAGCTCTTTGTCTTAAGAAGCGCTCTTTCATCAACGATATCGGACCATATGATTTCAACATCACTTACATTTACTGCATTTATATCCGAAAGTCTGAACGATGACTGCAAAGCGAGCGTCTTGGAATTTATGTCCTCTCTGAGTACAAGATCCATATAAGCCATTGCAGGTTCGTTTTCGATCGGTATGAATATATATCCGTCTGTTATCTCGGTTGTATCTTCCGTACTTCCCTCGGTGTCTCCCTCACTGACATTCTCGCTCAGAGCCTTTGCGAATTTTTCATTGTATTCCTCAAAGAAATTGCCAAGCGCCATAGCTCCTGCGTCAATGCCTGCTGCCGAAAGAGCCATAGCCTCTATGACCTCTGCGGCCTCGTCTGCTGCGCTGTCGTCCATAGCTGCACTGTCGTCCGAAACAATGCTGTCGTAAGCCTCATCGGGAGTCTCCTGTACTTCATCGCCGATTTCCTCGGGCGATCCCTCTACCTCATCATCCTGTACATCGGGTGTCTCTGTGTCTTCGGAAGAAGAATCGTCTCCGCCCTCGGCATCGGGAGCAGTCTCGACAGTCTCATCCTTGGAGATGCTGCCTGATGCGTCCTCTTCGCCGCCTGTATAGCTGTCATCCGCCAATACATCGGTGGTTTCTTCGGTTGTGCTGTCAGAGATCTCTGCAGCCATAGACGCATCGGTATCATCTGCAACAGCCACCGTACCTGCGTTGCCAAGAACAATAGGAGGCAGCTCTTCGGGAACATCCGAGAACAATGTGTTGCTTACAAGTCTTTCGTTTTCAAGTGTAAAGGCATTGTCTACCCTGTAAAGCTCTGCCATTACTCTTGTGGGTACAAGTCCGTCAGCTTCAAGAGCGCTGAGATCATCGGGTTCGATCCAATAGATCCATCTTCCCTCGGATACGTTTCCTAACTGTCCGTCCTGGGGATCAGCAGCCATTATTATCTGAGAACCGTTTATTATATTCTTGTCCTGATCAAGGAGCTTGACTACATTATATGAGGGGCTGCCCTTATAAAGACCCGTAAATACCATTGAGCCTGCGGGTATCGAAGAGTTTGAGCTTTCCTCATATACAAATTCGTCCTTGAGTGTTCCGATTCCGTTGTCGATAAACTCTACGTCATCGTTTGTGGGACCTAATATCTGTAAACTTGTTACATTAGCTTTGGTATCATAATATGCTATTCTGAGGTAGCTTGTCTTGTAGATGTACATATATCCGGGGCCGTCCTCATCAGCCTTATCGGGCTGATCGAAGAATATTGTTTTTTCGCCGCTGCCGTCATATTCTACATCCTTTGCAAGTATCCAGCTCGAACCTTCGCTGTCATCGCTTACAAATATTCCGAAGTGAGCGGGGCCGCCGTTATACTTGATAGCGGTTACCTGTTCTTCTCCTCCGAGACCTACGGTAAATTCCGCCGTACCATCGCTTTCCTTTTCAACCTTGCCGACATATGCTACATTATCCTTGCCATCGGTAATTATAGAAGAAATTGCCGATTCGTAGGTATCTTCACAATATCCGCTATCATCGCCGGCCTTTATATCAATATCGGCATCGGACTTCATATTGGTTGTTATTGACCAGTTGTCTCTGTCGATGTTGCCTTCGTGCTTAACCTTTATGGGATCGAGCACAACGGGTTCTGTTGCATTGAGAAGCTTGTCATAGCCTATGACCTCATATTCATAGACCATATTGTTGCCTGTTGTGATAACATCGTCATATGTGCTGTTTTCTGCCGGTACGAAAGCTACGGGCTTGCCGTTTCTTATGATCTCATATCCGAGCATTTCCTCTCCTGCGGTGTTTCCGAGTGAGAAAGAAACAGTGTTTGAATTGACGATTCCGCCGTCATTGGGGGTTGTGATAACCGCTGTCACAGCAGTATCCGTAGGCATTCTTTTTCCGCCGTCAAGGCGATAGTGCCATGCGTCATAGTCAAGATACTGTATCTTGTGATCCTCAGTGGGATACTGTGATACATACGCTACCGTGTCGGCATTTGCCTTGAATCCCCAAGCCCGGAAGAAGGGAAGAAGGTTCTTTTCTGCCGCTGCGCTTGCCAGACGGATAAGGTTATCCTGAAGTCCGCCGTTTGTAAGGGCAAGAGGAATTTCCTTTTCGGGAGCGAGAGTTGTGTCTCTTGAATATGCGTCTACTCTTGCGAAGAATATATTTTCAAGCTGTTCGTCAATGTTATCAAATGTCTTATAGTCATAGTAGTTGTCATAGAACATATGAAGCTGATAATACATTGCAAGAGCTGTCGCAAGATCGGCATTTCCGCCTATCGAACCCTTTGTTACATACTTATATACCTTTTCAAAGTCCGAACGCTCCTGCTGTGTAGCCAGCATTGCGAAGTAGTTGTTTGTTACCTCCGCCACAACATAGTTCTTGTTGTTTATGCAGTGTCCGATCTCGTGAGCAATGCCCCAGCCTGCAAAATCGCCGCTGAGCTTATTACCCTTGTCGTCAGAGGTAACCTCTTTCATACCTACAACACCGGGAACACTGTCATATTCTATGCCTATATGTTTTCCGCCTGCGTACATAAATGCTCCGAAGAACATTGTGTGATAACGTGTGTTGAGACGCTGCGTGGGGAATCTGTTTTTGCTGTCGTCAGGCTCGTTTTTGTTGAGACCCTTGTGCTGATAGAAAAGCTCAAGCTGCTGATCCGCCGCTGTAAGCGCACTCGAAAGCTGAGCTGCGCCGCCGTCTCCTACGCCCTTTAATACCTGATCCGCAGGTACTGAGTGCATAGCATAGTTTGTTATAATTTCGGTATAGTTTGCCGTACAGTCGTCATAGTATTCCCTGTCGGAATGCTTTTCTGTGTGAATATCCTTTATTTTTTTGCAATAATCCACAAGCTCATTATAATACTTGCTTATTGCGCTTTCACGTTCTTCACCTTCAAGACCCGAAACATTGAGCATGGGGATCTTGTTTCCGCCGCTTACTCTCAGACTGTATTCACGGGTATTCTTTCCGCCGTTCCACTCAACATATACAGAACCGCCGTTTTCGTGATCGCTTCTGTTGGCTATGTCGGGTATTTCAATTACATTTCGTCCTATAACAAGCTGACCGCAGTTCTTCTGCCACTTTGCAGCCTCGCCGTGGTTCTGTGTAGCCGTCACGGTTACGCTTGTTCTTGTTCCTCTCTTTTCTGTCTTGCTGCCCAGATAAATTATGATCTGGTCACCTGCATTGGCTGTTATGCCGATAGGCTGAAGATTTGAAAGAGGGAATGTGCAGTCAAGATGACTGTCCGCATTGGGAGTTATGCCTGTATCAACAGGTATGATCTCTGCAAGACCCGGGGTTGCAAGCAGCTCCTTTGCATAGTCAAGCTCTGCCTTGATGGTTTCATACTCGGGGTGCTTTTCGCCGCTTACCGTGTCGGTTTCTTCAAGCTTGTCATAAAGCTCCTGAAGCTTTGCATCGTTTACGCCGTCAACAAGACTTAAATGCATCTCATCGGCATAAAGCGCGTCTACCTTGGCTGCAAGATCGTCATACTCATATATCTTCATTTCGGAAACGGTGACCATTCTTGCGCCGCCCCAGCCTGTCTTTATACAAAGCTGGAATTTATCCGAGGTTATAGGCTCGGGAGCTATTGCCGTATAATATACATTGTTGTTCTTGTCGGCTCTCTTTATAAGCTCGCAGGACTCTGTCTTAACCATTGCGCCGTTTTCGTCCTCATAGCGGATCTGAACGCCTGCATATGTATGGGGCTGGCTTGAGCTTGGAGCAAAACGGATGGTGTCTATTGTATAGTCGTGATCCATCTGTACGATAGGCAGCGACCAGTTATAATAGTCGTGACCCGTATCCCAGTCACTTACCGAAACGTATGACGCCTGATTGTTGTCAACAACTACGTTGCCGTCTTTTTCAACGCCTTCTTTTCCGCCGGTAACAACTGCGCCCTGTTTATCTGACTGGAACGATGTGCCTAAAATATGCGCCGAAAGCTGACCCTCGCCGTTCGAGGTGTTTATGAGCTTATACTTGGGCATAATTACATTGAGAGACGCCGCAGGAGTTGCGCCAACCGTTTCGGACGCTTCGCCTTCGCCTATCTCGTTATGACCCACAACATAGATCTTGTAGCTTACATCGGGAGTCATATTAATCATATTGTAGCTTGTGCCTCTTATTTCGTCTATAACGCTCCACTCTTCATCGGTATCAGCCTTATAGTGGATGCTGTAATATTGAGTATCTACCATATCGTCCCATGATACTCTTATACTTTCAACGCCGCCGACAGCGCTCACATACTGGGGCTTGGGCGGTACGTCATAGGGATAGAGGGTTATCGTTACGCTTTCGCTGTAGGGGCTCTTCCAATCGCCGTTAACAGAACGTACACGCACCGTATAGGGTATGTATGTCTTTATCTTGGCATCGCCCATCTTTGTTATGCTGAGGACGTTTTCGTCACCCGTCTTGTGGGTCTGTGTAGCGCCGCCGCCGCTCACCTGCACCTCATAGCCCTCTACATTCTGCTGCTGATCCCATTTTATTTCAAATTCGGGATCATTTCCTGCGCCCTTCTGAGTGAGGACGATGTTTGTGGGTATATTGAGGTCGGGTTCGGGGACTCTCGAAGCCATATCGTTGAGGAATTCTACCTCGGCGATGTCTACAAGCTTTGTGCTTGATCCCGTGACTTTGATAGTCACTTTCTTTATGGCTATCTGTCCGCCGAGATCGACAACTATCGTGCCATCGCTTTCGATCTTTGCCTTGCCCTTTTTGATCTCTGTCATATTGTCGGCAAGGAGACTTATTTTTGCGGGCTTTGCGTCTGCATTGTCTATCTCGAATTCATACTCCTGTCCATCATCGCCCATAACGGCAACAGTACCGGATGTGATAACATTTTCGGTACCAACGGGAGGCTTTATGACGATACCCTCGATAACAGGCTGCACAGGTGCAGGCTGAACATCGGGATTTTCGGGATCGATCGCTATGCCCTGCTGTGTGAGGTCGAACGATACCTGAACGGGGTTCGCCTCGGATATTTCGGCTTCGGGGTCTGCCGGAGCAAGCTGGACTACCGTATCAATACCCTCTACAAGATCAGAAAGGTTGCCCGAGTTTACAACGGTGTTGTCGTCAGCCTCGGTAATAATGCTTTCGGCAGAAACTGTCGTAAGGGGTGTTGCGATAACATTTTTGCCTTTGTTAAGGGTTATATATGCAAGATCCGCAACATTCACAGTTCCGTCATTGTTTAAGTCATAACGTACGTCATAGGCCGTCTTGCCGTCAAGATAGTCAAGCATAGCCTGTTCGTCTTTTTCGTCAACTCCGTCATTGTTTCCCGCAATATCGCCTATGGATATAACGCCGAATTGTTTGTCGGAGCCTGCCGAAACAAGATTGTCGTTTCTCTTCTTGCTGTTATAAAGCTCTATCTTTGTTGTTGTAGCTTTTTTGATCTCGATCTCCTGAGTATAGTTTGAGTATCCGTCTGAGGAAATAGTCATATCGTATGTTCCCACAGGGATCTGTTTGAACACGTCCGACACGGATGTGCCTGCATCCGTTGCATTCAGACTGTGTGTCAGATGCGTGCCGTCGGCCGCCTCAAGGTCGATAGCAAATGCTTCGCCGGGCGCAGGAAAGTCAAGAGTTATGTCAACTCCCAATGTACCCACGTCAGACATACTTAGCGGCATAATGCCATAATTGTCTGCAAAAACCGGCGTAGTCATAAAAGACTGAGCTGAAAAAGCAAGGGTCAGTGTAATAGCGGTTGCTTTTTTCAAAAAGTTCTTGCTGATTTTCATAATATTCTCCTTTCCCATCATCCTGCAAGGTTTTTTTGACATCAAAAACAGGGGAAGGGCTTTTATAATATAAAACGGCTTTGTTTTAAGCTTTTAAAGCAAAGCCGCATAAAGCGGTTCCTCTGCGTTGTTGTCCAAAAATCACCTTAAAAAATGAAAAAATTTGTCAACCTCTATTATACCAAATTATATCTTTAAGGTCAAGATATTTTATATTTTTTTGTTAAATTTTATATAGTGTTTCTTTATTGTATTAATATCGTGAATAATGTACATAACCGAGCTGCTCACGCCTTTGTTACAAAAGTAAATCTACTTATAATAAGAAAAATATTCGACAAATATGTTATATGCAGCATCGCAGACTTTAATCCGCAGGTAGTGTCCGAAAGATGTCGGATTGCCCGAAGGGGCAACTTTTCCGCAAGGAAAAGCGTTGAACGTTAGCTTTGCCCGTCCGAGGAACAAGTTTATAAAAAGCGTCGCAGACTTTAATCCGCAGGACGAGCTTTGCCCGTCCGAGGAATAAATTTCAATTTGCGAAAAAACGCAGTTTTTGGAACAAATTGAAATTTATATTCCTTTATCCAAATGAAGTCGCCGGCTTGTCCGGCACGCACATTTGGCCTCATCAAAATGCGAATGCATTTTGATGACAGCGAGACGACTTTGTCGTCTCGGAGCTGCCCCTGCCGCCTCCGGCGGCAGGGGCGTACTTTTTGTCCGTAGGACAAAAAGTACGCCGCCCATATGTCTGTCTTGCTAATTTGCCTGCTCGGTAGCCTTTATGCCCTGGCAGGTGTCTCTTATTAAAAATTCTCTGTTTATGGCGTTCAATACGGCTTTTTTGTTTTTGCTGTACAGAGGCGCCACAAGCTCCGAGCCCTTTCCGTCACCCGTGATCCTGTGTATAACAATATCCCTCGGAAGTATCTCTATGCAGGATACCACCAGATCCACATACTCTTCAAGAGTGGGCAACCTTACCTCTCCCCTGTTGTACATATCTTCAAGAACCGTATTTTTAAGGACGTGCAAAAGCTGCAGCTTTATGCCCTTTACGCCGCAGTCCGCCGCAAATCTGACTGAGCTTAGCATATCGCTTTTTGTCTCTCCCGGCAGTCCCAGAATAATGTGAGCTGTCACATCTATGCCCCCAAGCCTTGTGACGACGCTTTTAAATACGGAGTTGTCAAAGCAGCGGTTAATGAGGAGAGCCGTTTTTGCGTTGGATGTCTGAAGTCCCAGCTCAACGCAGGTATATTTTATGTCGTTAAGCTCTCTTATAAGGCTTATTTTTTCGTCCTCAAGACAGTCGGGACGGGTAGCTATAGAAAGAGCCGCCGCCTCGGGCAGGCTGACGGCCTCAAAAAACTTTTTTCTCAGTACCTCAACAGGAGCATATGTGTTTGTGAATGCCTGAAAATAAGGCATATATACTCCGTCTCTCCACTTTCTGTCCATTATTTTTTTCATTTCATAAAACTGATCCGTTATGCTTTTTTCTCTGCCTGCGGTAAAGTCTCCCGAACCTCTCTCCGAGCAGAATATGCAGCCGCCCCTTGAAAGGCTGCCGTCTCTGTTGGGACAGCCAAAGCCTGCGTCAATGCTTATTTTGATAAGCTTTTTGCCGAATTTTTCTCTGTAAAATTCATTTGCCGAATAATATCTTTTTTCCATAAAAATCACAAACCTATTAAAGCTCCCAAGGCTGCGCAGACAACTATGACGGCTATGGGGTGTATTTTTTTGCCCGTGCGCTTTGTATACAAAAGCTTTCCGCCCAGAACCACAACAAAAAGCGCAAAATGAACGGGTCTTATAAACGTATCGCCGCCCAGAAATGACGAGCGGTATACCTCTATGCACGCCATTGTTATAAGAGCGCCCACAGCAGGATGGAGAGCATAAAAAACGCCCTCGACATATTTGTTTCCGCTGAATTTTTCAAGAAACTTATATACTATTATTATGATTATTATACCCGGCAAAGCCAGCGAAAGAGTGGCGGTCACTCCACCCGCTATGCCTGCCGCATGAAAGCCCGCATAGGTCGCCATATTCACGCCCATAGGCCCCGGAGTAGACTCTGATACGGCTATCATATCAGCAAGCTGAGCCGCATCGAACCAGCCATAGTCCTTTGCGGCAAGATTATACAGAAAAGGCAGCGTGGCAAGTCCCCCGCCTACCGAAAAAAGTCCTATTTTGAAAAATTCCACTATAAGAAGGATCAGCGTGTTCATATCTTATCCTCCTTTTTTTTGTCAATGAGCTTTATGCGCATTATGCCCACAACTATCCCCACGATCACGGCATATACGGGAGAGGGGTCAAACAAAATGCAGGCCGCAAGGATCATCACATAAAAAACAGCGCCGAATCTGTCCTTTATGCCGCTTCTGAGAATGCCTATAAGAGCCTCGGTGACAAGAGCCGCCACCCCTACCCTTATGCCTGCGAATATGTGTCCGACTATTTCATATTCCATTATCCTTGTCAGCACCGATGCGATTATGAGTATGACAATAAGAGAGGGTGTTATCATACCGAGAGTCGCCACAAAGCCCCCAACGGCGCCCTTTCTCTTTGTGCCTATAAATGTGGCTGTGTTTATGGCGATAATGCCCGGCGTACACTGTCCTATGGCAAAATAATCAAGTATTTCTTCGTTTGTAGCCCACTTTTTGTCCTCGACTACCTCCTTGGTGAGCATAGGCAGCATCGCCATACCCCCTCCGAATGTAAAAAGTCCTATCCTGAAAAAAGCCGCATACAGCTCAAAAAGCTCTCTCATAGTTTTTTCCTTTCTTCAAAAATGCTCTCTATTGTTTTTGCCACGCTGTCGGTGTTGTTGTCGCCTATCACTCTGTCGCACAGTCTCCTTATATCCTCGGGAGCGTTTTCAACGGCAAAGCTTAAGTCGGCCTCCCTCAGCATAGGCAGGTCGTTATAATTGTCTCCGAAGGCATAAACCTTATCCGCCTCCGAAAGCTCCTTAAGGAACCTGAGACTTGTTTCCTTTGAGGCTGCCCTGTCGCATATCTCCAGAAAGCAGTATCCCTCGTTGTATATATCCCTGTAAAAATTAAGACCTACAAGTCGGGATATATGGGAGGTTTTTATATCATCATATATTTCGGATACCTTTTTTTCCTCTCCCAGAAGTGTAAAATATATCACATCGCCGCCGTCTTTATGCTCATCGTAGGGCGCCCTGATATATGTCTTGCCCGAAAGATTCTTTCTTTCCTCATAAAATTCCGCAGCGGCCTCCGACTCTGTATTTTCAAAATAAATATAGAGCCGCCCATCCCTTATGACGTGTATAAAGGGCGAAAGCCCTGCCTTTTTGCAGCGGAGGACAATATCGCCGACAGCCTCCCCGTCTATCGTGTATATATGCGTATATTCGTTTTTTTCCATATCATAGACAGCGGCTCCGTTCATGGCGCATACGGGCAGATTAAGTCTCAGCTCTTTCAGTATGCCCGTCATAGTGGCAGGAGTTCTGGCAGAACAGACCGAAAATTTAAGCCCCTTTTCAATAAGTCGGTTGAGTATGTCAACGGAGCATTGACCCACCTCTTTTTTGTCGTTCAGAAAGGTTCCGTCCAGATCGGTGAGAAAAAGTATATTTTCCATAGCCGTCAGTCTCTTCCGTATAGATCTCTTGTATATACCCTGTCCTTTACGTCCTCGAGAGCGCTGTCATATCTGTTGGCGATTATGGCCGAGCAGCGGCGCTTGAATTCGCCCAGATCGTTTATTACCTCGCTGCCGAAAAACGTGCTGCCGTCCTCAAGGGTTGGCTCATATACGACAACGGTGGCTCCCTTTGCCTTTATCCTTTTCATTATGCCCTGTACAGAGCTGTGGCGGAAGTTGTCCGAGCTGCTTTTCATTGTCAGTCGGTATACTCCCACGGTTATGGGCTTTTCTTTTGATCTGCTGTATTGATTGTCCTCCAGATAGCTGTAGCCTCCTGCCATACGCAGCACTCTGTCGGCTATAAAATCCTTTCTCGTTCTGTTTGAGTCTACAATGGCCTTTATAAGGTTTTCGGGCACGTTGTCATAGTTTGCCAAAAGCTGCTTTGTGTCCTTGGGCAGACAATATCCCCCATAGCCAAAGCTGGGGTTGTTGTAGTGAGAGCCTATCCTCGGGTCAAGACATACGCCGTTTATTATCTGACGTGTGTCAAGCCCCTTCATTTCGGCATAGGTATCAAGCTCGTTGAAGTACGATACTCTCAGAGCCAGATATGTGTTTGAAAAAAGCTTGACGGCCTCGGCCTCGGTATATCCCATAAAAAGCGTGTCGATGTCCTTTTTTTCGGCTCCGTCCTTAAGCAGTCCTGCAAAGGTATGAGCCGCCTCGGTCAGGCTCTCATCCTTAAGATCGGTACCCACGATTATTCTTGAAGGATAGAGATTGTCATACAGAGCCTTGCTTTCTCTCAGAAATTCGGGGCTGAAAAGTATTTTTCCGCAGTTTGTTTTTTTGCGTATATTTTCGGTATATCCTACGGGTATGGTAGACTTTATAACCATAACGGCCGATGGGTTTATGCTCCTGACGGTGTCTATTACATTTTCGACCGCCGAGGTGTCGAAAAAATTCTTCTTGCTGTCATAGTCGGTAGGCACGGCGATAACCACAAAATCTGCATCCCGACAGGCCTTGTGGGCGTCCGTTGTGGCAGTTAAGTCGAGGGGTTTTTCTTTGAGATATTTTTCGATATATTCGTCCGCTATGGGAGAGAGCTTTGCGTTTATCATATCCACTTTTTCTTTTTGTATATCATAAGCGCAAACGCTGTTTTTCTGAGAAAGCAGTACGGCTATTGAAAGCCCCACATAGCCTGTTCCTGCCACGGCAATTTTCATCTTGTTTTTCATAACAAACCTCCGCATATAAGGCTGCCTGCATTTTGAACCCCAAAAGCGCCGAGCCTCTTATTTTTACAAAATCCTTGCAAATACAGGATTTATATGTTATCATAAGATTCATAGATGTCGGCAGCAGACCGCCGATAAAAAACTATCCGATTTTTGGATATGCCATAATTATAAGCAGGAAAAAAATTTATGTCAAGTTTTTTCTTCACTCAGGCGCCGACCGAAGGATTGACCGCATTTTCGGGCAATATCAGGCGGTCTTATTCAAAAAAAATCATGAAAAAAAGGAGGATGTATAAGCTATGAAAAAACGCGCTCTTATAAGCGTATCGGACAAAACGGGCGTTGTGGAATTTGCAAAGGAGCTGTCCGCACTTGGTCTTGAAATAGTATCCACGGGAGGCACCTATAAGGTGCTTAAGGACGCAGGCATAGACGTAACAAGCGTTGACAGCGTAACGGGCTTTCCCGAGTGTCTTGACGGCAGAGTAAAGACTCTTCACCCCAAGATACACGCAGGCATACTTGCAATGAGGGACAACCCCTCGCATATGAAGCAGATCTCTGAGCTTGACGTAACGCTCATTGACGTGGTATGCGTAAATCTCTATCCCTTTAAAGAAACTATCCTTAAGGAGGGTACCACCCTCGAAACAGCTATCGAAAATATAGACATAGGAGGCCCCTCCATGATCAGAGCGGCCGCAAAAAACTATCGTCATGTAGCAGTTGTGACAGACCCTGCGGACTATAAGACCGTTGTGGACGAATATAAGCAGTATGGTAGCGTAAGCGAAAAAACAAAGTCCTTTCTTGCCGCAAAGGTATTCAACCACACGGCTCACTATGATACTCTCATAGCCTCATACCTTAAAGACAAGGCAGGACTTCCCGAATATCCCGACACAATGTCATTTACCTATGAAAAGGTACAGGATATGCGCTACGGCGAAAATCCTCACCAGAGCGCAGCCTTCTACAGGGAGATCGGCGACAATACGGGACTTCTCACAGGCATAAAGCAGCTCCACGGAAAAGAGCTGTCCTTCAACAATATAAACGACACCCACGGCGCTCTCGAGCTTCTTAAGGAATATGACGAGCCTGCGGTTGTTGCGTGCAAGCACTCGAACCCCTGCGGAGTTGCCTGCGGAAAGGATATATACGAGGCATATACAAAGGCATATGCGACCGATCCCGTCTCTATATTCGGTGGAATAGTCGTTGCAAACAGAGAGATAGACGAAAAAACGGCAGAAGAAATAAGCAAGATCTTTCTCGAAATAGTTCTCGCTCCCTCCTTCTCCGAAAAGGCTCTCGAAATACTCACAAGGAAAAAGAATATAAGACTTCTTGAGCTTAAGGGGCTCGAAAGAAAACAGCCCGTGAGCGCATATGATGTAAAGAAGGTTTCGGGAGGACTTCTCATTCAGAGCATAGATTCAAAGCTGCTTGGTGAGGACAGCCTTGAAGTCGTAACGGAGCGCAAGCCCACCGAAAAGGAAATGGAGGATCTTCTCTTTACATGGAAGATCGTAAAATATGTAAAATCCAACGGCATCGCCATAGGCAAGGATAAGGCCTCGGTAGGTATGGGTCCCGGTCAGGTCAACAGAATATGGGCTACCGAACAGGCTATCGAGCATGGCAAAAACAACATAGGCGAGGACGCCACAAAGGGCGCAGTTCTGGCATCGGACGCTTTCTTCCCATTCAGCGACTGTGTTGAGGCAGCGGCAAAGGCAGGCATAACAGCCATCATACAGCCCGGCGGCTCCATAAGAGATAAGGAGTCCATAGACGCCTGCAACAAATACGGCATAGCTATGGTATTCACAAATATGCGCCATTTCAGACATTGACACATACACATAAATAATAAATAAACAAAAAACAGGGTATGAAAAATTCTTCGTACCCTCAGCGTGTCGAAAAAATCGACACGCTGTCATCAAAATGCAGCCGCATTTTGATGAGGCCAAATGTGCGTGCCGGACAAGCCGGCGACTTCATTTGGATAAAGGAATATAAATTTCAATTTGTTCCAAAAACTGCGTTTTTTCACAAATTGAAATTTATTCCTCGGACGGGCAAAGCTCGTCCTGCGGATTAAAGTCTGCGACGCTGCATATAATACCTTTATCGTATCGAATATTTTTCTGATTATCGGTAAATTTACTTTTTTTACAGTCTGAGGGTATGAAGGTTTCTTCATACCCTGTTTTGCCGTTAAAAGCCATATTTGGCATATTGGCGTATCATACCGTAAGTCCGCCGTCATCTCCCACAAAAAACTCGTCAAGTCTTTCTTTTAAGGGTCTGTTTTCTTCCCTTTCGAGAAATCTGTCCTCGGCATACAGTCTTTCACAAAGAGCCTGAACCTCTTTGAGTATGTCAATATCCCTGTAGAGATTGGCTATTTTAAGTTCGGGCAGTCCGTGCTGTCTTGTGCCGAAAAAATCTCCGGGGCCTCTCAGCTCCAGATCCTTTTCCGAAAGGTCGAATCCGTCCGAATTGTTCACCATCGTCCTGAGTCTTTCGGCTGTTTCGCCCTGTTTTTTGTCGCTTACAAGTATGCAGTAGGATTTGTACTCTCCTCTGCCCACTCTGCCCCTTAGCTGGTGCAGCTGGGACAGCCCGAAGCGTTCGGCGTTTTCAATAAGCATAACATTTGCCCTCGGCACATTTATGCCGACTTCAATGACCGTTGTAGCTATAAGCACGTCTATGTTTCCCTCCGAAAACTCTTTCATAACAAGCTGCTTTTCTTCGGACTTCATTTTTCCGTGTACAAGACCCCGTCTTACATTTCTGAGACAGGTGTTTTCAAGCTCCAAAGCGTATTTTTTCACCGAGGCAAGCTCCGTTTTGCTGTTTTCTTCTATGGAGGGACAAACTATATACGCCTGCTTTCCCTCGTTTATATTTTTCAGTATAAATCTGTATATTCTGTCTCTGTAGGACGAGTCCACAAAGCTTGTATCTATCTTTTTTCTCCCTGCGGGCATTGTTCTTATGGTGGAAATATCCAGATCGCCGTAGAGTATAAGCCCCAACGTCCTCGGTATAGGCGTGGCGCTCATAACAAGAGTGTGGGGGTTTTTGCCCTTTGACGCAAGCTTTTTTCTCTGATTCACTCCAAATCTGTGCTGCTCATCGGTAATAACAAGCCCAAGCTCCTTGAATTCTACGCCGTTTTGTATAAGGGCGTGAGTGCCTATGACTATATGGGCGCTGCCGTCCTTTATCATTTCCTTTATTTTTTTCTTTTCCTTCGGCGCAAGAGAGCTTTTGAGAAGCACCGTCTCTATGCCTATTCTTCCGAAAAGCTCCGAAAATGTATAATAGTGCTGCGTAGCCAGAACGTCCGTTGGCGCCATAACGGCGGTCTGCGCTCCGTTCGTATAGGCTATATAGGCGCATATCTGAGCCACCGCGGTTTTTCCCGAGCCTACGTCTCCCTGAAGCAGCCTGTTCATAGGATATTCTCCCGACATATCCTCGGTTATTTCCGAAAGAGCCTCCTCCTGACCCTCAGTCAGTCTGAACGGCAGCCTGTCCAGAATGGCATCGGCGTCCGAAAATTTAAAGGGAATGCCCGTTTTGGTTCTTTTTATCTCTCCCTTTATCCTCAGAAGCTCAAGCTGAAGTATCAAAAGCTCCTCGAACACAAGCCTTCTCCTTGCCGCAAAAAACTTTTCACGGCTTTCGGGAAAATGTATATTGAAAAGAGCCTCAGTCCTGCCTGCAAGAGAATATTCCCTCCTTATATATTCGGGTATAAACTCCTTTATGCAGGGGACGCACTGTGTGAGCGTTTCGGATATGAGCTTTCTCAGAAGCTTTTGACCAAGATCCTTTGTGAGGTGATATTTGGGAATGATCCTTCCGCTGTTTATATTATCTTCCTTTACCTCCTCATAGTCGGGAGAGGCAAGTGTGAGCCTTCCGTTTCTCAGTGAAAAGCTCCCCGTAAAATAATATTCCGATCCCTTTCGGAAAAAATTTTTCAGATACGGCTGATTGAACCATACGGCGACAGCCTGTCCGTCTCCGTCCGAAATATGCGCCCTGACTATGGTGAATCTGCCCTTGCGCAGCATCTCCGTCCCCGACATTACCCTCGCCTTTACGGTATATTCTCCCTCGGGCTTAACCTCCGAAAGCGGCGTAATGACGCTCCTGTCCTCATAGTCTCTCGGAAGATACTCCAAAAGATCCTTAATGGTGTATATGCCTACCTTGTTCAAAAGCTTTTTTCGCTTTTCTCCCACATTTTTTATGCTGTCAACCAAGTCATATATTTCCATAATGCGTCTTAGCTCATCGCAACTCCCTCTACAAAAATTCCGACCTCGCCGACCTTTACTCCCACAATGTCTCCTACTTTCTTCTTGACCTCTTCGATGGCGTTGTCTCCCACAGACTGTATGTTGGCTCCGTACTCGGCAATAACGTGAACGTCTATGCTCAGGGTTTTTTCGGATATTTTAAGACCTATCGCCTGTGAATAGTCGTCTCCGTAAAGTATGACCGAGCCGTTTTTCTTGTCCCTTTTTGACGCAAGCCCCGCAATACCATAGCAGTCCAGCACGGTTATTGCGGCGGCAGCCTCGATTATTTCATTTTCTATGGATATAACTCCCATTTTATTCACTATTCTGACAGCCATTTCTGTCCCTCCTTATATATGCTCAAAACTTTCAAATCGTCAAAGCCCGACTATTATCCGCCGCAGCCGATCCTGCGGCTGTGCCTGTCGGCGCTTTTATAATAAACCTATTATACATAATAAAAACATATTTTTCAATATATTTTTCAGCGTACGGTATAATGATGCGGCTTCGCTTTGGAAAACATATCAAAAAAGCCTCGGTATCAATTGATTTCAGCCGTAAAATAATGTATAATCTTTAAAGAGGATGTGATAAAATGAATCGGAGATACGGTATACTCGAAAGTCTGAGAGAAAAAAACGACTTTGTATCGGGCAGCGAAATAGGCGAACGCTTTAAAATATCCAGAGCGGCAGTCAACAAGCATATTACGGCTCTCAGAAAAGAGGGATATATAATCGAATCGGTACCCAACAAGGGCTACAGGCTTAAGGACAGCCCCGATATAATAAATTCAGAAGAAATAAAACGGGATCTTAACACCCGTATAATGGGCAGCGAGGTGCTGTGCTTCGATACTCTTTCTTCTACCAACGACAAGGCGAAAGAGGCGGGAGAAAGGGCTCTGCCCTCGGGCACCGTCATACTCTGCGAAAATCAGACAGGCGGCAAGGGACGAAGGGGAAGGAGCTGGAGCTTTGCGCCGAAAGAGGCCATCGCCATGAGTATTATGCTGAGACCCGATTTTGCTCCCGAATATGCCGCAAACCTCACCCTTGTTATGGGAATGGCGGTAAACAGCGCCCTAAGACGTGTCTGCGCCACAGAAACATATATAAAATGGCCCAACGATATTGTCCTCGGGGGAAAGAAAATCTGCGGCATTCTCCTTGAAATGACTACGGAAGAAAAGGACATAAGGTATATTGTGTGCGGAGTGGGCATAAATCTTCAGAACGAAAGCTTTCCCGCAGATATAGAAAATACAGCCACATCGGTATATATACAGACGGGGCGGCGTTTTGAAAGGCAAAAGGTCATCAGAGCCGTTCTGGAGGATTTTGACCGATATTATCTGCTGTACCAAAACCCCGAAAATCTGCCTGTCCTTTTGGAGGAATACAAAAAAAGCTGCATAAACATAGGCAGAGAGATAACAGCCATATATTCCGACAGAACCATAAGGGGAAAGGCCATAGATATAAACTCCGCAGGGGAGCTTGTTATAACGGACGAAAACAACAACAAGACCGCTCTCAGATCGGGAGAGGTCTCAGTGAGAGGAGTATATGAATAATGATAACCGATGACAGAGACTACGAAAAGTCTGTGATCTGCGCCGCAAGCGTATACAAGCAGAAGGTATATTTCAATGAAGAATATGACGGACTTCCTTCAAAAATAAAGGACGAAATACGCACAAAGGTCATCACTCTTGCCCAAAAGCTCCACTGTGTTTTTATAATGGGCTTTTATGATGACGGCTATGTATATTTTGAGACTCAGACAGAGGAGGGTGACTTTTTCTTTGACGAGGTGGGAGCCACTCTCGAAACAAACCGTCTGGAAAGAGAGGAAAGAGAGCTTATAGAAAACCTCGGAGTATGGTACAGGGTTTTCAAGCTCGGAGCATCGCTATGAAAATAGGAAAAACATATATCTCGGGGAGCGTGTTTCTGGCTCCCATGGCAGGAGTCACCGACAAGGTATTCAGAACGCTCTGCCGTGAACAGGGAGCGGCTCTCTGCTGCACCGAAATGATAAGCGCAAAGGGTCTTAAATACAAAAGCAAAGCCACCGAAAAGCTTCTTGAAACATCCGAAACCGAAAACCCCGTCTGCGTACAGCTTTTCGGCTCCGATCCCGTTATTCTCGCCGAGGAGATGAAGGCTCTCGAATCCGACCGAATACAGGTTTTTGATATAAATATGGGGTGTCCTGCCCCAAAGATAGTCAAAAACGGAGAGGGCAGCGCCCTTATGAGAGATCCCGCGCTTGTGGGAAGAATAGTGAAGAAATGCGCGGGGGCTGTTTCCACACCCGTCACGGTAAAGATACGCAAGGGCTTCGACAGGACAAACGCTGTGGAAATTGCCCGTATATGTGAAGAAAACGGAGCCGCCGCCATAACAGTCCACGGCAGAACAAGAGAAGAATATTACAGCGGAAAGGCCGACCTCGACATAATTCGCAGAGTAAAGGAGGCCGTACAAATCCCCGTAATAGGAAACGGCGATGTTTACGACGGAGCCTCGGCTGCCCATATGCTTAAGGTCACGGGTTGCGATGGCATAATGATAGGCAGAGCCGCCATAGGCAATCCCTTTGTTTTCAGAGAAATAAACCACTTTCTTGAAACGGGAACTACCCTTTCAAAGCCCTCATATGAAGAAATATACAAAACAGCTATGCGCCATATTGATATGCTCATAGAGTTTAAGGGGGAGCATATCGCCGTCAGGGAAATGAAAAGTCATCTCGGTCACTATATAAAGGGCACAAAAGGAGCGGCTATGGCAAGAACCGAAATAAACAGAGCCGAATCAAAAGAGGAGCTTTGCGAAATACTTAAGCGGTCGCTGCTTGGACAGGCTGCGCCGCTTTCATAAAATTTTACCAAACAAAAAAGAGAGGTGTTTTATATGGGATATTATTATATCAAAGGCGCAAAGAAGGAATTTTTTGAGGGAGAAACCCTTCTTGACATAGCCCAAAGAGAACAGAAAGACTACAAAAATGACATACTGCTTTTTCGGGAGGACATAAGACTCAGAGAGCTGTTTTCAAAGGCAAGGGACGGTATGCACATAGAGGCTGTCACGGCGGAGGACAGCGAGGGTATGGACTGCTATATGAGGAGCGCCCTCTTTCTGCTTATGAAAACCATATATGATGTTGCAGGTGAAGAAAACATCGAAAGAGTGCGTGTGCTGTATCGTATGGAAACAGATATTTTTGTGGAAATAACGGGCAGCGTGACCCCCGATGAGAGTTTTTCCGAAAAGCTCGACAAACGAATGAGAGAATATGCGGATAAGAATATACCCGTCAAAAAAAGAGTAATGCCCACAGAGGACGCCATCGTTCTCTTTGAGGGCTACAAAATGTATGACAAAAAAAATCTCCTCGAATACAAAACCGATTCAAATGTAAACATCTACAGCATAGGCGGCTTTGACGACTATTATTTCGGGGCGCTCGCTCCCTCTACGGGATATATAAAATATTTTGAAATATCGCCCTATGAGGGAGGCATACTCCTGAGACTTCCCTCAAAGGAGGATCCTCAGAAAATAAAGGAGTTCAAAGCGTCTCCCAAGGTTTTCAGTGCCATAAGGGGCGCCTCGTCCGACTTCAAAAAAATGAAGGTGGAGACCGTGGCAGATCTCAATAACGCTATCGTAAAGGGCAGGCTCAACAGAATCATAGTCGCTCAGGAAACCCTTATGGAGAGAAGAATCGCCGAAATTGCAGACAAGATAGCGTCAAAGCCGGAGTGCCGCTTTGTGCTTATCGCAGGGCCGTCCTCATCGGGCAAAACCACCTTTTCGAGACGGCTTTCAAGCCAGCTCACGGCTTTGGGGCTTGACCCTCACCCCATTTCTCTTGACGACTATTTTCTCAACTATGCCGACATACCTCTTGACGAAAACGGAGAGCCCGACAGAGAAAATATAAATGCGGTTGATCTGGCTCTTTTTGAAGAAGATATGCGCAAGCTTCTGGACGGAAAAAGAATACAGGTTCCCCACTACAATTTCAAAACGGGAAAAAGAGAGTATAACGGCCGCTTTATACAGCTTAACGAAGGCGACATTCTTGTTATAGAGGGCATACACGGTCTGAACGAAAGGCTTTCAGCGGGGCTGCCCGACAAAAACAAATTCAAGATATATATCTGCCCCCTCGTTCAGCTTAATATTGACGAAAGAAACCCCGTCACCACCACAGACGGCAGACTTATACGCCGCATAGTAAGAGACGCCAGAAACAGAGGTACGGACGCCGAAACCACAATAAATTGGTGGCCGTCCGTCAGAAAGGGCGAAGAAAAGAACATTTTCCCCTATCAGGAGTCGGCAGATGTTATATTCAATTCGGCTACGGTATATGAGCTTGCAGCCTTAAAGGTATGGGCAGAACCTCTGCTGCACGGAGTTTCAAAAACCTCTCCCGAATACAGCGAGGCTCGGAGACTGCTCAGATTTTTCTGCTGCTTTCTTCCCATAGACAACGACAGCATTCCCTCCACATCTCTTGTCAGAGAATTTATAGGCGGAAGCTGCTTTGAAGGGAGCTAAAGACTATGCCTAAAACCGTTCTTGTTACAGGCTCCTCCAGAGGTATAGGCAGAGCCTGCGCCCTTGCGTTCGGCGCCGAGGGCTTTCGTGTTGCGCTTAACTGCGCCAAAAATGAAAATAAAATGGATGAAGTCATAGACGAAATAAAAAAGACAAACCCCTTTGCCTGCGGCTTTGTCTGTGATGTCTCGGACTATGCCGCCGTAAAAAAAATGATAGCCTCCATAAACAAAAGCTTCGGAGGCATTGACGTTCTCATAAACAACGCAGGCATAAGCCATACGGGACTTTTTCAGGATATGGAGCCCGACAGCTGGAAAAGGCTCACAGAGATAAATCTTTTCGGCGTATTCAATGTGACCCACGCCGTACTGCCCTATATGATCTCACAAAAAAAAGGAGCCATAATAAACATATCCTCAATATGGGGGATCGCAGGGGGATCCTGCGAGGCTGTCTATTCGGCAACAAAGGGAGGGCTTAACGCCTTTACAAAGGCTCTCTCAAAGGAGCTTGGGCCAAGCGGAATCAGAATAAACGCCCTGAGTCTCGGCTGTATGGATACCGAAATGAACAATAATCTTTCGGCGGCTGAAAAGGCGGCTCTTGCGGATGACATACCTCTTATGCGTTTCGGCACCCCCGATGAAGCCGCAAAGGCGGCGGTCTTTCTGGCATCCGATGATGCCTCGTATATAAATGGACAGATACTCGGAGTTGACGGAGGATTTTTATGACCCACGCCAACCCCGCAGGCATAAAATACGCCGGCGGAGCATAAACTGTTTTTTACCGATCAAAAATGGATCTCAGCAGGTAACAAATGTTTCCTTTTTTCATATGTTGTACTATAAAAGCGTTGTCAAAGGAGCGCCGAGCCGCAAACCTGTTTGCGCATCGGAGCGAACTTTCGACAACCTGAACCGCACGAGAAAACCCTTTGCAGTTTTCCGCAGGAAAACAAAAAGATAAGGTTTTCGAGTGTGGGTCGGCGATTGCGTAAGTACCGAAGGTACGGGCAATCGGCTTTTATGCGTAGGCAGCGCCGAAAGGCCTTTGCATAATTTCTAAAAGAAAGCCGAAAGGAGGAAACAGAATGAATTCCTGTTCACTTGTTGACAGCATGGAAAAATATGTCGGTCAGACTGTCACAATATACACCACAAGCGGTGGCTGCTCGGGTGAAGGCTTCACCGGAGTGCTTGCCGCAGTATGCCAATGTACGGTAAAGCTTATCACCGATCTCGGAGCCGCTCCCTCGTGTCCTCTGGGCAGCAGCTGCAGCAGGAACGGCGGCTGCGGTTGGAATGGCGGCCGCGGCGGAAACAACTGCTGCGGAGGCGGACGCTTTGGCAGCGTAACCGAAATTCCTATCTGCAAAATAGCAAGCTTCACACACAACGCAGTATAAAGACCATTTAAAATTGCTTAAGACATATACAACAAAAAATTTGTTCGTTCTCATATAAAGTATATTACAGACTTAATACCAATATGCCCGAAAGACCATCTTTCGGGCATATTTTGGCGTGTCGAAAAATCGACACGCTGTCATCAAAATGCAGTCGCATTTTGATGAGGCCAAATGTGCGTGCCGGGCAAGCCGGCGACT
>CANRIS010000031.1 GCA_947630725.1 uncultured Clostridia bacterium
ATTTTCACAAAAATTTTATTTCAAAACAATTATCTAAATTTTTTTCTTAAAAATTTCCACTAACAATTATCATCTATAGTAAACTTAATGCTGAGTATTTTATCCGTTTCGTCTGTTACCAATCCTACTTGGGGATAAAAAGTATAGGAATCATCGGGGCTTATCTTTACATATGCAGGAGCAGAATGTGTCCTTTCTTTTAAGCCAAAAAGGTTAAAGGATATCTGCTCGTCAAAATATAACCGCTGGAAAAACCCATAGGTCATAGTGGAAGTAAATTCGGCCGTTACATATGACTGACCCTCATCGGGAGCCTCTTCACTTATATATCTATACTCTGTACATCTCAGCTCAACAGGTATATTGATAACCTCCTGAATTGACTTTATATCAGCTGCATTCTGTTTTATACTTGCGTTCATTTCCGAAGCCGAGCCTTTGTGACTTGTTATCCATTCGGCTATCTCCTTAAGAGTGTTAAGATCCTCGGGAGCATTCGCTACCACCTCAGCTATTCTGTCGGTAACGGTCTTTTCAACGCTGCCCTCACCGTCTCCCTTCAGCACGTCAATGTCCGCTCTGTTTTCTTCGGCCTGCTCCTTCACAAACCCCAGCTCGGTACTTAAGCTTGTCAGGTTGAGGTTAATGTAATCCCGACTGTTTTCAAGCGCCGTTATGCTGCTCTCGGCTTTATTGCATCTGACGGCCAGAGCTTCTGTCGCTGTTCTTGCGGACACATCGGCCAGTGCGTGGCTTACTCCCGATCCGTCCTTTATATACTCTGCTTCGCCCTCCACAGGCTTTACATATTCATATTTCATACAACCGTCACCCCTCTTTCTCAAAAGCCTGCTTTATATCGTCCTCCGTTATGGCCTCATAGCTTTCTGCCACCTTTGCGACAACGCTGTCATAGTCGGGGCTTATACGTCCGTCACCCTCTGAGCTTATGCCCTCGCCTATAATAACGCCCCCAAGCCTGCTTTTCGTAGCCACGGGCAGAATATAACCCTCTCCGCCGCCGTAAGATCCTCCACCCGAAGTCCCGCCGCCCGAAAGACTCAATGTTTTTGTCTCCTCCTCATACACGATTCCTCTCCCCGAAACCTCATCCAGATACCCTTGAATTTCTGCTATGCTTTTGGAAACCAAGCTCCAAAACCAATTAAAAACAGCCGCAGGCGGCTTATATCCGGGCTGAAATCCGTTTTCCTTCAGATTGTCACTTGGCGGTGTTCCGTTGTTTTTCCATTCCGGCAGTAAATTGTTAAATGCTATTGCCATATATAATCCTCCTTAATAGTCAAGTCCCAAATAACCTCCTATGCTTCCTGCGGCATCGGCAAAGCCTTTTATTTCATCGTTTGACTCCTCGGTATCTCCAAATTCAAAGGTTCCGTTAAAACCAATATCATAATTCAGATTAAGAGGCAGTACCTTTTCAAGCATATCGATAATAATATCCTTTACACCATAAAGCTCATAAAGGAAATAAAAATATATGTAACATTCGGGACTGTTGGGAATTACGCTGTATTTATTTTCGCCTATAAGAACATCAAGTCTTGTTCTCAGCGATATTCTGTCCTTAAAAAGCAGACTTCTTATAACAAGCCGTCTTGCTTCTATGTCGGGATTTTCAGGTCTTATATTAAGAGCTTTTTCCCATATGCTTATACCGATTTCTGTAGCTGTACTTATATAAAATTCTCTGCTCAAAGCCTCGGTATCCTCATTCAGCCTGCCTAAATATGAATCAAATATTCGACTTAATATCTGTATTTCTAAAGCTTCTCTCAGAACTTGCGGATAATATTCTATATATTTCATATTTCCACCTCTTAAAAATCAACCGAAAAGCTTACTATTTTGTTTTCGTCCAGTATAATATAGCTGCTGCTGTCGTCAAGCTCTGCGCTTTCTATATTGACTATTCCCGATGCGTCAAGACTTCTGGCAAGAATCTGAGCCGCATATATTTTTGTATTTTGTCTGTCACCCCAGCCGGAATTTATTATAGAAGCATACTCCTCCAAAATCTGTTTTATACGGTTTTGTACCGTCTCTGTATCAGCTCCGCTTACATATTCTATATTTTCAAATGTTATTCTGACGGTTTGTTCTTCCACAGTGCTTACGGTTACACTGTGACCTATGGGGGCTATTCCTTCTCCCTGTCCTGTAAACTCTGCCGGATCCAGGAGTTCTTTGACCTTGCTTATAAGAGCCGCCGAAGCAGGCTTATTTTCGCTGTCTGTTATAATTACTCCCACCGTGCCGCCACCAAGAGGTGTACGTTTGACTTTTACTTGACCCACACCTTCAATCTCAGATACCCATTTTATATAATCAGCTCTGTTTCCTCCAAAAGCATCGCTGTTTATACTGTCAAAATACCTCTGTCTGAAATCTTCTGTTTCTTCTTCATCTTCTCCCGGGATAAGCAGCTCGGTTATTTCTGCTCTTGTAAGTCCCTCTATTGTCCGAATAGGAATAAGATTTCCGAAGCTTTTGTTTCCTACTGTGCCGGCAGTTTCACACATTATCTGCCATACTCCGGGTATGTATTCTCTCGGTTTTACCTTTATAATGGCGCCGCTGCTGTCTGTTACGGTCAGCTCTTCATAGGTATCGTTTATCATCTGTGAAAGAAGAGTATAGTTAAGCTTGTCTATGTTGAACCTGTCACCTTCCGAAACATACTCACCTATATACTCTCCGATGTTTGAGTTAAAATTGAATTCTGCCCTCAGAACAGCTCTGCTTGCGGTATTGGGTGTTAAACCTCTTTCCCTTGCTATAAGTATAAGATATTCACGTTCTGCTGTTGCCGCAAAAGCATTATTCAAAATTATATCCATGCCTATATATGTATTTGCGAGTTCTAAGGCCGCAGGCGAAAGAGTATCAAATATGATGCTTCCTTCCCGTTTATCAACTTTCGTAGGCACTTGTTTAAGCATAGCAGCCAGAAGCTCATCGTAGGTATTTGCTTCAAACATTGAATATCACGTCCTTTATATCAATATTGTAGTATTTTGTAACTACAATAAAGCTTACACTGTATACACTTCTTTTTATATTGAACTCAAAGTCCGTTACATTTAAAATTCTGTCATCCCGAAGCAAGGCTTCTTTTATTCTGCTTTGCAGCATAGGTACAACATATTGTTTTTCACGTCCGAAAAGATCGGAAAGCTCTACGCCGTAATTCCAACTGTACATAACGTGTTCGTATCTTTCGGTATTAAGTATCAAATAAACCGCCTGTCTGACAGACTCAACATAGTCATCATATACCGCAACTATGCGCTTGTTTTCTCTGTCAAACCTGTATGTGATACTTGTCTGTTCCCGGGTTTCGTACTTTCCCAATATTTCATAATTTGAGTTTATAGGAAGCATATTAATCACTCCTTAAGAATATCCGCAGCATAATAGACCTGTCCGCCCTGAACTCTTATTAACACAAGCTTGTCAGCCTTATGCTCTGTTGTTTCTCTTTTAAGAGACATTTTGTCTATATTGCTTGCAAATATAAAAAAATCCACAGGCAGCTCTAACTTTTCATCAAGCCTTATTATAAGCTCTCCGTCATTTTCATAGTCCTTTACAACAAGCCCGAATATAATATTGACAGGTTTGCTCGCCATAAAAGCCTCCATTGCCACCTTTTTAATCAATTTTACAAGCTCACCCAATATAAGGTTCACCTCCCAGAAGCGTCAGGTCGCAGCTGTATTTTTTCCCGAATCTGTGAACAGCCTTTGTTATTATGGGCTGTACATTCTGAAATATGATATCTCCAAGATTTAAGTTTACAAAAACAGAAGCCCCTGCCCGAAGTCTTGTATCTCCCAGACAATCATTTACTGTAAGTTCCCGTTTTTTCTGTGCGTACAGATCAAGTATAGTTCTTCCGAAGGTCTCCGGATTATCACCATTTTCAAGCTTACAGGTGAGCTGAAGCACTCCCCACTCGTTTATAAGCTCTGCATTTTGATAAATATATTTTTCTCTGTTGCCTGTGGTTTCGTCATCTCTGAAAAATTGTATCTGATTATATACGTCTTCATCAATAGTAGATTTATAATCTATGTCTTCCGCCGTTTCATCATCCAGAAGATAATCGGTCCTTAAAGCATCTATAGGCTGCAAGCTTAGATGTCCGTAGTCATCAAAAAATATATATATTTTTCCTGTTGCATTCTCTGTGAGATCAAGAGCATTTTTTATAATATCAAAAAGTGTCTGATCGTCCTCAACCCTTCCGGGTATTGTATATCCCGTGTCGGCCAGCTTGTTTCTGTCAATGCTAAGTCTGTAATCGGCAGCTATCATAAGTATTACGTCTTTAAGTGTTTTATCCTTATAACAGTATGTGTCCTTATTTTTAAGATACCGCAACTGATCATATGCCACACAGTTTATAATGCCGTTTTTGTTCCGTGACTTTGTAAACAGATATCCATAAAAGATACCTGTACCATTTTTTAAAAACATAACGGCGTTTCCCTCCTGTATATTGAGGTTATCATCCTTCAAAATGGAAAATTCGAGTTTTCCCGCCGTGTCTCTCCACTCCGTTGTCCATACAACTTCATCTGTTATTATAGGCTGATAATCTACTCCGTTGTTTACAATATGCAGCTCATAAGGGTTGTCTTTGTTCCCTATAATATCGTAATGCAAGCCTTTATTGCTTACCTCACCGCCTACATTTACCGTACTGATAACAGAAGTGGAACATAGTTCAACCTTTTCCGAATCAGACCCCGAAGCAGCTCCCGAATTTTCACCATCCGTAAAAAGATCTATTCCTGTTCCCGCTCCGGTAGGCTTGACTCCGCCTTGCCATCCCCAACCCAAATACCCGGAAGGTTTGCTTATTGATGTGATCTGTACACCATTCCAAGCGTGTAATATCTGATCGTTGCCTAAATATATTGCAACGTGTCCGTATTGGTTATTATTTGAATAGTATACAGCAGCCCCTACAGGAATATTATTTTTACTTGTGGATATACGCCACTTTCCGCAGGCTTCAGCGGCACTTGCCGCATTTCCGTAGATATTTGCAGCTTCATAGCAAACACGTACAAATCTCTGACAATATTCATCATATGCGTGGCTGCCAAGCAGGGATTTTCCCTTAGCTATAGCTTCTTCTACCTGTGTAGCCATAACATCACCTCAATAAAAAAGCACCCTGAAAACAAATCTTTCAAAGTGCTTGACGTACTGAAATTTTACCTTAGCTTCAAAACTTGTCCCGGATAAATTTTATTGGCATTTTCAAGATTATTAAGTTTGGCTATTTCTTTCCATTTGTTTCCGTCTCCAAGCTCCTTTTTGCATATATTTATAAGACAGTCGCCGCTTTTTACGGTATATGCAGAGGGTATTTCCTTGTTATCCATTTCCCTTGTGGTTTCCGTTACTGCGGTTGTCGTTGTGCCTGTTGCGTTTTCTTCGGTAGTAAGCTTTACTGTCTTTGTGCCATAATAGATATACTTTTTAAAGGTAACGCTTATTACCTTGTCAAAACCCTCATCTGTACTGTCACTGTCCTTCAGATTCTCAATCGTACAACTGCACATATTGAGTATTCCGTCAAGGTCATTTACAAAGCCTGCCCATTCGGGATCCATATTAGGTTCTCCCAGATCCCATATGCCGTTGGGCTTGGTTCTTATTATCATCAGATAAAATGGCTTTTTTCTGCTCATAAGTATATTAAAATGAGTAAGATAATAGTCCTGTGACCTTAGCTCCTGCGTTCCGGGTATAACATTTACAAAGGGATATTGTGTCTTTGGTATAAGAAAATCCATTTCCCATTCCGTCAACCCCGGTTCTCCGAGCTGCATTACTGTCTTTCCGTCTATAAGCTCTATTTCCTCATTTCCGCCCTTTACACTTCTTGTTATTTTTTTCGGCGTAACAGGCATAAGCACATTGTCAACATATATAAGATAAGCCATATTTATCACCCCTCTGTCGAAGCCGCAGCAGCTTCAGCTATGCCGTTTGCAAGCTTCTTTACAACATCGCCTATTGAAAGAGACGAGGCAATATTGTTTGACATTCCCGACATATCAATCTTTATTTCTTTGGTTGTATAACCGGCTATTCGCTCACGGCTTACGCTGTCTTTTATCATATCTAATATATCTTCTGATTTTTTGAAAGAATCGGCCATTTTCCCTGTATTATCAGCTGTCTGCGCCGCATATGCATTACTGTTATCCATAATTTCGGACATATCGAAACCATTTGTTATTCCATCAAACATGCCGGAAACCTTGTCGGCTATCCCATCACCAAATTGTGCACCTGCATTAAAAGCGCTTCCATATTCAAATCGCTGCAAATGTATATTTTCCGCTTGAAGCTTAGGCATAATTTCATCCTGTTCACCAAAGGTTTTATCTACCCAATCTGAAAGTGAGCTGCGCCATCCATTTACAGCACCTGCAAGATTAGAACCAAAGATAGTATCTATCGCACTTGCCAGGCTTTGGAGTATTGATAGGACGGTATCTGCCATATCCGATATCAGATGTACAATAGCATTTACAGGATCATTAAATACATTACCGAAAAAATTGGCAAACAAAGCTATAAAATTCCATATACCTATAACCAGATCAATTGCAAAATTTATCAGATCAACAAATAAATTTCCTACAAACGCAAGCGCCGTGGCTATAATACCGCATATCAGCCCGAATCCTGTATCCGTTATTCCCGTAAATCTTGCTATCGCAGCGCATACGGCATATATAATAGCTATAAGGGCTATTATAAGCATTATTATCCATACAATAGGACAGGCATACATTGCGCCGTTAAGTCCCAGTTGTGCTGTTGCTTCTGCCCATGTAGCCCCTGCTGCAGTCATCATAGCTGCAGCCAATAAGTTTTTGCTCACAGCTAAAGCTCCCGAAGCAGCTGCACTGAGCAGTTCAAGCCCCTTTGTTAACAATAACCATCCATAATAAACCGCAAAAGCAGCAGCAACACCATAAATTATAGGTTCGATAATGCTCCAATTGTCGTTTATAAAGCCCGCAATCTGTACCACCAGTTCAAATATTCCGGTCAGAACCCAAGCTACAAGTGATATGGCATTTATAGCATTATTCACAATATTTTGAAAAGCAGGACTGTTGGCTATTGCATTTATCCTTTCCAAAATAGGTATAAAGGCTTCGAGGGCATTGTTTTTAAAGCTTGTCCACATCTGACCGAAGGTCATGGGCATACTCTCAAATTTCTGATTTATATCGTCTGCCGCACTGAATATAGCATTCTTCACAATATCGGCAGTAATTTGTCCCTCTGAAGCAAGATTTCTTATTTCTCCTATCGGTACTCCCATATAATCCGCTATGTTTTGTATAAGGTTAGGAGCCTGCTCAAAAACAGAATTCAGCTCATCTCCTCTTAACACACCCGAACCGAGACCCTGTGATAGCTGCAATATAGCATTATTTGCTTCGGCAGTCGAAGCACCGGCAATAGTCATTTGCTTCTGAACCAGACTTGCAAAAGCTATTACTTCATCATTATTGTTAAAAGCGTCCTTAGCATTATTGCCAAATCTGGCTACTATATCAGCCGTTCCCGAAATTTCACTACGGGCATTCTGCGCCGCCAACTGTACTTTGTTAAATAGCTCTTCCGTTGTCTGAGTGCCGTCATTCATAAGATCAAGTCTTGCCGTTGTCTGCGTTATGGTGTCCGAAAGATCTATAACCTCTCCCACTGTCTTTATTCCCACATAAGCCCCTACAAAGCCTTTTATAGTATTTAAAAGTTTGCTTGCCTCCGATTGTCCGTTTGCCACTGCTCTGTTAAATGCCATCTGTTCATCGGTATTATCTCTTATATATCTTTCCGTATTGTTAAGTATTCCCAAAAGTCTCTGATATGCTGCATTTGCGACCTCGGGATCCATATCTGATATAGCCCCGTTCAACTGCTCCTGTATCTGCAAGGCTTGATTAAGCTGAGTCCTTAATGTTTCAAGTCCTGAATTTGCCGCATCTGTCCCTACATTCAAGGGATTGCTTTCTATTGCCGCCATGCTTTCTCTTATATAATCTATTCGTGAATTTAAAGCATTAAGTCTTTCTGTTTCACCTTCCGACATAACGCTTATGGCATTTGTGTTTATACGGCTTTGATTTTCTGTAATTTGGCTCATCAAAGCATTTGCGTTTTCAAGCTCTCTGTTAAACCTGTCAACTCCCGTTTCCGTAAATACGGGAGTTTCCGTATCGTCAAATTGCCATACAACAGGCACTTCCACAGGGGGAGGCTCGGGCATCGTTGGCGGCCGTTGTTCCTGTTGTTGCAACGGTTCCTCCAAAATACTCCTTGTTCTCGTCACAACATTTTCAAGCCCATTTGCAAGACTATTCAGCCTTTCAAAATCCGCATTCATAGCCTCTATATTATTTTCTGATATAGCTCTGTTTATATCCTCCTGCGTTTGCCTTATGTTTGTTATAAGATTCTGACTTTGTTTAAGCTGTATATTAGCACGGTTTACATCTTCGGGATCAAGTCCGCTTATGTCAATATTACCAAATTCACGAAGCATACCCGAAAGCTCCGAAATCCTATTTTCAATTTCGACAACGTCTGTAATGGCATTTTTCGGAAGTATGCTCATATCATATGACCTTGTACTTATTTCATTCTGAACATCAAATATTTCCTCTGCGCTGTTCTTTATGCTCTGAGCCTGCTGTACGAACCTGTCGGCTATGTTTATACTTTCCCATGAGACATCTATATTCGGATCCGATACATTGCTGAATACTGTTTCCAAATCCTCAAAGCTATCAATTACAGCTATAGAACCATAGTATATCTCATTCAGAGTATTTGTCGCATTGCTATAAAGTTCAATGGAATTCGTAAGTGTCAATAAATTCACCCCCACCCTCAACCCTTACTTTATTTTGGAGGCTATTTTTTTCTTATCTTTTGCAAGCTTCTCCATACTTGCAAATATAAAAGCTTTTTCTTCTTGGCTCATTTCCAGAAATTCACTTGGCCTTATATGAAACTCTGCCAGACAGCCATAGGCATAAGCCGCTTCACTGTCTGTGTCTATCAGTTTTTTGCTTCTTCGATTTTTTCTTCAAGACTCACATTGAAGCCTTGAAGCTTTGAAACATAGTTCAACAGCTCCGCATGCTCTCCCGGATCGTCAACAAGAGCATACAACAGATCCTCCGGCGTACTTACCCCATAGCTGTTTTGAAGTTCCGAATCTCTCAGATCAGGAACAACAATTGAAGCAGTTATTATTTTGTTGTTAAACTTTCTTGTGTTCACCTTTTGGCGATAAACTCCGCCTTTCCCTTTTATCGGCACTTCGTATGAGCAATCATCTCTTATATCATCGACCTCTTTTGATGTAAGATGCCGAAATTCAAACTCTACGGGATTACCCTTTTCATCAAGCAGCGACTGCGTAGGCGCATGCCTGACATTAGCCTTTGCCGCCTTATTTGACTTCATAAACTTTGAAAACTTAGACATATCTATTATCCTCCTTAAAAATTAATTAATAATTTACATATAAAAAAACGCCCTGAAAACAAAAACTTTCAAAGCGCTTGACGAATTTGCATATCTATGCTATTATTAAATCACAAGAGGGAACACCAAAGCGGTTGCCGCTTTGCCTCTGATAGGTTATAGTATTAATTAATAACCGCCCAAGTTTGGCAGCTCGGGGCGGTTATTTATTTGCAGAAATAATAAGGAATAACAAAATAAGTATAAGTACCAATTCGGAATATCCCATATTAAACACCTCCTTTAGGAGGCTTCTGCAACAACCGCCTTTTGCCGGCATCCCTCTTGCTTATATTTAATTTTACATTATTTCTTTTATTTCGTCAACAAAATCTTAATTCACTTCAAAACCGTCCATAGCGGAAAACTTTTCGGGCATATCCCATTCCTCAAAAGTTCCGGAAATATCCTCATCCAAAAGATCCTCTCCCGCCTTGAATTTTGCAAGGGTTATTTTGTCACAAAGGCAACCTCTGTGTATTATTGTCTGCCTGCCTATGGTACTCCCCTCATCCTCGTTGGCAACCTGTATTTCAAAATAGGGCAGGATCCCCGTTTTCTGATAGTTGTCAGCCATAGCCCTTATTTCGGACTGGTTATAGTGAGCCTTACCGCTCCATGTTCCCTTGCCTCCTGCGGGCTTATGTCCCATACCTACCTTTCCCAGTATGGGAACATCTTTTATTGTGATCTCCCACTTGCTTTCAAATTCTGTCATCGACATAAAATTGAATCTTCTGCCGTCAATGACAATATAACATTCCGCACGTGAACCATATATGGCATTTGCCGAATCCATTGGTATCCATGACATAATAATGCTTCCTCCTTATCAGTTTACGGTAACAGTCATATAGAGCTGTTCCATAGCGTTTACAACGGTTATAGGCAAGGTTACAACAACGGATCTTTTTGTATCTCCCTGCTCCACCGAAACATCATTTTCATTGAAATTCTCTATTGTTCTTATGCTTTCAAGGTTTCTCATATACTTTACAATATCAGACCAGAGAGCAACCCTGCCCATAGCGTCATTGGGCATGATACCCAGATAGTTGTTGTTGAAAAGAGCTGCTATATCCATAGCGATCTGATCGCATACTCTTATAGTCTGATTGCTCTTAAACAGCTCGCCTTTTTCGGATGTCAATGTTACAAGACTGTTTATATCCGTAAGCACTCTGAAAAATGTTCCCACCTTGTGAAGCTTGAATTCTCCTTTTGTAATCGAAGCTTCAAGAGCCGTCTGGGTTTCCTTGCATACAGGTGTATACTCGCCGTTATAGATTCTGTTTGTAAGACTCTTATTTATCTCACAGCCTGCCTGAACACCACTCACCCACCATACAAGAGCCGTTTCGCCTTCTTCGGCAGCAGTGGTAAGGTTTATAACTCCCTCATAATCAGCCTTGTCATAATTATATACTACCGTCTGAAACTTTACGCCAAGACTGTCTCTGAGCCTTTCCGTAAAGCTTGCATACAGCCCCTTTATAGTATCCTCCGTTGCATCGCACACAAGAATATTAAAGCTGTATCCCTCTATGGCGCTCAAAAAGTCCTGGTGTGTCTGACCCGTTGCCTGCGTTGTCGTTCCGTTTTCAAGAGCTGTTCCGGGTGTATCGTCAAGAGAGCCGCTTTTTGTGAAAACTATAAAATCATTGTCTGCCAGCTCCTCGGCCTTTGCCACCGTCTGACTGTCCACAACGGCATCTCCCAAATATGTAATTACATCCTTCTTTTCGCTCTCGTCCACATTACTGCGTATAACTATCTTTAAGTCATTTCCCTTTTTGCCGCCATATTTTGCCGTTCCCAAAGCGCATGAGGCTTTTTCTCCGCCGCTCACTCTATAAAAATAACAGGTGCTTGCTCCCTTGAACAAGTCCCTTATAGGCTTAAGCTCTGCCGCTGTATAGTCATAGCCAAAAATTTTTAAGGCGTTTTTTTCAAAATCTCCCGATGTGACCGTTATGACTTCTTTTTCTGCTCCCCAGTCAAGATTTAAGGGAGCGGCAATATATCCTCGCTCACCCAATGCCGCTCCGCTTGATACCGTAGATACAAAATTGATATAACTGCCCGGCAGTTTTTTGTTCTGTGTTATAAAAGTTCCTCCGCCTAAAGCCATGGTTTAATTAACCTCCTTGTTTAAAAAGTCCTTAATAAATGTCTCTGCACCATTAATGGTATATTCTCCCTTCGGGAGTACAGCATTCAATATGTCTGTATATTCTCTGAACCGCTCGCTTGATAAAAGCTGTTCCTTGCTGTATTTTATTTCTTTGACGGGTTCAGCCGCTTTTTTCGCCGATGTTTTTGTTTTATCCATTACCATTTGTCTCCTTCTGAATCAATATTCTCATTTTTTCGATATCCTCGGGTTTTTCATCTACAAATATATTGTAGTTTATATAAAATGTCAGAACCCCGTCATTTATGATTGTATCGACCCCAACACCTCTTAAACGCCGCCCCTCATAATCAATAAGTCTCAACGCAGAATACAGTCTGTCAATTATCGAAAGACACTCCTGTCTATATTCTTTGCTTTCGGGAAAATACTGTATTGCAAACTGATTTTCCCTCAGATACCTTTTCCCTCTGAAAAGGCTTATTTTGGGATTTATACACTGAATAAAAAAACAGGGCTCTTCAAGCTCCTGCTCCGTATCCTCGGTATAAATATTGTATCCTTCTCCGAACTCACCGAATATAGCCCGGCTTATTGAAGCCGTTATTTTACTTATCATAGTCCAAGCACCTCTTTTACAAAGGTCTTTATCCTTCTTTCAATAAATCCCGGTGCGGCTGTTTCAAGCTCTTTTGAAGATATACTAAGCATATGCTTACCCGGCACCCAGCCCTTACCGTTACTTTTTCTGTGACCGTATTCAACATATGGGGCATACTCCGTATTGTTGTATATGGTTATTCTGTACACGTCCCCGATCTTTTCCACAGGTGATATGCTCCAGTTTCGCCTTAGTGTACCGCCCTTTTTTCCCGAACCCGACCCATACTCTCCAACAGGTGTTTTCTTTCCGGTCTGCCTTAAAAGCTGCGCCCCCATGTCCTTTATGAGCTTTTCCATAAACTCATCCACCTTTACATCTGCGCCTTGTATGCCATCAGCAAGCTTTTTAAGTCCTGACAAATTACATTTACCCTTCAAATCAAGCCCACCTTTCAAAAATTTCAAGCTCTATTTCCCGGTGACTTGCATATATCTTAGGCTCACCGGAAGCCTTATAGCTTTCGGTTTCTCCGTTCTGAGTGACCTCGATTCTTGAACCCGGCTTTATTTTGATTTCGGGAGATATAAAAAGCTTTATTACCTTTTTCTTTTCATATACCGTATCGGTATATTTTTCGGCTTTCGGCGCATCTTCAAAGGATATTCTGCACGGCTCGGCCTCATACACAAGGCTTTCAGTCTGCCTTGTCTGCTTTGTATCCTCGTCCCTTGTGTTTTCAAGCTCATATATATTGCATTTTCCTTCATAGAGCCTTTCGGCGGCTTTTCTTGCGAATGAAAATATACTCATACTACCACCTCAACCTTCTGAAGGCTATAAGCTCATCATCTCTGTCCCTAAGCCTGTCAATAAGAGCTGTATATTTTGCTGCAATGCTCGCTTGTGTACCCGAGTTAAAGCTTATGCTCACATCACCCTCGGATATGCTTTTTATTCCCTCAGCCTCAAAATCAATATTTTCAAAACCCTCGGGATTTGTCATCATTTTAAGTTTCAAAAATTCTCCAACGGCCATCTCTTTAAGCAAGGATTTTAGCTCTTTAGGTATAACGCTTATATTGCAGAAATTTTTTATATATTGCCTTGACCTTTCCAGCGCATAGTCTATTATATCTTCCTCAGCTTCACCCGCTGTATAGCCATAATATTCAAGCAGTCTTATAATATCCTCTTTCACAAGCCTCAGCCCTTTGACACGATTTTCGCAATAGCAATAGCCTTATGAGAAATAGCCGTCTTTCCATCATTTATTATGTTCCAGTTTTCGCCGTTTTCAAGATCGCTGTTTGATGCCGAAGCCGTCACACCCGCAGGCTTTTCAAATGATATACCGTCCACACCGCAGATATAACGATCACGCACATACAATGTATCCTGACCGCCGTTTTTTTCAGGCGATCTGCTCATTTCATAAGGCACCGAATCACCTATATCATCGAGAATAATAGAGCCTGTTCCCAGGATATATGTCGTATACTTCACATCAGGCTCTGCGTCCTCCGTAGGCATGCCGTCATCAATAAGCACCGTTCTGCCGTTCCATGTGGCTATGGCAAGATCTCTTGTTACGCCGTCTGCATCGGTATATGTAAGATATTTAAGCAGTCTTAAGTTTTCAAGATTTGTGGCAACTTCACTGTGCATTATCACAAGCTTGAATATTGACTTGTTGTCGCCGCAGGCCTTCTGAATTGCCTTGTTGAGGGTTGCGGCTCCCACATAGGCGGCTTCTCCCTCTTCCTCGCTTATATCATATACATGCTTTTCAAGAAACTCCTTTGCGGCTTTTTCGGGAACAGTCGCCCCTTCTGTCTTCATTGAAAATACACCCTTAAGAATAGCCAAAAGCATATCCTGCCTTACTTCCTGCTTGTAGTCGGCGATTTGACCTGCTACATTGTCCATAAAGTCAACGCCCGCCGTTATGTTCTTGCTGAAGCTCTTTTCTGTCCAGCTGTCCATACGGGAAGCGGTAACAAAGCCCTGTTCGTATGTAGTTGTGCTTGTGGACGTAATATCGTGAGCGCCGTCATTATTCTGTGATGTTTGGCCGGATATTCTGCCGAAGTAGGGTATACGGGCATAAAGTGAACCTGTCTGAGACGCAAGAGCCGATCTTGCCTGCTCATTTGTTCCCACTGCTCCTGACTTTGCAAGCTCCGTTTTCTTTACATTGGGTATTCTGTCAACATAATGCCCAAACGCCTCGGGATTAAAACTTTTTGAATCAAATTTTGTATTTGCCATAAGATATCATCCTTTCTTATTCGATTTTTGCATCGGGATTTTCAGCCAGGTATGCAGCCATCTCCGAATATGTCATTTTGGAAAAATCCACATCTGCGCCGGGTTTAGACCGGGACGAAGCTCCCGGCTGAAATCCTCTCAGATTATTTTTTTGAGACTTCTCCTCAAACAGATAAGGATCCGACTTCTGCACTGCCTTTATAGCATCCGAAAGTCCCTCTACCTCTCCGTTGTTAGTCAATTTCAGTTTGCTCTCATCAAGCAGACTCCTGACAGCCTTTATATTCTTTGCCCCAACTGCCGCAAGTGCAGTCTCAATAGCATTGTCAAGCTTCAACTTGTTCATTTCAGCCTCATGAGCTTTTTGCGAATCGGCATTCTGTTTCTGTAGATCTGCAATCTGTTGTTTCAGAGCATCATTGTCTCCCGAAGTCTTTTTAAGCCCTTCAAGCTGCTTGTCTCTTTCGGCTATGGTATTCTTTAAGGTTTTGTTATCCTCGTTTACTTCATTAAAACGATTTTTTGTAACATAATTTCCGTCAAGAGCCTCCATAACCTTCTTCGCCTGCTCTTCACTGAGCCCCATTTCAATTAACTTTTCCTTGTTCATCTTTAGACACCGTTCCTTTCAAAATTTCCGTTGTTTACCGTGGGTGACGAACCACGAAATTTTACCTTGTTCTTTACCGCCTGCAATACCAAAAAGGCGAATTTTATCGACTAAGTAAGCACCTCTCGCCTCTTAGGCGTTGGGTGCTTACTTTTGTGTTAGGTAGGAGTATCTTCTCCTGCCTAACACAAAGGCTTCGTCAGAAGCCGTCGATTATGAGTACACAGCGTAAGCAGTGTACGAATATCTTTGACTAAATATCTTGAACCCGAAGGATATCAAGATACATTTCAAAATAATAAAGCATCAAAAAAGCACCTTCTGCCAAAAGTGCCTGTTTTTGTTGACGCATATAATATTTTGTAATATAATAATACCGTTGTCAACTCCATTCTGTGATAACAGAAAGGAGGTGTGTTCTTTGATAGCTTCTTTTATACTCTCCGTATTGGCGGGTATAGTTGCCTACTATATCTGCAAATGGTTAGACGGAGGTAATGACAACAACTAACCTCGACCGCTCTTGTCGCTAAAAGAGCAGAACCCCTGAAAGCTGCCACTTTCGGGGGTTCATTTTTTGTGTGCCTTTTTGATAACTTCTTTTTGCCTTGATTTCATTATAAAACAAAACCCCTGCATTGTCAATATATGCAGTCATATTTTTTTTATGCATTTCACATCTTCAACATTCGTTTTACGATCTCTGATGAACCGTTGATTTCAAAAGTCCAGTCGCCGTCAAGATATATTTCAACAGGCAGAATATTATCAAAGCTCACATTTTCAAATATTCCATCGGTTCTTTGTATATCCGCCGTAAGCTCAAACCTTGATATTTTTTTAAGATATTCTTCATCTACCGCCCTTGTAAGCTCCGGCTCCTCACACAGCACCAGCACAGCATTAAACTTCTTAACACCATAGCTTGTTTTTCCCAAAATAGGTATACTTGTGGAATGCTCATATATTTCAAGCTTAGGCTCGCACCTTGCCAATAAAAACCTGTTGCTTCCTATAATGCAAAACAATTCTCCTCTTTCACAATATATCGTCTTAATAAGCCTTTTGATCATCTTATCCATCTCCCACTAAAAACCGCCTACCACCGTAAGTGCTTTAATCGTTACTCTTTATTTTTGCATATAATTTTCTCTATATTATCAATAGTTATATCTATAGTATCCCAGTCTTCTGGCGAACTCCCAACATCTGCCATAAAATCTGTATCTGAAAATACCTCTATTATAGACGCTTCTCTACCATCCTTTAATAATACGGTATCAAACAAGTCTATGCTTTGCATAATATTCACCTCAATCTAAATGAGCTGTTGTCATATGGGTTCCTTTATCATCATTTAACCATCCTACTAATACATCTGCTGGTTTATTATTTAGCCCATATAAAATAATTTTTTGTTCATATCTATCACCGTGTTCATTATTGCTTTTAAATTTAGCCGGATATTTTGTAGCACTTAACAGAATTTCTTTCTTCAATTCTGTATAGTTGCTTACATCATAACCTAATCTACTTGTAAAGGCTTTTCCTTTAGCCCAGCCTCTTGTATTATTCGGATTAAACAAATACCCTGTAAATTTTCTATCATCTGCTGTAGCTTTTTCTGAATTTGGTAGTTTTAGCTCAGGGTGCATAATCAATTTATTTTGTCTTTCATAATCCAGTTTCATATATCGGTAATATTCATTATCATTATACTTTATCTTCTGAAATTCTTCAAGTGTTTTCGGCGCATTTTTGCCTAAAACCGACTTGTATTTATTATACTGCTCTACATCGGCTTTCATATTCTGTGTGCTCTTTTGCTTTAGGTCAAAATCTTTTTGACCGTGTTCCTTTACATATTTTTCTTTCCATTCCTTGTACGTCATATCCTCCACAAGTACGGTCTTGCCTGTTTCAGGATCTCTGGCTGCTCTCTTGCCGCCCTTTTTAAAATACGGGTCGTCATAATATGGCACAGTGCAGCCTCGGCAGTTGGGATGAAAAGGCGGCACATCTTTTCCCGCAACGGCATCTTTAAGCTCTACTACGTTTCCGTCATAGCTTCCGCATTCCTCGCAGGTAGTCATATCGAGAGTCTCGACTATTTGCACCTGTCCGCAGCCTATCTCTTCCATACTGTCAAGCGCCGCCTCAACATTTATCCTTGCCGTTTCGGTTCTGACAATTGTTTCGGCTCTTCGTCTTGCCTTATCGACTTCAAGTCCCATATCCTTTACAATTCTGTCTGTAAGCTCGTTTATCATTTTGTCGCCGCCGCCCGACATAAGCCCCTTATTAATCACGCTGTCTACGGCAGCCACAAGCTTGTCCTGCTCACGCCACAGTCTGCTTGAAAAGGTTCTTCCATCGGCCGTCCATGGCTTTTCAATAGCCTTTTCTATTACTCTTTTGTTAGCTACCGAAAAGGCTTCAAGCCGACCCGACATCTTCTGCATCTCAAATCCCGACCGGTAATATGTATTTTCATAAACGTCATTAAGAGCTTTCTCAGTCGTTTCTTTGGTTTTTTCGGCCAAGTCATAGGTTATATTTGTTATGCTTGTTTTTAAAGCTTCAAGCCTGTTTATATGAATTTTGGCAGAAGCGTTTTCAAGCTCCTTGCTCCACTTGCCGCTGCCGTTATCCTTTGCCTTTTCAATATATTCTTCAAGGCTCCACTTGAACTCCTGCAGCTCTCCCTTATTCAGAAGCTGCTTTGCACCCGCCATACTTACATTATTGTTTTCGCCTATCCTTTTAAGCCAATATTCTATCTCTTTTTCAATATTTTTTTTGGCAAGAGCATAGTTTTTTAAAAGCTCACGACAGGCTTCCTGTCCTCTCCTATGGCCCTGCTCCTCCAATGCCTCAAACCTTTTTCTTAAATATTTCTCCTGACTTTTGCTCAAGCTTCGTCACCGCCCTCGGAAGATCGTCCTCCGTATATGTCCTGTGCCGCAGCCTTAGCAGCTTCTTTCTCCTCGGCTTTAAGCCTTTTAAGCTCTCCTTCGGGATCCGTTACCCACGGATGCTGAGCGATTATTGTTTCTATGCTCAGCATTCCCACCGACTTCTGACAGTTATCTATTGTCTCGCTTTCATTTATAAGCACATCTCTGTCAAATATTATTTCGGTTTCCTCGTTCTCAAAGTTTCCTTGTCCCGTATCGGATAAATATATATTTATAAGGTCTGTAAGCTTACAGAATGCCGCCTGAAATTCTCCCTCGGTTTCGTTGGCGTCAAGGTCTATATCGGAATACATAGAGCGTATATTGAGCTGATTTGCATTTGCTCCTATGCGATCGTCCTTTGCGTCATAGCACATGGCGTTTTCTATAATGGCTTTTCGTATTATATCGATTATAGTCTGATAGTTGGCGGAGTTGACCTCTATTCTGAGAGCCTCCACTCCTGCGTCACAGCCGTCTATGCACCTTACCTTTATAGCTCCATATTGGCTTAAATTCTGCCTGAATTCTCCTAAGTTTTCGCCCTCATAGTTCTTTATGACAAGTATTGTATTCCTTACGTCCTCCTCCATATTATTTTGGAAGTTCGACAAAAGCGCATTAAGGGCGTCCTGAAGGCTTTTTACACGTCTTATAAGCGGTAGCTCGTCATTGTTGTACTTAAAGCCTATTATAGGTATTCTGTTCCATGTATACCCGACATTCTCATCGTCATAAAAATAAGCGGCCGTCCCCGTTTCCTTAAGACTTCCGCCCTCCAAATCATAATATTTTATGCCGTCTTTAGAATATACCTCGGCTTTTTCCTTTATTTCCTCCACGCCTCCCGAATAACAGACGACACTGTATAACCGTATAAAACAGTCAAGCTCGCTGTGTTCGTCATCAGCCCATACAGGCAGACACTCATAGGGCTTAAATCTTGTGAATTTAAGTCCTCCCGAATCGTCATAATTTATAAATACCCAACCTATACCGCAATTCAGACTGTCCTTGTATATGTTCTTTATAAGCCTCTGAAAGTCCATGTCAAATATTCCGTTTAATATGTCGCCGTATTTTTTATTCTCACACCGTATGCTGAAGGGCTTTCCCAAAAGATAATTTGTTTTCTGAAGCACGGCCTTTTTATACTGATTGTCCACAATATGATTGTTTGGCAGGTTCGTGACCTCTCTCGGCTCCCCGTCCTCTCCTATGGCGGTTCTTTTGCGCCTCAGAATATCGTGCTTGCCTTCGTAGTATAAAGCCCCGTCAATCATCATCTTGCGGCGTCTGCTGCTCTTGAAGCGTATAATTTCTCTTTCCAAAAAGCTTTTGTCATTCGTTCTTTCGGAAACTCCTTCTTTTAAAAGCCCTTCTACTCTCGCTATTTCCTTGTCCAAAAATCCAAACATGATTTGCACTTCCTTTAGCCCCAACTGAAAGCTGTGCCCTTAGAAATATCCTCAAGGGCATATCTCATAGCGTCCATAAGGTGATTGCTTTCATCAAGAGGAGCGTTTATAAGCTTTCCGTCTTTGTCCTTGTCCCATGTATAATTCGATATTTCCTTTATAAAATTTTTGCAGTTGGGATGTATGTATATCTTAAAATCCTGTATGTAGTCAATGCCGCTGTTTACGCTGTCCCGTCCTTTTCTTGACGGTCTTATGCGCCTTAAGCCCAATTCATAGAGCCTGTCTATGCTTTTAGGCTCTGCGCAGTCGGCGATTATTTTCTCTTTTTTATATCCATTTTTGATTATCGTCTCGGCTATTTTTTCATTGCTCATACCGTAGCCGTATATCTCATCGAATACCCATATGGTTTTTGACGCTGCATCCACCAGCCCGCAGAAAAGCGCCGTAGGGTCGTTGGTATATCCGAAGTCAAGCCCGAAAGCCGATTTGACCGAAGAAAGACTCCTTATTTCTTCAAGATCGAAAAGTTCTTCCTTCCAGTTTTCATATATAAGCCCTTCGGCGATGCCCCAGTCGCCAAGCCCCGCCACTTTATATCTTCTCGGATTGTTTATCTTCATTTCCTCAAAAAGCTTTCTGTCGGCAGCGTCAAGCCATTCGTTTATCATATAGTTTGTGGTCATAGCCAAAATCTCATCGCTCTTCACGTCAAAAAATCTTTTCTTCAGCCAGTGATGCTCATTCCACGGATTGAAGGTCATGGTTATTTGCTTAAATAATCCCGTCTCTTTGGGTATGGCTCCTCTTATACTTTCGTCAAGCATATTGAAGCTGTCCTCGTCCGTCACCTCGTAGGCTTCTTCTATCCAGCACCAGCAAAGATAGCCCGTCTCAACTGTTATTGATGTTATTTTTAAAGGGTCGTCAAGTCCTCTGAAATATATCTTTTGTCCCGTAGGCATATATGTTATTTCAAGGGGACTCTCCTTTATACTCCACCACTCGGAAACGCCCAGACGGTTTATTGCCCATTTAAGCTCCGTGAAACATGAATCCTTTAATGTCCTGAATACCTTTCTCACCACAAGCAGATTTGCCTGTGGGTATTTCATAATGTTCACAATAAACCACAGAGCCGCCGTCTTGCTTTTCTTGCTGCCTCTGCTTCCCTTGCATACTCTGTATCTGCCTTTAAAATTCCAAAATGTTTTATAGCCTTTGCCCACATAGTCGGGAAGATATATTTTGTCAGTCTTCAAGCTCATCACTTCCCGAAATGACCACAGGTGCAGCACCCGTCACATTTACGTTATCCTTAAACATTCCGTACCGCTTGCCTATAAGCTCCGCCGCCTTCAGTCTGTCCTTCGCCGAAACATTAATGTCTACTATGCTCTGTATGCCACTTCCATCAAGCTTAAGCACTTTTTCGGTCTGTTCTCCCCTCATTACGGAGGACAGATACTCCAAAACCTCTTCTGCATCGGCGGTTTTTTCGCTATGAATCCGCTCCAACTGCTCATCTATATATTCTCTGAGGTCAACAAAAGTCAACATTCTTTGTCCTAAAGACTTTGCCGTCTTTTCCGAATATCCTGCTCTTATGGCTGCCTGCGTAGCATTACAGTCAATCAGATATTCGTCACAAAATCTTTTCTGTTTCGCATTCATAATCTCACCGCCTTACCGAATAATTTACCCAACACAAAAGGAGCTGCCCACCTTAAAAACAGCTCCCTTTGCAAGGCCGGAATATGAAAAAGGAGGTATAATGAAACACCTTGTATTCGGTTTCATAAATTTACAT
>CANRIS010000032.1 GCA_947630725.1 uncultured Clostridia bacterium
AGAAAAGCATGCAATGAGGTATACAACATTAACAGGTTTAACTCAGGTATCAAAATGGGTTAAGCTTAAATTTGCATGCATGAATCTTAAAAAATTTGCAATTCATTTATGGAAAGGCAACAATTCCACCTCATATATTTCTATCATAAATATGATTTTTTCGCTTTTAAGTGAAATTTCACCAAAAACAACCCCTGTTCCGAGACTTGGAACAGGGGTTGTTTGACAGTCTGATATTATAAACATTTTTCAAATAAAGTCTCTGACAGAGCTGTTATGAATCAAAAGATACGCAAATGTATACTTTCAATATATACAACTTCAAAAAAGAGACTGGGAGCGGGTAAGATCTGTTATCTTCTGTACGTTGAATATGGCATAAAAATAAGTGTAGGGAGGGTATATAGGCTTATGAAATCAATGGATCTGCCCAAAATAGCCGAAACCAAGCCAAAATACCGCTCTCATAAAACAGAAAACGAAACAGCACTTAAAAATGAGGTAAAGAAAAATTTTACAACGAAAAAGCCTGATCTTGTTTGGGTAAGTGATATAACCTATATAAAAGTGAATGGACATTTTATGTACTTATGTGTTATTATGGACTTATACTCCCGAAAAGTAATAGCTTACTGTGTAAAAAATAAAATAGACACATCGTTAGTGGAAGAAACCTTTAAAAAAGCTTATGAAAGGAGAAATCAGCCCAAAAATCTTATATTTCATTCAGATAGAGGAAGTCAGTATACATCAAAGACTTTTCGGCGTCTGCTTGATGAAATGGATGTTATACAGTCTTTTTCGGCAAAAGGGCATCCTTATGACAATGCTGTTGCAGAGTCATTCTTTAAATTTTTAAAACTTGAGGAAATAAACCGCAGAACATATTATACAAAAAAGGAGCTTGAAGATTCACTATTTGAGTACATAGAAGGATTTTACAACTCAAAGAGACCACATTCTGCAAATAATATGCTCTCACCAAATCAAAAGGAAAAACAATATACCGAAGATTTAAACAAATAAGCTCGGACCTTTTTGGGGCTGTCCGCCCCAAACCCCGGCAAGCGTGCGACGCTTGACCCGGCAAGTTTTGTTTTCCTTATTTACTGTCCACTTTTTTGATTGTAGTCCAACCTCACGAGCAATAGTCAAACCTATAGCATTAATAATAGCAAGAGTTCTTATTCCTTTTTCCTTTGCCTCTCTTAAAGCGACAAAGTGGAACATTTTGATCTATTTTTTCTATATTAATCTATTAAATTAAGTTCTTTTAGCCATTTTTCTCGTGTTTCAGAATATTCTACCGCTGCTTTTACATCTTTTGACATTCTCAAAACGGAAAATTTTCGTCTAAATACAGCTGAAAAAAATCTATGAACCCAAGCAATTGACAACATATATGGATGATTGTTAAGATATTTATATCTGTGCTTCAACGCATCCACCGAAGGGAAAAACAATTTTTTTCCAATACTGTCATTTTTATTTTCAGCTTTTGTGAGCTGGGAAAATACTGTATTTCCATGTTTGCCAAAAACACCATTCAATAACATATATTCAACAAATTTATCTGTATCGGTTTGGAGAACATTTATATTACCAATATCAGCATCGAACCACTTTATCGCAGCATTTATAAGATGGCAATATATTTTATAAAATCCTTGCTCTCTACAAGCATTTTCTACAACATCAAAATCAATTTCTTTTCTGTAACTATTTAAAAATAAAGCTATATCGCAAAGATTTCTTATACCTGCCCCTTCACTCATACAATGTTTTCCTGTATGCATAATAAGATGGAGAAAAAACAATGTAGGTTCAGGACAGTCAGTATGAGATATCTGAGTCGTATTATTCAAAAACCTCTGATCCCAATACTTTGTATTCTCTTTAAACTCTTGTTCAAGAGATGTAAATATTTCCCACGTTATACTGTTTTTCACACAAGTTATTCCTACATAATCTTTTTTTATTTCATACCCCAATTTAATAAACCCATCTTTAATTTCAGTCATTTCTTCTTTTTTAACAAGAATATCAAAATCTCCCATTGTACGAAATTCCGGCACAGGATACAAGCTTCGTAATACACAGCCTTTAAGACCTATAAACGCAAGACCATTATCTGAAAAAAACTTATGTATTTTTTCAAATTCAATAAATTGCCTGACAGAATAAGCACTTATTAATATGGTTTGTTTTTCAAATTTCTTACACAATTCTTTGTCAATATTCATTTTATCTTTTATCTTATTTATTGATGAATACACCAAAGCTGTAATATTTTGTTCTTTTGATTTATTGAAAATATAATCCCAATTTACACTTGTTTCCGGCAATTTGGGAATGTTGTCATATAACGCTGCATTCAATAAATCGATAAGATGCTCATCGTTATAATTCATATATTCTGCCTCATTTCATAATCAGACTTTACAGATTTATACTGCATAACCTGTTTGCTTAACTTTATTTTTGAAAATTTCCAACTGTTCATCATTAACATCCTTATATATTGGTGGTTTATATCCCAAAGACTGATACTTATTTTTCCAAGTTCATGACCTTTAAGTAATTCTATTTCAATAATATTCCCTTTCATATCATCCAGAAATGAAATTATGTTGTCAATATGTTCCACATTATTGGTATAGTCTCCGATAACAGGAATACGAATTATAATAGGTTTCTTTGAATACAAAACAGTTTTAAAATTTTCAACATATAAATCCATATCTACACGCAAAACATTTTTGCAAAATTCTCTATTCATGCTTTTCATATCAAAATAAAAAATCAATATGATTAACAGTAAACTTTACATTTTTAGGATCAGCATAAATAGATGTTTCAATACACATATGTATATGTTCCCGTATAAGTTTTTCCAATATCGTGCTTATTTTCGGCAGTCGTAAAAGGGATTCTCATCAGGAAAATGTAACACCTCCGGGAAGTTTATCAAGGGCTTTCTCATTATTTACAGTATATTCCGTCATTTCTACCGTATAAAAAGCTTTATCCTTGATGATTTCTGCATGCAATTCTTCGGGAGTATACTCTGTTCCGTACACAGCCTCTTTATCATTATAAACACAATTCTGAGGATAAGCTTCTATGTTCTCGGTATTGCAACACCATGGGCATCTTAGTAAACATCCTTTAAAAAATACAGCAGTCCTTATGCCGATCCGTCATACAGAAAAACCCGCTGTATATTTGTTACAATAAACTTATTTCCGGACATTTTATTATCTCAACTTTGTTTTGCTTATTTCCAACACTCTTGCACAATGCATTGTACACAAGTCCAATTATATTATATTATACAGATTTATTGTATATATATTAATAATTCTCACTTTTTCGGGTAAGTCGGCTATAATAACATATATAGATACTTTAAGTAATTTTATCAAATAAATATCATTATAATTCATATGTTTTTTTCCAAAAACTTGCAGGTTTAAATATATATTTATATACATGTATTTTTTTTGCTATGTATGAAAATAGTATGGGCAAAGTAATTGCCATAATAAGGTTGATGACAACATTTATAAAAAAATTATTTATTCCGATTTTAGGCAGCAGAACTCTATTTCCTGCAGTTATGAAACAATGCAGTACATATATTTCTAAAGAATATCTGCCGATAATTTGGAATAGTTTTAAATTGAGTTTCAAAAATATCATTCTACATAAATAAAATATAGAATATGATATAAATGTTGCCGATATAAAAGATAAAATCGGAACATTATAAAGAATTATACCAAAAACAACAATGTAGACAAATATTCCCACAGACATTAATGTACATAACAAAAATAATAATTTTTTTTCTTTTAAATATTTAGTGCCAATATAGGCGTCCACTATGCCTATGCAAAACGGAAATGAATAGTATAGCACATTGCCTATATCATTGGATAATGTAAATTTTATGCAGGAACCAATAATACCTGATAAAAGTGTTATACCAAATATATTTCGCATTGAGATGTTTTTAATTTTAAATACAGCGAAAATTATATACAAGAAAAACAGCACCCACAAATACCAATATGGAGCCATAGGTTTTATCGGCAAAAATAAAAGATTTGATACAGTAAGTGGACGGTTTACATTACTTTTAAATATAAACTTGAATATCCACTGAATAATACTAAAAGCAAAATACACCCAAACAATATTAATAATTTGTCTATAATATCTACTCTTACTTTCTTCAAATCTACTCATATATGCCGAGAAAAAAGCAAACCCCGAAATTATAAAAAATAAAAACATATGAAATGAGTATATCAAATTATATACGGTTGTGAGTATTCCAATGTGTTGAGGAAAATATTCTGCATTTATGTATCCGTCAGCAATATGTCCCATTACAACCAGCATCATTGCAACACCTTTACAACTGTCAAGCCACAGCAGCCTTTCTTTGCCCCCCCCCTCCTCAGATGTAGCTTTTAATGTTCTTATATTATCACTCATTTGTTTCCTCCCATTTTTTTAATGCTTCTGATACTGTAACATCCATATCGTAATATTTGTATTCTCCCAATCTTCCGCCGAAAATAACATTTTTTTCTTTATCTGCAAGTTCTTTATAACTTTCGTAAAGTTTGGTATTTTTTTCATCATTAACAGGATAATATGGCTCGTCTCCGGGTTTCCACTCAGAGCTGTATTCCCTGCTTATAACAGTTTTAGGCAAGTCGTTGCCTTTTTCGTCTTTTCCGAATTCAAACCACTTATGCTCTATTATCCTTGTCCATAGTGTTTCTCTATCAGTATAATTTACGGCTGCATTCCCTTGAAAATTGGGCTTGTCAAGAATTTCAGTATCAAATCTTACGGAACGGTATTCTAAGTAGCCCAGTTTATAATCAAAGTAAGCATCTATTGCGCCTGTATAAACAATTTTATCCGCAAGTTTATCCAATTCTGCTTTATTTTTCAGATAATCAGTATTGAGCTGTACTTCTATGTCCTCAAGCATATTTCCTATCATTTTTGTATATCCACCTATGGGAATACCCTGATACAGTGCATTGAAATAATTATTATCAAAAGTCAGACGGACAGGCAGTCTTTTTATTATAAAGGCCGGAAGTTCTTTACAACCACGACCCCACTGTTTTTCGGTATATCCCTTTACAAGCTTTTCATAAATATCTCTGCCCACCAAAGAAACTGCCTGTTCTTCAAGATTTTTAGGCTCGCCCGTTATTTCTTTGCGTTGTTCTTCTATCTTTGCAGATGCCTCTTCAGGCGTAACAACACCCCACATTTTGTTGAAGGTATACATATTAAAAGGCATAGAATAGAGTTCACCCTTGTAATTTGCTACGGGCGAATTTGTAAATCTGTTAAATTCCGCAAAACGATTCACATACTCCCACACTTCCTTGTTGTTTGTATGGAAAATATGCGCACCGTATTTATGTACATTTATGCCTTCTATTTTTTCTGTGTAAATATTTCCGCCTATATTAGACCGCTTGTCTATTATAAGCACTTTTTTGCCTGCTTCTTTTGCTTGCTGTGCAAAAACTGCGCCATATAGGCCAGCACCTACTATAATATAATCGTACATTTTTTTACCTTTCTTTTTTATTTTTAAAAATTTTAGATTTTAATATGGATAACTATATATAAAATATTTAGTTTTTTCCCAGTCAGAAATAAACTGTAAGATGATATTCAGTGTGTTTTCTTATCAAAATATCCCTCGTATGACCAAAGCATTTTCTAAAGTTGAAAATTTTCAAGAAAATATATAAGCTGTCTGAACCTAACATAGGTAAGCATAATTTTTACCGTCCTTAAATCAAAGACAATTTTTCTTCGTTGTTAGTATATTGGAAAATACTTTTTGGCATAAGCAGTTTTATATTCTTGCTGCCGTTCTTTTGGAAAATAACGCTTTGCACATCCTTATTTCACATCTATGTACTCAACATCTGTTAAATTAATAAGTTTTATGCATTTATTTTTTACAATGTTTGTATATTTAACTATTTCATGCTTGTTTGTAAAAGAGTTTATTTTAGACTTACAAAATTTCGCAGATATTTCTTATTTAAAGAGAATACGGCGATAAGTATACCAATTACCAAAATAATTACAATTTCAAAAATTCTTATAGGCAAGGTGATTTTTGAAAAAAAATATAATGCTATTTTATTAAGAATATTTTTTAGCATTGGATGTATAACATATATACACAATGTTGATGCTGCAAAAGATTTAATAATAGGAATATATTTTTTTATAATATTTATTTTTAATGTAAATATAAATATTGCTATACAGCCAATTATACAACCTATAAATTCATAAAAATACGATGCCCAAATTAAATTAAATTTTAGAGATAAAACACAAATAGAAATGTAACTGATTAATATACATGAAACATGTACTGTATTTTTAATTTGTTTTAATTTATCCCAAAACTTATAACAAAACATACCCAACAGAAAATAAGAATAATTTGTTATTATCCTAAATGGCCTAATTATGGATTCTCGTATGAATGGAAAATAATATCTTGTCATAAAAACCAAACTAAGCATAATTATAATAGCAAAAACCAACTTTTTACTTATTATATTGCGAATACCCCCCCCCATCATTTTAGAGACTATATATTTGTTGATAATAAACATACCTACATATATAATTATCAATGCAGACAAAAACCAAAAGTGGTATAAAAACCCATTACCAATAAATGCTCCAAAAATATTTTTTATTAAGAAAAACTCGCCTCTTGATATACTTTTTAATATACTTAAGGAAATGCTCCATAATAAAATAAACTTTATAATGGCGACTATCTTTCTTTTAATATACGAATAACTAAAGTCTCTTTCATATAACAAGAATCCATTAACCATAAGAAATAAAGGTATGCCGTAACTTCCCATCAAATAAATAAGAAGAGAACTCCCATCGCCACTGTTTTCTATTACATGTAATATAACAATCATTATACATGATATAACTTTTATCAAATCAATATTTGTGCTTTTTTGTGATACTAGGTTGTTTTCCATTGGTTTCTCCTAATTTTATTATTTCATTTTTCTAATAAAAATTATTTATTCATGATTTTTTTGAAAACATTTACAAATTTATTTTTTTTGATAAAAATAGTAATACAAATTATTAATATAAATCCATAACGCAATAACCACAGTTTATACATACTTAATAGTATAAAACCAAGAAGCATAAATAATGCAGTTATTATAAGTAATAACTTTGTGTTATAAACCTTTTGATTTTCCATATTTTCCTTGCATATTTTTTGCATAAATACATAATGTCCAATAGTCGAAACCATATAGCAGAACAATGTGGTGTATCCTGCCGCATAGTAGCCTAATAAGTTAATAAATATGAAGTTTAGCACTATATTCAATACAGCAGCAATAATACTTGCAAGCATTACAAATTTTGTTTTTTCATAATAAAATTGAAATTTAGCAAATATGTCATACGCAAACATAAAATATACACTCATAGCAACCGGAGGCATGACCCATATAGCATCATAGTAGCTTTTGGGGGCAAAGAGTGCCACAATTTCAGGAGCCAATGAAATTAAAATAACATTTACAGCAGCTATTAATATTAAAGATATGTATGCAACATGTGAAATATCTTCTGTTTTTTGATACTTTATTTTTTGATATATCCAAGGACTTAATGTTTGGGAAAGCGCTGTATTAAATAAAGTCATTATCATTGATACAGAATATGCAAGACTATATATTCCCGCTGAAGATTCGTCGATCATATCTTTTATCATAATACGATCTGCACTGTTTAGCACAGTTTGCGAAAGATAATGCGGAATAAGAGGCAGATTATATAATACTGCGTATTTCCAAAACCTTGCTGAAAAAATTTTCTTTCCACGCTTCATTTGAGTAAAGAACAATCCCGTATATCCTATAAGCTCAACAAGTACTAATCCCAAGATTCTTGCCGTTACCTTATCCTCGGCATGAGTAACAAGGAAAATGCCCACTGTTGGCTTAAAGAAGGATATTAATAGTGTTAGAATAACCAGTTTTCTGTAATTCAACTCCACTCTTTGTTCACTAGCCCAAAAATTAAAAACAGCTGTCGTCCATATCATAACTAACATTGCAAGCATTTGAATTGTGGTTAAAGAGAATAATGTATTCCAAAAACTGTGAAATAATACATAAATAAGCGTCCATACGGCAACCATTACCAAAGTTAACCCTTGTAATGACGATGAAAAAATCTTTTTATCATGGTCAAATTTTATCAACCCCTGCGTATATACACCTTGAAATAAATTTAAGGTTATAAAAATAGATATAATCCCCATCCATGAATTAAAAACATTGTATCTGCCATATTCTTCGGGTGACAAAAGTCTGGTAAATATTGGTGTTGTAATAACAGAAATACCCTTTTGAAGAAATGAACATATTAAAAACCAAAATGAAGCTTTGATTTGAATTGGTAAGGATTTATATTTATCAATAAAATTTTTTAACATGATTTCCTCCAAAAGGATATACAGTATATCATTTCAATTTATTTTGAAAATTATAGTATGTACCACTTTCTGTAGAATATTGCATTTAATAGCAAACTCAATTTTTATCGAATGCAGACCTCAACAAGATTAGTCGATTACTGGTACATAGCATTAAATAAATACATTGGCCTATTAATAACTTTCATATTTATTCAAAAATCTTTCAAGACACCACAGCAACCACTTTTGATTTCCGGTAAATTTTGACATATCAAGATTTTTCTTAAACTCCGGTCTGGTTGGACCTTCCCAGTTAGCAAAATATGTATCAACAGGTCTGGGCATTGGATTTTTATCCGGAACAGGTAAATCGGGATATTTCATTGAAAACAATTCTCTGATAAGATATTTTGTATCGCCGCTGCGAATTCGCTGCAAATCAATAGGTGCTGCCATCTTCAATATCATATATCCGTGAACATGTTCAATGCCGGCTGAACATATGCCATTATAATAGGACGGTAAAAATTCTTTTTCTGCTTTCATAAAGCCGAAGAAATCGATTTTTTCTCCGTGGCGAAAGTCTTCAAATAAATATGTAATATCTACAGGTTCATTAAGAACTTCTTTTGGATCCACATATATAAATCTTTCTACAAACTCATCAAAGTCCCAATCCTTTGACATCAATTTGTCAAGTCCTCCGAATTGAGTATCCCCGCCTGTTCCTGTCACTAGCACTTCCACTCCGTCATCTTTTGCTTGCAATGCGGCTTGATAAAGTTGTGGTTCGATAGAATGAACAGGTGCACCTCTATTTTCCATCAAGAGATCAATGCTGTTTTCCACTACGTTCCAATCAATATCTACATAATGAAGATTAAGATTATAGTATTTAGCAAAGCTCTCGGCACGAGCAAGTTCATCTTTCTGAAATCTTCCGCCTAAATATCTGAAAGTATAAGCATCACAGCCCGGTAAATATGCGCAAAGTGATGCTGAATCCATACCCCCTGAAAGCAATATACCTAATTTCTTGCCTGTGGCTTTCAAATTGGAATAAAATTCAGTAAGGGCTTTATCTATCTCTTTTGCTGTTGTAACTTTTACCTTGTCTTCATCAGGAAAAGGTTCGCACACCAAATGATGAAGCCCTTCAAAGAAATCTTTATCATCCTCTTCAATGTTTCTAAACGCAAGATATGAACTCATGCAAAAATTTTTGTCTATCATGTTAAATCTCCTCTCAAATAATTTTAAATTAATCATTTCACAGCATTCATATAAGGAATTGCATATGCTATAACAAAAAACAATCCTATTATTATACCATAACCAATATAAATATATGTAAGGCGGTGTGTTTTTTTATCTTCGACAGTATCACATTCACTTTGAGGTCTTATATGCAGCTTTTTATATCTTTCAATATCTGTTGGTTTACATTTTTTTATTTTTGTTCCTATCACAAGTCCAAAAATACTTAATATTATTCCTATTATAAACGGATCAAGATACATAGGAAATGTAATTCCGCAAACGGCAGATATTGTCTTTGGTATAACACAGCCTAAAAATCCAAATAGCATACCAAGAAAACTACCCAGTTCACTTACTTTGTCATACCATACAGAAGCTAAGGCAACAACTCCCCATGAACTGGCAATAACGGTTCCGCCAAAATACATAATCCAAAAAATCTGTGGTGGATTAAAAAATGCCAGAGCCAATGCCACTATACTGACAACAGCCATACCACACCTTGAAACAGCAAGAGCTTTTTTGTCAGTTGAATCTCTATACTTTGTAAAAATATCATTTGTGAGCGAAGAACCTATAAGTGAAAGAAATGTAGATGCAGAGGATATGCCGGCTGAAAGTATACCCGTTAACATAACAACTCCAACTATAGTAGGCATAACATTCATTGCTCCCCAAATTATCGCTGTACTTCCGTCACTTATGTTTGGATTTATTTTATAAATAAATGCTGCGGAAAAATAAAGTGACATTGTAACAGCAGCAACACCCATAGATGCCCACACAGAAGAGCGCACAACTGTATGTTCATTTTTTGCCATTAGATATCGGCTTGTTTGCCAGGGGCTTACCATTACCACAACTGCCCACACTACACCATAAACAACTGCCCATGCAAGATTACCCCATCCCGTAGGGTACAGATAATCAAGATTATTTGTCCATGAAATTATACCGGGACGAGTTGTTGAACGGGCCAGATCGGTTATTGCACCAAACCATCCTCCGGCAGCTTTAACAACAAACGGTATACCAATAAGTGCAGCTGTCAAAAATACAAGAAACATAATGGTATCAGTAATTAAAACGCCTTTAGAACCGGAATAAACAGTAAACACAGTAAATGATACCCAAGCTATAAAGACACACCATTTATAATCAAGCCCCGAAATTGATGACATAAGAGTAGATACACCTTGAATTGCTGAAAGGAGATATGCCGTAACACCTATCATCAAAGTAATTGATGCTAATTTTCGCATCCTTACCGAATCAAATCGTATACCAAAGTATTCGGGAACGGTATTGGCCTTGCTTCTGCGTATATACTTTCCGAAAAGTGTTGCTCCATATACATATCCCAGCGATTGCATTATACCGACTATGACTATTCCCATAAAGAATCCACCATAGACTTCTCCTGTATCACCTAAAAATGCGCCTGTTGACAGAAATGAAGCTATTAGTGAACCTACTATAAGAATAACCGGTGCACGTCTTCCTGCAACATAATAATCATTTGTATTTTTTACTCTCCGACCTGCAAATACTCCGACAAGTATAAAGACAATAATAGCTACAACAACACCTATCAAATAAATGTTTGTCATGTATCTTTCATCCTTTCACCTGTCATATAGCCATAAAATAAGGCAGATAAAATAAACATTACGCCAAAAGCAATAGATAGAACAAGTTCCATTTGTTTGCCTCCTTGTAAAAAATTTTTTAATTTTCAAATTAAAAAAAGATTTTTTGTTTCTAAAATTTAAGCAATATAACTTGCCGTTTAATAATTATTCTTTTTATGTTTCATTATTAGTTTAATTTCTTAATTTTGCAAGTGCGCTGTTTATTATAGTTGATGAAACACCCTTTGTGTAAGGGAAATATACTATTTTAATGCCTGCTTTATTAAATTCCTTTTCATACTCCTTCCATTTCTCGGTTGCATACCAATCATCACCAACAAATAAAATTGATGCTCCCAGTTTTTTACAGGCTGTCAGCTTGTCCATATCATATTGGGGAACAGCTGCATCCACATACTTGCAGCTTCGTACAATCTCTATTCTGTCTTCAAAAGGGATAAGAGCTCTTTTCCCCTTATATGTAACAAGATCATCAACAGTTACCCCTACTATAAGCTTGTCACACATTCCTTTTGCGTTTTTAAGTAAATTTAAGTGACCAACGTGGAACAAGTCATATACGCCGGCGGTATATCCTATTATCATTTGAATTTCTCCTCTCTTAGCTTGGCATAGTATGCACAAGGTTTGTTCATATCACATATAATTACATTATGATTTGATTTCCTTTTATTTTCCGGCGGAAGCTTCATGTAATTCCCAAAATCATCCTCAAGATATTTATGATATTCCTTTGGAACACGAATATATGTATCTTCAAAAGGCATATTTATATATGAATCAAAATAACTCCGAGGAAAAAAATTCTTATAATTTCCGGTATTATGATTACCTCTCCATGTAAAATATACAAATTCAGAATTTTCATAATTGAATCTACTAAACAATTTTGAGATTCTATGTAGAAAAAAATTATACTTAAATATAATATGAAGTATATTACGAATAGTTGTTTTTGCAATTCCGTTGGTTTTTATATAATCATATGGAATCGGTCTGCATAAGAAATTCATATAACTATATATATTGCATTTTCTTTGTATATACTTTTGTTTGAATTTTTTTTTAGGAAAGCCATCCATAGGCATAATATCTACAAATGCTCCCGTATATCTATCAGGACTATTAAATGCATATTTTTCAACCAATGTAGTTGATGAATCATGAATTTTCGTAAACAAAAAACAATTTCGTTGGGAGTTATCACCATCAAGTTTTTTTAGGTTTTTAGGTAATCTTTTATATAACTTTGTTCGTAGAATTTCATAATCTGCTCTGGGCATCGCAATATCTATATCATCATCCCAAGGGATAAAACCGTGATGGCGAACAGCACCGATACAAGTACCTCCTATAGCGAAATATCTCAGATTATTGCTTTCAATGATCTTTACAACTTCCTTGAGCACGTTCAGCTCTTTTTTTTGTACATCATTCATAAATATTTCTCCTTACCATATAAATTTAATTTTTCATTTGTTGAACAAATATTTGAAATTTATTCGTAATTTTTAAAACTAATTATTATATTGACTTATACTTAGTTTTTATCAAAAATTTAAGTACTAAAATACTATAATGAAAACAAATTACAAAAAATCAAGCTACTTTTTTTAATATGTCATATATAGGATATATTTTCTTTACTTAATGTATTGAATGTTGCAAAATAATTTATAAAATGTTATCATCTAAAAAGGAGTAGCTGTAAATACAAACAAAACAAGAAAATAATATAAAATAAATCAATATTCCATCTTTTATATGAACACATACTCACAAAAAGGCAAGACTTTGAATTGTTTAAGTTCCGAAAGAATATACTGAAGTTCCTCCTCTGTCATGCTCCCAATTGGGAAAACATATGAAATCTTTCACCCATTAAAATCTTTTAACAGATAGATATCCATGTAATACAAGTAGTTATATTCCAGTTCGTAAGAAAACTCGCTCTTTGTCTGATCGTTGTCACTGATTATAGCGTTGTATTGATGTCATCGTGCTGCGACTTCTTCCGGCTCACTGATTTCTAAAGTAAAGTTAAAACAAGCATAAATGATTTTTTAATCGTTTCATAATCTAAACACTTATTTTTTGTTAATGGTACTGAGGGAAGTTCTCTAAGCCAAAATGTCAGACTTTATTTTGAGATACAATATATTATAAAATTCTCTTTGTTTCGTTATATGATAGCTAATCAACACAATAGAAAAACTAAAGTTCATCATCAACGCCTGAAACACAGAGCCATAATTATATACAGAGTTAAGGTAATAAAAACTGTGCGCATTGGCTTTACTTCTTTTTTTTATTTGATGTTATTGTTCTTTAGTAAATAGCTTTCGGTTGGCACACTGATGCTTAAACCATATAGAAAAGCAAAGAAGAACAATATAACAAGTTGATGCGCACACACTGTAAAAATAAATTCAAACATTAAAATCGTGATCCACATCAGTACACCTGTATTTTTATAAACTAACATCTTTTGAATAGACCTGCATAAAGGAATAAGATAAATCAACAGAAATATGATTCCCCCTTCCGCTAATACCAATGTAATTGAGTTACTGAATCCGCTAGATTTGGTTCTGAAGGATGCTCTAAAAGGAATAAGGGCTACTATATCTGCATATCCAATCCCCCAAATTGGTGAGGACAACCATGCACGGAATCCAGCGGTAAAGTCATCGACGCGTATCTTCCATGACAACGATTCGGATTTAAGCAGAAATATGGATACCGCTGCATAGGCGCCCACACTAGTCAGGATAAGTCTAAGCAACAACTTAACTACAAAATCGAACTGTGTTTTGGGTCTATTCATGAAAAAAAGAAATACAAGCATAAGGATCAAAAGAATTTGACCTGTAGTCGTAAATGTCGTGATCAGCGCCGCTATCAAACAGACCAATTTCCAATTAATGGAGTAGCTTTTCTTGTATTTGCCCAAAGAAAAGTAGAAACGATTACTCGCCTTTTCCTTTGGCAAAAAAAGTTCTGATGCAATTGCCAACACCAAACAAAGGCTATGCATCGGGCCCTCAGCAAATATTCCTTGGTTTCTATAACCGTTGTACCATAAAAACTTATCTTTCTGACACTCAAAGTAAAGACCAAAATAGCTTGGATAAATCATACCACGAGTACTTCCCCAGCTTGAAAGCAGACCTCCGGTCGGCTTAATTATATGAAGTTGTGAAGCAAATACCCAAAAGAATACTGAAATTGCAGCCAGAACAGTCATAATATTCACATACTTACATATGGGAGAAAATATTTTTCCATTTTCAGCATAATAATAAAAATATAAGATCAGTATTGGAAAAAGAATCAAAAACCGCGCAACATAACCTTGCACATACTTTTCAGAAACGCTCATGATAAAAACAAGCAGAGTCATTGCATAATAAATTAAAATAAAGGAAAAAAATTGTTTAAACGTTGATTCTTTTATTTTTGTAGAAAACAATCTTAAAGCAACACAAAGTATAAACAAGACAGCTGCAATTTCAGGTATATGAAAGTCAACATCAACTGTTGTTGAATATACTGTATTTGTATCCAATATAAAAAATAGAATTACTACATACTCAAAAAAGTCTGCTATTTTCTGCTTGTACATCAATCAAAATTTCCTTTCTTTTGTACTGGTCATTTATGACCGCTTTTTCATGGCTCACATAAACCAGTTATGTTTTCCGTCAAAATGATATTGTACTATTACCTATTTTTTTGCAGGCATACCAGTATATATACCATAAGCATCTATGTATTTTTTTACAGTAGCTATGCCATCACCAATATATGCAATACCCCTCTGCCATCGATCCAACAGTTATCTCCTATAATGCACGCTTTCCCGATTGTAATTCCAGTCGGCTTACTAAAATGTCCGTATGAATCAACAACAACATTTTTATCCACCAACATTTTAAATATATGCCTATAAAACACCATCCTTAACCAATGAACTGGAACTTTACTAATCCGATCCATTATCCACTTTTCTAATCCTCTAACACAATTTACGATATAAGTTCCCCACCCCCATGAAATGCCTCAGGTGTCGAAATCAAATATGCGTTTGTACTTTTTTGCTCGCTTCTCTATCTTTTCCGCGATGTATTAAATAGACAACATATTACTAACCCAAAAATCCATAAAAAGATATAGACCAAAAAAATGTCAATAAATAATATAGAAATAGATAACATCATTTCTGTTCCTCTTCCTCTAAAGTTCTGCAATACATCCTCATAAAAATTATCACCGTTTTGCTTTTTATATCTTCATTAAAGATTGGACATTTAACCACGATTCACAATCTTTATATCAAACAAATACACGATTATCCAAAATCCGTTAGTATATTATTCGACATGAACAATTAGAAAAAGCTACAAAATAACTGTACACTTCTTTGTGCATGACCTTTGCCACCTCTACTTACAATAGCCAGAAAGGAAAAATTAAAGCAGATCTATTCGCGCTCTGATGTCTGACGATTATACCAAGCAATATGATCATCTGGATTTAATAATTTTCCAGTATTTCCCTTTAAACCATCCGAAATAGATCTTTTTAAGATATCAATTCTCTTTAGTCTCCATTCACCTTTTAAGGAAAGATATGCTAATATAATTCGCTTATAAATTCCCAATATTACAAATAACTTCCCTATGTTTGCTTCAAATTTATTCACTGCAAACTCTTTTACAAACAACAGACGATTTCTGTGCATATAATAATCTTTCCACCACGCTTTTGGTGAACCTGATGCACTAGAAGAAACATCCCTATGATACATTACTGCACTTTTTATGAGATATATGTTGTACTTTCTGCTAATCCTATATGTATACTCTTGATCATCACCGTATATAAACAATGATCCGTTTGGTATCCCAACCATCTCAACAGTTTTTCTTGATACAAGAGGACCAACAAATGCATCTGCATCTATCCTGCTGATTTCGGGGATTTTATCATAGGCATCAAATACAGCCTTATCTTTAGATCCAAATCTTATTACCTTCTTGAAATGATATAATTGATATTCCTGATTGTCGATACCAAAAATCAGTGGGGCAAGACAACCTACATTCTCTCCATCTTTGTATTTTAATAATTCTTCTAAGCAATTATTCTGTGGATAAGCATCATCGTCCATAAGCCAAATCCAATCATACTCTAAATTATTCATAATATACTTAAATCCAGCTTCAAATCCACCAGCACCCCCGCCATTATTATCCATCCAAAGAACAATAATATTGCTAGCACTGCGCATAATCTGATTTATGACTTCCCGATTTCGTTCATTGCTTGCATTATCAACAATTATAATCTTGCTGACCTCATATGTTTGTTTAAGTAAAGCTTCAACCGTATGCTGTAAAAAACTTGCACTGTTATAAGTAACCGTCAGCGCAACAATCTTTTCTGTTTCTAATCTTGTTTTCATTTTTTATTCTCCATAGTTTTCTCAAATATGTGCTGATACATTTTAGAAATTTTTTCCATAGTAAAAGATTCTTCGTATCTCTTCCTTGCATTGATTGAAATATGGTTCCTCAAATCATCATTTTCAAGAATTTTTTCTATACATTTTGCAAGTTCTCTCGAATCTCCACTCTTGAATACCAACCCACCGTCGGCTGCATACTCGGGTAGGGTTCCTACGTCGGATACAATAACCGGTTTCCCATAATAAAAAGCTTGACACACAGTAAATGTTCCGGAAGCTTCGTGGTATGGTAATACAATTACCTTTGCTTTTTTGATGTAGCTAATTAGTTTATCATCTTTAACATAACCAAGATGCACAGCATTTTTAGGCAACAGCACTTTACGTCCATTTTTATCACATATCATCCCACTACCCGCAATATATGTAATCGGTTTTAATTTCATTGTTTTTAATGCTTCAACAAGCACATCCATACCCTTATAAGGTTCAATTCTTCCAAAAAACAGTAAGTCAATTTCTTCTGTGGATGGCGCTATCTCATCGTGAATTAAGTTGCCGATCATAGCAAATGGTATGACCACTATTTTTCTTTTATCAACTTTAAAATGTTCCAAGATTTGCTGTTTAACAGCTTTGCCAGCAACAATTAAATAGTCTGCCCGCTTGGTATACACCTTGGTCTGTAGTTTGATAATCAAAGAGCTTAATTTTCCGACTCCCAGATGTGGTACTGGATCATGCACTTGATATAAAATCTTATATTTTTTTATTATTGGAGGTAATAACAAACTGGTAGCATGATGAGTCAAAATATAAATAATATCCGGTCTAATTTCATCAATAAATTCTTTTATTTTCCGAAGCTTTGAAAAAGAAAAGTAGCCAAATGGATTTTTTCTATGGTATGAAATATTCAGCGTTTGAATAGCACATAAATCATCATTTTGCACATTGTCATTTGTAATACAATATAATTCATTTTTTTTGGAAAATTCTCTACAATAGTATATAAAATGATCGCGCATTATTCCTTGAGTACATAAACTGATTATTAAAAGCCTCATCGTAATTTACAGCCCTCCTAGCGAATTATTACTAAAAACTTTTTTCATATCTTTTGCCACTAAATTTAGCTCTCAAGAATGCCACTGCTTTTTTGGGCCAATTTACTTTTTCCATATGTATACAAGGTATCTCTTTGATTTCTTTTCTTTTAAGTTTTCCATCGACTATTTTTTGTTCAAGCCATACATTGAAAATAATTTCTGATACTCTGCCAAGATATCTCCCTTGAAAATCACTTAATCCTTGCACATCAATTTGTTTTGTTAATTCAAATAGAATATTAAATAACCATGTACAATAATCATTTAGCAAATCACGATGCATAATCATCATATTAAACATATACCCGTATGTATGTTTTATGATTTTATTATAGCTTTCATTGTACTCGGGATATAACCTTTCAATAACTTTTTTTGTTATATTCAAATGGCTTGCATAATGCGTGTGCTTATAGTGACTATATAAAGTCTCGATATAATATTTTCGTTTTTGTGGTACAAAGACTTTTATTTTTCCCAGATACGGTTTTAATTCTTGATATGTGAGAACATTTTCAAATCCTCGCTTTTTTCTCATTGAAAAATGCCTCCGATAGTGTACCAAACCAATATAATCCGCATCTAGATTCTTCCACGCCCAGTATAATCCCGTCAGTTCACAGAATGAACTATTCAAATTAGATATATTATCGCCACAATTATCCTTTATAAAACCGATATCCAAATTGTTTCCGTCGGCATCTTTTTTGCCAGCCGCTCCTACATGTAAAGGTATGTACATAGAGTCAACCGGCATTTCATATTTTTTGTGTGCCGCTACAATAATTTTTACGGTCATTGATGCCATTTCTATCATCACGCTTTCTATAAGTTTTTACACCATAAAACAATTATATTTTTCTGCCGTATTAACCGACTCATATTTATTCATCGAGTTAGAAAAGTACCTTCCTGTCGTACTTTCATCCTCCAATAATCAAGCAAATCATGCATTGTCTGCTCAAAGCTTATTTCGGGCTCCCAGCCTGTGTGTTCTTTAAACTTTCTGCAATCGGGGACTTG
>CANRIS010000033.1 GCA_947630725.1 uncultured Clostridia bacterium
TCGCAAATTGAAATTTATTCCTCGGACGGGCGAAGCTCGTCCTGCGGATTAAAGTCTGCGACGCTTTTTATAAACTTTTTTTATAAACTTATTCATCAGACGGGCAAAGCTCACGTTCAGTGCTTTTCCTTACGGAAAAGTTGCCCTTCGGGCAATCCGACATCTTTCGGACACTACCTGCGGATTAAAGTCTGCGACGCTGTATATAATATATTTGTCGAATATTATTTTTAATTACAAGTGAATTTACTTTTTTGTTTGATAGTCTTTAAAGACCCCTTGGCGATTTTTTTCTTTACTTTCATTACTTACACTGTCGGCGGATTTTTCGGCAGCTTTTTCGGCAGCTTCGTCTGCGCCTTTGTAGGCTTTGTCCGAATCGAAATATACCCTCGGTACAGCCCCCGAAAAGACTGTGTCCACAAGCATATATTTTCTTGAAATTTCAAGGGGAGAGGAGCTTAAGGGACTTATTATGTTGACCGAGGTTTTTATGTTAAGATATATTTTATAGTTTACACGGTTTATGCCGCTTTCGGAAAGCGCAGTTTCATAGTCTGCCACAGCGCTGCCCGCAGGCATTATATGTATGTTTATCATAGGCCCCATACCCGAAAAAAACCTTATTCCCGTAACAAGTCCCAGCGGAACGGGTATTTTTTTTATATCCGGACTTCTGAGAGCGTCCGAAAGCCCCGATGCGGTTTTCTGGCATATTTCATTCACAAGAATTGAGTTTACGCTGATGGAGGATATTTCTCCGTCCGTTTCGGATATATCGTAGAAATCGGTATATACAAGCCCCATATCGGATATTATGTCGGATGTCACCGAGTCTATTTCGCTGTTTATATATGCTGCCGCATACCTGTCGGCAAGCTCCGCAGCGGTTGGCATAAGCCGCCTGTCAACGGTTCTTAAAGCCCAGAACAACAAAAATATGACCGCCGCAATATACAATAGTGGTTTTATGCATAATTTTTTGCGATTTTTTAACAAAAAAAACACCTCAGACAAAAAAAATATTGTATTTTCCATATAATCTGTTATAATATTATGTATAGAAACCGCTTTTTTATAACTTTTACAGACTGCCTGATTCTCAAAAGCGTTTTCTGTCACAGGGAGGTTGAGGTCATGAGTGAAAATAACAAAGGTTCAGTACATAATTCAGGTCGAAAGGGTTCATCGGAGGAAGTCTCCGCCGACAGCCTGATAGACTATAATGTGTCCGCTTCAAGCCTTACAAGAAGGCTCTTTGAGGCCGACAGAAAACCTGCGGGAACGCAGACCGAGGATAAAACCGTATCCGAAAACAAAAACGACACGGCTAAACGCTCTCATACGGACAGCGGCGGACAGAACAGCCCGAAGCGCAGAAGCGGCGCAGCCGAAAAAACAAGCAATAGCAGAGTATCGGAGGAAAACCTCAAAAACAAAAACGCTCCGAGGCTCAGTCTTAATGCGCCGAGCCACAGAGAGACCCACGAGTCGGCAGAAAGCAGTCATTCGGGACATGGCGCCGACAACATAAGCAAAAAGAATTTTCAGAAAAGCAAAGCCTCTATGCGAAAGGAACAGGCCGCAAGAGTCGCAAAACCCTCAAACCACAAAAATATGAACGCCGCAAACACAGCAAACGGTTCAAAAAAAGCTTCAAAACACGGCAGAAGAAAACACGTCAGCGAAATGAAGCCGCTCGAGAGATTTCTCTGGGGGTTCAAATGGATAGTAAGAGTTACACTGGTGATTTTTTTCGGCATTATATTTGCCTGTGTCGGAGCGGGGCTTGGGCTTTATATAGGCATAATAAGACACGCGCCTTCTCTTGAAATGATCTCCATAGAGCCTGACGCATACACCTCCTTTGTGTATGACAAGGACGGAGCGCAGATGGACGAGTTCCACGGAGAAGAAAACAGAGTCTATGTCACTCTTGATCAGATACCCATGAACCTGAGAAACGCTTTTATAGCCATCGAGGACGAGAGATTCTACAGTCACAACGGCATAGACTTCAGAGGTATCGCAAGAGCAGCATATCAGACCCTTTCGGGCAACGATATACAGGGCGCATCAACGATCACTCAGCAGCTTATCAAAAACAACGTCACCAAAGTTGTGAGAAACGATATAGAGACAAAAATACAGGAACAGTATCTTGCGGTCAAGTATGAGTCTATGCTTACGGATGAGCTTGGCTCAAAGGAAGCCGCAAAGGACTATATTTTAGAGCTTTACCTCAATACAATAAACCTAAACCACGGCTACAACGGCGTACAGGTGGCAGCAAAGGGCTATTATAACAAGGATGTATCCGAACTGGATTTGGCAGAGTGCGCAGTCATCGCAGGCATAACCAATAGCCCCATGTGGTACTCTCCCAGAACAAATCCCGAAAACAACAAAAAGAGACAGACCGAGATCCTTCAAAAAATGCTTGAACAGGGATATATAACCCAAGAGGAGCATGACGCAGCCCTTGCGGAGGACGTATACTCCTATGTTTCATCATCCACAAACAACAATGACGAGGGACAGACTGCCATACACACATACTTTGTGGACAGTCTTTTCGATCAGGTTTCGCAGGATCTTCAGGATAAATACAAAATAAGCGTTGCGCAGGCAAACTATATAATATATAACGGAGGTTTGCAGATATATTCCACATTCGACAAAAGAATACAGGGCATACTGGACGAGACCTTCGCCAACGACTCACTGTTTCCCAATGTGAGGTACAACCTAAGAGCCACCTACACGGTATCCGTTGAGGACAGCTCCACAGGCAAGCAGGAACACTCCGAGTTCAATCAGTATGTCAGGGATCAGGCTTCGGCAGACGAATTTGTTGCCAACAAAAAAGCCGAGATACAAAACAGCCTCAGTCCCACCGAAAGCATAGTAGCCGAGCGCACCAACTTTACGACAGAGCCTCAGTCGGCTATGGTCATAGAGGACTATCACACAGGCCATATACCCGCACTCATAGGAGGCAGAGGCCCCAAGACGGTCAACAGAGGTTTCAACAGAGCCACAGGCTCTACACGTCAGCCGGGCTCGGTATTCAAGGTGCTTTCTACCTATGCTCCCGGCATAGATATGGGGGTACTTACGGCGGCGACACCCATAGAGGACTCTCCCTTCACCGTGGCTAACTACTCTCCCTCAAACTGGTGGGGAGAAAACTATAAAGGTATGTCCAACGTGAGAAAGGGTATACAGGAATCTCAGAATGTCGTTACCGTAAAGGCTATGGATATGATAGGCGTGGACAACTGCTATGACTACCTTCTCAATTTCGGTTTCACCACGCTTGAGGAGGACAACCATCTTTCCACCGCCCTCGGAGGAATAACCCACGGCGTAACTCAGCTTGAAGTCACGGCTGCATACGGCACAATAGGCAACGGCGGAGTATACAAAAAGCCCACCCTCTATACAAAGGTACTCGACCATGACGGAAACGCCCTTCTTGACTATGAGGAGGATTTTGAGGACAGAAAGGTGCTTTCTCCCGGCGCATCGTATGTGCTTATTGATATGATGAAGGATGTTCTCAAATACCCCGGTACGGGTACTGCGGCAGCCTTCAAAAATTCCAATATGGCTGTATGCGGAAAAACAGGAACAACTCAAAACTCAAAGGATCTGACATTCGTGGGACTTACGCCATATTATGCGGCAGGCATATGGCTTGGCTATGACGACTATGACAGCACCGTCAAGAATATGGAAGGTATGGGTATATCGAGTCAGCACGAAGTAGTTTGGCGAGAATGTATGGAAAAAGTCCACGAGGGTCTCGAAGTCAAGGATTTTGAAAAGCCCGATGATGTTGTGGAGATGAATGTCTGCTCCTACAGTGGACTTAAGCCCAACAGCGGCTGCCAGAGCCACAGCGAGTATTTTGTGAGAGGCACCGAGCCTACCGAAAACTGCAAGGGTCATTATGCAAAACTCTATCTTGACGATAAATATATAACAAGCGGATATGGATACAGCTCACTTCCGCAGGGATCGGACTACAGCGAGTCCTCGGATGATGACGAAGAGGAAGATGAGGACGAAACATCGGCTGCGGCCGACAGCCCATCGGTAGGCTACGGAGAGGAATATACTCCCTCAAACGAATCAATACAGGAGGCATATGAGGCAGAATTCGGAGGACTTGACAACAGCGCTCCGGCAGATTCCGCCCCGGCAGACTCTCAACCGCAGGAGGCTGCTCCGGCGGCAGACAGTCCTCCTCCCGATTCGGGGGCAGCTCCTGCCGAATAAAAAATATAATAGACAAAAAATAACAATATATAACATATAAAGAAAGGATGAACCTAAATGAAAAAGCTCATATCGGCGGCGCTTATTATGTGCGCAGCATTCTCCACCGCAGTTTTTGCCGAAGGCGAGGTAAATGTCGTTGTAAACGGAAACGCAGTTGAAACAAAGGGCATAATTGTTGAGTCCACCACCCTTGTGCCCGTAAGAGGAGTTTTTGAGGAGCTTGGCTATGAAGTCAGCTATGACGAGCAGACAAAGACCGCCACTCTCACGAACAGCAGCTATACGGTAAAAATGACAAGCGGCGACACCGTTATTTTTGTAAACGATGAGGAGATCACACCTCCCGTGCCTCAGCAGATCGTTGACGGACGTTTTATGCTGCCTCTGAGAACCGTTTCCGAGGCCATAGGCGCAGAGGTTGAATGGGACGGCGAAACAAAAACAGCCACCATCACAAAGAGACAGGGACTTATTGTAGCAGGTATCCAGACCCTCTGACAGGGAGGCGACCTTTTATGATAAGAAAATTTATAAAAACAAAGGTTAAAAAGACTATAACAAAAAAGACCAAAAAATTCTTTTGGGACAGTCTTTACGTCATAGTTTTCAGATTATATAACAAGCTGTAAGCCTTTGACGCCTTTAAAGCTGACAAAACCACAAAATTACAAAATCACAGAACACCCGTACAAAAATTTGTATGGGTGTTTTTTATACTTATATCTGCAGCTTCTTCCGACCTTTTTTTGGCTGAATCAGTCGCACGGCCTTGAAATATAATAAAAATAAAACATATGCCAAAAATATATTTTGTAAAATGATATAATTAATTATAATTTTGCAGACTTTTATTTTCAGGCGGCGTATATTATAGTGAAAACAGAAAAAAATAGAAACAAAGACCTCTTGAAAACAAAAAAGAGGTTTTAAAATGGAAAAATCTTAGCACTCAGACGACAAGAGTGCTAAAATCAAAAGGAGTGATCGGAATGTTATGTCAGAAATGTAATAAAAATCCTGCTAACCTTCATTTTGAACAGAATCTGAACGGACACAAGACAGAGATTCATCTTTGTCACGAATGCGCAGCCGAAATGGGTATGAAGGCTATGTCGGGACTTGGAGTCGATATGAACGGTCTTTTGGGCGGCATTATGGGAGAAATGGAAGGCATTATAGGAAATATGTTTGGTTCGGATCTTGCGTTTGACAGCTTTTTTGAAAACAATAATAGACTGTCGGGGTCTGTATGCAGCGAATGCGGCACGGATCTGAGAAGTCTGGGAGATTCGAGCTTTCTCGGCTGTCCGAATTGTTATGAGGCTTTTGACAGCTTTATAGAAAAAAATCTCGGACGTTTTCAGAGGGGCAGCAGACATACGGGCAAAAGACCCGGAGGGGCAAGACCCATACGGGAAGAAAAGCCTCAGAAGAAAGAAATGTCTGAGGCCGACAGGCTGAGAGCAGAGCTTAAGGAAGCCATAAAATGCGAAAACTATGAGAAAGCAGCAGAACTTCGTGACAAAATAAGAGAATTGGGAGATAAATAAAATGAACATAAACGACAACAGCAGCATTATAGTTTCATCGAGAATACGCCTTGCGAGAAATCTGGCGGAGTTTCCCTTTCCCCACAGGATAGGCCCCAAGGAGGGCAGAATGATAACCGAAAGGGTCAGGGAGGCTCTTGCCCCCGTAAAAAATCAGTTTACGTTCGTAAATATGGCGGACGTGGATCAGGTCACAAAGCTTGCTCTTGTTGAAAACCATATAATCAGCCCCGCAATGACAGAAAAAAAGAACACCTCTCTTTTCATACAGTCCGACAACAAAGCCGAGATACTCATAAACGAGGAGGATCACATAAGGATACAGACAGTCTTTTCGGGAGCCGATATAGACGGGTGCTACAGTCTTGCCGACAAGCTTGACGATCTTCTGAACGAAAGGCTTATGTTTGCATTTTCGGACAAGTACGGGTATCTTACCGCCTGCCTGACAAATACCGGCACGGGACTGAGGGCATCGTTTATGCTCCACCTGCCTATGCTTGAAAAACAGAACCGCATAAAGTCCCTTCAGAATGAGCTTAGCCGTTATGGTATGGTTATAAGGGGCATATACGGTGAGGGCAGCGAGCCTTTGGGAAGTCTCTATCAGGTCTCGAATCAGATAACTCTGGGAAAGTCCGAAACCGAGATAATAGACGAGCTTAAGAATATAACGGGACAGATAATAAAAAGAGAAGAAGCGCTCAGAGAAAAAATAAAGGGAGATATGAACTTTGCCGACAGCATATACCGCAGTCTTGGCATATTGAGATATTGCAAAAAAATTTCGGGCAGCGAGGCTATGGGGCATCTCTCAAACCTCAAGCTCGGTATATCAAGCGGTATAATTACGGGCATAAAGGACAATATTTATAATATAATGGTCGATATTCAGTCGGGAAATGTTGCAAAAAGAGCCGGGGATCTCCCCGACAGCGACAGAAGGGATATACTGAGGGCTGAATATCTCAACAAAACGCTGAAATAAAAGGAGGCTACATACCATGCAGTTGAAATTTTCACAAAAGGCTACAGAGGTAATAAGTTTTGCAGGCAGCGTATCTGCTGAAATGGGTCACGACTATGTCGGCACCGAGCATATACTCCTTGCGCTCTCAAGCTCAGAGGATTCCACGGCAGGAAGGGCGCTTGCATCACAGGGAATAACTGCCGATAATATAAGAAGCAAAATAAATGAGCTTATAGGCACATCGGACACGGCTCTTCCGCAGCCAAATACGGTGAACGACTATACCCCCAGAGCAAAGAGGATATTGCAGCTTTCGGGTCAGGAGGCCTTTTCAATGGGTCTTGGCATAATCGGCACGGAGCATATGCTTCTGGCTCTCATAAAGGACAGAACCTCGCCTTATGACGAAAGCGTGGCAAACAGAATACTTTCCGTTCTGGGTGTAAATCCCGAAAAGCTCTACAACGACATACTTTCTATGCTGGGATATGACGAAAACGATCCGTCTCAGTCGGCATCGGGAGGAAAGTCGGGAGGCAGCCCAAAGACCAACACCCCCACCCTTGACAAATTCGGCAGAGATCTGACCCTTTCGGCAGCAGACAACAAGTTCGACCCCATCATAGGCAGAGAAAACGAAATAAACAGGGTCGTGCAGATACTCAGCAGAAGGACTAAAAACAATCCCTGTCTTGTGGGAGATCCCGGCGTTGGAAAGACTGCCATAGCAGAGGGGCTTGCTCAGAATATCGCCGCAGGAAATGTCCCCGAAGTGCTTAAGGACAAGAGGGTCGTTGCGCTTGATCTGGCATCTATGGTGGCAGGAACAAAGTACAGAGGCGAGTTTGAAGAGAGGATAAAGAACACTCTCAACGAGGTAAGAAAGGCAGGCAACGTAATTCTGTTTATAGACGAGCTCCATACCATAATAGGCGCAGGCGGAGCCGAAGGCTCTATGGATGCGTCCAATATATTAAAGCCCTCCCTGTCGAGAGGAGAGATACAGGTCATAGGAGCAACCACCCTCAACGAATACAGAAAATACATCGAAAAGGACGCCGCTCTCGAAAGACGTTTTCAGCCTGTGACGGTTGAGGAGCCCACAAAGGAGGAGGCCGTAAAAATGCTGTACGGTCTCAGGGACAAGTATGAGGCTCATCACAATGTAAAGATAACCGACAGCGCCATAGAGGCAGCCGTTGAGCTGTCGTCAAGGTATATTACCGACAGATTTCTCCCCGACAAGGCCATTGACGTAATAGACGAGGCTGCGTCCAAGGTAAGACTTCTGACCTTTACTGCGCCGCCGGAAATAAAGGAAATAAAAGAAAAGATAGAGCATATTTCAAAGGAGAAGGAGGCCGCCGTAAAGTCCGAGGCATATGAAAGGGCAGGCGAGCTTAAAAAGGAGCAGGATAAGCTTAAATCAGAGCTTGACTCTCTTGAAGAGGGCTGGAAAAAAGAAAATTCCGAAACAGTACAGACGGTTACGCCCGACACCGTTGCCGAAATAATAGGCAGTTGGACAGGTATCCCCGTAAAGAAGCTTCAGAGCGAGGAGGGCGAGAGACTGCGCAATATGGAGACTATTCTCCACAACAGGGTAATAGGTCAGAATGAGGCTGTTGCGGCTATTTCAAAGGCTATAAGAAGGAGCAGGGTCGGTCTTGCGGATCCCAAGCGTCCGATAGGGTCATTTCTGTTTCTCGGACCTACGGGCGTAGGCAAAACCGAGCTTTCAAAGGCTTTGGCGGAGGTTCTTTTCGGCGATGAAAACTCAATGATAAGAATCGATATGAGCGAATATATGGAGAAGCATACCGTATCAAAGCTTATAGGAGCGCCTCCCGGATATGTGGGATATGACGAGGGCGGTCAGCTTTCTGAAAAGGTCAGGAGAAATCCCTACTCCGTACTTCTTTTTGACGAGATAGAGAAGGCTCATCCCGATGTGTTCAATATTCTTCTTCAGGTGCTTGACGACGGGCATATAACCGACAGTCAGGGCAGGAGAGTGGATTTTAAAAACACTGTCATAATTATGACGTCAAATGCAGGCGCAAAGAATATAACCGCTCCCAAGAGTCTGGGCTTTTCGGCAGACAGGGGAGCCGAGGCCAACGCCGCTGCGGACTATGAAAAAATGAAATCGGCAGTAATGTCGGAGGTAAAGAAAATATTCCGTCCGGAATTTCTGAACAGGATAGACGACATAATAGTCTTTGAAATGCTGGGCAAAAATGAAATAAAGGAAATTGCGGGACTTATGCTCAAAGAGGTAAAGACAAGAATAAAGGAAAATATGAGCATAGATCTCGAAGTGACTGATGAGGCTCTTGAGAGACTTTCCGAGGCAGGCTTTGACAGGGTTTATGGCGCAAGACCCCTAAGACGTACCATACAGAGCAACATAGAGGATCTTCTTGCGGATAAGATACTGGAGGGCAGCATCAGCGAAGGCTCATCGGTAACAATAACCTACAAAGACAACAAATTCGAGATAGCATAAAATTCCCTCTTTATGCAAAAAAAGGCGAGGCAAAAAACACCTCGCCTTTCTTTTTTTGTATAAAACCGTGACGCGGATGTCGGCAGGTATAGGGTTTGTGTTTTCAATACGAAAGGGGCAGGCTTATTTTGACGCAAAGTCCCGATCTGTTTTCGGCGGTCATTTTTCCGCCGTGGACGGAGATTATTTTATACGCCATAGGCAGACCGAGACCGTGAGTGCTGCGGGGGATCCTGTCGGTCATTTTGAGAACGCTTTCGGGGGCGCCCGAGCCGTTGTCGCATATAAGCACGATTATATTTTTGTCCTTTATATATTCGCTTATTTTTATACGGCAGCCGTCTTTGTTGTGGACTATGCTGTTTGAAACAAGGTTGAAAAGGGCTCTTTCCAAAAGCGCTCTGTCGCCGTTCACGACAGCCCTTTCGTCCCTCAGATCGAGGGATATTTCGTATTTATTCGAGATACCCGTGTTTATCATATCCGACACAATCTCTCTTATAAGGGAGCATATCCCCACGGGGGTCTTTTCTGAGGGCTGCATATCATATTCGAGAGAGGAGATAAGATTAAGATCGTCTATGAGCTTTTTTATTCTGAGGCTCTGTTTTTTCGTGACGCTGCCCCTTAAGCGCAGATCGGCATTGGCTTCGGCGGAACTTTCGATCAATTCGGCGTTTCCGAGAATTATCGAAAGGGGAGTGCGTATGTCGTGGGATATGCCTGCTATCCAGTCCGATCGGGCGTTATCCCTTTCGGAAAGAGCGGCGTTTTTTCGCTCCATGGCTTTCGATGTGTCGTTTATGGCCTGCGACAGCTCCTTGAAAATTCCCTTTTCTTCCAGTCTCACTCTTTTTTCTCTGCGCAGGTCGTTTATGCCGCCCACAAGGGTTCTGAGCCTGAGATACAGCCCTATGCCGAAGGCTGACGCAAGCAGCAGGGCAAGGAACAGATTTATTATAATTACCGTAAAAATTTTCTGGGGCAGCGCCCTGAACCATTCGGACGAATATTCAACGGGGTACTTGCCTACGGCGTTTTTTGGTATGCCCAGTATTATAAGCCCTCTGTCGTCCGTTCGCATATATACGGGATAGTCGTTAAGAAACCATTTTGACATAACGGCTATGTCCTTAATGCTGTAGCTATCGGGAATGTCGGAGGGCTTGTTCTGTGACCATATTATTTTTCCGTTATCATCAAGAAGTATTGCCCAATCCTCTTTGGGCAGGACGGTTTTTTTCAGAGCATAGCCGCTGTCCGTTTTTATAAGGCTCTTGCTTATCTCCGAAAGCTTTTTCTGCGGAGTGTCCCCTTTTAAAAAAACGCTGTCGCTGCCTATGAACAGAATGCCGAAAAAATTTATTATGAGCAGCAGCGTTGATATAAAAGCCGCCGAAAGTGAAAAGCAAAGGAATATCTTTGTCACCGTTCTATTCATTTTTATCACCTTTATCATTTGTTACAAGCTTATAGCCGAGACCTTTTGCCGTTATAAGGTGTATCGGAGAGGAGGGATCCTTTTCTATTTTTTCTCTCAGATGCCTTATGTGTACCATAAGATTGTTTTCATAGCCATAATAACCTCCGCCCCACAGAGCCATACAGAGGGCATCGTTGGTGACTATCTTGTTTTTGTTTTCATAAAGCTTTTTCAGAAGTATGTATTCCTTTGCCGTAAGGCTTTTTTCTTTGTTCTTCATAACTACCGATGCGGTCTCAAAATCTATATATCTGTCGGAAAGCTTAAGGCGCTGCATTTTTTCGGGTTTGCTGTAGGTTCTTCTCAATATGGCGTTTATGCGCAGTATAAGTTCGGCTGCCAAAAAGGGCTTTACCATATAGTCGTCAGCCCCAAGCCCCAGTCCTCTCAGTCTGTCGGCAGCCTCTCCCCTTGCCGTAAGAAATATAACGGGAGCCTGCGAGTATTCTCTCAGCCTTTCCAGCAGAAAAAATCCGTCTCCGTCAGGCAGCATAACGTCAAGAATGCACAGAGACGGGGGCTGCGTTTTTATTATATTCAGAGCCTCTGCGCAGCATTGAGCCGAAAATATGTTATAAAAGCCCTCGCTGCGCAGAATTTCTTCTATCAGCTTTGAAATATCCCTCTCATCTTCAACAATAAGTATTCTGTATCCCGAATATTCGTTCATAAAAATATCCCTCTTTCGCTTAAATGGGTGTTTTTCTGTATGCCTTATACGATAATACCATTTTATACGGACATTTTAAAGCGGTTTTATAAAAACTTAAGGTTAAGTTAAGCTTTAATTAAGTATGGCTAAAGGTTCGGTTGATATTATTATAACATAAAAACCGGAAAGGATGATTTTATGAAAGAAATAATAAAAACCAAAGGACTTAAAAAAGTCTACGGCAAAAACACGGTAGTGGACAGCCTCGATATGCGCGTGTCCGAAAACAGCATATATGGCTTTTTGGGGCCAAACGGCGCAGGAAAGTCAACGACTCTCAAAATGCTTCTGGATCTCGTACATCCCACCGAGGGAAAAATCGAGATTTTCGGAAAGGCTCTTGACGGCAAAAACAGAGCCGATATTCTTGCGCAGACGGGCTCTCTCATAGAGACTCCCTCATATTATGGACATCTGAGCGCAAGAGAAAATCTTGAGATTTTTACAGCAATACTGGATCTGCCCCGAAAAAATATTGATGAGGTGCTTAAAACCGTGCGTCTTGACAAGCATCAGCACAAAAAGCTCAGAACATATTCCCTCGGTATGAAACAGCGTTTCGGCATAGCCTCGGCGCTTTTGTCGTTTCCTCGGCTTGTTATACTTGACGAGCCCACAAACGGTCTTGATCCTTCGGGCATACAGGAGATAAGAGAGCTTATACGTTCTCTGCCGCAGCGCTACGGCATGACCGTTTTAATATCGAGCCATATTCTGTCCGAAATAGACAAGCTTGTGGATCATGTGGGCATAATAGCGAGGGGAAAAATGAAATATCAGGGCACGCTCGAAGCCCTCCATGCTCGGGCGGCGACAGGATCCCTCGAGGACATATTTATAGAGCTTACGGGAGAGGAGGAAAGTCTGTGAAAAGTCTTTTGATATGCGAGTTCAAAAAAACAAGGGGAAGGTATTTTTATGCCATGCTTATATCGGCTGCGGCGGTCATATGTCTGTGGGCGTTTCACGGTGAGGTCAAGGCCGATGATATAAGGCTCGGTTGGTTTTTGCAGCTTTATCAGTTTCCTCTTATAAATTCAATATTTCTGCCTATCGTGGCTATGATAACGGCATCTATGCTGTGCGAGTGCGAGCATAGGGGAGAGACATTCAGACGGCTTTTTGTGGCTGCCGACAGGGGAAAGCTGTATGACGCAAAGCTTATATTCGGCATAATATCCATGACGGCACTGATTTTGACATTCTGGCTCGTTACTCTTGCCTACGGCATATATAACGGCTTTGAGGGAGGTCTGCCTCTTGGGTTGTATGCGGCATATCTTGCGTTCACTCTTATACCCGCTTATGAAATATATATGATTCAGTACGCTCTTGCCATAATTTTCAAAAATCAGGCCATAGGCTTTTCGGCAGGCATAGGGGGCTGTTTTGCAGGCGTGTTTTCTATGTTTCTGCCCGACATACCCTCTCTGAGGACTGCTCTGCCATGGGGTCATTTTGGCGCTCTTGACTTTGTGGGGATGTATGGCTGGAGCAAGGAAACAAGAATGGCAAACGTATATTTTGAGATTATGCCTCCGAGCCGAAGGCTTATTATAATAATACCCATAATGACAGTCATTGTATATATTCTGGGAAGATATTTTTTCACTAAAAAGGAGGTATGACATATGCTAATAAGGCTTTTGAAAACGGAAGTCATAAAACTCAGGCGGTCGGCACTTTGGCTGATTTTTTTGGGAGTGCCTGTAATTCCTGCGGCGCTGGGCTCCGTTAACTATATGTACAATATAGAAATACTTAAGGATGAATGGTACAGTCTGTGGACGCAGCACACTCTTTTTTCGGATTATTTTTTTCTGCCCATACTTATAGGGGTGTACTGTTCATATTTAATGGGGCTTGAATATTCGGACGGGGCTCTGACAAAGATACTCTCTATGCCCATCAGGAGAACATACATATATATTTCAAAGCTTATAACAGCCTCGGTTATGGTTTTATCGAGCATTGTGTGGATAGGGACCCTGTTTTTTATATCGGGAAAAATCTGCGGCATATCCTCCGACTTTCCCTTTAAGGACGCTGCTGTGTGGTGCGGTCTGGGAGCCTTGGGCGGTATAGCCATGGCGAGCCTTCAGCTTATGCTGTCGGTCTTTACAAAAAGCTTTGGAATCCCCGTTGCGGCAGCTCTTTTGGGAGGAGTCTCGGGAATCGCCTTTCTTGCAAAGCATATGGGTCATCTCTATCCCTATTCCCTTATGTCATACGGTATGAGCTCAAACTCTCCGCAGCAGCTCTATGAAAACGGCTGCGCAGTCTTTGTGTTGGTATGTGTGATGTATATAGTACTTTTCGGACTTATAAGCTCAGTTTATATTTCAAAAAAGGATATATGAAAAAAGATCAGGCAGCAAAAGCGTCATATACAATATGTATGCGCCCACAAAAGCCTATAACATAAGCCCACAGTTTCGACTGTGGGACTTTTTTGTATAAATATTATTGCGAAACGAATAATTATACAGTAAAAATATTATTTTAAAGTAATTTTAAAAAAACTCTTGCATATTATTTTAAGCTGTTGTATAATAGGTTCTATTATTTCAAGGACAAGAAACTATATTTTCAAGAGGTGTGATAAATGATAAAAGCAGGTATAATAGGCGCAACGGGTTATGCAGGCAGCGAGCTTGTGAGACTGCTTATAAACCACCCCGATGTAAGTGTTGAGACAATAACTTCAAAATCATATACGGGCAGGGACTATAAAAGCGTATATCCCAATTTTTCCCATATCGACCTTGTGTGCGCCGAAGAAAATACAGAGGAGCTTGCAGAAAACTGCGATGTAATATTTCTGGCTCTCCCTCACGGCGAGGCAAGCAAAAGAATAAACGTCGACATACTTTCAAAGTGCAGGATAATAGACCTTGGCGCAGACTTCAGACTTCAGGATGTGGATGTCTATGAAAGCTGGTACTGCGAGCATTATTCAAAGGATGTTCTTAAGGAGGCCGTATATGGTCTTTGCGAAATAAACAGAGAAAAAATAAAGGGCAGACGTATTGTAGGCAATCCCGGCTGTTATACATCGTGCAGCATTCTCTCCCTCTATCCCCTGCTTAAGGAGGATATGGTGCGTGAGAACAGCATCATAATAGACGCAAAAAGCGGAGTTTCGGGCGCAGGAAGGGGACTTAGCGCAGCGAACCTTTTCTGCGAGGTAAACGAATCCGTAAAAGCCTATAAAATAGCCTCCCACAGACACACCCCCGAAATAGAGGAGCAGCTTTCGGCTGCTTGCGGAAAAAAGCTTGTCATAAGCTTTACGCCGCACCTTATACCTATGAACAGGGGCATACTTGCCACCTGCTATGCCGATCTTAAAAAAGAATATTCCTATGAGGATATAAGAAGGGTCTATGAAAAGTATTATAAGGACGAATATTTTATAAGACTTATGGACGAGGGAATTTTTCCCGAAACGAGATGGGTCAAAAATTCAAACTTTGTAGATATAGGCTTTGCCGTTGACAAAAGGACAAACAGAGTGATAGTTATAGGAGCGATTGACAATTTATACAAGGGAGCCGCAGGACAGGCTGTGCAGAATATGAACATACTTTTCGGTCTTGACGAAAGAACGGGCATTGACAGCGTTCCTCCCTTCCCGGTTTAAAGTTTAAGGAGTGGATCCCAATGAAGGTTATAAAAGGCGGAATAACGTCTCCCAAGGGCTTTAAGGCCTCGGGAGTCCATGCAGGAATAAAAAAACAAAAAAAGGATATGGCGATAATAATAAGCGACAGCTTATGCGCCGCAGCAGGCTGCTTTACGACAAACAGGGTCAAGGCCGCCCCTGTTTTGTATGATATGGAAAAAATCAAAAATCCCATAAAGGGCGTTGTTGTCAACAGCGGAAACGCCAACGCCTGTACGGGAGAGCAGGGCATGAGAGACGCCGAGGAGACCGCAGACACAATGGCGGGGCTTATTGGCTGCGGCGGCGAAAACATACTTGTGGCATCAACTGGCGTTATAGGAGTAAACCTCCCTATGGATATAATTAAGGAAGGAATAAAGACCTGCCACAGCATAGCAGGCTCAGACTTTGAAAGCGGAGAGGCTGCCGCAGAGGCCATAATGACTACCGATACGGTAAAAAAGACTATATGTGTGCAGCTGGATATAAACGGCAGAACCGTAACCATAGGGGGAGCCGCAAAGGGCTGCGGTATGATAAACCCCAATATGGCTACAATGCTCTGCTTTATTACCACAGATGGGGCGATTTCCGACAAAGCCTTCAAAAAGGCGCTTGACGCAGCGGTAACGGACAGCTTCAATATGATAAGCGTTGACGGAGATATGTCCACAAATGACAGCGTTATCGCCCTTGCCAACGGAATGGCCGAAAATGAGGAGATAACAGAGGGTACAAAGGCATATGACGACTTTGCCGAGGCTCTGTTTTATATATGCAGAGAGCTTGCCATAAAATGCGCTGCTGACGGAGAGGGAGCCACAAAGCTTATAGAGGCTCACGTTTATAATGCAGCCACCAAAAAGGACGCCCGTCTTATGGCGAGAAGCATTGTCAGCTCAAATCTTTTCAAGGCAGCCATATTCGGCAGCGATGCAAACTGGGGCAGGGCGCTCTGCGCAATGGGCTATTCGGGAGCGGACTTCGATCCTCTTGGCGTAAGTCTTTCCTTTGCGTCCGAAAACGGCTCCATAGCCGTTATGGAAAAGGGCAGACCCATTGTTTTTGACGAGGAGCTGGCAAAGAAGATACTTTCGGCAGACAAAATAACAGTTGAGACCGACATATCGGACGGCAGCGAAGAGGCGAGAGCGTGGGGCTGCGACCTTACCTATGACTATGTAAAAATAAACGGCGACTACAGATCCTGAGGTGCTGAAAAATGACAGACTATTCTTTTAAAAACGAAATAAAAAAGGCGGCCATACTTACCGAGGCTCTTCCTTATATAAAGGAATTCAACGGTATCACCGTAGTCATAAAATACGGCGGCGCCGCTCTTGTAAACGAAGAAATAAAAAATTCCCTCATAAAGGACATCGCCCTTATGAAGTATGTCGGCTTTAAGCCCGTGCTTGTTCACGGCGGCGGCAAGGACATAAACAATATGCTCGATGTACTCAATATAAAGTCCGAATTCAAAAACGGTCTAAGGGTCACGGACGACAAAACTATGGAGGTCGTTCAGATGGTTCTGGCAGGAAAGCTGAATAAGGATCTTGTGACGGATCTCTGCGCCCACGGTATAAACGCCGTAGGCATTTGCGGAAAGGACGCAGGACTTCTGAAATGCACGAAAATGCTTTCGGACGGAGAGGACATAGGCTATGTGGGAGAGGTCTGCGAGGTCAATACCGATCTTGTCCACACTCTTCTGGACAATGATTTTGTACCAGTTATTTCTCCCATAGGGGTAGGCATAGATGACAATATGAGCTACAACATAAACGCCGACTATGCCGCAGTATCCATCGCAGGGGCGCTTAAGGCCGAAAAGCTTGTCTTTATCACCGATGTGCCGGGACTCCTTAAGGACGTGAACGACCCCGACAGCATACTTTCGGTCATTCACATAAACGAAGTGAGGGATATGATAAAAAAAGGCGTTATAAGCGGAGGAATGCTGCCTAAAATAAACTGCTGCACCGCCGGAGTTGAAGCAGGAGTGCCGCACGTCCACATTATTGACGGAAGGATCGAACACTGTCTGCTTTTGGAGATATTTACAAAAAGAGGCATAGGAACTCTTATTGAGGGGTGATATTTGTGAATACAACAGAAAAAGGAAAAAAATATGTTATGAATACATACAGCCGTTTTCCTATAGCTCTGAGCCACGGAGAGGGTATGTATGTCTATGACGAGGACGAAAAAAAATATCTTGACTTTCTGGGCGGAATAGCGGTGAACAGTCTGGGTCACGGCCACCCCGTTCTTACGGCTGAAATAGCGAGACAGTCAAAGGAGCTTATTCACTGCTCCAATCTCTACTGGACAAAGCCTATGGCTGACATAGCCGAAAAAATAGTTAACGAAGGAGATATGGACAGGGTATTTTTCTGCAATTCGGGAGCGGAGTCTATCGAGGCAGCCCTTAAGCTCTCACGGAAATTCGGCTCCGAAACGGGACGTCAGGAGATCATAACGATGCGCTGCTCTTTCCACGGAAGGACCTTCGGAGCAATCACAGCCACGGGTCAGGATCACTATCATACGGGGCTGGGCGATATGCTGCCCCACATAAAGTACGCAGATTTCAACGACTTGGAATCGGTCAGGAATGCAATAACAAAGGACACCTGCGCAATACTTCTGGAACCTCTGCAGGGCGAGGGAGGAATACATCTTGCCACAGAGGAGTTCTTAAGGGGAGTAAGGGCGCTTTGTGACGAAAACGACATAAAGCTTATTTTTGACGAGGTACAGTGCGGCTGCGGAAGGCTCGGCACATATTTTGCATATCAGACCTTCGGAGTAGTTCCCGATGCTCTTTGTATGGCAAAGGGCATAGCGGGGGGCGTACCTATGGGCGCAATGGCTGCCACCGAGGATTTTGCACGTTATTTTTCGCCGGGAGATCACGCCTCCACCTTCGGAGGAAACCCCCTTGCCACAGCCTGCGCAAACGTGGTGTTTGATCTCTTGAAAGGCGGTATCCTCGAAAACGTAAAGAAAAACGGAGTCTATCTTTCGGAAAGGCTCGTAGAGCTTTCAAAGGCTCACGGCTGTATAAAGGACGTAAGAGGAATGGGCTATATGCAGGGCATAGAGGTGGATATTCCCGCATCATCGGTTGTGGCTGAGGCAATGAACAGAGGACTTCTTCTGGGAGGCGCAGGCAAAAATGTCGTACGCTTTGTACCTGCTCTCATATGCAGTAAGGAGCATATAGACGAGGCTATGGAAATACTCGGTTCGGCTCTTTCGGCGATCGAAAAATAAGATCCGACAATTTACCGATACGCTGTCATCAAAATGCAGCCGCATTTTGATGAGGCCAAATGTGCGTGCCGGGCAAGCCGGCGACTTCATTTGGATAAAGGAATATAAATTTCAATTTGCTCCAAAAACTACGTTTTTTCACAAATTGAAATTTATTCCTCTGGCATCGGAAGAAAATCCGAACGCCTGAGCGTAAGCGAAAGGCGGCGTTTGCCGTAGGCAAACGTGCTGAGGGCGGGCAAAGCTCATGCTCAGTGCTTTTCCTTGCGGAAAAGTTGCCCTTCGGGCAATCCGACATCTTTCGGACACTAC
>CANRIS010000034.1 GCA_947630725.1 uncultured Clostridia bacterium
GGAACAAATTGAAATTTATATTCCTTTATCCAAATGAAGTCGCCGGCTTGCCCGGCACGCACATTTGGTCCTCATCAAAATGCGACTGCATTTTGATGACAGCGTGTCGATTTTTCGACACGCTGAAAGGCCGCCAAGGGGTCTTTAAAGACCTCCTGACGGCAAAAAGCTTTAAAAGCTTTGTATCCGTATTGGTACGGACTGTTTGTCAGCCGCAGCCGCAGCCGCATTTGCATCCGCAGGAATCGTTGTCGTTTGAGGGCTTTGTCGCAGGAATGTTCGATGATATGCCTGCGACAAATTCGGGCTTCTGAGGAGGAGCGAAGGAGTCCATGGGGAAGTCCAGATTGTCGAAAAACTCGCATGGATCTATGGACGAAATATCGCTTATTTCTTCGGGGATGCAGAATCCCTTGGATTCGACCAGAAGATTGACTATCCTGAAAAGCTTTATTATTGCGAAAAGACCTATGGTGACTCTGACTGCTGTGGGAGATGCGTCTCCGTCAGCAGGACACTGGCAGGGATATACAAAGTCGGCTGCAAGAGCTATGGCCTTGCTTTCTACCCATATAAAGGGATTTGCATCGAGAGTAACGCTGTTGCCGCAGCCGCTGCCTCCGAAAAGATCGGTAGAAAGATTTACATCGGTGTCAATGGAGCCGAAGAGAGTCAGCTTTGTTGTGAATGTGTTTGTGGCGACTATTGAACCTATGGGACAGCCGCCTGCCTCAGAGAATGTGAGGGTATAGACGAATACGAACTGAAGCGTAACGTCATAGTAGCCGTTTCTGAAGGTGTTCTTCTTTTTGCTGAGAATGTTTACGGACTGTATGTCAAGATCCTCGATGGTTACGGAGTTTGCGTCCTCGGGAGGAGCGATTATATCTCCTGCTTCGTAGGCCGTGTTTCCGAGAACAGAGGTTTCAAGGGCTCTTGCAAAGCCCAGATCCTCCGCCGTGAGGCATTCCTGAAGTCTGAAAAAGTCATACACCTTGAAGGCTATGAGGCATTCCTCTTTAACTCCCTTTGAGGAGTTTGAAACATTGCCGCTGCATGTGCATGAATTTGTTCCGAGATCAAATGCAGACATTTAATTTACCTCCTTGATTTAAGATACTGAGATTTTGCCCGATCCCCGTATAGGCGAAAAATCGGTCTGTATGACCTGAAGGACAGCTTTTTGAGCCGCTTTGGCTCTGCGATTTTCGCTGTGAAAAAGGATCGGTGTTTTGTTCGTTCTCATATTGTATACTATGAAAAGGAATAAAAACGGTGACAAGTAGGAGAGTAAAATTTTTTCTGTCGATATTCTTATGAGATTCAGAAACGAAAAAAATAAAAAAGCCCGATTTGTTTCATCGGACTTTTTGAACTTTCTTGTATTTTATTTTATCAGTGACACAGCGCTTTTCGGTTATACCTGCGGTGTGATAACTCAAATACTGCGTGGACAATTAACGCCGCCGCAAACGCTCCGCCGAGGTCAATAAACACATCGACTATCTGAGGAGTCCTTCCCGGTGAAAGGCTCTGACTCATTTCATCAACAGCAGCGATCACAAGACAGAACAGAGACGAAAAGCACAGATTTTTTATGGAATATTTGCCCGTATATCCAAGCGCGTCAATATACACGAGGCCGCCCAGCACAAAATACTCGGTAAAATGAGCCGTCTTTCTGACGATATGCTCCGTCAGCGAAAAATCTATACCCAAACCCGAAAGAAGTGAGTTTATTGCATCGAGAACACCCAAGCTCATTTCTGACGAGTCGGAGGCGTCAAAGGACGACATATAGAATATAAAAAATATAACTGCGGCGGTGAGCAGCAAAAAAGCAAACCGCACCGCCGATTTTCTTATAAATTTCATTACATATCCAGATCCGGGAAGAATTTATCCTTCAAAAGCCTTAACTCGCTGATCTTGCAGGCTTCAATTATAAGATCCTGCGTTTTTGCTCTGTCGTCCGCCGAGAGCGCTCTGTACTGCGCTGTGAGAGCATCTGCCGCTGAGTCGAGATCCATAGACGGGTCGCTCAGATAGTTGCTGATGTTCGTACGGATACCGGCTATAAGGCTGTATATGCTTCTGTTGGGAGCTTTGCTCTGCGCAGATTTAAGATCGCTGTATACATTTTCGAGAGAAGATCTGGTCTTTTCGTCAAGTACGGGCTTTTGAGGAGTAAGCTCGGTGGTTGATTCGGTAACGGGCTCTTTTGTTGGAGTTTCGGGCTTGGTCTGCTCCGAGCCTGAACTTGTGCCGCCCGAGCTTGTGCCACCTGAGCTTGTGCCGCTGTTTGAGCCTGTGCTGCCGCCTGAGCTTGTGCCGCTGTTTGAGCCTGTGCTGCCGCCCGAACTTGCGCCGCTGTTTGAGCCTGTGCTGCCGCCCGAACTTGTGCCGCTGTCAGAACCTGTGCTGCCCGAACTTGTATTGCTGTCAGAACCTGTGCTGCTGCCCGTACCTGAGCCGCTGCCCGAGCCTGAACCGCCGCCTGAGTTTCTTCTCTTGATCGTTTCGATAACGGAGCTGTCCTCGGGTATTTCTTCATCTATTATAAACTGAGACATGGCGAGGCACACTTCACCTCTTGTTATGTTTTCGGTTGCTCTGAATAAGTTGCCTTCTTCAAGCTCCATAACTCCTGCCGAAAGCACGGCATATACATAGTTGGTAGCCCAGCCTGTGATCTCGTCCTCGACCTTTGTTTCTATGATCTGAGGAGCCTCAAAGCCGAAAAGACGGCTGACGATGGTACAGAACTGCTGACGGGTTATATTGTCGTTCGGCTTGAATGTGCCATCGGGGAATCCCTCTACATAGTCTCTTTCCTGCGCAATAAGCAGATCATTATAATACCATTCGTTTTCATATACGTCCGAATAGGCGTTTTCTGCGTCCTCATCGGGGTCGGAAAACTGAAGCGTCTGGTTAACTATCCTTACAAGCTCGGCTCTTGTTATGCTGCCGTCGGGTCTGAATGAGCCGTCCTTATAGCCTGCAATATAGCCTGCGTTGTACATCTTCATAATTGCTTCGCTGTCGGCTCTTTCTTCATTTATGTCTGAAAAAACCTCATTTGCGCTTACACTTGACGCCGAAACAGCCAGAACCGTGACAACAGCGGCCGCAGCTGTCATAATTTTGCTTATTTTTTTCATATTATCCTCCGTTTATTCATGAAATTTTTGATCGAAAAATTTATGCGCCGCCTTTCGCAGATGTTATTTTCACCGCCTGCAAATTTTTTACACAGCAGCCGCATAATACCTCCCGACCTTATCCTCCTATAGTGAACACTTACTTATTATATATTATAATACCTTTTGCCCAAAAAGAAAAGTTAAATTTTTATTAAAGGAAATGCCGATTGATTCAGAATAAAAAAGTCTTTTAGCCTACGGCGTAGGTAAATTCAAGCGGAAGTGGTGTTTTCGTACGAAGAATGAGGACAAAACACCTTGGAGCGCAGGAATTTACCGCAAAAGGATTTTTTATACCCCCAAGACGGCATTTTCTAAGGAAACGCCGAATATTTCAAGATAAAAAATCCTTTTAGCCTACGGCGTAGGTAAATTCAAGCGGAAGTGGTGTTTCCAAAGGGGCAGTTTGCTGTGAATATTGAATTCTTTTTATTGCGGTCTGCAAAATTAACAATAGAATTTTGTCTCTCCGAAATAGTTTTGCCACGATCTGATTATTGAAACAGAACGTGCCTCAATTACTTCCATTATTGCATTAAGTTCAGATGCTTTTATTTTAGAATTATTGTTGCAAAGCAGGCAGCCGCCCCTTTTGGTTATCCATATTTTTGTAGCATTGGGAGATGGCACTCCTTTTGAAACATGAACGTGTACGGGTTCTAACGGATTTGTTTCGTTTGACCAAAAATATATTATATAACCGAAAACCTTAAATATTTGCGGCATTTTCAAGCCCTCCGAGTTTTGAATATTTTATTATGATGTGGGCAGTTGATTCTACTATATCTTTTAAGTTGGCGAGCTCATCTTCGCTGAACCCCACTATATCCTGCCAATCATAGGAGGGCAGATAACAGGTTGCAGAATGAAATCCCCCCAAAACAGGCTTTTCGATATAGACTTTTGTAACCTCTTTGCCGTTTTGGGTCATTATATCGGAATAATTGATCTCTGTTTTATCGTTTAATTCCATAAATTTATACATCATTTTTATCAGCTCCTTATTAATGGTTCTGTATGGATATTCAGTCAATACAACCGTATAGGCGATATTTAGAAAGCCTGCGAAAAGAGGGGGGTCATTGTTCCGATTTGTGGAAGAAGCTGTATACGGCATCGGCGGCTCTTTTGTCCATGCCTTCGACTGCTGCAAGCTCCTCTGCGGAGGCCTTTTTTATGGCTTCGGTATCGCCGAAATGCTTTATAAGTCTTTTTCTTCTTATTTCGCCGATACCCTTTATATCGTCAAGCACAGAGTGAAACTCTGCCTTTTCTCTTGATTTTCTGTGATATTCTATGGCAAAGCGGTGAACCTCATCCTGTATTCTCGTGACAAGCTTGAATCCTTCGGTATTCATAGGCAGAAGTATTTCTCTGCCATCGTATATAAGTCCTCTTGTTCTGTGTCGGTCGTCCTTTACCATTCCGCACACGGGTATGGATATGCCGAGGCTTTGGAGGGTTTTTTCCACAACGTGAACATGACCTTTTCCGCCGTCTATAAAAAGCACATCGGGCAGCACGTTGAATTTGGGCTTGTGGCTTTTCTCCTCCGTTTCCTTTTTATAGCGCATAAAGCGTCTTGTTATGACCTCCTCCATGGCGGCGTAGTCGTTGGGGCCGCAGACGGTTTTTATCCTGAATTTTCTGTAGTCGCTTTTTTTGGGCTTCCCCTTTTCAAAGACTACCATAGATGCCACTGACTCAAAGCCCTGTGTGTTTGATATGTCATAGGACTCTATCCTGTCAAGGGAAGATATGTTTCCCAAAGCGTTGGCTATCTCTTCAAGGGCGCCCACGGTTCTTTTTTGTTCTCTTATTATATCCTCGCCGTATTTTTCCAGTATGAGGGCTGCGTTTTTGTCCGCAAGGCTGCACAGATTGAGCTTTCCGCCTTTTTTGGGATTCAGAATGCTCACTCTGCGTCCCTTTATCTCGGAGAGCCATTCTTCAATGACCTCTCTGTCGCCTATGGCTGCCCCCGTTAAAATTTCTTTTGGAATAAAGGGAGTGCCGCCGTAAAACTGCTTTATAAATGTTTCGACAGTATCCTCTCTTGTGCTCCCATCGGGATAGCTCATCATAAAATGCTCTCTGCCCACGAGCTTTCCGCCTCTTATAAAAAATATCTGAACGACTGCGTCTCCGTTTGCTCTTGCAATACCCACAACGTCCCTGTCGCAGTCTGCCATATCCTCCACGACCTGCTTTTCGCCCAGCTTTTTTATGGCTGCTATGCTGTCACGGAACTTTGCCGCTTTTTCATACTCCATATTTTCGGAGGCATTAGTCATTTTTTCGTTAAGCTCCCTGAGTATTTTGTCGTGCTTTCCTCCGAGAAAGTCCTCGACAGCATCGGTGTGCTTTTTGTATTCCTCCACGGATACGTTCCCTGTGCATGGAGCCATACATTTGCCTATGTGAAAATTGAGACAGGGTCTTTCCTTTCCTATATCCTCGGGAAATCTCCTGCTGCAGCGCCTCAGCTGCCATACGTTGTTTATTATTTCGAGATTTTCCTTAACCATGGCAGAGCCTGTAAATGGACCGAAATATTTGGCTTTGTCCTTTCCCCTTGTTCTCGTCATCAACGCCCTCGGAAACATTTCGTTCACAGTAAGCTTTATATACGGATAGGTTTTGTCGTCCGTGAGCATTATGTTGTATTTGGGGCTGTATTTTTTTATGAGGTTGTTTTCGAGTATAAGCGCCTCGACCTCTGAATCTGTCACAATATATTCAAATGAGGCTATGTGGGCGACCATCGAGTTAACCTTGGCTCCCTTGCCTCTGCCGCTCTGAAAATATTGTCTTACTCTGTTTTTGAGTATCTTTGCCTTGCCGACATATATAACGGTATCGTTTATATCCTTCATAATATATACGCCCGGCTTTGACGGCAGCTCCTTAAGAGCCTTTTCAAAATCAAACATATGCCCACCCTCTTAAAAGCCGCGCAGTACCCGACAAAAACAAGACGTTATACAGATACCCCGCAGCGTTTTCTATGTTATTATACCATAGCAAAACAGAGATTAGCAACAGAATTTTTGGGTATTTCAGACTGCGGCGGCGCATAAGCTTTAGTATTAACATTTATGGTGAAGCTATGGAAAAGGGAAAAATAATAAAGGGAGCCTTCATACTAACGGCTGCGAATATAATAACAAGACTTCTGGGATTTTTTTACAGAGTATATATGGCGGAGCTTATAGGCGCAGAGGGAATGGGTCTTTATCAGCTTATTGTGCCTGTTTATATGCTGATATGGAGCATATCCTCATCGGGCTTTTCGACTGCCATATCAAAGCTTACAGCCTCCGAAAAGGCCGCAGGAAGAGACCCCACGCTTATTCTCAGGCTGTGTCTTGTACTTTCGGTATCCATAGGACTTATTCTGGGCGCAGCGGTTTATATAAATGCGGATTTTATTGCCGAGAGCATACTTAACGACAAAAGAACGGCTCTTTCGCTGCACATATTGAGCTTTTGTTTTCCCTTTATGGCTATGGGTTCCTGCATAAGAGGGTATTTTTTCGGCGTTCAGAATTCTTTTCCGCCTGCGGTGAGCCAAGTAGCCGAACAGGTCACAAGAATGGCTGTTATATTTATCGTGGGAGGCTTTCTTATACCGAAGGGCATAGACTATGCCTGCGCCGCCGCCGTAATGGGAATGTGCGTGGGCGAAACGGTGTCCTGCGTATACATATTTCTGGGTTATATGTCTGAGGGCAGAAAAAAATACTGCGGAAGAAAACGCTCTGTCCTGTCGGCATATTCTGCCATACTTTCTATGGTAATACCCCTTACCCTCAACCGTCTTGCATCGTCGCTTTTGTCGGCTCTCGAAAACATACTCATACCCATGAGGCTTGTGGCATGGGGACTTTCAAAAACAGACGCAATAAGCGAGTTTGGCAGACTGTCGGGAATGGCTCTGCCTCTGCTTATGTTTCCATCGTCCTTTCTTACTGCCGTGTCGATAACCATTGTGCCTGCAATATCCGAGAGCTTTGCCATGAAAAGATATTCCTCCATAAGCGCAGCCGTTGAAAAATCAGTGCTTTTTGCCACTGTGACAGGCTTTTGCGCCGCAGGACTTTTTATAACCCTCCCCGACAGAATAAGCTTTCTTGTGTACGGAGACGATCAGATAGGAGGGCTTTTGTTTCTTCTGGGATTTATGAGCCCATTTATGTACCTCAATGTTATGCTCGGGGGCATATTGAACGGTCTGGGAGAACAACTGGCAATATTCAAAAACGGAATCGCCGGTTCTGTCATATGTCTGCTTTCGGTGTGGTTCGCTATCCCACGGCTCGGCATATACGGATATATATCGGGCTGTCTTTTGTCCTCCGTGGCAACGTCCTTTTTAAACCTCAGAAGAGTAAGCAAAAAAACCGACTTTAGGCTTAAGCTTTCGCCTCTGATAATAAAGCCCCTTATCTCTATGGCGGCTGCCTGCGCCGTTTCTTTAAATATTAGTCATACGGCTGTGTTTTCGCATATGTCCGAGGTGTGGACATCGGCGGTTCTCGTGCTTGTCGCCGTGGTATTGTATGCCGTGCTGCTTCTTGTTACGGGTTCGGTAGGAAAAGCCGATATAGATTATATTCTTTCTCCGCTTAAAAAATAATGCTGCCGGCAAATTCCGGCAGCCTTAAGAATACACATCAGCGCATTGACTCGTTTCCCTTTATATTTTCTGCGCCTTTCATACCTATTTTCTCATTTCCGTCAAAAAGGCTTCCTGCTCTGTCGGATACGGTGTCGGAGTCAACGGAGCCTGAAAGAGAGTTTGCTGCGCCGTCTGCCGCAGAGCCTACTGCGTCCGCTATGTCATTTGCCGCAGAGCCTACTCCGCCTGCTATGTCGTCTGCCGTATTGCCTACGATACCGCCCGAACGGGCTCCGCTTCTGTCGGTGTTCTGTCCCGAGGGGCTGCCCGAACCCATGTTGCCGGAGCTTGCGCTGCCTGAGCCTGCGCTGCCTGAGCCGTTATTTCCGTCCGAAAATCCGCCTCTTGCTATGGCGTTGTCGGAGCCTCCGTCCGTACGGTTGTCCTGAGCCGAGTTTCCCATATCCGCATTGCCCGTTGTTCCGGAAGAACACCCAACAAAGAGCATTGTACCGACAATAACTGCGGCAATATAGATCATACTGAGCTTTTTCATAAAAATACCTCCAATAGAATATTTGAGAAAACGCCCCGACAAGCTGCGGCGCCTGTTTTTTGCGGCAGTCCGTAACATTGACCTGTTATATGTCATATCGGACTATCCCGGCGGCGCTTTCTCTCGGAACAACCTCGGAAGTTCATACGCTGTTATGAATTTCGATCGGCAATTCCATATATATTATTGCCTGAAATTTTATAATTATTATGTATAATACCGATCTTCCGACTTCGGGTGAAAAAATTTAAAAATTATTGATTTTATCGGTATATTCGTCTTAAAATAAAAAAGGACTGCGGATATTGTCGTTTTAAGAATCCGCAGTCGCATTTATTTTGAATTTTTGGGTATTTTTATAATTTAAAAAATTTTTTTCGCCGAGGAGCTTATCTGTAGAGAACCTGAGTGAGAACGGATTCAAGATATTCCTGTCTGCCGCTGTCTACCTTGGGTTCGCCGTTTTTGAGGGTATATTCTTCAAGGCTTTCAAGGGTGGCTGTTCCGTTTATTATTTCTGCGCCTATGCCGCTCTTGTAGCTTTCATAGCGTTTTTCCTTAAAGCTGTCGATTCTGCCGTCCTCTATGAGGTCATAAGCCTTAATAAGACCGAGGGCAAATGTGTCCATACCGCTGATATATGCAAGGGCAATATCGTCAAATGTAAACGAGGGACGTCTCACCTTTGCATCGAAGTTGATGCCGCCGTTTGTAAAGCCGCCAGCCTTTATTACTTCATACATAGCGCAGGTAGCGGTTTTTACGTCTGTGGGGAACTGATCAGTATCCCAGCCGAGATGCTCATCGCCCTGGTTTGCGTCAATGGAGCCGAAAAAGCCGTTTATTGCCGCTGTCCTGAGCTCGTGCTCAAAGGTGTGGCCTGCAAGAGTAGCATGGTTTGCTTCGATATTGAGCTTGAAATCCTTGTCAAGACCGTATTTGCGGAGGAAGCCTATAACTGTGGCGCTGTCAAAGTCATACTGATGCTTTGTGGGTTCCTTCGGCTTGGGTTCAACATAGAAGTCGCCGTCAAAGCCCTTTGAACGGGCATATTTAACCGCCATCTTCATAAGCCTTGCCATATTGTCAAGCTCAAGAGCCATATCTGTGTTGAGGAGAGTTTCATATCCTTCTCTGCCGCCCCAGAAAACATAGCCCTTTCCGCCGAGGGTGATCGTTGCGTCAATGGCATTTTTTATCTGTGATGCAGCATATGCAAAAACATCAGCCTTGCAGGAGGTGCCTGCGCCGTGCATATAGCGAGGATTTCCGAAAAGGTTTGCGGTACCCCAAAGAAGTTTTATGTTGGTACCCTCCATTTTGCTCTTTATGTAGCCTACGATCTCCTGAAGGTTTGCCTTTGTTTCGGCAAAGGTTTCTCCTGCGGGTGCAATGTCAGCATCGTGGAAGCAGAAATATTCGATGCCCAGCTTCTGCATAAACTCAAAGCCTGCGTCTACCTTGGCTCTGGCTATGTCCATGGGGTCGGTTTTTCCATAAGAACGGTCGATGGTGCCTTGGCCGAAGGGGTCGGTCATTTCGGCGCAGAGTGTGTGCCACCAGCTCATGGCAAATTTGAGATGATCCTTCATGGGCTTTCCGCCGATAACCTTCTCGGCGTCATAAAACTTAAAGGAAAAAGGATTTTTTGAAAGGGGTCCCTCGTAGGAAACCTTCTCAAAGCTTGGAAAATAAGACATAAAATAAACCTTCCTTTCTTGGAGAAAGTGTCGTCATATGCGCTCCAAAACGCTTTTGCGGCGCAAAGTCCGACATTTTCTTAATATAATAATTAAAGCTATTGTCATTATAACACAGCTTCATTTATTTTACAATTACTTTTAAATTAATATTTGACACAGGCTCGGTTTTTGGTTATAATTCTATGTGAAATACAGGCACCTTTAGCTCACCGGATAGAGCGTTCGGCTCCGGACCGAAAGGCAGTGGGTTCGACTCCCATAAGGTGTATTTTTATGCCGAATATATAACTTAAAAACGAAAAAATTATAATTAACTTTAACGCTTATACCTTAAATATTGTGAGGATAAAAATGGATTTAAAATCAATAATTTTTAAAAAAAGAAGCGCCCTTTTTTGGGCAGCCAATGTTGTTGTGATATTGCTTTGCTATGGGTTTGAGCTTACAAACAGCAGCATAAATCTTGATGATGATGCTATTCGGGAATATTTATCATATTCAAGTCTTCTGATGGCCTCGGGAAGATATGGCATGTATATAATAAACTCTGTTTTCAGGCTTGACTATCTGCCATTTTTTTATCTGGCGTTAGGTCTTATGCTTATGATTTTTGGTAATCATATTTACACAAGCTTTTTTGAAATTATATCGGGCGGACAATTTGACGAAAAGGCTTCGGTAATATTTTCCGTAATCGCTCTGTCTGCGCCTGTCTATATGTATAAAATGATATTTGCGATGAACTGTCTTCAGATGGGGATCGTGTATGCCTGCGCCTCCCTTGCACTTACGTTTTTATACAAGGTTTATGCTTTGCCTGTTAATAAAAAATCAATATGGAACATAACTGCGCCTGTTCTTCTGATATGCTTCTGTTTGTCAAACAATGAAACTACCCTGATAGATATAATGATTATGTTCATTTTTACTATTCTTCTATCCGATGCCTATACAACGGGAGAAAACAACAAAATCACGGTTTCTTCCTTAAAAAAATATATAAGGCCGATTTTAAGAGTGGGAGCCATTGTTATAGCAGGTATTGTTCTGTGGAAGGTTCTGGGTATTCTTATTATTAAAGCTCTCGATATATCGCCCTATGATTATTTGGGCGGATATATTTCATATAACAGTAATAATTTTATAAAAAAGTTTGCGACACTTATTTATAAAACTCTTTTGTATTATAAAAACAATCCGTGGATTCTTGCGGCAAATTCTATAATGGCTGCCATGCTTGCAGCTTTTTGTATATTATCGGCGACAAAACGCAGGGATATTTATCCTATCCTTGCTTTCCCCGTTATTATTGTTTTGTCATTCTTTATGCCCATTGTCACGGGAAATGCATCGGTTCTTCAAAGGACAAAAAGCTATCTCGCCGTTTTCCATGGTCTGTGTATGGCATCGGGGTATATTGCTCTTAAAAACATAAAAATCAAGAATAAGGCTTTTGCCAAAGCTGCTTTTATGATTTTCTTCTTTATTTTATCTTTCTACAGAGCAAAAGAAACCTGTCTTGTCAGCTTCAGCGCATATACATTAAGTGAGCTTGATATTGATCGCGCGTATTCTATATATGAAGATATTCAAAAATATGACACAGGAGAAGTATCCCTTCCCATAGTATTTGTGGGAGAACCCTTAAACGATTTTATACTGCCTGTAGACAATAATCTTTTGGGCTATAAGTCTAAACTCAGCTATGGAAACAAACCAGAGACGTACTCTATTCTGGGTATAAATATGCCGGATGCAGACTCCAAACTGAAAGACAGAGCCGTTATTGATTCCTTTGATATGGCGGTCTATCCTGCCGAAGGTTATATAAGAAAAACAGATTATGCCATAATTGTAAAACTGGGAGAAGCGAGCGTTCTGAAAGCCATTGACTATTCAACGCTTAAAACCGAAAATGCAGGCGAGAGGATAAGATACGGCGTAGATTCTTTCAACCCATCGAATAAGTTTAATGCAAGCGGATGGGCCTTTATGGATAAAAATTTGAACGGAAAAGTATTCTTTTTTATCAGGAATACAGAGGATAGCTCAACATATATAATAAATTGCGCACGTAATATACGACGTGACGTAACAAGTGCCATCGATGACGGAGTAAACCACGACAAATGCGGCTTTGGAGTTGATAAATGCAATATATCGGCTCTGCCATCGGGAGAATACAGCGCAAGCCTTGCCATATACTACGACGGCACATATTATATATCTGACTATAATAACTCTTTTGTAAAATAAATTGTATAAAAAGTATAAAAAGAAGCATTGGCGACCCGATGCTTCTTCTTTTTTCGTAATTATGATCGTGTTTGTTCTGTACAGAATTTCAGACAGGCTTTACCATACCGGCGTAAAGCTTTTTTATTCCTATGCCGAATTCTATTGTAAGGAGACTGTCGCCACCTGTCGTGCTGACGTTAAGTACAGTGCCTATGCCGTACTTTATCTGCTTTACCTTGTCCCCCGGCTTATAGCTTATTTTTGACGTTGAGGGCGTGGCTCTTGCCGCAGCCGTGCCTGCCTTATATACTCTGCCCCTGCCGTAGTCTGACGATCCTCTGCCTGAAGTATATGTCCTTATGCCGCCCGATGAGCCGATCGAAAAAGCCGATGCAGAGTCTGTTCCTCCCGAAATATTTTTTATATATTCCTTTGGAATTTCTCCGAAAAATCTTGACGGAGGATTGAAAACAGGTTCACCCCTCTGCATACGGGTTCTTGAACAGGTAATAAAGAGCCTTTCCTTGGCTCTCGTTATGCCCACATAGAGAAGTCTCCTCTCCTCCTCTATCTCTTTGGGATCTGCCGAGGCGACCGACAAAGCCGAGGGAAATATGCCGTCCTCAAAGCCTGCCAGAAATACCACGGGAAATTCAAGTCCCTTTGAGGCGTGGAGCGTAAGAAGCGCCACGGCTCCGTCCTCTCCCTTTATGTTGTCGGTGTCCGAAACAAGGGATATTTCGTCTAAAAACGCCGCAAGATCTGCGTTGTCGGGGTTCTGCTCCTCAAACTCCGCCGCCTTGTTCTGAAGCTCATACAGATTTTCTATTCTTCCCTGAGCCTTAAGATCTCCGTCAGCCCCAAGAGCCTGCATATATCCGCTCTGCCAATATATCTCATCCAAAAGCACGCTTACGGGAGATGATCGGGATATGTCTATGAGCCTTTCCATCATATCCCTGAACTCGGCTATTTTTTTGCTCCTTGCGGCAAACTGAGGAATACGGTCTGTATTTTTTATTACATCATACAGAGAAACACCGTTGTTGTGGGCAAACATAAGCATCTTGTTTATGGTGGCGTCACCTATGCCCCTTCTCGGCACGTTAATTATCCTCAGAAGATCGACCTCGGAGTCGGGATTGTATATTGCCTTAAGATATGCCATCATATCTTTTATCTCGGCAGTTTCATAGAAAGAGTGACCCCTCAGAACCACATAGGGTATAGAGGCTCTCACCATACCCTCGCCTATTGCTCTCGAAAGCGCATTGTTTCGATAAAGCACCGCTATCCTGTTGTATGCAAGACCCTCTCTGTTGACCAGCCGCTTTATGTTGTCGGCAATAAACATAGCCTCGTCTCTGTCGGTTTCGGCTCTGAAATATGTAATAGGCTCTCCCTCGCCCTTGTCCGTCCAAAGGGTTTTGCCCTTTCTGCCCTGATTGTGGCTTATGACGCTGTTCGCTGCGTTTAGTATTGTGGCTGACGAACGATAATTCTGTTCCAGCTTTATGACCTTCGCTTCGGGATAGTCCTTTTCAAAATCGAGTATATTGCGGATGTTTGCCCCTCTGAATGCATATATGCTCTGGTCGTCATCACCCACAACACATAGGTTTCTGCTCTTTGAGGCAAGAAGATTGACAAGGTCGTACTGTACGGTATTTGTATCCTGATACTCGTCTATGAGTATATATTCAAATCTGTTCTGATATTCCGCAAGAACATCGGGAAAAAGCCTGAAAAGATCTGTCGTTTTAAGAATAAGATCGTCAAAGTCAAAGGCACTGCTTTTAAACAGGCGGCTCTGATATTCGCTGAATATTTCCGCTATTTTTTCTTCTCTGAAATCCTGCGCCTGCCTGCGGAATTTTTCTGCTGTGATACCCTCGTTTTTGCGGCTGCTTATAAACGACAATATCTGTTTCGGTCTGTATTGTTTGTCGTCTATGTTAAATTCCTTTATAATGTCCTTTATAAGCTTTTCGCAGTCCGATGTGTCATAGATGGTAAAATGGTTTGAATATCCCAGCCTGTCAGCCTTTTTTCTGAGTATTCTCACGCAGGTCGAATGAAATGTCGCCACCCACACATACGAGCCTCTTGGAGTGATTTTTTCCACTCTTTCTTTCATTTCCTTCGCCGCTTTGTTTGTAAAGGTTATGGCGAGTATATTGTATGGCGAAACGCCCGAATCTATAAGATGCGCTATGCGGTGAGTGAGGACGCGGGTTTTTCCCGAGCCTGCGCCCGCCAAAAGCAATAACGGTCCTTTTGTATGAAGAACCGCCTGCTGCTGCATGGGATTAAGCCCCTTTATTATATTATTATCCATTATCGGATTTCTCCTCATTATATATTATATTAAAAACTATGTCGTAGCCGCCGTTTCCATAGCTTAAGGAGCGGTTAACACGGCTTATGGTTGCCGTTGATGAGCCTGTTTCTGCGGCCACCTGATTGTATGTGGCTCCTGCCTTAAGCATTTTTGCCACTTCAAGGCGCTGAGTAATTGCGTTCAGCTCCTGTATTGTGCATAGATCCTCAAAAAATTTTTTTATTGACTCTTTATCTTTAAGCAAAAGAATACATTCATATAAAAAATCGCTGTCGATGCTCTTTTTATCGTTCATTTTATACCTCACTTTCGTGCCTTTGCCGTTACTGAAATCATTTTAACACTTTAGCGCACGAAAGTAAAGTTATAAATTCAAAAATCTCAAAAATTTTTCGGTATCGGTATTCATTATAAGTTCATCGGAAAGTCCCGCCTCCTCAATATAAGGCTGGGCAAAAGAAAAATCCCCTATATATGTATAAAAATGAGAGTCGCTGCCCAAAACCACCGGCAGAGCCTGCCTTTTGCATTCCCTCATAATTTCAAGGACAATGTTCTCTCCGCCCTTTCGTGAATTTTTGGGATTAAAGGACGCATTGTTTATTTCTATAAGCGTGTTGTTGTCCCTCGCCGCCGAGACTACCGCCTTTATATCAATAGGGTATCTGGGGTCGCCGGGGTGTCCGAGTATTTTTACATATGGATTTGCGGCTGCGTTTATAAGCGCCTGCGTAGCCTCACAAGGCTTTATGCATACGGTATGCAGACTTGCGATGGCAAGATCCATTCTGTCGAGTATATGTTCGGGAAGATCCACCGTGCCGTCCTGATCCAGAATATTAAGCTCCACACCCCTTAAAACTCTTATGCCCTCTATGTATTCGGGCAGTATGTGGAGGTTGTAAAAATAAAGCTTGGGCGCTCCTCCCGGCATTTTGGGAGCGTGATCGGTTATGGCGATGAGGTCAAGCCCCTTTTTGTAAGCAAATTTCGCATTCTCGGTAATAGTGCTGTAAGCGTGTCCGCTGGCAACCGAATGTATATGCGCGTCAAATTTATATTTCATATTATATTTCCTTTTCCGTTTTTTCAGTCTTTTCGGTTTTTTCGGTTTTTTCGGCTTCTTCTGTCAGCGGATCCTTTACGCCGTTTTTTCTGAAGGCTTCGGCTCTGTCTATGCAGGTTCCGCACCTTCCGCAGGGCTTGTCCCCGCCCTCATAACAGCTCCAGCTAAGCTCATAGGGTACGCCAAGCTCCAGACCCTCCCTGACTACCTCAGCCTTTGAGACTTTTACAAAGGGTGCCTCAAGCCTCAGAGTTTTGCCGCTGCCCTCATACACAGCGGCAGCCATGGCGTTTACAAAAGCCTCGCTGCAGTCGGGATAGGCGCTGCCTGCCGCATCGTCTGCGTGTGCGCCGTAAAGAATGACCGAGCAGCCCTTTGATATTGCCATAGCAGCAGCAGAGGACAGAAAAAGACCGTTTCTGAAAGGCACATATGTCGAAACGGGCCCTCCGTCAGTCTTTTTCAGCTGCTCATCATAGCTTTCCTTGGGGATTTCGTCCTCCGAATGAGAAAGCAGCGAACAACCGCTGTATCTGAATATGTCGGTCAGGTCCATATAAATATGCTCTGTGCCGTAGAATTTCGCTATTTTGTCGGATGCCTCGATTTCCCTTTTGTGCTTCTGACCGTAGGATATTGACAGTGCGATAACATTTTCACTTCCGTATTTTCTGACAGCTTTGGCTAGACAGGTTGCGCTGTCAACACCTCCGCTCAACAATACCATAGCTTTCATATTTTATTTTCCCTTCATTATTCTGTTCTGCAAGGATTGATCCGTTTCAAATCTTCCTCTGAGGGTCTGCGTATAGGTTTTGGCAGAGGTCTTTTTGATTCCCCTTGCCGTCATACAGCTGTGGGAACCCTCTATTATGACTGCCACATCCTCCGAGCCTGTTATAATGGTCATTATCTCGGCGATGTCACTGCCAAGTCTTTCCTGAAGTTGGAGCCTCTTTGCGGCCATATCCGAGATACGGGCTATTTTGCTTAAACCCACGACCTTGCCCTTAGGTATGTAGGCAACATTCACCCTCATATCATACATAAGAGCCATATGATGCTCGCAATAGCTAAAAACCTCTATGTCCTTCACATATACCATATCGGAGGATGATGTGATATAGTCCTCCTCCTCAAAGGTTTTGTTGAACATTTCAGCTATTTCGGCATTTGAATAATTCATCCCCTCAAAGACCTCTTCATACATCTTTGCAACTCTTTTAGGGGTTTCTGCAAGTCCCTCTCTATCGGGATCATCTCCGAGAGCCTTGAGTATTTCCTTTATATGATATTCTATCTTTTCGGTATCTATCATTTCATACACCTCTTTTGTCGGGACTCCAGACTATCTTGTGAAGCTGAAGCTGAAGTCTTGCGCTGTTCATTTTGTTTTTTATAATAAAATCAGCAATTTCATAAGGCTCTATGCAGCCGTATATGGGGCTTATGAATATATTGCATTGTGGATTGTATTTTTGGATTATTTCCCTTGCCTTTTCGAGGTCGGCGTGTGAGCCGCATACAAATTTGAGAGTGTCTCTTTCGTCTATGTATTCGTAGTTTGAAAGGAGCATTCTATCCTCGCAAAGGCTTGAATGTGTCTTATAGTCAAGCGTAAAGGACGGACGGTTTTCTATGCCGCAAAAGCCTGAAATATCTGCGCTGCCGTTGGTTTCTATTTCAATATGGAGAGATCTGTCGCAGGCAAGAAGGTCTATAAGATCAGCAATGTCCTTCTGTATAAGAGGTTCGCCGCCGGTAAGCGTGACATATTTTATGCCTGTATTCTTTATGTATGAATATATCTGCTCCTCCGTCATAACCTCGCAGGGAGCGTCAGCCTTGTTCGCCCATTTTGTATCGCAGTACGGACAGGCGAGATTACAGCCCTTGAATCGTATAAAAACAGCAGGAGCGCCGGCGAGAGAGCCTTCGCCGTTTATACTGACGAATTTTTCTACTATATTGTATTTCCCCATAGCTATTCCTCACCGTATGCTGCGCAGTTGTTGGGCGTTTCGTACACAACAGCTTTTTTAACGCTGTAGCCCATACCGCCGAACCTGTCATAAAAATACTTTGCAAAGGCTTCTGCGGTCGGTCTGAACGGCACCTCGGTTATAACAAACCCCTCTTCACCCAGAGCCTTAAGAGTTGTTTCCCTGAGACTGCCCTTTTCTATTATAAACGTATGGTCGAAAATCTCCGTTTCGTCATTCAGAGCTTTTTTCAGAGAAGCAAAATCACAAACCATATCCCTTGTCTGCTTTTCGCCGCTAAGTTTATTTGTTTTGACCTCGATTATGACCCTCCAGCGATGACCATGTATATTGCTGCATTTTCCCTCATAGCCATATAGAAAATGAGCTGCGTCAAAGCTGCTCTCGGTTTTTATTGTATACATATTATTCCTCCTTACCCTCTTTTCAAGAGAGCGGAAAACTATCAATTTTAGCCATATCAATATAATATCACAGTAATATTTTAATGTAAAGTTTAATTTGATTTATTTTATCAGACGATAAGTTGTAAAATAAAATGACCAAAACAAATGACCCATATTGAAACCTATGGTATAATGTTAAGGGACTAACTAA
>CANRIS010000035.1 GCA_947630725.1 uncultured Clostridia bacterium
TCGTTCAGCCTGTACCTTGCGCACCAGTATTCTCTCTGCTCTCTTATGGCGTCATATCCCATATAAGCCCACAAAATGAAAATAACTGTAAACACAACCGCCGAACCTATAGGTATCAGGTCTATGAGGCTGACACCTCCCAGAACAACGCTTGTCAAAAAAAATCCCATTGTTTTGTTTATCTTCAACTTAAGCCGCCTCCTTATCACAACAGACCACCGCCCTAAAATCCTGCGTCTGCAAGCCTCGGACATTTTCCCTCGGCTCCGTAAAACAGTTCGCCCGGCAGCCTTATGTATTTTCCCCTGTACTCGCATTCCTTTTCGCCGCACTTGTCACAGCAGCAGATCATACTCGCCTTTTCCTTGCTTATAAGTTTTCTGCCGCTTCTTTTGTGTTCAGCCATTTTAATCCTCCTTTTTGTTAAGTTTGCAGGTGTCTGTCCTACTGTCATAGTCACAGCAGCCATTAAATTCTCCATCAGGATGGAGGCATTCGTTGCACAGCATAAACGGCTTTCCACACACAGGACAAAAAGCTCTGTATCCCATAGTTCTAACGTCCCATATCATTTCAATTTCATGTTCGCAGTTCGGGCACATTTCATATACATAATCTTCTTCCATAAAATCATCTCCCTACAGCGCAGCGGCAATATCCTTAAGTATACTCAGCTCACTTCTCAGCCCAATCGGTATAACAGCCCTTTCTTTTCCGCTGACAAGCACCCTGACCGACTTAAGCTCCTCTCTGTCAAACACAGGTCTCAGCTTTATTGCCAGCTGCAGACGTTCAAGCAGCAGTCCCGTTTCTTTTATAAAAATAATTCGGCTGTTGCGCCTTTCTCTCATTTCCTTCATGCCTTTACCTCCTTCGCATACTTTTCTGCATTTACAACTATCTTTTTAAGTATCTCTTTGTCCTTGCCGCAGTCACATCTTTCCCCCGGGTCAAGATTCGCTCCGCAAAAAGGACAGACCTCAAAATAAGCCATCTTCTGCCACCTCCTTTAAGGCTTGTCCATTTACCAGCCCGAAGGCTGATCTCCTATGATTGTATTTTTGCAACTTTGACAGTAACCCTTACATTTTCACGTTTTGATATAATAAGTGCCATCGTATCATAAAGCCGCTGTACATTAAGAGTGCCGATCATAACAGGCTGAATATTTTCTTTCATCGCTCCACCTCCGATTATATTTATTCTTATTTATACTATGTAACAACCGTTTGTCCGCTTTCCGTCATTATAAAATTATTTTCCCAACCATTACGTTACCTCATCTATAGCCTGTTTTGCTTCTTCCAAGGTTTTTGTAACAAACAAATACCCATGAGCCATATGATGCTCCTGCACGAAGTACCTGACATCGTCTTTGTCATAGCCTGCATTACCTTTTCTAATATACAGTCCTTTGTAATATTTGCCCATTTCCTCACCTCCTCGATTAAATGCCTGTTCTGTGTTGTTTCGGTTTATATGCTCTCTCTTGTATAGCTGTCTTTACTTTTCTATGTACTCCTGCTATAATCAAATCACCGATATTGCCGTATCGGAATACATATAGAAAGGAGTGATTTTTTTGACAAAAACTGAATTTGAAAATCTTTTTAATGAAATAAATACCAAAGCATATGAAAGCTCAATAGCTTCAATAACAGATTCATTAACAAAAAGCAGATCAGAAAAAGACCAGATTAGCATTGAAGAATTAATTATTCTTTTTCATATTGAGAATATGAAATTTACTTCTGATTTGATAAAATCTGTTTTTCTGCAAGCTCTTTCATTCGATCAATAAATTTATACACATCTATTTCTTTTGTTTCCAGCCGACTTAGATTCATTAAGTCGGCTATTTCTTTGACTTCAAAATCAACTATTATTTTCACTTCCTCACCCCCTACGCTGTTTCGTTGACGCCGTATAATTCATTGGCATTACACTACCGAAATACACATCATACTGTTTCGTCAAATAAATAATCCGAGTTATATTCGGGCAAAAGAAATTTACAGATTTTTCTAACCTCTGAATAAGTAAAATCAGATTTTGCACTAAGTTTATTTTGTGCCGTTTTTTCACTCACTCCTAAAAATGTTGCAAAATCTTTTATGGTTATATTTTTACTTCTTAAAGCGTTTTTTAAATTGTTCATAATCTCACCACCTTTATTATTACCCTTGCTCGTAATTTATTTATATTATATACCCTCTTTCGTATATTGTCAATGCCTTTTTACGTTTTGGGGTAAATTTTTACTTGACAAAGTTATATTTTACTATTACTATGATATTAGGAGGTGATAAACGTGGATTTTTTAGAAAAGTTGGATTTATTACTAAAACAGAACAATATGAACAAAAACAACTTATCCAAAGCCAGTGGGATTCCTTATACTACAATTGATGGTTGGTATAAAAAAGGATATGAAAGTATGCAACTTTCAACTTTAAAAAAATTAGCCAATTATTTCAATACAAGTTTAGATTTTTGGGCTAAAGATGAAACACCAAACAATGTAGTTAATTCATTAAAATTTGACAAACAAGAAATAAAAAATATAACAATGTATAGAAAACTTGATATATACGGAAAAAAAGTTGTTAATCATGTTTTAGAAATAGAGCATGAAAGATGCACAAACCAAAGCAAAGATGAAAATTATAAAGTTCCTATTAAAAATAAACGTATTATCCCCCTTTCTGACTTTTCTCTTTCAGCAGGAACGGGCAACCTATTACTCGACAACACATATGAAATGATTGAAATTGACGGTGATGAATACCCCAACGCCGATATGGCATTCAGGGTAAAAGGTGACAGTATGGAACCCGGATACTACGATGGCGATATAGTTTATATTCATAGACAGCCTGTTGTAGAACCGGGTGAAATTGGAGCTTTCCTTTATAACGATGAACAATATTTGAAAAAAATAGTATTGGAAGACGGCTTTTACAAACTGCGTTCTCTGAATAAAAAGTATGAGGATATTATAATAGACAATGATAGTCTCATGGCATATGGCAAAGTTTTAAATTGAGGTTAAAGGGGTATTCTTATGATTAAAAACAAGATGTACACAGAAAGCCAATTACAGGATATAGTTATTTATATTCTCACAAGAAGTGTTAAAAAAAATTAGGATTGAATGTAACCTTTGAAACTACAGAAAAAGAAGACACATTCTTTCGCGAATTAGTTGAACAAACGGCAGAAGCAAAATTAAATCCTTTTGCATTTTATTTTGAGCCAATATCTAACAAGAGCTTCTCCGTTATGTATAGTTCATAACCAATTGCCAAAATAAAATTAAAGGGACAAAAAACTTTTATGCAAATATTAAGTGGGCGGTATACTATAAAAAAATTATATGATCTATCTTTGGATGATTACATTTCATATATTCCTAATTAGATAAAGCATATCAAATACTGTTTGAAAGATTAAAAAACCCAAAAAACAAATTTGACTTGCTGAATGATATGATATAAAAATTATTTTATTTATTATAAGGAGGTATAATCAATGAAAGCCAAAAATAGAGTTATTGCCGGAGACTATAAGGGTAAAGTTGTCGATTCTGCAGCAGGTCATCCATATATAATTACCGGATTCCTCAAAAACATTCAGCTCACAAATGAAAATGTTGAAAATTATGAGCTTATTACAGATGAGCACCGAAAGTCAGCGGCTTCGGGTATTGCAAGAGGTCTTGTCGGTGGTGCTTTGCTTGGTCCTGTAGGTATGTTGGCAGGTGGACTGTCAGCTAAAAATAAAGGCATATACCAAGTAGCAATTCAGTTTAAAGACGGTAAAAAAAGTCTGATCGAAATAAACGATAAGATATACAAAGATATAATAAAATCATGCTTTTAATATAATAATGCAGAATTAATTTTTCAAACAAAAATTCTTCTCTTGTCCTCTATATACCCGATAGCGCAAATATGAATGGAATTAAGTATCATTTGGAAAATATAAATGATCTTTATTCGTATAAAGACAAGCTTATTGAATCTTGCAAAAGATTTATATAAATAATAAAAATAATCGGTAATAAATAAAATCCCATTCAGAGCATTTTAGAGAAAGTCAGATAATCAGAAGCAATGCTACAAATATGTAATATAAATAAGACAAATAGGCAAAGAAGAGCGTTGCAAATACGGAACGTCAAAGTGACGTAATTTAAAATCAAATATGACCTTGACATCTGGGTATATTTATGGTATATTATTGGTGTAAAGAGGTATATTTTTTACCTTTTTGCATATAATATTTTGGAACGTACTCCGGTGTCCTTCGGGCCCGGGGTCTTTATTTTGGAGGAAAAATGGTCACAAAAGTATTTACAAGTATACAACAAAGGAAATTTTAAAAAAAATAACAAAAAATAAAGTCCCCTGCTGCAACAGGAGACTTTGAAAAAGCGCATTATAAAAGGTATTATAATACACCCAAAACAAGTATATTATATCACATACCTTTTATTTTGGCTACAAAAATTTAGAAAAAAATTAAAGGATGTGATTTTTTTATGAAAAAAAATAACACAGATGTCTCTCAGCCTGTCCGTGTTGCATTATATATAAGGGTTTCGGGAGAGGAACAAAAGATAAAAGGCCTGTCGCTGGAAGCCCAGCAAGAACGGCTTGAACAGTATGCCCGTGAGCACGGTTGGATCATTACAGGCATATATGTAGACGCTGCAAAGACTGCCCGAAAAAACATACATAAAAGAATTGAATTTCAGCGGATGATTGAAAGTGTAAAACGAGATGAAGTGGATATACTGCTTTTCTGTCGTCTTGACCGTTGGTTTCGTTCCGTTGCCGATTATTACAAGGTTATGGAAATATTGTCAGCGCATAATTGCGAATGGAAAACTACCGATGAAGAATACGATACAACCACGGCCAACGGTCGCCTTTACATAAACGTCAAACTGTCTATAGCTCAGAACGAAGCCGATATTGACGGCGAAAGAATAGATGTTGTCTTTGACAGCAAAATAGCGCACGGCACAGTTCTTTCGGGACGAATCCCTTTCGGTTATCGTATAAATGAAGAAAAAAGACTTGAAATAATACCCGAAAATGCAGATATAATCCGTGAAATATATAATTATTATGAAACAACTGCATCACAAGGCGCAACCGTAAAATATATAAGGATGAAATATGGCCTAAACTGGCATTATGAAACATTTCGCTATATACTTCATGAAAAACTGTACACAGGTGTTTATGATCGCAAGGGCAGAAGAAACGACAACTTTTGCCCTGCCATAATAAGCAAAGAACAGTATGAGCGAGTTCAGACATTGACAAAGCGAAATGCACGCCTGACTCCCGCAAGCAGAATTTATATTTTTTCTTCTCTTCTCATTTGCGATGAATGTGGGTACCGACTTGTTGGCAAGTGGGAAAAAAAGGATTATTATTATTATCGCTGCAATCAACATTTCAGACATGGAGCATGCTGTCATAACAAACAAATCAGGGAAGAAAAAATAGAAGAATGGCTCATAAAAAACCTTAAAGATGAAATAAATAGTTATAAAACAAATTGGGAGATCAAAGCTGCCGAAAAAAAGTCAAATGCGGCTCGCAGTGACAAAGCAGTCCTGAAACGTAAGTTGTCAAAGCTTAAGGAATTATATATAAATGATCTTATAAACATTGAAGACTATAAAAAAGACTATATAGCATATACGACAGCTTTACAACAAATTCCCGAAATTACACATTTAAAGCCACCTGATTTTTCTTCAATAGAAAATATGTTGAGCCAAGATTTTAAAGCTTTGTACAACACGTTCTCCCGTGAAGAAAAACGTACCTTATGGCGCTCTGTGATAAAAGAAATAAGGATCGATGCCGAAAACAATATCACAGGGATTTCTTTTGACTGATATAGTACCAACATTACTCTACCCGTATGCTGCTTCATTCCCGTCAGGGCATTGAAAAGCGTGCTTTTGCCCACGTTGGGGTTTCCGCACAGGACAAGCCTTTTTGTTTCCACCTCAATACTCCTCCCGGAATTTTATCAGTATATTGTCGGCGTCCTCTTTTCTGAGAGCCATGACCGACCCCTTTATATAATACGCCGTAGGATCTCCGGCGGGGCTTTTATGCAGAGCCATAACCTCTGCATCCTTCGTAAAGCCCAGCTCCATAAGCCTGTCTCGGTTTCTTATGTCTCCCATAACAGATGAAATTATACCTCTTGCACCTATGGGAATACACGAAAGCGGTAATCCACTGACCATAATAAAAAGCACCTCCAAAAAATCACTCCGCTATACTAAATTATATAGCCGTGATCTTCTTTTGGTGCCTGTCGCAAAAAACAAGTATCAGTCTCTTCTTCTGCCGCCGCTTGAGAGTATTATTGCAAGAAATCTCAGAAGTGTGGCAAGCGCCGCAGCCGCAGCCGCCAGATAGGTGAGAGCCGCAGCGGTAAGGACTTTTCTTGCTCCCGGCAGCTCGTCCGGGTCAAGATAACCGTATTCCCTAAGATTTTTAAGGGCTCTCGCCGATGCGTTAAACTCCACGGGGAGGGTTATTATCTGAAAAAGTACCACAACCGCATAGAGCAGCGCCCCTATAAGAGCCACAAAAAAGCTGCCCGATATCATACCAAGCAGCATTCCCAGAAGCACAAGCGGCATAGCAAGCTTGCTCGAAAAGCTCACCGCAGGGAATATCTTGGTTCTTATGCTGAGGGGGATATACCCCACATTGTGCTGTATTGCGTGACCCGTCTCGTGCGCCGCAACTCCCAGAGCCGCTATGCTCGGCGAGTCGTATACATCCTGTGAAAGTCTCAGCACCTTGTTTTTGGGGTCGTAGTGATCGGTCAGACTTCCGCCGATTCTCTCTACCGAAACATCAGTTATGCCTGCGTTATACAAAAGCTGCCTTGCGGCATCGGCTCCCGTATAGCCTCTTCTGTTTCTTACCTCAGAATATTTTCTGAATGTGGAGTTTACCTTATACTGAGCATATACGGAAAGTATCATCGCCGCCACAAGAAGCAGCATAGCAACGGTATACATTCCGCTGTATTGTCCATATCCATAGCCGCCGTATCCATAGCCGTACGGCATATATCCGTATCCTCCGAAAAACATAGCTTCACCGCCTTATATTTTTATTACTTTTATTACTTTTATTTCTGCTGTTGCTTTTATTATTATATACGCATATCCCGACCCAAAGTCTTGTCTTTTTCTATTTTATGTCCCAAAAGATATGCCGCTGCGGTCATTCTTTTTGAGCCTGCCGTCTGAAGTTCCTTTATGCGGAGCGCTCCGTCTCCCGAAGAAACCACAATACCTCTTTTGTCAGCCGAAATAATTCTGCCGAAATCACCTTCCGTCCCGTGGGGGACATCAGCCGCCTCAGCCGAAAAAACCTTTATTTTGTTTCCCTCGTAGTAGGTGTATGCTCCGGGAACGGGATCAAAGGCTCTTATAAGGTTGATTATATCGGATGTATTCTTTGAAAAATCCACCTCTCCCATTTCCTTTGTTATTTTTCCCGCATAGGTGGAGAGGGAGTCGTCCTGCGGCTCTCTCACGGCGGTGCCGTTTTCGATTTTTTCAAGAGCCTCGCAGAGAGCCTCGGCTCCAAGCTCAGCCATTCTGTCATGGAGAGTGCCGAAGGTGTCGTTTATGCTTATTTCCGTTTCTTTTTTCAGTATCATATCGCCTGCGTCAAGCCTTTTTTCCATATACATTATGGTTATGCCCGTTTTTTTCTCCCCGTCCAGAATAGCCTGCGCAATAGGCGCCGCTCCTCTGTATTTCGGCAGCAGCGATCCGTGTACGTTTATACAGCCAAAGGGAGGGAGTTTTAGCAGCTCCTCCGAAAGTATCTGTCCGTAGGCTGCCACCACAAAAATATCCGCCCCCTGAGCCGCAAGGCTCTCTATAAATTCGCCGCTCCTTGCCGACACGGGCTGAAGTACGGGTATGCCAAGCCTCTCGGCCGCAGCCTTTACGGGAGTTTTGGCAAGCTTTTTTCCTCTGCCCTTGGGCTTGTCGGGCTGGCTCACAACGGCAGTCACAAGATGGAGCCTTGCAAGAGCCTCAAGAGACGGCACGGCAAAATCGGGTGTGCCGAAAAAAACCGCCTTCATCAGTCCTCATCCTCCTCTACCTCAAAGAGATCTCCCTCCACCTTGTCGGTATAGAGTATGCCGTCCAGATGGTCTATCTCGTGACAGAGACACCTCGCCATAAGATCCTCCGCCTCTATTATCATCTGTTCTCCGTCTCTTGTAAGTCCGCTGACCTTTACCCATTTCGGCCTTGTTACCTTTCCTGCAAGACCGGGTACCGATATGCAGCCTTCATTGTCGGTAACCGAACCCTTTGAATCCAATATGACAGGGTTTACAAGCTCCACAAGTCCCTCTCCTATATCCACAACAATAACTCTTTTCAATATGCCTACCTGGGGTGCCGCAAGGCCAACGCCGTTGTAGCTGTGCATAGTCTCCGCCATATCGTCAAGAAGCTGTGCAAGGCGGTCGTCAAAGTTTTTTACTTCCCTGCATTTTTTTCTGAGAATATCCTCATTCTGTAGTCTAACCTGTCTCAGTGCCATTATTCCTTTTCCTCCTATGGTATATATGTCGGATCCATCGTTACATTAACCGAAATATCCCGCATATCGGCCTTTTTCTTCAATATGTCAAGACAATAGAAAACATAGTTTCTGAGCTTTTCTTCGTCCTGTCCCCTGACTATTATCCTGTGGCGGTACTTTCCCCCTATCTTTGACACCGCAGCCGCCGCAGGCCCTATTTTGTCATAGTTTTTTCCCCTTGCGTAGTATTCGAGTACAGTGCTGTAATAGTGCAGAACCGATATGACCTTTCTCTCGTCCTCCCCCACAAGCATAACTACGCATATATGGCTGAAGGGAGGATAATTCATCTGCCGTCTGAACTCTATTTCTTCTCTGTAGAAGCCCTCATAGTCGTTTTTTCTCGCAAACTCTATGCAGTAGTTTTCGGGCATATATGTCTGTATAAGCACCTTGCCCCTGCTGTCGGCTCGTCCTGCTCTGCCCGACACCTGAGTAATGAGGGCAAACGTATTTTCCATAGCTCTGTAGTCGGACGAATTGAGCGACAGATCCGCAGCCACTATACCCACAAGGGTGACCCCGGGAAAGTCAAGCCCCTTGGCTATCATCTGTGTACCCACAAGTATATCGGCTCGTCCCTCGGCGAAAGCCGAAAGTATCTGCCTGTGGCTGTTTCTTGACTTTGTTGTGTCCATATCCATTCTCAGCACTCTTGCCCCGGGAAAAAGCCTCGCCGCCTCAGCCTCTATTTTTTCCGTTCCCACGCCGAAATATTTTATATATTTTGAACCGCAGGCGGGACAGGTCTTTGGCACGTCCGTCTCGGAACCGCAGTAGTGACACATAAGCCTGTTTTCGTGGCTGTGATATGTATAGCTTACGCTGCAGCTTTCGCAGGTCATAACATAGCCGCACTGTCTGCACGAAACGAAGGTGGAGTGACCCCTTCTGTTGAGAAAAAGTATAATCTGCTTTTTGTTTTCAAGAGTCTCTCTTATGGCGTTCTGAAGTTTAAGCGAAAAAATAGACTTGTTGCCCAGAGCAATTTCGTCTCTCATATCCACCGAAAAAACATCGGGCATCTTCATATTTATTCTTTTGTCAAGCTCAAGCAGTCTGTATTCTCCCGTTTTGGCCTTATAAAAGCTGTCTATGGACGGGGTGGCGCTGCCGAAAACAACAGTCGCCCCGTATATATCCTTAAGCTTAAGGGCTATCTCCCTTGCATCATACTTGGGGGTATGCTCCGATTTGTAGGTTTTTTCATGCTCCTCGTCAATTATTATAACGCCGAGGTTGTCAAAGGGCGCAAACACCGCCGATCTCGGCCCTATCATAACGGATGCCCTGCCGCTTCTGGCCTTTTCCCACTGGTCGTATCTCTCTCCGTCCGTCATTTTTGAATGGGTCACGGTGACGAGAGAGCCGAACCTGTCGATAAACCTCTGCACCGTCTGGGGCGTGAGAGATATTTCGGGCACAAGCATAATGGCCTGCCTGCCCCGTCTTAAAACCTCCGCTATTATTTCGGTATATACAAGGGTCTTGCCGCTGCCCGTAACGCCCTTGAGCAAAAAGGGTTTTTTGTCGGCTCTGTCAAGATCCTCGCATACGGCGTCTATTATTCTCTGCTGGTCGGGCGTAGGAGTGTGTTTTCTGCCGCTGTTGGGATTTTCGGTGTCATAGGCGTCTCTGCTACTGCGTATGCCCGTTATTTTTATAACGCCCTTTTTTTCAAGGCTTTTTATGGTTGAGCCGCCTATTTTATACTTTTTTCGTATGTCATCAAGGCTTATGCCGTCCCTGTCCTCCAAAAGTCTCAGAAGCTCAGCCTGTCTGTTGTTTCTGTCAAGGAGAGCCCTGCGCTCGTCTTCGGAGCCGTCAAGAAAAACGTATTTTATACGCTTTGCGCCCGTTATCTTGGGTATGATACACTGAAGGCAGTCGGAAAGCGTGCAATAATATTTCTTTTCCATCCACCGCGCAAGCTCTATTCTTTCCTTTGAAAAAACGGGGAACCTGTCCTTTATATCAATGATCTCCTTAAGGGCTGCCGAGGTTTTAGGCTCATCGCTTATGCCTATTACATAGCCGAGGGTAATGCGGTTTCCCCGTCCGAAGGGGACGCTTACCCTCATTCCCGTCATAAGCTCCTCCGTCATAGCCTCGGGTATTTTATAAAAAAATACATTGTTGACCTCTCTCGCCCTTATTTCGGTGACAATTTCTGCATACTTCATAAAAATCAGACTTTATTCCTCCGGTTCGGCGACTGTACCTTGATCCGCTGTGGTTTCTTCTGCGTAAGACTCGCCGCCAAAGGCTTTGGTATCGGGCTCGTTTTCGTCAGGCTCATCTTCATCGAGAGCGTCTGCGTCCAGCATATCCTCGTCAAGCTCGTCAAGCTCATCAAGTCCGTCAATCTCATCAAGAGTGTCAAACTCGTCTGTGTCAAGCCCGTCAAGAGGTTCAAATGTATCCTCATCGGGATTCGGCTCGCCCTCAGCCTGCTTTGCAAAGCTTTCAAGCTCGTTCTTCATTTCCTGTCCGAGATCCTTGTTTTCATCGGGCTTTTCGATGTGTATAGGCGTACCCATTCCCTCGGGAACGACCTTTATTTTCCCTTTTTCTATTTCCTTCACGGCGATGGAAAGGGGCTTGTCCGATATGTCGGAATCGTCCACCATTGACTTATCTCCTTCTATGATCTGTCTGGCTCTCTTTGCCGCCGCAATAACCACAGTGTAGCGGCTTTTTATGTCGTCACCCGACTCGTTGTCCTTATTCATAATATCCATAAGCTCTGCATATGACGGCTTTAACATATTCAATCTACTCCTCCGTTTAAAAATTTTTTGGGAAAATCCGTGTTTCTTTCCGCTGCATACTTTTCGGTATCCACGATTTTGTTTATCTGACTTGTGGCGTTTCTCACAAGGTCGTTAAGCACAATATAGTCGTACTTCTGTATAAGCTTCACTTCTTCCCTCGCTCTGCGAAGTCTCATAGCTATGACATCGTCATTTTCGGTGCCTCTGCCCCTGAGCCTGTCTTCAAGAGCGCTTATGCTGTCGGGTGTAAGAAAGATAAGCACTGCATCGGGGTATCTCTCCTTCACCTGAATGGCTCCCTGAACCTCTATTTCCAATATTACGTTTTTGCCCTCGGCAAGCTTTTCCTCCACAAACTTTATGGGCGTGCCATAAAAATTTCCGCAGAAAAGAGCATATTCAAGAAGCTCTCCCTGTTCTATGAGCTTTTTGAACTCCGCCTCCGTTCTGAAATAATAGGAACTGCCCTCCTTTTCGCCGGGTCTCGGTCTTCTTGTGGTGACGGAGACCGAAAGGCAGAACCTGTCGTCCTTCATAAGCTCGTTTACAACGGTACCCTTTCCCGCTCCCGAAGGCCCCGATATAATAAGCAGTATTCCCTTGTCAAACATTGTTTTCGGACACCTCCCTGATGTCGGAGCCCGGAGACAGCCTTGACGCTATTGTCTCCGGCTGATTCGCAGCCAATATTATATGGTCGCTGTCTGTGACTATGGCGGCTCTGGTTTTTCTTCCGCAGGTGGCGTCCACAAGCTTTCCGTTCTTGCGGGCCTCCTGTATCATACGCTTTACGGGAGAAGCGTCGGGATTTACTACGGCCACGATCCTGTCAAGCGCAATTATATTGCCGAATCCTATATTTATAAATCTGTTCATATGGCTCCTCTTTATTCTATATTCTGGATCTGCTCCCTTATTTTTTCGATCTCGCTCTTAAGCTCAACGGTGCAGCCCGTTATTATCAGATCGTTGCTCTTTGAGCCTATGGTATTGGCCTCCCTGTTCATTTCCTGCACGAGAAAATCCAGCTTTTTGCCGATAGCATTGTTTTCTTCAAGTATGAGTCTCATCTGACCGATGTGGCTCTTAAGCCTTGTCAGCTCCTCGTCTATGCAGCTCCTGTCGGCAAATATGGCAGCCTCCGTCAGTATCCTGTTTTCATCGGCGTTTATTTCGTGCAGCTCTCTCAGCTTGTCTGTCAGCCTCTGTCTGTATTCTTCCGCCACGAGAGGCGCCCTCCTGCCGATCCTTTCGACAATATCCCTTATCAGGTCAAGCTTTTTGAGTATGTCGCTCTTTAGATGCTCACCCTCTCTTATTCTCATCTCTACAAATCTGTCAAGAGCCTCGCCAACTGCTCCCAAAAGACAGCTCATTATTTCGTCATTTTTATTGTCGGGGTTCTTTTCGACCGTTATAACATCGGGAAACCTCGAAACAAGCCCGAGCATAGAGCCGTTCTCCAACGAATATCTTTCGCATATCCTTGAAAGAACCTCCATATAACGATCCGCCAGAGCCTCGTTAAGGCTCACCTGATAGTCGTCCTTTGAAAATGTCTCAAATGTTATAAAAACGTCTGTCTTTCCTCTGAAAACCTTTTCCGAAACAGCCTTTTTTACCGACTCCTCATAGGGAAGCATAATTCTGGGGAGCTTGACGGAAATATCATTGTATCTGTGGTTTACGGACTTTATCTCTACAATAAATCTCCTGTCGTTCAGGCTGTACTCTCCCCGTCCGTAGCCTGTCATACTTCTCATAAAATATACACTCCAAATCACTTTTTTATTCACGTTTCTTACATATGTATCTTTCAGGCATATACCGAAAGCCGCCTGTGCGCAGAATCAATTATCCCGTGCCTTAAAGGGCGTAGGACATACCTGTCGATTATACTTATATTTATTATACTAAATTTTTTTTAATTGTACAGTCTTTTTTTAAAAAAGAATCGGTCTTTTTTTGTCCGTGACAAAAACCGAACCACATCTGCGGAATTGTATTATAATTTTTCTTTTATTTTTTCCGTCTCTGTGTTATAATCTGATATACTGATATAATAAAAAAACAAAAAGGTGAGAATATGGCTTTTGACGGAATTATGGTGAACGCTCTTTCAAACGAGCTTGCCGCAGAGATAACAGACGGAAAAATAGACAAAATATATCAGCCCGAAAGAGACGACGTTATTTTGGGGATACGCCGTTTCGGAAAGTCGTCAAGACTTTTTCTGAGCGCAAACCCATCCTCTCCGAGGCTCAACCTTACCGAAAAAAAGTACGAAAATCCCCAAACGCCGCCTCTTTTCTGTATGGTTCTGCGAAAACACATAGGCGGCGGAATAATTAAAAAAATATATCAGCCCGATTTTGAAAGAGTGGTCATATTTGAGATCGAATCGATAAACGAAATGGGGGACTGTGTTGTATACAGACTTATTTTGGAGATAATGGGACGTCACTCAAACCTCATACTTGTAAGCCCCGACGGAATCATACTTGAAGCCGCCAGACATATAAACTATGAGGTCAGCTCCGTCAGAGAAATTCTGCCGGGGAAAAAATATGAAACGCCCCCATCACAAAATAAAACAAATCCTCTGCACGCCGACAGAGAAAGCTTTCTTGCCTGCGCAAAAAAAATCGGCTCATCAAAAATACAGGAGCTTATATACAGATCCTATACGGGCATAGGCCCTCTGAGCGCAGCGGAAATCTGTCACAGGGCAGGGCTTGACCCCTCCGAAAATACGGAGATTCTAAGCGAGGAGCAGCTTTCGGCTCTGTTTGATTCATTTGAAGGCTTTATGGGGCTTGTCAGAGACGGCATATTTTCTCCCTGTATTTATTATGACAGGGACAACAAGCCCACGGAATATTCCCCCATAGAGCTTGTTTCGCTTTCTTCAATAAAGCATATCGGGACAGAAAGCCTTTCGGAAATGCTCGAAATATTTTATTCCGAAAGAGACAGCGCCTTTCGCCTGAGACAAAAAACCCACGATCTCAGAAAGCTTGTCTCAAACAACATCGAGCGCTGCGCAAAGAAGAAAGACATTCAGCGAAAAACTCTGAAAAGCATAGAAAAAAGGGACATACACAGGCTGTGGGGACAACTGCTCACCTCCTATGCATACAGTATAGAAAAAGGGCAGAAGGAGGCTGTCGTGCCGAACTTCTATGACGAGAATATGACCGAGACGACTATCCCTCTTGACAGCAGCCTCACCCCGCAGGAAAACGCCCAAAAGTATTTTAAAAAATACAACAAAGAAAAACGTACCTTTGACGCTCTGCAAATACAGATGAGGGAAAATGACGAAGAGCTTTATTATCTGGAAAGCATTCTGACCTCAATAGAAAGCTGCGCCTGCGAGCAGGATATAAAGGATATTCGGCGTGAGCTGTCGGAGCAGGGCTTTATAAAGAAAAACAGGGGAGCCGAAAAAAACAGAAAAAGCGGAAGAAGGTCGGAGCCTATGGCATTTGTGTCCTCGGACGGATTCAGAATATCCGTTGGGAAAAACAACACCCAGAACGATGAGCTGACTATGAAAACCGCAGGCCCCGGAGACATATGGTTTCACACAAAGCAGATACCCGGCTCACACGTTATAGTCTTTACCGAGGGAAAGGAACCGCCCGAAGCTACCATAATCGAGGCAGCCCTCCTTGCGGCGTATTACAGCAGAGCCAGACAGGGCAGCCTTGTACCCGTTGACTATACTCCCAAAAAATATGTCAAAAAGCCATCGGGAGCCAAGCCCGGCTTTGTAATATACACCACAAACAAAACGGCATATGTCACCCCCTCGGAGGAGCTTGTCGAAAAAATAAAAAACAATAAATGAAAAATATTGAACAAAGTCTGCCGCATTTATTTATGGATGCGGCGATTTTTTTATTTTTGTTTTGAAAATTATAAAAGGCAGCAGCGAAAGCAAAAAAACGCAGAGCCACAGTGCAGGGTTTAAAGGAGCAAAGCAGAAAAGCGACATAAGGGCAGGCACACTCACCGCAGCAGCCGTCATAGCCCCTCCCACAACAAAGGACAGATCAAGCAGGGGGTTTTTCAGTACGGAGCCTTTCCTCATATTAAAGCTGTGAAAAAGCTGCGACAGCGACAATACACAAAATGTCATTGTGCGCCCCGTTTCAACGCCGCCGTACGCCGTTCCGTACACAAACGCCGCAAATGAAACGCCGCCTATTATTACGCCCTCAAATATCAGCCTTATTATAAATTCTTCCGAAAATATTTTTTCACCTGCGTGCCACGAGCCTTTCATTATGCTGTCATCATAGGGTTCAAGGCTCAGTGCGATGGCGGGGAGACAGTCTGTTATCAGGTTTATAAGCAGCAGGTGCGCCGCCAGCAGAGGCATATCAAGGCCAAGCACTAAAGACGAAAGCACCACAAGGATCTCTCCCAAGTTGCACGAAAGCAAAAAGTGAATGGATCTTTCCAAGTTTTCATATATGACTCTGCCCTCTCTCACCGCTCCGAGAATGGCTTCGCAGTCTCCGAAAACAATGTGGGCGCTGTCGTACAGTTCTCTGCTCTCATACATACAGCAGCCTATGTCGGCTTCCTCCATAAGCTCCCTGTCCTCAGCACTTTCTCCTATCACGGCTGTTATATACCTTTTTCTTATGTGCGAAAAGGCTTTTTTGTCCTCTATGTCAAAAACCCTTATGCCCGATCTTCTGAATTCCTCCTTTTGCCAGGGTGAAAGTCTGTCGGTTTTCAAAAAAAGACAGCCTATCCTGCCAAGACCCTCGGCGGATGTCAATCTGCGGACGGATATTTTTTTTGCCGACAGTCTGCACACTCCCACCGAAAGCATTATCGTCATTATGGCAGGCAGACTTTCGGGAATAGCGGCAACCGCAAGACTAAGACTCAGCAGGAGCATATCCAAAACCCGACCGCCCCTCATTATGCCGAGGACAAAAACAATGCAGCAAAAGACTGCCGATATTATGCACAGAGCCTTTCCCACCTCGCCGAGCCTTTTCTGCATGGGCGTGGGTCTTTCGCTGCGCACATCTCCCAGTATCTTTTCGGCTCTGTATTCCTGAAAGGCTCCGAGAGTGAAATTGAGCATAAGTATTATAAATATAATTATGCTGTCAGCCCAACCGTCCGAACCCCTTATGCCTTCCGCAATTATCTCCGCAAATATGCACAGTATGAGCATAAGCGCCGTAAAGTCCTTTATCTGTCTTAGGTATGCCCTTAAAAATGACTTCATACAGATTTCTCCGTATTTTTGGTACTCCTATTATACGAAAATAATAACTTGATTCATAACCAAAACAGTGATAAAATGTTTTATTATAATTATTATAAAAGAATTTTATCGGCGAAAGGGGCATAAACATGGAAAAAAAGATAAATCTGCCAAGATATTGGAAATTTTTTACTTTGGGATTTATGATGCTCTCGTGGATAGTCCTTGTGTATTTTATGGACAAGCCCGAATGGATCCTCATACCCGTTTTTATAGTGTATCTGATCGTCAACAGTCTTATTTTCCACAGCTATTTTCTCGGTATGGTGGGCAGCTATTGGTATACCATAAGGCATTTTGAAAAAGCGTACAAATATTTTGAAAAGGCCGTGAAAGCAGGCACCCATCATGTAAAAGCCCTGTATCTCTACGCCCTCAGACTTCTTCAGGACGGAAAGGGCGAGGAGGCTCTCAGATATTTTAACCTTGCGGAAAAATACAATTGCAGCGTACTTATGGAAAAATATATAACCCTCTCAAAAAGCAGTTGCTGCTGGATAATGGGCGACATAGACAAAGCCATAGACATTTTGCAGGGGCTTATAAAAAAATTTTCCTATATAAGCGCAGACGTATATACAACTCTCGGATACCTTTATCTGCTTAAGGGAGACAGCGAAAAAGCGGAGGAATACACAAAAAAGGCCATTGACGATAATTCGGGACATTCTCCTGCGTGGGACAATATGGGACAGATATACTATAATAGGGGAGACAGGGACAAAGCAAAGGAATATTTTGAAAAAGCCGTTTCGATAAAGGATCTCCCCGACAGTCTGTATTTTCTCGGCAGGATCTCCGAGGAGGACGGCGAAAACAAAAAGGCTCTGGAATATTATTCAAAAGCCTCAGAATGTATAATATCGGCTCTCAACACCGTCACAAAGGAAGAAATCGAAAGCCGCATAAAAAATCTGGAACAACAATAAACAGCATTAAAAAAGGAGCAAGCATTTGACTTTGCTCCTTTTAAACTGTCAAAAATGTAAATCTTCTTATAATAAGAAAAGTATTCGACAAATATATTATATATAGCGTCGCAGACTTTAATCCGCAGGTAGTGTCCGAAAGATGTCGGATTGCCCGAAGGGCAACTTTTCCGTAAGGAAAAGCA
>CANRIS010000036.1 GCA_947630725.1 uncultured Clostridia bacterium
GGCACCCGACCGAGGCGACCCACGCCAAGGCCGCCGAGAAGCTGGAGGAGAAAATCCGGGAGACGATGGGGTGGTAAATGTCAGAGGTCAGAGATTAGATGTCAGATGACAGAAGTGCGGCAGGCGGGTGAGAGGGACTCGGAAAAATGTGCGGAAGTGAGACTTGCTATAAGGAATTCGCTGCGCGAATGCTGTTTTTAGTAACTGCCACAGCAAGGACACCTGCGCACGTTTATTGAAGAGAATCGTCGCCGCACTGCCTACAAAAAGGTATTCGCTTCGCTCATGCTATCTTTAGTCACCCTACCCCGACCCTCCCCTCGGGCAGGTGTCCATAAAGAAGTTTCCAATCAAAAAATCAATTTATGGCACCGTCAAGCGGAATTTAGGGCGAAAATAGGGCAAGGATAATCCTTGCTCTATTTTTTATGTTTCCGCTTACCCCTACCGTGCTTTCCTAATTTCCCCAAAATCTTTGACTTTGATATTGCACTCAAAAGCGCAGCTTTTTCATCTGGTTTCAATGAATTATACGGAATTTGCAGTTGATTGCAGACCAAAAACAGCTGTTTTTCCAGGTCGCTTCCCTTGAAATTCATAACCTCGTCAATCTTTTTCTGAGCTTCGTCAGCCGTATAGGGAGCATCGGCAGTCGTGCTGTCAGTATAATGCTTTTCCCTAATATCGTTAAGAATCGAAAGCAAATCCTGTATCAAAACGCCCTCAATATAATGCTTGTCAACATCTTCCGCAATCTCTAAAGTCCGAGCGTCCAAGGCATTCTCGTCGCCCGACTTTTCCAAGACTTTAAGCCTGCCGACATTCATGATTGAGATAAATTCCTCGGTGTGCATTTCGGAAATCCTGTCAACATAGATTTCGCTGTCAACAAGCAGTCTCCTGAAATGCTCGTGACAAAGAATTTCACAAATTAGCCTGTTATTCAACTTGCCGCTTTTCAAAATATCTATCGCCGTATCACTCAAATGCAACTCACTAAGAGTTGTGTTTGGGTGATTTTTTGTTTCAGTCAGACCGAGCAAATAGTCAGTTGAAACGCCGTAGAACTCTGCCAAAGTCACTATTGCATACGGACTTATATCCTTATAGTCGTCAGTTTCGTATTTGCCAAGGGCAGATTTTGACAAGCCTGTCTGTTCTGCAAGCTCCTCCAATGTCAAGTGCTTTTGCATTACCCTTAAATCTTTTAATCTTTCGGAAATAGTGAGTTTTGCATACATAAATATCGCCTCCGAGCTCATTATATCACACTTTCACGGGATTTCCAAGAGCGTGGAAATTTTCGTTTTTCGAGCAAATTTCCATCCTTATGGACATACGGGAAAACGGTCAAAACTTCGCTATACTATAATTGTCAGTAGACGAGCAGCTTGAAAATTGAATGACTGCGAGAAAGGGATATGCCCATCGGTGAAGTTTGCGACGAAAGTCTTAACGACATAGCGAACCAAGATGGGCGGCAACGCCAGTGTAGCGAAAACATGGCAGGAACGGCTTTCACAAAGCGGCAAAAACGGGGCAATCGCGAAACAGCAAATTTGTTTACAGCTTAATGTGGATAACTATATTGAATCGCGTAACGTTGTATAGCGAATGAAGTTTGTTATGCAGTGCGAATATTTTTGATTTAGCGAAAAGCCATACAAAACAGCGAAATTGACTATGCCATCTTTGAACAGGTATACACGCCAAAGAAAACTGAAAAGATAAGCAAAAGCAGAAAAATACGCTTGATGACGTTGCCGATTCGTGAGAAAGCGAACGGCATTTACAATCAAGCGAATACAAAATTTGGAGGTAATATGAACATCAGAAATGAAATTAAGTCTTACATTGTCCGCGAGGGGTTGACTATGAGCGAAGTCGTTGACCGACTTGTTGAGGAACACGGCTGGAGTAGCAGTATACCGAACTTTTCGGGAAAGCTCCAAAGGGGAAGCCTACGGTACAGCGAAGCAAAGGAATTGGCTGACGTTCTCGGTTACGAATTGGTGTGGCAGAAGCGAGGTAGACGATGATTTACGGCTACATTCGGGTCAGTACAAAGGAGCAGAACGAGGATAGGCAGCTTATTGCTATGAGCCAAGCGAACGTCCCGCCCGAAAATATTTTTATGGATAAACAATCGGGCAAGGACTTCAACCGTCCGAACTACAAGAGGCCATTGCGAAAGCTAAAGCGCGATGATGTACTTTATATAAAGAGCATTGATCGTCTTGGCAGAAACTACGAGGAGATTCAGCAGCAGTGGCGGGTAATAACCAAAGACAAAGGCGTGGATATTTGCGTGATTGATATGCCGCTGCTCGACACAAGGCGAGGGAAAGACCTCGTTGGAACATTCCTGAGTGATATAGTCTTGCAGGTGCTTAGCTTTGTCGCCGAAAATGAGCGCACAAATATCAGGCAAAGGCAGGCGGAGGGAATAGCGGCGGCAAAATTAAAAGGCGTAAAATTCGGTCGCCCGCCGATACCCTTGCCTGAGAACTTTCACTCTATCCACAAGGCTTGGCGGGGCAAAAAATTAACGCTCCGAGAGGCGGCAGAAGCGTGTTGCCTGCCCGTCGGAATGTTTTACCATAAGGCGCGGGAATTTGAAAAAGCCGACTAAATAAACTCGGCGAAAGTTTGAAAATGTGTACTTTTTCAAATTCACTTTGATACATAGAGTGTAGCAGAAAAACGGGCAAAAGTCAAGTATTTTCGAGGATTTTTTGCTCTATACTGCCTAAAATTTGTCAGTTTGAAAAGGTACACTTTTACAAATTCAGAAAATAAAAGTGCATATTTACTTAACAAGAGTATGTCTAAATACAGGACTATATGTGTGGTGCGAGATAATCGAAGGCAGAGCAATAACCGTCGAGAGTCTTTTTCATGCCGCGGTAAGATGCTATATTGACAGCAATAGGGAGATACGACAATGGCAATTTATAAATGCAAAATGTGCAGCGGAGAATTGGATGTTCAGGAAGGGGTTTCCGTAATCGAATGTGATTATTGCGGCACCAAGCAGACGGTTCCTACTGTAAATGATGAAGCATTACAGGGGCTTTATAATCGGGCGAATACTTTACGAATAAAGAGCGAATTTGATAAAGCCGAACAACTATATGAGAAAATACTGCAAATTGATGAAACACAGGCGGAGGCTCATTGGGGACTTATTCTTTGCAAGTTTGGAATAGAATATGTAGAAGACCCTAAGACGTTTGCGCGCGTGCCTACCTGTCACAGAACCTCTTTTGATTCAATAATCGCAGACTGTGATTACAAATCGGCTCTTCAGCATGCTGACAGTATTCAAAGGTCGCTCTATGAAGCGGAAGCTAAAGAAATAGATCGAATCCAAAAAGAAATTTTGGCGTTATCTCAGCGGGAAGAGCCATATGATGTCTTTATTTGCTACAAGGAAACGGACGATGCCGGTCAAAGAACTCAAGACAGCGTTATTGCCAATGATATTTACTATCAGCTATCGACGCAGGGGTACAAGGTATTTTATGCCGCCATATCATTGGAGGACAAGCTTGGCTCTTCCTATGAGCCATGTATTTTTGCTGCTCTTAATTCTGCAAAGGTTATGCTCGTAGTCGGTACAAAACCCGAGTATTTCAACGCCGTGTGGGTCAAAAACGAATGGTCTCGTTTTCTGAAAATAATGAAAAACGACCGCAGCAAAGTTCTGATCCCCTGCTATAAAAATATGGACGCATATGAGCTGCCCGAAGATTTCGCTCATCTTCAGGCGCAGGATATGTCGAAGATCGGTTTTATAAACGATATTGTTCGCGGAATTTCTAAATTGATCAGCAAAGACGAGCCTGCTTCCGTGTCACAGCAAAGCGAGAACGTGTATTCCGTTGCTCCTTTGATAGAGAGGATTTTCCTGTTCCTTGAGGACAGCGATTGGCAATCCGCAGCAGAATACTGTGAAAAAGTGCTCGATCTGGAGCCGAAAAACGGGCTGGCATATTTGGGAAAACTGATGGTTGATTTAAAAGTTACAAATCGGGCGTCATTAGGAGATCTTTCCAAGCCGTTTTCATCAAACAAAAATTATGATAAACTTATAAGGTTTGCAAATTCCGAATTAAAGTCCGAAGTTAATGGATATTTGGAAAAGGTGCAAGAGAATTACATAAAAGAAAACTCACGCTCTATTTATAATGAGGCAAAGAAAGAGTTTAACCGCGCCAAGACAAAAGATGATTTTTGTGCGGTTGCAGAAAAATTAAAGCCCTTAGTGAATTATGAATTCGCAGAGGAGCTGTATAATGAGTGCATTTTGAAGGGTGAAAATGCAGAAAAGTCAGAGATTTACTCTAAAGCAAAGAACATTCTAAAATTCGCCACTCAAGAAGCTGACGTTGATGAAGCAATAAAACTGTTTTCATCAATTTCAGAATATATGGATTCAGCCGAAATGGCAAATAATTGTAAAAATAAGTGGAGAGACCGGTTTGAGCGATATAAAGAGCTTGCAGCCTCTTACCAAGCGAATTATGAAAAATCCGGAGGGATAAATAATGTACGACATCTTAAAGAGGAACTTACAAATCTTTCTTCTCAAAAGAAGCAACTTGAGCAGGCGCTGATTTCTTTTCCTTCTGATAAAATTGAATTAGAGCGCCTTGAATCCGATATTAAATCAAAAAGAGAGAAAATAGCGTCTCTTATAACTGAACGGAGTAATTTAGGGCTGTTTTCCGGCAAAAGGAAAAGAGAAATTGACGAAGATATTTCCGCAATGCAAGGGGTTATAAATGCTTTAGAGGGAAAAGAGTCATGGATTAAATCTAAACTTCATCCGTATACAAGTGAAGATGAAATTAGGGATAAACTTTCCGAAGCAGAAAACAGCATACAAAGCAAGCAGACTGAACTGGCGGCTATCGAAGCCAAAGGTTCTTTAGAAGATGTAATCAGTGAACTTCTGTCGGATGATATTTATGGATTTGCAATTAAAGATCGCCTGCTTTTAATCAGATTGCTTAACGATCCAACTGCTATAAACATTTTGTCAAGCGGCGATAGCAATGATTTAATGTCTCTTTTATTGAGCGGAGATTGCAAAGATTTAACATCTCAAAGTTATCGCATAGATATACCTCGCGATATTATAGATAAGATTGAAGGAACGGACGATAAACTATATTTTATTCACAAGAATGATACTCGCACTGAAGCCCAACTTGTAGCAGACTTTGAGAAGTATTTCAATAATTCTTTGCTGGAAGATTATGAAATTGAGCGAGAAGTCTCACCTGAATATTTTGGGGTGTCTCCAAATTGCAAGTCAATACAATTTTTGTTTAAGAAGAATGGAAAAGACGTATTGGCAGTTGCAATTGTGACATATAAAAATTGTACTCATCCGGCTATTAAAAATGTCAAAAATGCATGTTTGGAAAAAGGTATAAAATACTTGAGATTTATAGAAGGCTATCCCAACAAAGAGCATTATGTTGTTAGAAGAGTACTGGAAGAATTGGGCGAGATAAAGAAATTGAAAGATAATCGAAATTATTATGACACGAAAAGCGTTTCGTGAGCCCTTATCTTTTAAGGTGATTAAGCAGCCAAATGCAATTTTGCGTCTGTGGCGGGTGAAGCATGGAAAATTTTAAAGCTTTGCAGACAGCTTTTCTGTGTCCAGCCTTGTACGCATATTAATGCGGGTTTAATATCTTTGGCTGCTTGGTTATACGGGTGCGGGCAAAATACGTCCGTACCCGGTTTATTGTACTGCTTTAGGTGAAATATGACTGTATTCGACGAATTAAAAAGAAAACAGTTTTGGGAAGAATTGTTAGAATTCAAAATTTTCAGTGGGCATCTATCCACAACCGAAGAAAACGATTTGAGACAGTTTATTGAAAATGCCGACTATCTCCCGGTCATTAGCTCTTTTGAAAATGATCATTTCTTTCCTTTGCCCCGGGTGCGGGAATTGAATAAAAAGAATTCGGATAAAAAAAGAACGGTATTTGTCTTTGAGCGTGCAGAAAATTACATACTAAAAGCTGTAGCATATTATCTGAATAAATATGATTTTGTCTTTTCTGATAATCTGTATTCGTTCAGAAAGAATATAGGCGTAAAAAGAGCTGTTTCGGATCTCATGAAACGGCCTCATATCTCCGAAATGTACGGCTATAAGGTCGATATTCATGATTACTTCAATTCCGTTGATACTCAGATAATTTTACGGCTTTTACAAGACACTTTGAAAGATGACCCGCTCCTATTTGATTTTATTTCTTCAATAATAACTGAACCCGCCGCGCACAGCTGTGATGATATAGTTTATTGTAAAAAGGGCGTAATGGCAGGAATACCCATTTCGGGATTCATGGCAAATCTTTATTTAAAAGAACTCGACGAGTGGTTTGCTGCAAGAAATATTATTTACGCCAGGTATTCCGATGATATTATCGTTTTTGCAGAGAACGCCGATTTGATTGCCGAATATGAAGCCGAAATCAAAAGCTTTCTTTTTGACAAAAAATTGGAAGTAAACACTAAAAAAGAATATCATACGTTGCCGGGAGAAGCGTGGGAGTTTTTGGGCTTTTCCGTTGACGGAAGCATGATAGATATTTCTGTCTCCTCGTTAGAAAAAGTAAAAGCTAAAATGAGGAGAAAGGCAAGGGCGCTTGTGCGTTGGAAAAGACGAACCGGCGCATGCGATGAACGCGCCATCAGGGCTTTTATCCGTCATTTTAACAGAAAATTTTACGACAACCCCAAGCAGCATGAAGTTACATGGTGCCGGTGGTATTTTCCGACAATAACGACCGCAAAAAGTCTCCGTATTCTTGATGAATATATGCTGTCTAACATTCGGTATATCGCAACCGGCAAACATTCAAAAGCAAATTATAATCTTCGCTATGAGAAAATAAAAGAACTTGGCTACCGAAGCTTAGTTAATTCTTATTACTATTATAAAAAGACAAATTTATTATAGAGCGTATTGGTAAATCACCTGCAAATATTTAAACTTTGGATTTAGGAGGAATGTTAAATGGGTAAATTTGTAATTGAGTGTCCGTCTTGCGGTCGATATGCGGAGGCTTCTAACGGCTTTTTTGCAAAGAAAAAGATAGACTGCGTATGTGGATATGTAATAAATGTTAAAACGGACAAACTTTCTTCAAAGGTGTGTCCGCATTGCGGCAACACCGTTGTTTTTGATCAAAGCAAAGGCGAAGACGCTCGTTGCCCTGTCTGTCACGAAAAGATAAATACAAGAGAAGGCATGGCTGCTCTTGCGGAATTCACATGTCCGTCTTGCAGCTGCAAGCTCTCTGCGGATAAAAGCGCTGTAAGTTATGTTTGTCCCTTATGCGATACGGTTATAGATGTTCAGGAACGCATCGAAAAGGAAGCCGTAAAGAATCAGGGTTTAGCGAGCGTCATTAAGTACGAGGGCGGTAATGATACCTTTGTCTGGAAGCATCCGATCGAAGATTTTAACCTAGGCTCTCAGCTCATAGTCCACGAATCTCAAGAAGCTCTATTCTTCCGCGATGGAAAGGCGCTTGACCTGTTTGGCGCAGGTCGGTATACCCTTGCTACACAAAACATTCCTCTTTTAGAGAATCTTTATAAACTTCCCTCAAATACTACCGAGGTATTTCATTCTGAAGTTTATTTTATCAACATGACAACTCAAATGGGGATCAAATGGGGTACAGATTCCAAAGTCAGAATGTTTGATCCTGCTTCCGGTCTACATATTGAAATTGGGGCTTGCGGAAACTTCAGCCTTAGGGTAAACGATTCAAGAAAGCTGATAGTAAAACTCGTCGGCACTTCTTCCGAATTCAAGCAAAATGAAGTAATGGGAGACCAATACAGCGTTTCTTCGGTCGTGGGGAAATTCAAAGCTCTTGTTATGAACCGAGTGAAGTCAAATATCTCCCGCATTATTAAGGAAAACAATATTAACGTTTTGGAGATTGATGAATATCTTGACATCATTTCCGAGAAACTGCGCATTGCGATCAACGAAGTTTTGGGAGAATATGGACTTGTTATGCCGGAATTCTTTGTAACTTCAATATTGACGCCTGATGATGATCCTAACTTTAAGCGTCTGAAACAGCAGTTTGCCGATAAAACCTTGCGGGTTCGAGAAGAAGGGATCAGAAAAGCCGAGGCAGAAGCCGCGCAAGGAAGAAAAATTTTAGAGGCTCAGACTGAAGCTCAGCTCAAAATGGTAGGTGCGCAAGGCGAGGCTGAAGCCTTAAAAATTAAAGCGCAGGCTGAAGCAGAGGCATATAAAGCGCAGGCATTTGCAGAAGCGGAAGAAATGCGCGCTAAAGGGTATACCTATCAGCAAGAGACATCAAGAATGGTTGGAATGGAAGCCATGCAAAATGGCATCACCGGCGGTAGAGACGGCGGCTCTGCACTTGGCGATATTGCCGGGCTCGGCGTAACTCTCGGAGCTATGGGCGGCGTTATCGGAATGACTAAAGACGCGCTTAATCCTATTATGAAAGACTCATCGGAAATAGGAAGCGGAGTAGTCCATGCTGCTGATGATACTTGGGACTGTTCATGCGGCTGCAAGGGAATAAAGTCAAGGTTTTGCCCCGACTGCGGTTCGGCAAGACCAGAACCCGTGAGCTCATGGAATTGCACATGCGGCTGTAAAAACATCACATCGAAATTCTGCCCGGAGTGCGGCAGCAAGAAACCCGCAGCACCCACTGTATGGAATTGTCCCGAGTGCGGAAATAAGAATATAACAACAAAATTCTGCCCGGAATGCGGGCATAAGAGGGAGGAATAGAAATGAATATTCAGAAGAATAAAAAAACAATATCCGTTATTTCTGTCTATACAATTGTTTTTGTTGTATACGTTCTCCTGTTTGCTCTGATCCCGTTTAAAAAAGTGGCTGTCAGTTGGATTTCCTTTGGATTTACTCTGTTCTCTATCGTTTTCAGTTCGCTTATCTGTATATATGTGTTTGGCACAACAAAGACGCTTGTCAGCAAGGTATACGGTTATCCGATATTCAGAATCGGCTCTGTTTACCTCTTCGCACAGTTTGCGGTCGGGATTGTTTTTTGCATATTAGGCGCGATTATTGCTGTCCCCTACTGGTTATCGTTGGTAGTTGACATTGTACTTCTCGGAGCAGCTTTGATTGGCGTAATTGCTACAGACAATACCAGAGATTTTGTAGAAGAAGCGGATAATAGCTCTCAAATCGACACAAAAGACTTCATGTTGCTCCAAAATAGTGTTGCCGACATAGTAGATTTCTGCGATAATCCGAACATAAAAAACAGGCTTGAAAAGCTAAATGAGCAATTCCAGTTCAGCGATCCGGTAACGAACGAGGCAACAAAAGAAATAGAAAAGACTCTTGAAACGATGATTTCAGAGCTTGGGCAGGTAATCTCTCAGAAATCAGATGATGACATTTTAGCGATGATCAACAAAATATCCAATACACTTGCAGAGCGAAATCGGATTTGTAAGATAAATAAGGTGAGATAAGGGGAGAGAAAACTATGGCACTGTTTAAATGCAAAATGTGCGGAGGCGCACTTGAAGTCACAACGGGAGAAACGGTAGCGGTATGTGAATACTGCGGGACAAAGCAGACACTTCCGAAGCTCGATGACGAAAAAAAGGCAAATCTCTACGACCGAGCGAATCATTTCAGGCGCGGAAACGACTTTGACAAAGCCGCCGCCATCTACGAGCAGATACTCGATGCAGATACTGAAGACGCAGAGGCATACTGGTCGCTTGTTCTCTGCAGATACGGTATCGAATATGTCGAAGACCCGGCGTCGCATAAGAGAATACCAACGGTCAACCGTGCTCAGTTCACGTCTATTTTCGCCGATGAGGACTACAAATCTGCAATCAAATATGCCGACGGATACCAAAAAGAAATCTATGAGCAGGAAGCAAAAACTATCGACGGTATACAAAAAGAAATACTCCTCATTTCCCAGAAAGAGGAGCCTTTCGACGTGTTTATCTGCTACAAAGAGACCGACGCAAACGGCAGACGCACTCAGGACAGCGTGCTGGCGAACGACCTTTATCACCAGCTGACACAAGAGGGCTTCAAGGTGTTTTTCTCGCGTATAACTCTTGAAGATAAGCTCGGCACGGCGTATGAGCCTTACATATTCGCCGCGCTCAACTCAGCAAAGGTCATGGTCGTTTTGGGAACCAAGGCGGAGTATTTCAACGCCGTATGGGTGAAAAACGAGTGGTCGCGGTATCTCACGCTGATTAAAAACGGCGCGAAGAAAACGCTTATACCCGCCTATCGCGACATGGACCCGTATGACCTGCCGGACGAGTTTTCACATTTGCAGGCGCAGGATATGTCAAAGTTAGGCTTTATGCAAGATTTGATCAGGGGCATTAAGAAGATAATCCAGGCGGGCGAACCCAAAGCTGCCGCAGTCGGGGAAACCGTTGTTTCTTCGGGAAGCACCAATGTCGCGCCACTGCTTCGGCGTGCGTTTATGTTCCTTGAGGACGGAGACTGGAAGAGCGCGAACGATTACTGCGAGAAAGTTTTGGATATTGAGCCCGAAAACGCGGGGGCGTATCTCGGGAAGCTGCTGGCGGAAAATAGAGTTAAAAAGATTGATAATTTGAAGAACGTTAAGCGTTATTTTGTTCGGAGCGATAGTTGTAAAAAAGTGATGTTCTTTGGAGACGAAAAGTTAAAAGCCGAGCTAAAGGAATGTATTAAGGAATTTGAAGTAAATATAGAACGCTATTATGCCGACGGCGTGGAGAAAATGAACAAAGCTCATACTAAATACCAGTATGAAGAAGCTGCTGATATATTCCAAGGATTACGGTATAAAGATTCAGATATTTTATATCTGAGGTGTCATTCTGAGGCAGTAGAAACTGCTGACCTTGAAAAAGAAAAAAAGGAAATTTATTTTAGGGGTCGTTCATTAGCAACAACAGGTAAGCGGAATCACGACACTGCAATTTTGGAAAAGGCTATTAAATGCTTAAAACAGGTAAAGACGACTATGAAGATGCAGAAGAGCTGATTGAAGAATGCGAACAATTTATAGAAAATGAATTGGCATTAACAGAAAAGAAAAGTTACAATGATATGATAGGTTATGCAGTCTGTATCCCTATAATTATTCTTATTATAGTATTCATAATTTATCTTATTAATTTGTGACAGGCTAAAGGCATGCATAGATATTTCTGTATCATAATGTAAAAACCGGAGGAAAATATAATGGCAGATAAAAGCACGAGAAAAAAGAGTAAAAAAGTAAATAGTAACAACGTTAGCTTATATAAATATACTAAATTAGAGTACATAAATGAAGTTTTATCCTATGGGATCTATGCCTCGACGTTAGAGCAATCCAACGACCCTTTTGAGTATTATGACATAGATGAAAACATAAGAAGATATTTTAGAATATGCTGCCTGACGAGAAGCTATCTGGCTAAACTAATGTGGTCGCATTACGGAGATAGTCACAAAGGATGTTTGATACACATAGAGAAACCGAAGAATTTTGGCGAGGACGACTGCACGATCAAACTGATAGAATACAGTGCAAAACGCAATTTTCCAAAAACTGCGGAAGCTTTAGAACAGGCATTATACACAAAAGATAAAAAATGGTTGTATGAAAAAGAGGCTCGTGCGGTTTACAGCGGCACTGATGACGGTATATGGACTCACGCCAACGTAGATGGAAAGGATAAGGTTTTCCTAAAAGTAAAGATTACGCAAATTATATTCGGCGCAGCGGCAGAAGGATTAAAAGAGAAATATGAAAAAGCTTTAAATGAAATCAAACAATATAATGATAAAATGAAGAATAAAAAAGATAAAATTGAAGTCAAAAAATTGAAGCTGTCTAAGGATAGATTCGCATTAGAGTATGATAAGGATTTTGATTACGAAAAGGAGCTGGAAAAAACAAATACTGCCGCTGACAAAGTAGCTTTAAATAAATAACACGAAGTGCGCACTTCTATACCCCCATGGGGGTATGTGCGCTCTGGGGTGCGGGTCGCCGGTGGCGACCTCTGCCACAGGCAGAAGCACCGACCGAGGCGACAGCCGAGACGCTTGCCCTGACTTGCGAAAGTCAGGGCGTTTTCGTCACTGCGTTCCGTCAAAGGGTGCGGGTCGCAGACAGCGACACCGATACCCTTGCGCCCTAACGGGCTATCCCAATAGTTTAAAACCGTCTGTTACACAGGCGGTATTTTTATGTCAAAAGGAGGAAACATGAACAAAATCGAAGAACAAATCAAACGAGCCGAGCAGGAACTTGAGCAAGAAAGCCGTCGCCTCGCTCGACTCAAAAACCGCAAAACCTATTACAAAAACGGCGAGCGGCAGAAACGCGCACACCGTTTAATTACCCGCGGAGCAGCAGTTGAAAGCCTTGCCCCGTCGGTCAAGGAGATGAGCGAGGTCGAGTTTTACGAACTTGCCGAGAAAATTTTTGCGCTCCCCGAAGTGAAAAGCCTGATTGCAAAGGAGGTGAACTAATGTCAGATTATCATTTCCACGTCACACAAATAAAGCGCGGCAAAGGTCAGTCGGCAGTCGCTTGTGCAGCCTATCGGTCGGGCGAAAAGTTATATTCCGACTATTACGGTGAGGTCAGCGACTACACCAGAAAACGAGGAATCGTCCACGCCGAAATACTTTTACCCACTCATGCACCACCCGAATTTTCCAATCGCCAGACGCTATGGAACTCCGTTGAAAAAGCCGAGCCGCACCCCAAAGCGCAGCTTGCATATAGTTTTGACATTGCCTTGCAAAACGAGTTTTCTATGGAAGAAAACATCGCACTCGCAAGGCAATTTTTGTTGAACGTGTTTGTCAGCCGCGGCATGATTTGCGACTTCGCCGTCCACCTGCCCGACCGCAAAAACGGCATACAAAATCCGCACTTTCACGTTCTCTGCCCGATGCGACCGCTCGATGAAAACGGACGGTGGGGAGCAAAACAAAGGCGAGTATATCGCTTGGACGAAAACGGAAATCAGATTTTTGATAAGGACGGTCAGCCGCTTTTCAATGCTGTTCCGACTACCGACTGGGGCAGTCCCGAAACTTTGGAGCATTGGCGAAAGGCGTGGTGCGACCTTTGCAATTCAAAGTTTGCAGAAAAGGGTCTTGACGTGCGTATCGACCACCGCAGTTATGAGCGGCAGGGCGTTGAACTCTTACCGACCGTACACGAAGGTCCGACCGTCAGAGCTATGGAAAAGCGCGGAATCCAAACCGAAAAAGGCAGTTTGAACAGGTGGATTAAGGCAACCAATAAGATGATTTTAGCTGCCAAGAAGAAAGTCAACGCGCTGGAAAAATGGGTCAATGAGAACCGCCAGTCAAGCCTGATTCAGTCGCTCAACGCCTACAACTCAATGCGAAATGCGGGAGCATACAGTCAAACCGCCAAAGTAAATAACCTCAAAGAACTAACCGCCGACATTAACTTCTTGAAAGCGAATGGAATTAAAACTTTTGAGGATTTGCAAGGTAAACTTGATGAACTCAACGACAAAATCGACGGCTTTAAGGAACAGTCAAGCAAGAAATCAGCACGTCTGAAAGAGATAGATAATTTGCTTATTTGGGCGCAGCACTATGCCGAGAACAAGCCGATTGCCGACGAGTTTGCAAAAATCAAGTGGAAGTCGAAACGCGATAAATTCCAAGCCGAAAATGAAAATGCCCTGCGGCTTTACCATATGGCGGAGCGCAAATTGCAGCCATATTTTAAGGACGGCAAGCTGCCAATCAGCGCGTGGAAAGCCGAGAAATTGCAGGTTCAGAAAGATTTTGAGGATATTCAAAACCAATTTTCGGCGGTGCGCGAGGACGTCAAAAAGCTATGGCAAATCAAATACAAAATCGAACAGGCGAACAATCAAACTAAGGAAAATGAAAAATCAAAAAGGAGAGATACTTATGAAATTTAACAAAAATGGTGAAAAACCTGAAATCAAGAGCAACCGCAACATCAGATTCGATGAAAACGGACATATCATCGTTCAGAATCCGTCCGCATACTGGCTTCCGAACATTACGACCAAGCAGACAATCGGCGGGACGGAATATACTGTCGTCGCGGAATTTGTAGGCGATGAACCGCTGCACAAAAAGCTCGAAAGAATATTAGAGAACGATCAAAAAATATCGCTTTAAAGTATTGAATTTTGAAAGGAGATGTGCTATGATAGAAATGCAAAATTCCGAACTGACGGTTGCCGAAGATAAGGAGGTAAACATGGCAACCAACAAAATTACGGCACTGTACTGCCGATTGTCCCAAGAGGACGCACTGGAGGGCGAGAGTGGGTCGATTGCCAATCAAAAGCAGATATTGCTCAGCTATTGTAAATCCCAACATTTTCCTAATCCGAAGTTTTTCATAGACGACGGATACAGCGGCACAAATTACGACCGCCCCGGTTTTCAAGAGATGCTTTCGGAAATTGAGGCAGGAAATGTTTCGACTTGCATCACTAAAGACCTCTCGAGGCTGGGGAGGAACTCGGCATTGACAGGATTGTATATCAATTTTACGTTCCCGAAGTATGGAGTACGGTATATAGCTATCAATGACCATTTTGATACCATAGACCCGAACAGTACTGACAACGACATGGCGGGTATAAAGAATTGGTTCAATGACAACTACTCATAAAGCATGACAACCATTCAGCGCAATCAATCAGAAATCCAAAACCGCCCATTCCTGTGCTATGCAGAAATGGGCGGTTATATTTCCTAATAAATAACAGAAAGCCATCGAAACACTAACAGACAGCATCGTCGTTCAACGGCTTCGTTACTTTTCTGCCCTAAATCATTCAAAATTAAGCCCTATTTTCTCTGAATTTTACTTAATTTTGGCTTGAAATTCAGCTGATTTTTTGGTATAATCATAAAAAACTTTGGAGGTCGTGCCATGAAATATACCAAAACTGTTGAAAAATGGGGATTATTTGAGCTAAGCTGCGAGGGATTTTCAGATAAAAATCCTTTCGTGGATTATCACATTACCGCGACATTTGAGGGCGAGCATGAGAGCAAGAACGTCGCGGGATTTTACGACGGTGGCGGGGTTTATAAAGTGCGGTTCATGCCGTCATATGAGGGAGTTTATCGTTTCACCGTTTCGGGGGATTTCTCGCGTGAGAGCTATTCCGGCGAGTTTTCGGTGACCGCTCCTGCACCCGGAAACCACGGTCCTGTCGAGGTTTGCAGGACTTTCCACTTCGCCTATGCCGACGGCACGCCTTACTATCCGATCGGCACAACCTGCTATGTCTGGGAGCTTCAAAGCGACGAGCTTATCGCTCAAACGCTTGAAACACTTAAAAACTCGCCGTTCAACAAAATCCGCTTCTGCGTGTTTCCGAAAAGCTACTGCTACAATTCTCGCGAGCCGAGGTCATACCCCTATGAGGGTTGCCCGGTCGACGGAAAATTAGTTAATGAGGATAACGTCTGGAGCTTCGCACCCGATTCAGATGGCAATAATTGGGACTTTTCGAGATTCAATCCCGCACACTTTGAACATATAGAGAGCTGCATACTGGCACTCCAAAAGCTCAGCATCGAGGCGGATATAATCCTATTTCACCCGTATGACAGGTGGGGATTCTCGACGATGACCTTGGAGCAAAATGAGCTTTATCTGCGATATGTAGCAGCAAGATTCTCTGCCCACCGCAATATCTGGTGGTCATTCGCAAACGAGTACGACTTCATCGGCAGCAAGACCGAGGCGGATTGGGAGCGCTTTGCCGAGATAATCTGCGAAAGCGACCCGTATGATCATCTCCGCTCAATACATAATGGCGTAAAATTTTACGACCACAACCGCCCATGGATCACGCATTGCAGCGTCCAGCGCACGCCCGAGGGGACGGCAGACTGGCGCAGGCAGTACGGCAAGCCGGTCGTCCTCGACGAGATGCAGTACGAGGGCAACATTCAGTTCGCGTGGGGCAACATTTCGGCGCAGGAGCTTGTCAAACGGCACTGGGAGGC
>CANRIS010000037.1 GCA_947630725.1 uncultured Clostridia bacterium
ATCGAATAATCGGCAAAACCGGCTTTTTGCAAGACATTTGGCAGAGCGAAAAATTGTTTGAATGTCGGCTCATGTATTAGAGATATTATTTTTACTATTACAAATTCAGACCCGCCGGAACGGTAAAACGCAATACGTTCCCCCACTTTTAAGTTTTTACGCTTATCGTCAAACAAGCGCACCTCTATGGTTTTTTGTCCGTTTTGTATCTGCTCAAACGGCAAATCCGCAAGGTGCATTTCGGCAAAGTCTTTTATGCACACGCCGCAGTCGGCTTGAATATTTTTATCTTTCATATTATGCAATCCTTATAATACTTTCAAACAACGCCGTCTTTTTATCGGTGAGGTCGCCGTCCAAGTGATAATGTCCGAAATACCAATGTCCATAGTCCACAATGTCCTCGAAGTAAGACAGCATTTGATTTTCGGGATAGACGTCCATGTGCGTTCCGCGCGTTCTCAGCGGCGGATACCACAAAGCCTTTTCATCGCAGGAATGGGTTATAATATAGTCCACATTATTGCCGTGGCTTTTAAGATTTGCGATTCCTTCATCAAGCTCGTCATAAGAAGGCATTTCTTGCGCCCACCAACTTACTCCTTCTTCTCTGCGGTATTTATCAATAGACGTGCCGCCTCCGAAAGTAAAGAAAGTTTTGCCGTAAATGGTATACACCTGCCCGCGCATAAGATGGATTATATCGTGGCGAATCATATGTACTTTGCCGCCTCTCCACTTTGTGACAGGATAAGCGTTCAGCATATCAAAGTTTTCGTGGTTTCCATCCACAAAAAGCACAGTAAAAGGCAATGCACTGTACCTATCGAGATTAGCGTTTAGCGTTCTATCGCTCCATACTGCGCCGAAGTCACCGGCAACTATCATATAGTCTGCCTTTGTGAGTTGCGGATTTTTTGATGCAAAATAATAGAGTTTCTGAATATTTATATCGTTGTGTGTATCACCCGTTATGTAAATCATTTTATCTCCTTTGACATATAGTAGCAGTTGACGCCGAAGCCGAACTTTTCATATAAACGCCTTGCCTGTATGTTCGGTGCAAAGACCTCTAATTGAATGTATCGGCAATTATTTTCTTTAAAATATGTTTCTGCGGCAGAGAGCAAATTTGTGCCTATACCATTCCCCCTTTGGTTGTCCGAAACGACCAAGTCGCTTATATAACCTATTTTAGGACAGGAGGTAGTTATTTCCGCTTCCCCTCCGCCCTGAAAAATTTTGCAAACGACCAACCCCATGGCTTTATCGCCGCTTACGGCAATAAAAATTTTTCCGCCGTGATTTTCGACTTCATGCATAATATATTGAAAATAGTCGCTGCGGTAGCAATCCTTCAAGACAAGGACGCCGCGCTTATCTAGGGAAGAAAGATACGTTTGAAGTTCGACAAGCATATCCTTTACCTACTCTTCATATGCGCTTGGTATTCTACGATTTTAATGTGTTTTCAACCTTTAACGTAATACGTATTGCAATTTTCTATGCAAATACAGCCCAAAATGCCGTCTATCCATGTGCCGGTGTCGAGGTGGATTTTATAAAAGTCGGTTATTTTATAGCTGTCTCTCGGCGCTTCTTTGCGGCGGTAGGCGATTATTCTGCTCGAACCATCGGGCAGAAGATAACTTGTAGGCGTATGTCCGAACAAGACGCATTTGCTGTTCATCACCACAACCTTCGGTTCTTTGAAATTCCTGTCATACACAAGCTGTTCGCGCGTGGCTTTTTCGGGCGGGATCGTCCGCTTGTTTTCATCGAGAGGTATGCCCGCATGAACGCACAAAAAGTCCTTTTCCTCTATATAGTAGGGCAGATTTTCGACCCAATCGACCGTTTCCCAATCGAGCAACTTGCCATCGGTCGGAAAGTATTCTTTCAGCTTTTTCAAGACGAAATCAAAATCGTTCGGCGACTCGCGCATGAGCCCCCAATAGTACTTTAAAAACGTGTACTCGTGGTTGCCGTTTATGCAACGGGCGTTGGGCATATTTTTTATGAATTTCAAAAGCCGAACCGAGTCCTTGCCCTTGTCGATAATGTCGCCGCAAGAGATAAGCGTGTCGCTGTCCGAAAATTTAATATATTCGAGCAACCGCCTGAATAAATCGTATTGAGCGTGTATATCGGAAACGACGTAAATCATAAATTTTCTTTCATATGCTTGAATTGTTCTTCGGTCATATTATGAACTTGTGCGCGGATATAGATCATTTTAATCCAATTTCTTATGTCTTGGTCATCCCTAACAGTTTTCATAATTAAATCGTCAAAGATATCTTCCATCTGCTTTTTTGATAAACTTCGATATGTCTTTAAGACTGTGCGCACTCCCTCATTGATCTCTTCCGCACTGATTTCGGTTGCACTTCCGATTTGCTGCAAATAATACGCCAAACCGCCAACGTATTTAACCGCACCACACATTTCTATAAGCGTATCAGCCGCTTCGTCAATATCCTTACACAGGCTACGAAACTGTCCGTTCTTAAAGAAGAAATTTTTATCTTCACAAGTGGAGTCAATATAGTCTTTAACCCAGCCTATTTTCAGATTTTCTTTATCGTCTATTGTACTTTCGGCAAACCCACCGTCCGTCAGATAAAATTTGCCGCCACCTACAGGACGTATTTCAATACAATCGGACCACTTTATGTAATCGTCTTCCAATTCGATAGTATATGTGGTTTCATCCGGGCTTTCCGCCATCGTCTGTAATATCTTTGTTACCGCTTGGATATGAAGGTCCGAATAAGTTTCGTTGCGCTTTATTTTGGTTGCATCTATATATGTTGTTTCATCGCTGAAACGAAACTCCATTATTCCACACCCCAAGAAAGCCCTCTCGTTTACAGATAAAAATTTATCGAATTTGCGTTCATAATTAAATGTTACGTGTTTGAGCTTCGGACAATAAGCAAAGGCGTATTTGTTGATATCGAGAGTTTCAACATTAACAATAATTTCTTCAAGTTCAGGACAGCCGTAAAAGGCGTATTGCCCTATTTGAGTTGCATATGTATTTATCGTTATTTTTTTGATTTTGTCGTTAAAAGCAAAGCGATATGGCGACACGTCACCCATAAATATGAGTTGTTCAAAACCATCTTTTTGCTTAACTACCATCCAATTTTTATCAGCGTTATTTCCCATATTTTTATCCTACCACAAATCAATCAATAAAATATAAATCTCTTGTAAACACTTTATAAAAGACATCTTCAATTTCTTGATGGATTCGATTTGCAACTATAATATCACATATTTGCTTAAATTTATTCAGATCTTTAATTACCTTACATCTTAAAAATGTTTTATTATTAATTATTGGCTCAAATATTACAACTTTTATATCTTTACTTTTCAAACGTTTTATAACTCCTTGAATACTACTATTTCGAATATTATCACTTCCAGACTTCGTTACTAATCTATAGATGCCAACAATATTTGGCCTTTCATTAATTATATGTTCAGCAATGAAATCAATCCTGGTTTCATTAGCCTCAACTATCGCTGATATTAATTTCTGTGGCACATCATCGTAATCCGCAAGCAATTGCTTTGTATCTTTTGGCAAGCAATATCCACCATAACCAAATGAAGGGTTATTGTAATAATTACCAATTCTTGGGTCTAAACCAATGCCTTCAATGATTGATTTTGTATCTAGCCCCCTTACACATGCATATGTATCTAATTCATTAAAAAATGAAACTCTTAAAGCTAGATACGTATTGGCAAACAGTTTAACCGCCTCTGCTTCTGTTGAATTCATACAACATATCGGCACGTTTGCCTTCATGGCACATTTTTGCAACAAGTTAGAAAATTCTTTTGCCTTCTTTACCATTTTATCATTATTTTTAGTTATTCCAACTATGATTCGACTTGGATATTGATTATCATAAAGCGCATTCCCCTCTCTCAAAAACTCTGGCGAAAACATAATATTTGCGCATGGATACTTTTTAGAAATTTTTTTTGTAAAACCAATAGGAACAGTACTTTTAATAACAATAGTTGCTAGGGGATTTACTAATACTATGGCATTTATAACACTCTCGACAGATGATGTATCGAAATAATTTCTTTCCTCATTATAATTGGTCGGTGTTGAAATAATTACATAGTCCGCATTTTTATAGGCTACTCTCCCATCAGTTGTTGCAGTTAAGTGTAATGATTTAGTATCCATAAATTCTTTAATTCCCCTATCTGCTATAGGAGATACTCTATTATTAATTAAATCCACCTTATTTTGAATTATATCTACAGCCGAAACTTCATTATCCTGAGCAAGCAAAACAGATAAAGATAATCCAACATATCCAATTCCAACAACAGCAATTTTCATATTACCTCGCTTATTAGTCTACTACGGGTTGATTTTTATATATAATTATTAATTTGTTTATTACGCAGTCTAATATTTAATAGTTGATTAATATAACTTTGACACAATTTGGTATCTCCTGACAAGACATACTCTAATAAATCCCTTTCTTCTTTATTCAGACAAGTTAGGCATACTCCACTTTTACACTTATCAAATAAACCATTACATTCTTCTAAAATAGCAGAAAATGTTTCATTAGTTGTAGCATGAGATAATGCCCTAAATATTACTTCAGCAAAATAGGCAGAAAAACTCTCTTTGAATGTAAATAACAAATTGCTTTTATCCATTGCGAAATATATCGCTTCAACAACTCGCGAAAACAATGTAGACCCATCTTTTGCGCTATGAATATTTTGAGCACTATTTAATCGATAAAACAGTAAACTTTCTTTAATATAAAAAATCCGTTCAGATTGTAAGAGTGCTATCCGGCTGAAAAACTCATCATTAAAAAAAGGTAAGCCCTGAAATTTTATCTCGTGGCGAATTAAATATGACCTCTTAAAAAATTTATTCCAGGCCGCCGCTACTGTTTTTTGAAATATACACTTCTTTAGTTCATAAGATGAATATAAACGTTCTTCAAAATCATCATATAAACATGGCGTAGGGATATAATTTGATGGCTCATTTTTAAATGAAAAAAATCCAAAAGTAACAATATCGGTTTTGTAAGTATCAGCTGTTTTTACTAATTTTTCAAGCATATTTGGCAAAAACAAATCATCTGAATCCAAAAATATAATATATTTTCCTGTTGCTGCTTTGAGTCCATTATTTCTTGCAATACCAGCGCCTAAATGCTTTTGCTGAATAATTTTTATCCTTTTATCTTGTTGGATAGCTTCATATATAAATTTTGAAGTTAAATCACTTGAACCGTCATCGACAAAAATTAGTTCAAAATTAGTAAATGTTTGATGTAAAATACAATTCGTGGTTTCAGATATATATTTTAATGAATTATAAACTGGAACCACAATAGAAACATACGGATGTTTCTTGATAATTCTATTTTTTCTTCTCAGCTTTTTCCCCAAAAAAATAATATTGCGTCCATATTCTTGTTTATGGCTGATTACCTCTTTATAGCCAAAATGAGTATATATACTTTTTGCTCGTTGATTTGATTCTTCCACAGAAATAATTGCATATGTATACCCCATTTTACTAGCAACATTTTCCGCCATTTTTGTAAGTTTTGAAATATGACCATGTCCCTCATATGGTTTTTCTATTTTAAATGTACTCAAAAAGCAATATTTTTCTTTAGAAACATAGCTAACTGAAATATCATCAAGTTCACAAAATTCCAAAATAATGCTACCTACAGGATTTAAATCATCCTTAACCACAAAAAAAATACTTCTACCTGAAATGTAATCATTGAAGTACATATCTAAATATCTTTTATAGTTAGATTCGGCACCTCTAACTTTTTCCCATTTATTTAAAAGTATTCTTATATCATCAACTGTTGCTATTGAATATGTGTACATAATTATATCTAAAAACCAAATAAAAGAAATTTATATGTTTGTTTTAATAGAAAAAGAGCTAAAAAGAAAGGTAGCAAGTCTTACGACAAGCCACCTCTCTTTTAAATTAGTCGCACGAACAATGTGAACACATTGTGCTATGATCGGCAGCATTCTCAAGCAATGCCACGATCTCTTCTGTCGTGCATCCAGTCTTAACGACTTCCATGCTTTCCACCTCCTTAATTAAATTTTATCCATTTATATATGGCATCTCTATTTATGCTCTTCAAGTAACGCATGATAATAAAGTCTTACTAATTCAGACTTAACCTGACGTATCCTATGACATTTCTGTTTTTTTCCATACGTAAAACGAGAATAACTGCATCCCATCTGACAAATAGGGAGAATGTCACATTTTCTACAATCATCGTCCGTTATATGTACATCGTGAAAGAACATTAAATGCCTATTGGTTTCATCCTCACCATCAAACACATTACCTACTGAAAACTCTCTTTTACCAACCAATCTATGGCACTTATAGAGTACGCCATCTGCATTTACCACTATCCTGCAAGCCAAATTCATTCCACACGAAATCGCAGACGGTTGAAGATTATATGCTGATAATAGCGAAATTTCGTTTTCTTCATTGTACAAATCATGAAGAGGGAAGCCCTCTTTCCTTTGTAACTTTACCATTTGCAAGAATGGATGCTCTAAATCCCCATGAAAATTACTTATTATTTCCTTATCCCCCGGCAAAGATAGCGGCGCCATATAGATGTTTACCTTAGTTAAATCGTATACTTTTAGCGTATCAATGATTGTCTTATACACTTCCTTGGCGTGTTCAATTTTTGAACTAGCAAAATTTACTCGAATCATCATTCGCACACCATGTTTGATTAAAGCAATGACATTGTTAATTGTGCGTTCGTATGCCTTCTGGGGTTCAATGTCTATATATCTTTTTACATTACCGTACTCTTCATTAACAGCATCTATCGTTATTTGAAATGAGAATCTGATATAATTTTTTTCAAAAAAATCTATCATCTCATCAGTAACAAGTGAGCCGTTTGTTGTTACATGGCATTCTAATTCATAACCAGCTTCAATTAACTTATAAGTTATATATTTGATTATTTCATAATTTAACAATGGTTCACCGCCAAACCATGTAATCGCAATACGCTTATCTTTGTATTTCTTTTTGCAATATTCAACTATACCATCGGCTGTTTCTTTAGACATATAAACATGATTTATACCATTTTCAAAACAGTAATAACAACGTGCGTTACAGTCCGTTGTCGTTAAAATAACAATATTTTGAATTATAGTCTTTTTCATAATAGCTGATCTTACAGCTTCAACCTTTGCTATTTCATCGCAATCATCATCTACAACAAAGCCATTTTCAAGCAAATAGGGTAGCCCAGAAAAGTCTGCAAAATCCTTGTTTATTATTACTTTTTCATATGAATTTTTATCTAATGTAACAAGGCCTGTTGAAAATGTGTTGTATATAATATATTTATTGTCACTGTCCTGGCTAACGATATTGAATTGTGAAAGCTTCATCAATTATACTCCTTTTGTTTTCTTTTTATAATCACAGTATTTCAATATAAAATACTAATTGATTTTTTATTAGCTCCAATTTTACTTGCTTAGCTATTTTTGAGATTATAGATACACATAGCTAAACATCATCATCAGGTAATATATTTCTTCAAATGTAGTATACCCCTTCCCTGCCGCAATTTTGAAGTAAGCGGCGCATAACCCAGAATATTGTTCATAGGACAAGCACTCCGCGAATAGGTCATATTCGTAGATGCCATATTTGTCTATGTCTTCTTGTAATAATTGAGAGTCAAAATTCAAGTCTGCATCGAGATAGGAGGATATTAGCTCGTAAATCCCCGGTATGTTCGGCGTAGCAGATACGATATCATTAGTTATACAATTGTAAAAATAACTAGACACAATCGTATAGGAACCCGTGTATTCTTGAGACTTATATGCGTTCACAAGTTGCACGGTGTCTATACCATCGCCATCATTGTAGCAAACAAACAGATCGCCAAGATATTCACTAAAATTATATAATCCAATCGTCACATACGACCGTTTTGATACATCATAGAACTCATGGCTATCAACCACTTTAATTTTCCTGCCATTACTGAATTCCAAGGTTACTATATCAGTTAAACTATCTCCATGATATACCAACAATGTAATGGGAGTTGCTGTCCACGATTTCGTTCGATAATCCCAAGACAGTATCAAATCGCCCGCATTCAGCTTTTCAATCGGAACATCTCTGAAGTCAGCCGTTTTTACTAGCGTTCCTTTTGCAACGCAATTTGAATCCTGTGTTGCCCCAGAATTAATAGTAAGATTATCTGCAGGCATATTTATAGTTTGCCCACTATAATCACACCATCCATCGTGGTAACCTGAGTTCGTAGTAAAACTAATTGTCAAACTGGTATTATACGGGATACTGGCTCCAGTTTGCACTTCTGCCCCGGTATCGTTTCTAACCACCTTAATATCGACATGATTTTCATTAATGTATATTATGTAGCTATTAATCGACCATTGGGCAACAAGTTTGTGTGCGCTATCGACAATCACTTCCGTGTTGTCATAAATTCTATTATTGTTGTAATACCAGCCATTAAAAGTGTACCCTGTCCTACTTGCATTTGGTAATGATCCATATGCTTCACTATATGTCACTTCTTTAGATGTCGGGCTCCCAGAACCGCCATTGTAATCAAATGTTACTTGGTAACGGTTCTTTATCCATTTGGCATATAAAACCAAATCCCCTCTATCGCCATTATTTATCTGCGTAACTCGGCTGTTGCTTGTGAAAGAACTATCTTTATACCATCCATCAAATGTGTTCCCCGTTTTTGATGGTGCAGCCAACACAATCGTTCCACCTTCAGAATTGTAACCATTTGGATTAGCGGTACTGTTTGTCCCCCCGTTCAAATTATACTGAATCGTATAAGCAGTTTGTGTCCATATGGCATATAAAGTGTAATTAGACTGCGGTCCCATCGTATATGCGGCTCTTTCCCCATACACAGAAGAACCGCTGGGAGCGTATCCCCATCCTGCGAACTTGCTTCCGCTCTTAGAAAACAGATTTTGTTGTAGCTGAGCCGTTTCCCCTGTTTTTATTTTTTGATCCGCCATACTACCCTCGCCACCATTTGGATTAAAGTGTAGGGTATTTTCATTAGCAGACCACTTTGCATACAGGGAAATGTTCCCCGTGCTACCATTATCTATCGTCGTGACACTTTGAGTTAAAGACGAGTCCTTACACCATGCTATAAAAGTATATCCATCTCTATTCGCATTTTTCAGTTCTATGGTGGGGCTATCAATTGTATAGCTGGATGGATTGGTCATATCATTAATCCCCCCATTGGTTTGATAGCTTATCTCATAAACCCTCTTCTCCCATACGGCATATAATGTATACTCCGAGTCCACCCCCATAACATACTTCGCCTCATCTGAATAAGATGCGCCCAAGTCCTCATCGGGTGATGTTTTCCAACCTATGAAAGTATAGCCCCTCTTTACAAACTTGTTCGAAGGTAGATAATAAATTGCATCCGTCGCAATCACTGCATCTGGCATATCGCCAGTTCCGCCATTGGCATTGAAGTGAAGAATATTTTTATTGGGATCCCACTTCGCATAAACACTTATATCACCTGTGCTGCCCGATAGAATCGATTCGATTATGCTCGTTTTATCCGCATTGCTGTACCATGCAACAAAAGTGTATCCAGCTTTTGTCGGGGAGGCGAAGATTATATCATCGCTGTCAACGCTGTAATTGTTGGGGTTCAACGGGTTATTGAGACCGCCATCCATATCATAACTTATTGTGTAAATGTCTTTTTCGTAAATGGCCCGTAAAGTTATTTCACCACCCTCAATACTAATCAGATTACTAATCTCTTCTTCGGCTTGGTAATGCGTCCCCGTTTCACTTTCCCAATATAAAAAAGTATATCCTTTCTTTGATGAAGTACCTAATACATATGACTCATCATATAGGCAATTTATTTCACCGTCGCTAATTTCCCCACCATCTGTCTCCAAAAAAATCGTATATGTAATTGGTTTCCACTTGGCAATTAGCTTGTGATCGCTAGAAACCATGACGACTGAATTTTCCGTAATCAACTTATTATTATAATACCAACCCTGGAATAAATAACCTAAACGCGAAGTGATAGGAAGCTCTCCATATACATCATCAAAGGTAACATCTTTTTTGGTGAAATCTGTAATTCCTTTTTGATAATCGAAAGTTACTTCGTAAACATTGGGATTCCACGCAGCTTTGATTACTATGTCGCTAGTAAAATCTACTGCAGTTGATTCATCGATGCTCCTATCGCCATAATACCACCCGGCGAAACTGTAACCCGCTCTATTGGGTTTAGGAAGTTCTCCAATGGTATCTCCATAGGTAACATATAAGCTATCAAGATCCCCCACCCCTCCATTATAATCAAGCGTTACTTGGTAATCTGCAAAATCCCAGCTCGCATAAAGTTTCAAACTATGCGTTAAAAGCGAGGTGTTAAAGTCAAACGGTTGCTTTAACCCATTCTCATAATAATACCAACCAGTAAATTGGTAACCTTTTCGCACAGGGCAATCGATTGGTGTAAGCAATGTATTGAGAGGATGTGATTCAACGATGTAGGATTGATTCTCTTCTATTACATTAAAAATTATGCACCCGTGTTCAATGTCATTTCCGAAATCAGGAAAAATATTTTCCTTATATTGCTCCCAAGTAGTATCAGAAATATAAGCAAGGTAATTTTCTTGTGGAACATAAATTGTCGCATTGGTTTCAAAAAATGCATTCTCACCAAGAATAGGCGGCTTGCTCGATTTTAAAACAACGTACTTCAAGTTTTCACAATGAGCAAATGCTTCTTGACCTATGGTCTCTATTGTTGCGGGAAGGGTGATTGCTTCAATCTCCTCATTCGAAGCAAAACAGTCTGCTGCCAGCCCCGTGATTGTTTTTTCGTTGATGTGCCACTTTAGACGAGCTTTTTCCGGGATATCGATACTTTTATAATTACCAACCGCTCCAGTTACCTCAATATATTCCCCTGTCTCTGTTCCATCAACTTCGCGGAGTACTACAGGCAAAACTATATTCATAGGGATTATGCCCGCAAGCTCACACACAAATAGCCCCGCCGCTAAACACACAAACACTATGCTCAAACTTAAAAAAAGTTTTTTTAGAATCCGTTTCTTCTTTCTTTTCTTGCGCTCTAATTCGGTTATACGAATTTGATACTCGCTTTCGGATTTCTCTAGCAACTGTAATTTCTCATTAATCTGATTGCATTTTGTCTTATACTCAACATTATCTTTAATCGAGCCGTACTGTGATTTTATCTTTTCAAAATGCTCACGGTAAATTTTTGACTTCTGATCCCTAGGTTGTGCCTTTCTAATATTCTCCAACAATTCATATATTTCGCTAAGGAAACTATTTAATTTTAACTCATTCTCTCGTTGAAGCAGTGTTGAGATACGTTGGGTAATTGGCATTACGATTTCGTTATATTGGGCTCGCCTCTCAATGCGTAACTCCCTAAATCTATCGCCTGTTTCAATTTCCTTTTTAAATTTTTCGGCTAAATATGCCGCCCTATTGTCTTTTACTGAAGCACTATCAATTTCCATCAAGAGCGCGTTTGTCAGTGCAATAAGCTCATTCTGTTGCGATAATAATGTCTCTCGGTGTTCTGCTTCCAATATGTATGCGCTGACACTGGGTCTTAAATCATTATTCCATTCGTTTAGTGTCGCACATATTTCCTCAGATTCGACTTCCAACCCACTGTCTTGTCCAGCTTTAATTTTAGAATATTCTTCATCGGCCTCCTGCACCAATGTTTTCAAATCTGAAACGGATCCAATCACGCCCTGCAATTGACTCCGCAATGTGGATATGATTGTTAAAAATTTATTAATAGCAAGCCTAAATTGTTCAAATTGGCTCTTTTCTGTTTGTTTTACAGCATGCGCAGTCTTCTTTTTTGTTATTTCAGCTTTGAATGCACTAACTTTTTTTGCAAAAGTCTTATCATTATATTGTATAGCTTGTTGGATCTCAGTAGTCGATAAAAATTCTTCCAGCAACGAATCAAAGTCGGGGGAATCTTTTGCCGCCTCAACTTCCAATCGTGCCATAAAACTATTATATATATTGTTTGCCGCTGCTACAGCTATCCTTTTTTTGCGTTCAAATTCCACATTCTCGGCTCTTTCTTTTTCTCCTTTTAAATCTTCAATAGGTTTTTTATACTCAGAAAAAAATTCGCTGCCAGGAACAATTTTATCCCACCATGAAGGAAGTGGAGCAATATTGCCACTTCTTTCCTCATTATAGATGAAAATTAGCTCCTCCATGGCTTGCAAGGCTTCCGCTGATGTTTTACGACATTTTATATTTACACACCTGTCGTCTCGAACATCCGCGCCACAAAAAGGACATTTTGCCCATTGTGGTGAAATTTCGCCACACCCAAAGAAAACTAGCCATGTATTAATGGCTAAATAAACCTTTGCCGTATCTGTCTGGTGATATGAATATTTAGGCATGTGCAAAAAATGTGATACAATACTTCGCGGCACATTTCTTGCACTCCGTTCAGAAAACTTTTGTATTCCCAATCCAGCCGAATGTAAATCCAAGAATATATCGACTAATTGGTTATCTTTCCCTATACCATCATTTAATAGTGCTTCAAACGCATCACGGTCGATTAAAGAATAAAAATTATCCGCTTCACGTTGAATTTGATTATATGAAACTATGCATTCTTTCTCAAAGTCAAAAAGAACCGATTCCCTAAAATATTTTGCTATTTCCTGAGCAGTGAATAACATGTAAAAAACAGTCCTATTTAATGTTTTCAGTAATTCTATCTATAAAAGCTTCACGTTCATTAGCCATATAAGAAAAGATTAATTCGTGCGCGGAAGCATGTGCCTCAGCGGTTCTTTTTGTATCGCCAATGAGATAAGCAATACGAAAAGCCTCTTTATCTTTATCCATATTATAAAGTGCTTTCTTGAAATTATCTGTGGCTTCGCCATCTGTAATGAGTGCAATGCCGCAATCTTTTGCTTTATAGCTTCCCTCAACCATTAGATTCTCGACAACCATGTATGCTTGTCCAAGGTTTGACCTTCCCCCAAAGCGTGTCTCTGAAATATCATAAAAGGTAGCATCCTTGGTAGAATCCCAATATAATTTTGCCCCATTAGCATAGCAAATAACTTGAATGTGTTTGAGCCCTTCACCTTTAGCACTGTTAATTAAATCGCGCAATAAATCATTAATTTGCCCTATTTTAACCGTATCATCTGATACTATGCTACCTGAACAATCAACAATAATATACAATATCTTCATTTTGTTTCTTTGTCGGTATCAGAAGCGTATTTTGCCGTCTCATCCTTTATTTTTTCTGCTTTGTCACTCCTATCGTAAAGTGTCAAAGAATTAGTTGCAAAAGCCAAAGAAATATCATCTTTCATTGGACTCAAGCTAGATAATTCATTAAGTTGTTGCTCTATTGCAATTTTTGCTTTTTCCAGCCCTTCTTCCGCATAGAAATTCAGATAATTATTCAATTTTGCCATTAGACTTATATCAGTATTGAATGCTTCAGAAAGACCATCCGAACACAGAGCAATTGCTAACCCGTTTCTTGGCGCATTGGGTTTTGCTATTGTAAAAAATTTACTAAAACAATCCGCTTCACACATGGAATCTGTTGCACTATGGGGCTGATCATCATAAATAATTTTTCCAGGGAAATGAACAATCCTTGAAGAAAAATCTGGCAAAATTTCAACAATTGCTCCATCTCCTATCATCAAATACACACAATAGTCATTACATATCAATGCTGCCAGTAATGTAGTCCCGTATGGCGAAGCAATATCATATTTACTGCGCATGTGGAATGTCTTAGACATCTTTTGATGTTCTTCTTCTGTAAAAGGTTTTTCAGCTACATGTTGTTCAATCTTATTTTGCCAATTTCCTATAATTCCCAACTTCAGCCTACTAAGAACTAAATCCACATTGTTACTAAAATCCGACCAATTTTGAAATGCATCTTTAAATTTCAGCAACTGCTCTTTGGCGGCTTGAGCCGCCAACATTGCGCCTACCTCACTTCGAAAATGCTTATCTGCTCCATGTCCATCGCAAACAATAGCTAAAGAGCAATTTACACTTGATAATGCGAGCGAGTAATCCTGCATTGGTTTACCGCTTTTTATATGACTTGCACCTCTTATAGAAACTGAAAATGATTCTTGAAATTCCTCCACTTGCCACTCCTTCAATTTAGGTACACAAAAAATGATATTACTATGAATTATGTATACTTCAATTCAAAAAATAGCAAACCAACCACAACATATGGGTTGTGGTTGGTTTGACCATTTTGACTAATCAAAATAAGTCATCTGTGCTATCAAGCGTCAATGCTTGCTTCACATTCTCAATTGCTTCAGCCTTGGCTTGTTCATCTGCCACAGGTCCATCATCTGCCACAACTGTTGCAGTGTTTCCACCCGCTCCACTCATAGATGCGGACTTGCTTGCCGTCTTGCTGGCGGACACGATAACGGCTTTAACAATAGAAGCAAGATCTGTCCTAATCACTTCGGTATCTATAACCGCCTCTACATTACCCGTGAATTCGGCAAGCACCGCTTTGTCGGCATCATCACCAACCGCAACGGCAAATTTAAGTGCCGCATTAAACCATCCTCTCTGCTTGAGGATTTTCAATTGCGATTGATAGTCATCAGTGGGTCCACCATCCGATATTAAAATTAACACCGGAGCAGCTCCGCCACGTCCTTTCATCCAACCGCCCTTTTCTTCAACTGTCAGCTTCTCCGTCAACAATTTAAACGCTTCGCCGAGATCAGTGAGACCATTAGCCTTCATATCAATCCACCGAAATGATTCCACTGCAGCAGGTTGATTGTTTTTTAATGAGAACCACCTCGCCCCACTCGAAAACTCCATTGGCGCAATTAGCAATTTGGAGTCGGTTGATTCATCATTGATTGCTGCCAATTGGGCAGGGACTTCGGCCATAGCATCATTAACTTTGCCAATTTTTTCTCCGCACATTGAGCCAGACACATCAATGATTGGGATGACGATTACCTCGCTCTGAGCAACGCCACTTAATTCTTCAATTTTTGCCATAATATATATCCTCCAATTTAATTTTTATACTTTGTATAAATTATTTCGCCGCTAAATACATAATCAAACTCTATGTATACCCCATTAAAGGCCGCGACCATTTCATGAGTATTTACCAATCGGTCTTTTGCTCCCTTTTGGGAGCATTTCCACTGATATGGCAAGAGATTCTCTATACCATAAACATCTGCTACTTTTTTACTTCTCCTTACAACAAAAGCCGGTTCATTGGAGCGTTCATTTGTAACAGAACTTTTTGATATTTGTTTGCCATCCTCTAAAAAAGATACCCGCCGGCATAGCCGGCGGTTCTTCATTTTCGGGCATAGCCCTTGTTTACTAGCCGCGAGCAACGC
>CANRIS010000038.1 GCA_947630725.1 uncultured Clostridia bacterium
ACAAAACTTAAATATATATGTATTATTGGAATTGTTATAATTGTATTTTCATGGCTTGAGTCAATGAATTCATTGGGTTTTTTAAGTATACCTTTCATTGGAGAGATATTATTTAAATTAAAGGACTTATTGGGTTTTGACAGCGAAAATGCATCGTTATTTATTTTACTTATTATATCTATGGCTTTTGCGGCATTTGCCGCAAAGTTTATATATGAGATTACAGTGTTCGATAAGAGTATAGAATGTGAGGCAATAAAAAAATTACAAAATAATAAATTTAGTTATATTCATAATGAAAGTAAAGCCTCGCGTGATAGAAGTTATTCAAAGTTTATCAATGATATGGCAAATATAGAAAGACTGATAAATAAGTTTCTGCTTAATTTTTCAAGTCATGCAACAAATTTTGCCGAGGGAAAAAAGTTAGAAATAATTCTTAGTGAAATTTATGAGCATAATAAAGATAAACAGGATGTAATGAATCCAAAGGAGTTTGTTTCTGTCTTTAATGAATTGATAATTAAAAGAAATACTCTGATGATAGTTTTGAACTCTGAATATGAAAAAAAAGAATGCATCGATATTGATTATAGCCCGTTATGCGAAAAAACCAAAGAGCTTATTTCCGTTCTCAATAATGTATATATTAAAAATAATATGTTTAAAGATACGGAGATAAACAGATATAATTTTGATGAAGGAAATATATATGGGGCTACTTTTGATGATAGTTCTTTTTATGATGTTTGTTTTGTGGGAACCAAAATGAATAACTCTGAAATGAGGAGGTGCCGTTTCAATAACTGCAATTTTTCCAAAGTAAATGCCGAAAAATCTTTTTTTACAGGAGCTTCATTTACAAATATTAAAGTAGACAAAAACAAAAATGCGGTTTTCAACAGTTGTTTGTTTGATGATGCGGATTTGTCCTTTTGGAATGAAGACGGCGCAATAGAAAACTGTGATTTCAACGACGCTTCGTTTTCGGGGGCAAATTTAAGCAACTGCAATCTAAATAATGTAGAAATAAATAGAGCTAATTTTGAAAAAGCCAATCTGACAAGCTCCAAAATTAGTGCTCCTGCTGAGAAAGCTATTTTCATAAATACAATAATGTTTAATACAAAAATTGAGGGAACATCAAAAGAGCTTCTCAATTTCATGTATACTAATTTTACAAGTGCAAAAATGACGAATTGTTCGCTTATAAATGTTAGCTTTGAAAAATCTCGTATGGAAGAAAATGTGCTTTTGGAGGCAAAGATTCAAAAATGCTGTTTTGATAGAATTTATGGTAGGCTGCTCAATTTTAAGGGGGCGGAAATAACAAACAGCTCCTTTAAATACAGCGTTATGGAACAGGTTGATTTTTCATTGGCTGAAATTGACAGTTGCAGCTTTGATTCTTGTTTGTGTCTGAACTCGGTGATGATGGAAAGTTATTTCAGTTGTGTTGATTTCAAAAATGCAGACTTTTCAAAATCCCAGATTGATTCAGTTATATTTATAGGCTGTACATTTGAGGAAACCGTTCTGACAGATGCTATGGTAAGAAACTGTATTTTCTATGACTGTGAGTTCAAAAACTGTCTTTTTGATGACAGTTCATTTATTAATTGTTGGTTTATAAGCAGTAAAGGTCTTATAAATGAAATGTTTGAAAAATCAAATTATATTTTCAACACAACAGATATTGAGTTTGTAATAAAAAACAATAATAAATCATTGAGATTTAACAAAAACGACCCTGATGTTTTTAAATTTACAGACTGTAATTGCATAAATGACAATAGCCCATGTGAAGCTTCTTTCGGAGTAAAAACAAGCTCTTTGTCGGTAAGAGATGCAATTTTCAACAGATACAGTTGTAGATCTTTTGATACAGAAAAGACTGTTTCCAAGGAAATTATCAATAAAATTGTTGAAGCAGGAACAAGAGCGCCTTCGGCAAAAAACAGACAGCCTTGGTTTTATACCGTTGTTTATGGAAAAACAAAAATAGTAGAAGTTTCAGATATTTTAAGTGACAGCATAGATAAGCTGAGAGAACTTCGAATAAGTCAGGATAAGTCCATTGATGACCTTAAAATGGCAGAAGCCACTGTTACAACAATAAGACAGGCATCAGCTATTGTGTTTATAGGCTATGAGAGAAATCCCTCTGTAGAGCATAATGATGCAGTAGCATGGGAGCTTGCTGCGCCTGAATTTGAAGTAGTTGATATACAGGCTTTGGGTGCTTCTGTCCAGAATATGCTGCTGTTAGCTGAAGAGTTGGGCGTAGCGAGTTTATGGACATGCGATATATTATATTCACAGGAGAAGCTTAAGAAAATGTTTAATATGAAATATGACTTTATTGCTGCTGTTCTGTTTGGATACAGCTCAAGTCATAAAACACCGAGAAAATCTATTGACGAAAAGAGCGTATGGATAGATGATTAGAGATATTTATTCTGAAATTGAAAATATTGGCGTAGATTGTTTGCTTTCCTGTTCTGAGAATTCAAATATGTACGGAAATAATGATATTGTCAAATTTCGTTCCGCAGCAAAGCCGTTTCAGATCTTGCCTATATTTATTTATAATTTACATAAAAAATATGCTTTGACAGATAAGGAGCTTGCTATCTTTGCTTCTTCTCATTTGGGACAAGAAGAACATATTTCTGTACTGGAGCAGCTTTTGGAAAAATGCAATATTTCTGAAAATGAACTTATTTGTAATGAAAGTGCGCCGACCGGAATTATAGCCAACAAAATTTGGTCAGAGAAAGGTTTGCCTAAGAGAAAGCTGTACAATCAGTGTGCCGGAAAACACATAGCCTTTATCCTACTGCAAAGAGAGCTTGGCGGAAATGAATATTTTAAATCTGATTCATTGGTTCAGAAAGAGGTAAAAAGCATTATTGAATTTTTCTGCAAAAGAAAGGTTCAAACTTGTCAAGACAGTTGCGGAGTGCCTACATTTTATGTATCTATGTGTGAAATTGCAAATATGTATAACAAACTGGCATTTCCACAAAATATAGATAACTTTGAAATAAGAAGGGCAGCAGAACTATATGTTCCAATACTAAACAAGGAAGCGTTTATGGTTGGCGGAGATGGTTATTTTACAACCATACTAAACAGTAATGAAAATATTATATCAAAAACAGGAGCAAACTGCCTGTTGGCATTTGGTCTTAAAAAAGAAAATGTATCATGGGTCATTAAAGCCAAGAATAAGTCATGGGCAAGGATTGCTTATTTAGCGGAAAAAATATTATATAATTATGGATATAAAATTGATTTACGGCAGTATGTTTAGATTATATTGAGCTATTCTTTTAAATATATATAAACGAATACATCGAAATTAAACTCCTCGGAAATGAGCGGTAATAAAAATTAAATCCCCGAAAGCATTGAAATATCAAGACCTTCGGGGTTTCTTTTTGTTTAATGAGGTTTTTGAGGTATGGGGAGGTTTAGAGGTTTTATCTCTTTTTTCTTAAGTATATGGCGGCAAAGCCCGATACGGAGATGGAAAGGAGCAGCAGCGCAATAAGCTTTATTGTACTGCCAAGGCCATAACCTCCTGTGCCGGGCAAAGGCGCACCCTTTGCATTTTCAACTGTTACTGTTGCCACGGCGGTTGAATCCCTTTTTATAAGTATAGGCTCTGTACTTCCGTAATAGCCGTCAGGCGCTTTTATTTCCAAAAGGACATAAGCCTCCTCACACAGCTCGTTAAATCTTGCTACGCCATTTTCGGGTGTTTCCAATACATATAAGAGATAATAGATTAATTCTTCATGCTGACCCTGACCGAACTGTGTATAGTCAATTCCCAAAGCCTCCATATCCTCAACGGACATTTGGTCTGATTTGTTGGGAGAATAAAGACCAAATACGGCTCCTGCCGGAGGACTGTTGGCCTCGTTGTCAGCCTTTCGTGCAAGAATACTCCATTGAGGCTTTTCATTTGCAAAGGTTATTTCCTCATTTTTATTAATGTTGTATACAAAGCTCCACTCGCGCTGTTCATAGTCCTCCGGCAGAATATCATATATATTGCTCAGATAAACTCTTGAGGTTCCTGTATTTCTTATAATGACATAGTAGGTAACAACATTTTTTATCTTGTTTCTTTCTGCCTCCGTGTCATTGTTATTATAATGGTATCTGTCGCTGTCCATATAATATGAACTCAGATTGCCCCACTGACCGTCAACAGTATAATGACCCACTTCATAGACACCCTTCTGGAGAAGCACCTTTGCGGGATTTGCAAGAGAGTGCCTTACCGTATCGGGCATTGAATATACATAAAATGTATTAAAAAGAGTAGGATTATCCTTAATTGCGTCTGTATATGCATTCCACGTTTCGCTCTCACCGGGGAAAGTGAGCGTAATGTATATATGCAGCTTAGTCTTGGCAGGAAGCACTGCTTTAAAGCCCTCGTCCCATACAATGTACTGCTGTCCTTCATCGGTTTCAGTCACCATTGTACTCGGATCATCATTCAACAGGTGGCATTCGCCGCCATGTCCCGTAAATTCAACGTCGTTTAAGGTTATTTTGACATCGTCCGTAGTCTTCATATAGGAATCAACGGTTAAATTATTATCCATCTCCCATGTGAAACCGCCTCCTGTTTTGGGCAGCATATCGTACATATCGTCTTCCTTGTTAATATCAATACCGTCAACAAAACCTCTCTTTCCTATACTGAGATCATAGCGAGCTTGTGTATTATCGGTTATTGTATTTGCCGTGCCGATAATTTCTTTATCTGTTGAATACGCCGTAGCGGTATTGCTGTAGGCCACGGGAGGAGAATTGTCCCAGCCCAGATAATACAGGTGATCGCCCTCGGGAAGATACATAAGAGAATTTTTGACTGTGGCATTTATTTCATATTTTCTTATTTCTCCTGCCTTAAGCTCAAAACTTGCGGGATAATCCCAGCTTAGCTTATAGCAGTCGGGATTTGTGACAATATATGCAAGACTGTCAAGAGCGGATTTGATGTTGTCAAAACCGTCGCTGCCCACAGTCAGATCTTTGGTTTGAATTCTGTCTTTATCGGTATATACTGCATTTATAGCTATGCCACTTTCGGACTTTTTCCTGCTTCTTTTCTTATATAAACCCTGTAATATGCATTATCATTTGTTATTTCTCTTAAGCCCGTGTTTTCAAATACCTCGCCGACTGTTGTTTCGGAGTGTGGCAGACCGATCGACTCAAGATTTTTAAAGTTTTCAAGATCGATTGTCTTTAGCTTTTTGCAGTCTTTAAAGGCTCTGTCTCCTATAACCGTAAGGCTTTTGTTTTCATAGACCTCAACAGCAGTAAGATTTTTCATTCCCGCAAAGGACCGCTGCCTATTTTAGCCACGTTGTTTTTAATTATTATTTTACTGATATTATCGGCATATGGGGATAAATCCGAAGAGCTTATAAAGCCGTCGGGGATCTCGCTGCCGTCAAATGTAAGGGTATAGCTTCCGTTTGAGTTAAGCGTAATTTTATAGCCGTAACCTTCGTACAGTATAAGCCTGTTTTCGGTGTCATCAAGGCTCATAAGCATTATACTGTAACAGGAATTATCGTGCTTATGCTCCTTGGTATCGCATATAAGCATACCTGCCTCGTTATAACAAAGCTCGCTGTGCTTATGTTCGGGAAGTCCGCAAAGAGGTATATTTTCGGCTTTCAAAAGCTTTATTTCCATATCGGTATCGTTCATTATAAGCTCTGTCGTAGCCTCTGTATATTCCTCCGCATACTCCTCGCTGTGGGTTTCAACATTTATATTTACATCAATGCCGCTGCCCGAAGTCACGTTGTCTGACAATGTATTGTCCTCAGATATACCATTATCATGGTCGTATGCTCAATCTGAGGGCACTCCTGCCGCTCCCGACACGTTTTCATCATCGGGGAAAACTTCCATATTATAAGAATCTTCGGATTCACTTACAGTATCCGTATCATTTTCGTCCGCAGGCAAAAAGTCCGCCTCTTCGGATTTGGCATCGTCCGCAGAAAAATCTTTGGGAACATAATACTCGTCATTCTGGCTGCTTTCGCTTTTTTCGGCGGCGGAATTTCCATATAAAGTCTTGCTCTCGGCATCGCCGTCATAATAATATTCAGACATCATAGCTTCATCATCGGGGAAAGAGGAAATGCTGTATGCCGTTTTTTCTTCTTCCTCGCTTTCAAAGCAGCTTTCGGTATGTATATGTTCGGGAATATCGCAGACAACGGCGCCGTCGTCGTCAAAGCAGCCTGCATCGTGTGTATGCTCTTCCATTCCGCAGACTGCATTTCTTTCGGCAGTTACGGCAGGCAGAATAAGCAGATACACCGTTATAAAAACAATGACCATTGCCAGCCCCGTAACTATCGTTTCCTTCTGCCGCCGACTCCCGATGGGGTATTATTGGGTTTTGTGACTGTTTCCGTGCCTGTTTCGGAGGTGGTTTCCTCATGGTCGGTATCGTTATCCGAGGGCCCTTCGGGTTTTTGTATGTATTTCTTACCACAAAGGTTATGCCCTCTTTCGTTATACTTACCGTGTAGTTTTCGGGAACGTTTTTTTTCAGTCACCGTCCAATTTACATTGCCTGAAAGCCCTGTCCATTCATACCGCCGGTTGTTTTCCTCATTGAGAGTGACGCTTTTTTCGTCTTTGCCCTCTCTCATGAGTACAACCTCTATGCTTTCGGGTCTTTTATTCTCAAAGCTTCGTCCTCCCATACCTTAATCACCTTTATATCAACGGTTTTCGGCGGAGGATTATCTCCTCCTTGTAAATTATTTCGGGCAGAAGCGCTTAGCCGTTGCCGAACCGCTCCTTTACGCTTTCAATATACTGATCCGCCGCTCTCTGTGCAGCGCCAAAAACATCGTTAAGCGCAAGGGCAGCCTCGGCTATGCTCCCGACCTCGCTTAATGCTATTCTTCTGCTTTCAAGCTCACCTTCCGCCGCTTCAAGCCTTTTTTTAAGCTCCATATTTTCTTTTTCAAGCTCTATCATAATTTCAAGAAACTCATTTCTTTTAAGTTTCCTAAGTTCCTTGTCTGTCATATACCACTCTCCCAAAAACACTTCCCATTATTCGTCTTTTTTCGACTATCATAAAGTATACTATATAACAGCTTTTAAGTAAACCTTTTTATTTGGTAAAAATAAACTGGAATTGTTGACTTGTTAATTTTAATATGGCACAATTTATACAAATAAAATTAATATGTAATTTCCTGTCATAAACTTATACATTATGACAGTTTTTCTATTTTGCCGAGGGCAAGGAGTTCTCTTTTCGTTCGGTGGTAGGTGCTTTCGCTTATGCCCATTATGGCGGTGGCTTCTATTACTTTAAGCTGTTTTGCGGATGTTTTTTCGTAAATTTCTATGTAGTTTAAAGGGTTATATTTTCTCTTCCTGCCGAAAATGACTCCTTTGGCTTTTGCGGCGGCTATGCCTTCTGCCTGTCGCTGTCTTATGTTTGTGCGCTCATTTTCGGCTACGTAGGATAAAAGCTGTAAGACTAAGTCGCTTATGAGTGTGCCGAGTAAATCTTTGTTTTGTGTGGTGTCCAGTATGGGCATATCGAGGACGATTATATCTGCCTTTTTTACCTTTGTTATTTCTCGCCATTGGTTCAGGATTTCCTCGTAGTTTCTGCCAAGGCGGTCAATGCTTTTTATTACAAGAACATCACCGCTTTTAAGACGTTTTATCATCTTCTTGTATTCTGTTCTGTCAAAGTCTTTTCCACTTTGCTTGTCCATATATATTTTGTCTATTTTAATTCTGCATTCATCGAGAGCAATAAGCTGCCTGTCCTCGTTCTGTTCTTTGGTTGATACTCTCACATATCCATAATTCATAATAAATCCCTCCCTATAGCCTTATTTTATCAGTTAAAGAGGGGGTATAAACTGCCTAAAAAAGCCTTTTGCGGAAAGAATTTGTTTTCCGTAAAAGGCTTTTTATGTGAGTAGGGGAGAGGATTAAGGGAGGTCTTTATGAGAGAAAAGCTCTATCATAAATATTATGCCGAATTTTAGTCCCTCTATGTAGGATTCTTTTCTGTAGAATTCGGTTAGTTTGTCTTGGGACTTCTGTAGAGCTTCGAGGAGAGAGGATTCTCCGAATTGCTCTTTTAGCTGTTTTTCAGCTTTTAGGTAATCCTCTGTTAGTTTTTTGTATTCTTCGTTGTTGATGTCGTTTCTTTCAAATGGGTTTATTTCGTCGTAGTAGAGCTTGTCGAGTAGGCTTTTCATATTTAATCACGTCCTTTAAGCGACACATACTACCACATATGTTCGAATAAGTGAATACGAGAATAGCACAAAGAATGATGGGATATTCCTGTGAGATATAAACAAAAGGTTGGATTATGGATATTGCATAAAACTGTTAAAAATTCTATAATCTTATATTTAGTACAGGGGGGGGGTGGTAAAAGGGGTCAAAAAGCTGTTTTGGAACAAAATGGAAGGTCGTAAAATATCTGCTTTTACATTGTATAGAGCCTTAAAACACACTAAAGGGCGAAATAAAAATAAGGGCTTTGGTGGTGGGAAAGCCCTTATTTATCGTGTTTTTTGGATTACTTTCTTTTGAGCAGGACTACGGTTTCGATGTGGGATGTCCTTTGTTATTTCACATAGGCGATTCAAAATTTCTGCAAAGTTTCAATATATATGCAAACACCATTCTGCTTTGTTTACTCGTATAAATAAAAAATAAAGGTGATACTGCATTGACATCACCTCTATTTTATTAAGTCTGATTACAACAGTAATTAATTTTCAAGACTAAAATTTTTGCTTTTGGTTTCATGGGCTGCTGTCATTAGCTGTATGCCAAGCTTAAAACCTATGGAAAAGTTTTCTAAAGCCGAAAGCTCTGTCAGATTTGTCCGGGCAAGTATGAGCTTGTCTAAAATGTCCTTGCCATTATTATCAAGAATGTGCGTAAGCTTATCTGTAAGCTCAGAACTTTGCTTTGAAAGATTATAATTGTCGCTGTCTGAAATTACAGCCGTCTCCCATGGTCTTATTTTTCCGTAGTATAAATCCTTGATTATATCTTTTATAATGCTCATCGCCCTTATATCTCACAATCATCAAGGCAGTATTCATAACCGTATTTGTTTATCATATCGTTGCAGAGCATATCTTCTATTTCCATAAAGCTATAGCCCTCGTTTAAAAGCTCTTTTATGGTGTCTTCATCTATGCCTGCGTAACCTGCATAGCTTATAAGATCGTCTAAATATTCTTTTTTTAAGCTGTATGAGGAACGGGATGGTCTGTCCGGGACGTAATCATAATAAGGAAAGTAAGGATTTATATATAAACTCCTGAAATTAAATAAATCTTTCTTTATATTTCCGTTTGGGCTTATCTTTAAGATCTACCCGTCATCAACTGTTATTTTCAGACATTCGTTTGCGCTTTTTAAACCAAGCTTTTTTACAGCCGCCATAAGAATCTCTTTTGTGGATGCGTACATATAAAAGCCGTCAAACTTTATAAGAGTTATGGGATTATCGCCTTTTACGATGTAAAGTTCGTTATTTTTGCTAAGAATGGTAAAGCAAAAAGAACCCTCTACCTTTTCCGCCATATATCTTATGGAGTCAAAGGAGAGGGCTTTCTTTTTCTCTATGAGCCGGACTGCTATGTATGAGTCGATTTCTATGTATGTCTGGGAAATTTTTTCAGACTTTCTCAGCTTTTTGTCATTATAAAGGATTCTGTTATGAGCTAAAGCGAAGCCAATCTTTTCAGACTTGAAGGGGTGATTGTTATAGTTGTAGACTTCATTTCCCTGTGAAAAGTAGTCGGTTAGAGTTAGGCAGCGTTAGCGGAGTACGAATATCCTTTATTGTGACCATGTAACAAAATAAGCATTTTTCACAGCTATTTTCCATTCTCCGTTTATTTTTACATATTCGTCCTCATATCGCACATCGGAGGTTGAAACCGCCTCGCCGTTGTCAAGGGTAACATGGGAATAGCCTATTGCAGTTGCGTGGGTATCGTCTAAAAGCGTAATTACCTGCTGACCGTTGAAGTGTGAGGACTCCACATAATTTTTCATTGTTGCATCGCTTGTGGCAAATATTTCGTCATAGCCCTTGTATTCTCCGATGGCGTTATCCCCCATATATATGCGCCATACTCCGTTATCGGTAAAAAGACGTGTCTGCTCATCTATTTTGTGCTGATCCGCCAGTACCGAAAACTTATCAAAAACCTCTCTTATGGCTATCTTTTCGGCTGCTTCATCAGTAACTGCATTGTTTGAAGTCTGCTGTGTCTGCGAAAGACTTACCGTCTTTGTCTGAGCGTCCCAGTCAATATCATAGCCGAGATTTTCCGAAACAAAGCGGAGAGGAACCAGTGTACTGCCGTTAACAATCACAGGAGCGGCGTCAAGGCTTACATCTGTGCCGTCCACCTGAGCAACGCTGTTGTCTATCTGCACAGTTACATTTTCGGCTGCATATGTCCGAGCGGAAAGGCAGCCAAGAATAATCAATGAAGTAAGTAAAAGCATTTCCTTTTTCATTTCAAAGCACCTCTTTCTTAATTAACCGTTAATTTATATTGACCTGTCCTTATTGCTGCAATTACGCCACCATCTATAAGCAGATCCGTACCGTTTATAAAGCCTGCGTGTTCTCCCAGAAGAAAGGCTCCCGCTTCGGCTATTTCGTCGGAAGAGCCTGTACGCATAGCCGCCGAAGAATCTATCATTCCCTGATAAGCCTCTCCTGCCGCATTAAATTCATCATAGGCAAGGGGTGTAACAATTATGCCGGGGCTTATTGTATTTATCCTTGCTCTGCGCTCTCTCCATGTTGTTGCCGCTGCTTTCTGTGCCTGCAAGTGGTTTGCACGCTTTGCGATTATATAAGCCGAACCCGAATTTTGCATACCTACTTCTTTGATATATTCAATATCCATAAGCTTTTCCGTAGGTGTGTTCAATATCTCGGCTTCCACATCATAGGGAATATCAAACATATATCCCGTCTGGCTGGATACTATAAGCCCTGCGCCGCCTTTTGCCATTACCTTGCCGAAAGCGTCAACAGCATAGCCCGTTCCTACCATATCAAGCTTAAGTATATGCTCGGGTGTGCTTTGGTTGGGGGAAGCTCCTGCCGTATCCACAAAGTATTTCACATCTCCCAAGCCGGCAGCCTTCTTTGCAAATGCTTCCACCGAAGCTTTTTCCATAGCGTTCACAACACAGGTTTCAACAGTATAACCGCTGTAGCTAAGTTCCTTTGCAGTCTTTTCAAGATTTTTCTCACTTATGTCTCCAAGCAGTATTATTCTGCCCGCTGCAAATCTTCTTATTATTGCAGTACCCATACTGCCTGCACCCAATAAAGCAATAACTTCCTTATTTTTGTTTAAATCAAAATTCATTATAATCTCTCCTTTAGCTATTAATTTACTTTGTTTATAAAACAATTGTAGCAAAAACACATTGAATTATCCAATATAAATATGTTATAATTTATTTAAAATATTGATAACGAGGTGAGGTATATGACCACAAAACAAATAGACTATGTTCTTGAACTTGCAAAAACTCTGAATTTCAGCAGAGCCTCCGAAAATCTTTTTATAAGCCAGCCCTCCCTTACATATCAGATACAGCTTCTTGAGGAGGAAGTGGGATTTAAAATATTTGAGCGCTCCGGAAAAGGCGCCGCCTTAACGCCTGCAGGCAATTTCTTATGCACTAATCTTAGAAATATACGAGACGAGCTTAAAGACACGATAGAACAAAGCCAGAACATAGGCTCTAAATATGTTGATATTCTCAATGTCTGCATCCCCATGCGTTCGTGTATATATTATCTGCCCCAAATAATGAAAAAATTTGAAGAAGATATGCCGGACATAGCTTTAAGTATTTCATTTATATACGACAACAGCCGAGTTGACGGATTTTTAAGACAGGATCACGATATTCTGTTTGCAAGAGATTCAGAGCTTATGCGCTTTTCAAACATAAGGATTAATTTTCTTTATAAAAGCGGATTTTATATAATAGCAAACAAAAACGATTCCTTGGCGAAGCTTGAAAAAATTACCGAAAACGACCTTGAAGGCAGAACCTTTATGATAGGCGGAGGCTCTCCTCCGGAAATGATAGCGGTTCAGAACAGAATTATAAACAACATATCTGTAAATACAATAAATTCTCTTAACCACGATATGTCCCTTACATATGTAGCGGCAGGCAGGGGCATAGTCCTTGCGCCGGGCTTTGCCAACGACCATAACGGCGAATTTGCGTGGATACCCTTCGACTGCCCCGAACATATAAATTGTGTCCTCGGTTCTCACAAAAACGATAAAAGGTACTGTACAAAGCACTTTATAGAGCTTGCACAAACAGCATACTCCCTGCCAATCGGTCTGCCACTTTGATCTCCACAGAAACCTGCTTTTTTATGACCCAAATCAATATCTTCAAATATCCTTTGTGCAGTGTCCTGTGACAATAATTCGTTTTCAGCTTTATATAATTCCACGGAAAAGCCTTACGCTATCTGCCGCCCTTGTACTTTTATAAATTCTATACATCTTAACATTCTTTCCATATTCTAACCGAAAAGTAAGCGCCCTCCTCCATCTTGACCTTTCAATTTTCTCGTGGCAGGATATGCAGCGCTCTCCCGACAGATATGACTTGATCGAGCAATAATTCCAGATCATATAGGAGCGATTGCTACACTTAGCAATTTAGACAGTTTCACAATCCTGACCTGTTGTCCAGTGCAGCTTTCCTATATAACGACTGACATAAAGCTTTTCGTTAGCCACCACCTGAGAATCGAGAGTATACTTGGATACTCGGAAATCGCCAACTGCAGATCTCTTAACATCTGAAGCTTCTTATTCGTTGCGGTATTGGCATTCTGATACAGATCCACAGTATCAACCAGAAAACTATACTTCGGCACCACATTGTTACTCACAAGAAACTCAATCAGCTCATTTCTTCCCCGATTATCCTCTTTACCACGCCTATAAGCTTGTCTGTACATGAATAATTATTGATTCACATAATCTCGTGCATATCCTCCAAAATATAAGCCTTCAGGTGTTCCGGCTTGCTTTTCAATTATGCACAAAGGCGTTTCGACCTGTCGCCGTTTAGCAAAATATCAGCGTTATTTGAGTTATAAACATTAATCTGCTTAGCAAAAAAATCGCTGAGTGGCACAAAAAAATATAGGGCAAAATAACCTTTTCATTACGTGCGGTATACAACGGAATGCCTATTTTGCTGGTCATCATATTTTCGGGATTTTTGAAATAATTAAAATCATGTGAGCTGAACTTTGAGTAGAACAATGAAAAGGCGGCGGGATTTTTTCCACGTCCCGCAGGATGAACATAGTTTGCAAGTGAAGAGGTCATATTCCTGAGATATAGTCCCTACATTCCTGAATGAACTCATTGACAGCAGCCTCATCAATGTCATGGACGCTCATAACCCTCTTAATGCAACCATTTTTCCTGACTGAAAAAGATCGTCCATAATATAAAATCTTTTCTTATCCTTGCTGAATATGGTACTTTCGACTGAGTCATAAACTGTATTTGCCTTATCCGCTTCTACATACTCTAAACCATCGATACCTTAAAATTATCTGCTATAGATTTAATATACAATAATTTAACTGGTGAAGGAATAATTAACTTTCTATTATCAGATAAACGGTATATGCTTAATATCTCAAATGACTATCCATTAATAGCTGACGGAATTTTCAGAATAGATAACTCGTAAATGTATGATTTATGTTTTCATTTAGCATCTGAGTCGGAAAAATAAATCTTTATTCCATTTAAAAGATGTGTATCAGAAAATTTGTAATTGACATATTTATATTTGTATAAATTTTTTTATAAGGTATAATTTTCGTTTACCTCCTTCAAATCTGTCATGATTAATAAACCATATTGCCTAACAAAAGAGGAACAGTTCAAGATGATAGATTTTTGTAAGCGTAGTATAACTAAGTTAAAATATCATAAATTTACAGATTATATGAAAAATAATTGTTCATTTATAATTACATGTGATATTAGCAAGTATAATTTGCCAGAGCTACACTTGCTAATATCACTAATTGTAATGTTTGCTTATAGTTTTGAGATGTTTTTTAACATCTGTTTTTTATATCAAACCATGATTACAAATATATAAAAATCATTTCACATCAAAAAATGCATTCTATTTTTATAACCGTAGCCTTTTATCGGAAATAAATTTAGCCACAGTCATTCTATGTACTTTAAAAATTTTCGCTATTTTTGTTTGTGGTACACCCTGAATTAACAGCTCTCTTATGACCTCTTCCTTACCGGTCAACTTTACATGACTTGACTTCCGTCCCTTGGGTCTGCCGAGTATTACACCCTCAGCACGTTTTCTTGCTAATGCCTCCTTTGTACGCTGACTGATTAAGTTTCGTTCGATCTCAGCAGAAAGTCCAAAAGCAAATGCTAAAACTTTACTTTGAATATCATCTCCAAGCCTATAATTGTCTTTAATCGTCCAGACCCGACATTCCTTAGTCATACAAATGTTAAGTATTTCCATAATCATAAACAAGTTTCGCCCAAGCCTTGACAATTCCGAACAGATTATAAGGTCACCATTTTTAATCTTCCTAAGCAATTTCCCCAATTCTCGCTTATCATAACTTTTTGTGCCGCTGATGGTCTCTTCTATCCAACCATCAATAATCAATTCATTTTTTTGTGCAAAGTTACTGATTTCAAACCTTTGATTTTCCACAGTCTGTTTGTCACTGCTAACTCTAATGTAACCATAATTCATAAATTTTCACTCCTTTTTTCTATAATTATAAACTATAAGATTAGAATAAGGGAGCGTTTTTGTTATGCATAATGCTAACAATATAGCACTTTATTCTTGTGAAGAATGGGTTATAAATAGCCCTATTGAAGAAAGTATAAAATTGAAAATAGCAAAAGCAGGGGTTCCTCTTGGTGAATGGGATATCAGTATTAACTTTGGAATAAAAACAGGTTTTAATGGAGCATTCATCATTTCATCTGAAATTAAAAACCAACTAATTACTGAGGACCCAAAATCTGCCGAACTTATTAGACCGATTTT
>CANRIS010000039.1 GCA_947630725.1 uncultured Clostridia bacterium
GGGCTTTGGTTTTGGCTTTTGGGCTATGATACGGGAAAAGGTTGGAGGAGAAAAGTTGCCGTAAAGTGGTTCGGGGTTGAAATCGGCTTTCATTTTATACTAATCTTTAGGCGGATAAGAATTTTCCTTTTAAGGTTCAAGACACGATAAAGGAAAGAAAACGGTTGCCGTGGGCAAAGGCTGTCTGATGAGAAGAAAATGATTTTTGTCTGCTAAAGGCGGATAAGAATTTTCCCTTTAAGGTTCAAGACCCGATAAGGGAAAGAAAACGGTTGCCGTGGGCAGAAAAGTCGGAGGTTAAGCCGAAAATGATTTTTGTCTGTTGAAGGCAGATGAGAATTTACCCTTTGGGGCTTGGAGGAGATTCGAGAGCCGATGAGGTAGCGGCGGCGGTTGTCGTGGGCAGAAAAGTCGGAGGTTAAGCCGAAGATGATTTTTATCGGCTGAAAGAATTAGTATTATATATTTCTGTGAGGGCGGTGGCTCTTGCAGAGGAAATTCGTCTGAGGGGCGTTTTGTCGGGAAAATTTTTTGGCGATGAATGTCCTGCTGACGGCGAAGGAGGGGTTTCGGCTTAAGGCTCATGGGTCGGAGAAGCTCTCTTTTTGAAAAGCGGAATGAGCCGCAAGTTTTTTAAAAATCAAAAGTAAACTCTTAAAAAAGAAAAAGGAGGAAAAAACGATATGAACAGAACGTTCAAAAGGGCTTTAAGTGCAGTTCTTGCTGCGATAATGACAGTTTCCGTTATGGTTGTTGGCAATATCGGTGGAATAACTGCAAGCGCAGCAGATGACTCAACTATTATAACAAAAGTTCGCGCAATAAAAGGCGATTTTTGTAAAGATAATAGTGGCAATAGCTTTGCAATCAGCGAAAATACACACAGTTACAAATATTATTTTAATTTTATAGGAAAAAGTGATAATGAAAGTGCTGGAAAGGATTACGATAGTCTGGGAAATGATACAACAAAAAAAGTTCATATTACTCCCGGAGGCGGCGGACAAAATGTTGTTATTGGCGGTACTGATGAAGGTAAAGGATTAAAAATCAGCAACAAAGATAGTTATTTATCACAAGTTCCTTCAGGAAGTACTGTTGTTTTTGAGTTATATTCCAATGTTAGTCAAGGTACTGTATTAAGTTTTGCTACTACGGAAGGTAGCGCTAATAAATCCGATATAAAAACATCAAGTATGCCTAATAAGGTTCCTTATCAAGTAAGCGTAGATGTTAAAACTGAAAATGGTGCGCCTACGGATTTATATTTTTATCCAAGTAAACAAAGCGTTATATCATATATTGGTGTTAAGGATACTCCTGAAAAAGGTCAGGATTTTACAGCCACTGTTAATGTAACAAGTTCAGCAAGTGCGGCATTAAATAATATTAAAATTAAAAATATTGCAACCGATACCGAGGTTGTACCTGCCGGCAGCAATCAGTATACACTTACACCAGGTGAATTTTATTCAGTAAGTGCTGATGATCATGAGGAGAGTGCATTCTATGCTGAATCAGGCAAAACAACATATGATATTAAACTGGCAATATCTTTGAATGTTACAATAGAAGGCTTTACAGATAAAGATGTATTATTTACAAATAGCTCGGGCGATATAGTCAACAAAGACGATCTGCAGTACGGAGAAACTTATAAAGTGTCAGCACCCGGTTATATAGGTAAAGAAATAAAGATAGAGGATGCTAATTTTACTGTAAATAAAAACACTTTAACACCTTATTCAACAAAAATGGTTGAAGCTTTTGATGTAACCCTTGGTGAATCTGCTGTTGTAGAAAGTACTCCTATTGCTAACGGAGTATATGCTCTCTGCGATTTTATAACAGGTGGAAGTAATGACGGTTGGACTATTGAAGAACAAACTTATAAAAAATATGTATTTACGAATAGCCTTAATGCTCACCAAAACGGAAATGGAATTACAGTAACAGGCGCAGGCACAGCATTTGTAGCAGGTACAAGCGGAAATTTGGATATCTATTATCAAGTTGATAATACTAAAAAAGTGTCTTACGGATATTATAATACAGAAAATCCCGATAAATATACTGAAATTGCAAAAGAGGTAGTGGGAGATGGCAATGGTGCAAAAGTTACAATACCTGTAACAGAGGGTAATACTTATGTATTTTATGGCAGCGGCACAAAACCCAGATTCATACGCATAGCTTTCAAGCCCAATGGTCCCGTATATGATAGCAAAACAAGTACGATTGTCAGCGGTGAAAATGTTTATTATGTAGCCAAAATCAGTGAAGAAGAAGCTAAAGCCAATGTTTCTTATACACTCCAAAAAAATGACGGAACAACAGTAAAGTATACTGATGATGATCAGGGCGATGTTACCGGCAACGAGGTTTATAACGGGGTAACCATAGATGGAACGACTTTAACAGTCGGAAGTGATAATTTTGTCACTGACGGATATGTTGTGGCATTCTTAATTAACGGTGCTAAACCTGCTGATATTTCGGGCGTAAATTATAAACTTCAGTTAAACAAAGAGTAATTCGGGAGGTAATTTAAAAATGAAAAAAGAATATTCAAAGCCTAATATGGAAATTGTCTCCTTTAATGTAGAAAATATTGCTACAGGAGTAAGCTCACCAATAAATACTTTAACCGAGGCTCAGACAAAAATAAGAACAATTGAGCATTATTGATAGTATTTAAACAAGACCCCCTTCCCACACGGAGGGGGTTTTTCTGTTAAAGGGGAATTAAAAAACACCTGTCGGGAGTGGCAGGTGTTTTGAGGTTCAGGTTAAAAGTGTTTTATAAAGGTTATGCGGCGGGGAATTATAAGAAAGCTTCTCCGACAACGTGAACCTTGATGGTGTTGGTGTTGCCTGTTTTGCCGACCGGGGTTCCGCCTACAAGCATAACGATGTCGCCGTCTTTAAGGTAGCCGTCCTGTTTGCCTTTTTCTACGGAGATGTTGAAAAGGTCGGCGAAGTTTGTCCTTACGAAAGGCACAAGGCCGGGTTTTGTTCCCCAAACTATGTTGAGCTGACGAGCGACAGAGGGGTTAGCCGTGTAGCCGAAAAGATCAACTGCGGGGCGGAATTTTGCAAGCTTGAAAATGGTAAAGCCCGAATTTGAAACGGCTATAATGCCCTTTGAGCGAAGATCGGACGAGGACGTTGCGACAGCGTGACATACTGCATTTGTTATATCGGTGAGCTGCGCAGAGCCCTTGCCCTTAAACTGGGAGTCATAGTCTATGGAGCTTTCGATGCTTTCGGCAATAGCAACCATAGCTTTTACCGATTCCACAGGATATTCGCCTTTTGCCGATTCTCCCGAAAGCATTATGGCATCGGTGCCGTCATATATGGCATTGGCAACATCGGAGGCTTCGGCTCTTGTGGGTCTGGGGTTGTGAACCATAGATTCGAGCATCTGGGTAGCCGTGATAACGGGAACGCCCTTGTCAATGCACTTGTGGATCATCTGTTTCTGAACAACGGGAACCTCCTCGAATGGAATCTCTACGCCGAGATCGCCTCTTGCGACCATAATCGCATCGGTTACGGAGAGAATCTCGTTGAGGTTTTTAACGCCCTCTCGTGATTCTATCTTGGAGATGATCTTTATGCCCTGACCGCCGTTTTTTCGGAGTTCCCTTTTGATAGCGTTGACGTCCTTAGCAGAACGAATGAAGGATGCGGCAATATAGTCAAAGCCCTGTTCAACGCCGAAGCTTATATCGGCAATATCCTTTTCGGTGAGGGAAGGAAGATTTACCTTTACGTCAGGGAGGTTTATGCCCTTTCTTGAACCGAGCAGACCGTCATTTTTGACTGTACAAATTACCTCGTTGTCCTTTATGCCCGTAACGACCATTTCAATAAGACCATCATCTACAAGGACTCTTGCGCCGATTTTGAGGTCGTTCGGAAAGTCCTCATATGTAACGGAAACTCTCTCGCTGTCGCCTGTTATCTCATCTGTGGTGAATATAAAGGTCTGACCCTTTGTAAGAGGGATATTTTCTTCCTTAAGGGCTCCCGTGCGGATCTCGGGGCCTTTTGTATCCAGAATAAGGGGAATAGGCAGACCCAGTTCTTCTCTGACAGCTTTTATATTTTCGATAACGGGAATGTGTGACTCGTGGGTCCCGTGGGAAAAATTGAGCCTGCACGCATTTATGCCTGAATTCATAAGCTCTCTGAGCATTTCTTTAGAGCTGCTTGCAGGGCCGATCGTAGCGATAATTTTGGTCTTTCTCATATGTTTTCTCCTCCTCTTTATTTGTTGTCATACAAAAAAATCATATATTTATATTTTAACCCAAAAGCAGTATTAAAGTCAAGAAAATATGTTAATATTATACAAATAATTTGGAGTTTTGAATTTATTTTTGTGTTTTTAGAATAGGCACAGGTATATGGAGTGTCTGACGGGTTATAAAGTGATGGGGCAAGAATGTTTGTTTCGGAAAGTAAATAATTTTTATCCGCCTTTTTTTGTATATGCGGTTGAAAACGGTAAGAAAAAGTGGTAAAATACAATAAGTAATTTGTAAAAAAAATAACCGACGATGTTTATTACAGGAGGAAAGAATTAATGTCCGGACATTCTAAATTTGCAAATATCAAGCACAAGAAAGAAAAGAACGACGCAGCAAAGGGAAAGGTGTTTACCGTTATAGGTAAGGAAATCGCCGTTGCGGTCAAGGCCGGAGGAGCAAATCCTGCTTCAAACTCAAAGCTGAGAGACGTTATCGCAAAGGCAAAGGCCAACAATATGCCAAACGATACGATTGAAAGAAGTATAAAGAAGGCCGCAGGAAACCTGAATGCGGTCAACTATGAATCGATAAGGTATGAGGGATATGGCCCGAAGGGTGTGGCTGTCATTGTGGAGACGCTGACCGACAACAAAAACAGGTCTGCTGCAAACGTGAGAGCGGCTTTTACAAAGGGCGGCGGAAATATGGGCACAACCGGATGCGTGTCCTTTATGTTTGACGAAAAAGGTCAGATAATAATCGAAAAGGACGAGGATATTGACGAGGAGGAGCTTATGATGGCTGCTCTTGACGCAGGTGCTGAGGACTTTGACGGCGAGGGAGACTGCTATGAGATAATAACGGCTCCCGATGATTTTTCGACAGTAAGAGAGGCTCTGGAGGCGGCAGGGTACGAGCCGCTGGAGGCCGAGATCACTATGATACCGCAGACATATACGGCTCTGACGGATCCCGAAGATATAAAGAAAATGAACAGGCTTTTGGATATGCTTGACGAGGACGACGACGTTAAGAACGTATATCACAATTTAGACGAATAAAAACAGGGCTTTGATTTTAAGGAGAGGTTTTTATGGTAAGCTATATTATCGCAGGAATATTCGGAGTGATTGGCATAGCAAGCCTTGTGGGATTTTTTTTGAAGCTCAGGGTATTTCTGAAGGTCAGAGCCTATGGAGGCAGAACGAGAGCCGAGGTCGTGGGAGTCAAAGCGGAGGAGATCTCAGCGGGAAAAAATCAGACCGAGACATATTATTCTCCCATAATACAATACAGGGCAGGAGGAGTTCTGTACAGAAAGAATTTTTCAAAAATAAGCTCTCTGTCAAAGCAAAAGGTGGGGTCGCTCATACCCATAAGGTACGATCTCAAAGACCCTTCAAATTTTGAAAGCGAAAATATGACTGAGCTTTTTTTGCAGACATTCGGGCTGCTTGTGGCAAGCGTGGGAATATTTGCCTTTATTGCCAATGTTATAATATGAAATATGACGGTTATGCGAGGGAATAAAATATGAATTTATTTCAGAGATTTATTACATCTATATACAAATTTGACGAATACAACAAGCTTATAAAAACATCGCTGTCGTCTTCTCTGGGATATTATGCCGCTGTTTCGCTTATTGTAATAATTATTTCGGGAATAAGTATTTTCAATGTGTTTTCTGTTATTATGGACGGCGTTGAAGAAAAAATACCCGAGTTTACGATCGAAAACGGACAGATGAGCGCAGAGGACAAAATAAACACCAACCTCGGAGGGACTGTTATCATACTGGATACGGACGAAGACGATGCGCAGACGCTGCAGGATAAGGCGAAGGACTATATGCAGGGGCTTTTTGTCTCAAAAAACAATATCATTATAAATCAGAAATTCACGGGAAGAAATGACAAATTCAGCTTTAAGGACGTTGTGCCGGGCGGCTGCACCAAGGCAGATCTTGAAGAAGTGTTTGTAGTGATGAGAGCCGTTTATAAAGTTATGATAGTGGTATTTCTTGTGATATTCAGATGCGTATTTCTGTTGTTTGTGGGCTGCATAGCGAAGCTTATGTCGAACATTATGAGAGGTGGGCTGAGCTTTGGCGACAGCCTTAAGCTGGGAATTTACGGCTCTACGCTGGCTGTTCTTCTAAGGTGCATACTTATGTTTTTTACGCCTATGGGGCTGCCCGATATAATATATTATTGCGTGATAATGGTATATATTTATCTGGGTATAAATAACTGCAAAAAGATGATGGCCGTATGAAATGGATAGTTAAACCCGTACAAAGCAAGGCTGAAAAGCTTGCCGAGGGGCTTGGAATATCGGAGGTTTTTGCGGGGCTGCTTTTTGAACGGGGCATAACGGAGCCTGAGCAGGCAAAAAGATTTCTGAAGCCCGATCTGGGGGATTTTGAGGAATTTGCATCTTTGGACACCGCAAAAAAAGCCTATGCTATAATTGAAAAGGCAATAAAAGAGAATAAAAAAATCGTTGTATACGGGGACTATGACGTTGACGGAGTAATGAGTACCGTTATACTTGTAAGAGGACTTAAAGACCTGGGAGCAAGGACGGAATATTATATCCCCGACAGGTTTTCGGAAGGGTATGGGCTTAATATGAAGGCCGTATCCGATATACACGACAGAAATGCCGATGTTATAATATGCTGCGACAATGGAATATCCGCCGTTGAAGAGTGCGGATATATAAAGGATCTGGGTATGGAGCTTATTATACTCGATCATCATACGCCCCACCGCATCGAGGACAGGGAGGTTCTCCCCGTTTCGGATGTTATAATAGATATGAAGCTTGAAAACAGTGCATATGGCTTTAAGGAGTTTTGCGCAGGGGGACTGTGCTACAGGTTTATAAACGGCCTGTATTCTTATCTGGGCAAAAAAATCGAGAAAGAGGCCGAGTTGTTTATATTTGCCGCTATCGCAACTATATGCGATATGGTAGAGCTTAAGGGAGAGAACAGGATTTTTGCTCATTTGGGGCTGCGGCTTATAAATTCGAGGAAAAATACAAACCCGGGGCTGAGGGAGATACTTATGCTACAAAACGCACTGGGAAAGCCTGTGAATGACTATACGATAGGCTTTGTCGTGGGGCCTTTTATAAATTCCGCAGGAAGAATGGGGAAGGCTGTGGATTATGCGGACATTTTTCTTTCGGAGGATATTGGCAGAGTCAGAGAGCTTTCGGCAGCTTTGAAGGTTCTGAGCGATGAGAGAAAAAGACTGACGGGCGAGGCTGCAGAAAAGGTTCTTGACAGCCTTTCGGGAAAAGACCCCGACAAGGTTATCGTTGTGTATAACCCCGACATTCACGAAAGTCTCGCAGGACTTGTGGCAGGAAGGGTAAAGGAGGTCTATAACAGACCCGTCATTGTGCTCACAAAGGGAGAAAATGCCGCAAAGGGATCGGGAAGATCCATAGACGGCTATGATATGTTTATGGCTGTGAACAACTGTCGTGATCTGCTCATTAAATACGGCGGACACAGGCAGGCTGTGGGGCTGACTATAGACGTGAACAAAATAGATGAGCTGAGAGAAAGGCTTAACAGAGAATGCAGCCTTTCGCAGGAGGATATGGAGGCAAAAATATACATTGACAGACTGCTCGGCTTTTCGGAAATAGATATGGAACTGTGTAAGGAAATCGAATATATGCGACCCTTTGGAAAGGGAAATCCCGAACCGATTTTCGCAACAAAGGGAGTTTATATTAAAAATGTAAGATTTGTGGGAAAAGAACGGCGTTATGTTCAGTTTGTATTTTATGAAGGGGGACGAGAGCTAAGAGGAGTGTCATTCAGTTTATTCGACAAACTCAGAGACTTTGCCCTTGAAGAATCGGGCGCAGAGGGCTGGGAAGGTATTTATTACGGCGGACAGAGAATGCAGTTTTTTGCCGATATTGTATATCGTATAGAGAAAAACAGCTATAACGGCAGGGACAGCGTTCAGATAAGGTTGATTGATTTTAAAAAAAGCCAATGAAAGAGAGTGAAAGTATGGGAATTATATTAGACAGCATAAGAACGATTCCGGATTTTCCGGTAAAAGGCGTAATGTTCAGAGACATTACAACACTATTGAAGGATCCTATCGCTATGATGGCAACTATTGACGAAATAAGCGAAAGCCTTATCGGTATTGATTTTGATTATATAGTTGGGCCTGAGTCAAGAGGATTTATATTCGGTATGCCTATTGCCTATAATATGAGAAAGGGCTTTGTACCTGTAAGAAAAAAAGGAAAGCTGCCTGCGGAGGTCGCAAGCAAGGAGTATGATCTCGAATACGGAACGGAAATAATAGAAATACATAAGGACGCCGTAAAGGAGGGCTCCAAGTTTGTCGTTGTAGACGATCTTCTGGCAACGGGAGGTACTGCAAAGGCTATATGCGATCTTATAAGCGAAATGGGAGGTCAGGTAATGGCTCTCCGTTTTGCTATAGAGCTGCCCGATCTGGGCGGCAGAAAGCTGCTTGAAGACTATGACGTTCAGTCAGTGGTCGCTTTTGAGGGCGAATAATCCAAACATAGTGTCAAGCATAGTGTATATGCAGAATTGGCATGACTTTGGCGATACGGCGCAAATAACATTGACACGATATAAAGGTATAAAAAATAAAAAAAGGAGACATATGAGGGATACTGTAGAAAAACTGTACAAAAATCACAGTAAGGAAATATATACTGCGGCGGTGGCTGCTCTGCTGATTTTGGGAGCCTTTGTCAGGGTCTTTAAAATTACCTCCGTGCCGGGAGGTATCAACCAGGACGAGGCTTTTGCAGGATATGAGGCTCTTTCGCTCCTCAGATACGGCACGGATTCGTGGGGATATAGCTTTCCTGTGTATTTTGTGTCGTGGGGAAGCGGAATGAATGTGCTTTACAGCTATCTGACGATACCCCTTGCGGCGCTGTTTGGTATGAGTACCACAGTTATGCGTATGCCGCAGGCAATAGTGGGCGTTCTGACGCTTTTGGTCGTATGGCTGTTGGTGAAGAATATATTTAACAAAAAAATTGCCCTTTTATGCCTGTTTCTGACTGCGATATGTCCGTGGCATATTATGATGTCACGTTGGGGGCTTGAATCGAATTTTGCTCCTGCGTTTATGCTTTTCGGACTGTACTTTTTTATAAAGGGTACCGAAGATACAAGGTTTTATATTGCCTCGGCGTGCTTTTATGGGCTTACGCTTTATGCATATGCGACAGTATGGGTAGTTGTACCCTTTGTTCTTGTTCTTCAGCTTCTGTATTGTTTTTATACAAAAAAGCTCAAAACAGATAAATACTTTTTTATAGCAATAGCTGTTTTGGCTGTCATATCGCTGCCACTGATACTTTTTGTTCTGATAAATCTTGGATATGCGGATGAAATCCGGACTCCGTTTTTGTCTGTTCCAAAGCTTGCATATATGAGAGTTTCGGATATATCTTTCTCCGAAATGGGAAAGAAATTCAAGCATTTTATGGAAATTCTGCTTTTGCAGCAGGATGACGCATACTGGAATTCGACCGGAAGGTACGGTATTTATTATAGATTTTCCGCTCCCTTCGGTATTCTGGGATTTGTTTATATGGCTGTACTCAGCTTTCTGAGTATAAAAAAACGCAGCTATGACGGCTCGGTATTTGTTGTTATACAGTTTATTGCATCTGTTCTGCTTGGATCTCTTGTATATGTAAATATAAACAGAATAAATATAGTGCATATATGCATACTTGTATTTTGTTCTGTGGGACTGTATATAACCATAAAGAGTATAAACAGCTGCATTAAATATATGGGCTATACATTTATTTTTGTGTATATATGCCTGTTCATAGGATTTATATCATTTTATTTCACAGCGTACAATAACGAAATAAGCAGAATTTTTCAGAAAGGTCTTGGCGAGGCTGTGGCTTATGCAGAAAAGATTTCTGAAGAGGACGATATTATCCATGTGTCGGGTGAATATATTTTTCCTAAAATATTGTTTTACAGTCAGATACCGACACCCGAATATATAAGCACGGTTGAATTTGACGCATATCCCGCCGCCTTTGTCCACACTAAGTCCTTTGGACACTATCGCACAGAGGACAGCAGCCAATGGCCCAACGGAGAGAATGGCATATATATTGTCAACAACGGGTACGAAGAAAGCTTTTCGGAGCAAGGATATAAGGTCGTAGTTTTTGACAATGTTGCTGTAGCGTACAAGTGACGATAATATTTCGGGTTATCTACAAAGTAGGTTTTTATAGTGGGGGGGGGCGGCGCTGAGACGTAATGCCCCGACAAGCTCTGTCCTTCGGACGGCTTGTCGGGGCATTTTTAGTCTCAGCTGGGAGACCCGCCTGCGGCGGGCCTCCTGCCGAAAATGCCTTCGGCATTTTCGGCGCCGCCCCCCACAGCCTGCATACACAACAAAACCTGACCTTTTGACTCTCATAGGTTTATAAACCCTATAAACCCCGATGGCGTCTCACAGACATAACAAGTGGCCTGCCTACAAATTCGCATTATAATCAGTACACAAAAAAAGGGGTGAGCTTTTCACCCACCCCCAATATAAATCATTAATAATATTTAATTGTCTTAATTGCTCCTTCTGCTTGTACAGTATTTGTTGTTAAGCCGCTTACATCGGCAGCTATGCATTCGCTTTCAAAGGAGACAATTTCCATATTGGGCTTTGAATATTCTTTTTTCATCGTTAAATTACCTCCTTAACATTAAGCAGCTTTAGACGTCAGCTTAATCGCAAATTTTGTAGCTAACTGACTGCCATTGAGCGCAGTAGATTTATCACTGGGATTTTCAAATTTATATCCTATTATGTACTTGTAACCAAATTGCTCAGGTGTAAATGACGTTCCTTCAATGTCTATACCTTCATAAACAGTATCGCTTGATGTACCTTCAATGTCACTACCTTGATCATTTGTAAGACCGATTGAAGTATAATCTTCTAAATTTTCGCTTTCTTTAAGACCTATAACATAATATACTGTACCGTCTGTACCAATAACGGTATTATTACCGCCAAGTTCAGGCTTAGGATTTGACGAGAGTGTAAAGGGTTTATCCTTACCACCTACTCCAAATAATGTTCTTGTGTTTTTGGCATCACAATTTTCATCGTTTACCGAATCGCTAAATGGAATATCTTTGAAATGCAGTGCATTATCTAATTTATCCGTATTGGTAGTAGTCAATTCTAAAGATACATTGCAGCCCTGTTCAGGAGTATTTATATAAAAGTATCTGCTACCGCCAGAAGAAGGATAATAGGATCCCATATAAACATCTGCTGCATCTATTTGGCAATTTTTACCGCCTACATAGCTTAATTTATATTTGCCATCTTCGCTGTAAGTACTTACAGTAACAGTAGTATTATCTTGATCTGTCAGTTTTACACCAGTTGCAACTTTAGCTCCTGTTTCATCATTATAGAAATCCGACTTAGCAAAATCAAAATCAGTTAACTTATCTCCGGTTGGACCTGTAAGAGTCACCTTACTTATTTTGCTCTTTGCCGTAACATAAAAAACAACGGTATTTTTTGTATCGGCAAGTTTTGTAAGCTTAACATTCACAGTATCTGCACCATCAGCAGTAAATTTATACGGTGCATAACCTTCGGCATATACAGTATACTCTGCTTTTACTTCAAGGCTGTATTTGCCGCCGTCAGCCTGTACTTCATCACCGGTGCTGGTTAAAATTTTAAAACTATCTACACTTGTATCACTTGTAACATTTACAGTTGTAGCTATAGATTGTACAGGTGTAAATTCCATTTTGAATAAATTGCCAGTAAATCCGGTATTATAGAAAATATATTCATGATCTCCCTGAAGAAAAACTGTATCTAATTTATAAATAGTAGTACTACTTTCCGGATTTATAGTTTGTGTCCAATGCTGACTCGTAACATTATCAGTGTTATCAAAAATTCTAAACTGTCGAGGATTTGGTGACGCTGCTACCCATGCAGTAAAATAACCGTCTTTTTTAACATTAAGTACAATGCAAGTACCTGCATCTGTAGCTTTACCATCCTTATCGACTGGCTTATTTTCTGTATAATCGCTAACCTTAGTCCCTTTTTTCAGTTCACTTTGTGATCGCATAGCTACGCTTGCGCTATATGTGCTGCCATAACCGCTGTTATATGCTGCACCCATATATTCACATCCTGTTTGTGCTGTTATACTATCTTGACCGCCTACAAATGTAAGCGTTGTTCCTGCTGGTACCTTTTGCTTGGCAGTGTTAAAAGTAGCAGCATCAGGTGTGAAAGTATATGTTGTTGCAGCAGCCAAGACTGTGCCGACATTCATTACCATCATGCATGACATAACCATAACGAATGCCAATATGGAGCTGATTGCTCTTTTGAACGTTCTGTTCATAATGTTATTTCCTCCTTTTTTGTTTTTCACTTCGTTTTTAAAGGGCGTTGCCCTCTACGGTTACTTTCGGCTGTGGGTCAGTGCCGAAAATAATTATACTGATTCTTTCTCGCAGAAAAAATTATTTCCGATGTCGCCGACGTGTCTACCTGCGACAAATGCAGCTCTTTTACATTAAAAAATTAATTTTTAATGTTATCGCTCATTTGGATTTTTCCCAATACAATTATCAGAAAAAATTTAATTTTTATCTGCCCAAGAATCAAGGATCAGCATTATATATATTTTTTTCAAAAGACCTGTTTACCAAAAATCTCGATCTTTATACACCAAGATCCTTAATGAACGACTTTTGAAAGAAAATACACAGAATTTTTGATTACAATAGATTAGAATTTCATTAAAATTTCATTAAATTATTCTAACTTTTGATCCAAAAGCCAAAATAATCGTTTCTGAGCAACATTTTCTCCAACCTTTTCGCTCATCCAAGAAAATTAAATCATCTCTTCTCCATCCTCACCAAAAAACTCTGCAAACCCCGAAACCCGCTGAATAGGCTCATCTCAGCCCCTCGTCCCGAAAAATGGCAAACCTTAAGAAAGCCCCAAAAAGCATACTTTTTAAGACACATATTTTTCCAAAAATGGAAGTGAAAAAAATTTGGTGAAATATAAGATATATTATTAAAATATGAGAAATAATATTATAAAATTATATATTTTGAGATTTATTATTTATTCGTTTAGAAAATTTAATAAAGATTAAGAATATATTTAGAAAGATTTACATATTGATAATATAGTTTTTTGAGAGTTTATGACTTATTATAAGGTTATTTGTTGTTATTGATTGAAAAATGATAATGCTATATATAACAAAAAAGATATTTATAAATTGAATTTTGGAAATTTTACCGCCAAATACTTTTCTATAAATCAACCCGGAAAAAATTATTTTTTTGAGACATTACTGAATTACATTGCAATTAAAAAATTTATTATTGGCTTTTGGAAAGAGTGTTAAACAACATTTTTTAAATAGTGATCGTCAAGGGGATAGTCAACATTTTTATTTTAAATTTTTCTGCAGAATGTGGTTTATTTTTATCCATTGATTAAAAAGAATATGCATTAAGTAACAAATCAAATTGTTCATAATATTATGGAGTAAAGATAAATTAAACAGGAGGTTAATATGTATAATACGGATAAAAATTTTACTGCTGCCGACAAAGCAAAATGCAAAGGCTTTGACGATGTCATATATCCCAAATCCCTTGCAGTTGCATATGTACCCATACAAAAGGTCTGCGGGCTTTATTCGCCATGCGAAGCCCTGATATACGGAACAGTATTTCCGGAGCTTAACAAGCCGTTCACAGTGCCCTTTGGCTCCGTAAAGCCCAAAAAGACCGACTGCAAAAACCTTGCGAAGGGAGGCTGCAAAAATGAATGCTGATATGCTTTTAAGCCGACTTACGATGCTTGACTTTGCCGCTGTCGATTTGGCTCTCTATTTAAACACTCATCCATACGATACCGACACGATCGAGAAGTATAACGAGGTCGTTGAGGAGGCGGACAAACTGAGAATGATATATGAAGACAATGTTGGGCCGATTTATTCCTTCCGTTCCGTTTCGGACAAGAAATGTTTTTCCTGGGTCGATAATCCGTGGCCTCAGACCTATTGCTTTAACTGTCAATTAAATGAAAAGGAGTGCTGCTAAATGTGGATATATGAAAAAAAGCTTGAATTTCCGGTAAAAATACGCAACACAAATCCCAAGCTTGCAAAGGCGATCATATCTCAGTACGGAGGGCCTGACGGAGAGCTGGCAGCCTCTCTCAGATACCTCAGCCAGAAGTTTAATATGGTAACCCCACAGGCTATAGCCACGCTCAACGACATAGGCACTGAGGAGCTTGCACACCTTGAAATGATAGGGTCAATCGTTATGCAGCTTTCGGAGGACGCAGACATTGAGGAAATAAAGAAATCCGGCTTCGACTCCTATTATGTTGACCACGGCAAGGGCATATATCCTGCTTCGGCTTCGGGCGTGCCTTTCACGGCGGCTTATATACAGTCAAAGGGCGATCCCATAACGGATCTTTATGAGGATATGGCAGCAGATGGTGCAATCATATAAGAACAACTTGTGATTAAAAGTTCCAGTGAATTTCAATCGGAACGTCCTTTGTGCCGGGAAT
>CANRIS010000040.1 GCA_947630725.1 uncultured Clostridia bacterium
AGATGAAAAACTAAAAAACTCATAATGCGTGACGGCGAGTTAAATATGCTCGCCTTTTTTGCTGTCAGAGGTATTGATCCCCAAAAAATAATATCGTCACCGCCTTTGACAAAACGATTTTATTATCACGCTATGGAACTTTATTACAAAGAACAGGAGAGAATATTCAGGGTTGGAGGTTAGGATAAATGGGCAAAACAATAAACACTATACTCAACCTCCAAGATAAATTCAGCGGCAAGCTGTCGCAGGCACAGAAGAATGCCCTTATATTCAAAACCAGACTGCAAAACTGTGAAGGAGCCGCAAAAAGCGTAGATAAATCGTTGTCTGTTATGGGAAAAACAGCCGTTGCAGTAACCGCTGCAGGTATAGCGGCAATGACTGCATTTACGGCAAGCTCAGTCAAAACATATGGCGAGTTTCAAAAGTCTATGTCAAATGTCGCAGGTATTTTAAGTATAGACCAAACCTCCGACAGCTATAAAAAGCTTGAGGCAGCAGCCCGTAATGCAGGAAAGACCACAACAAAAACAGCGAGTGAATCCGCCGACGCGCTTTCTTATATGGCTCTTGCCGGCTGGTCTACGGAGGACAGCATAAAAGGACTTATGCCTGTTCTGAGAGCAAGCGAGGCAACAGGAGCCGACCTTGCCACTACTTCAGACCTTATAACAGACAGTATGTCGGCTCTGGGACTCCAAACAAAAGACCTGCAAGGTTATCTTGATATATGCGCAAGAGCGCAAAACAAGAGCAATACAACACTTACACAAATGCAGGAGGCATATATCGGTGTAGGCGGTACGTTTAAAACATTCGGCACATCATTGCAGGAATCCGGCGCTTTGCTTGGCATACTTGCAAACCGAGGAATAAAAGGCTCCGAGGCAGGCACACGTCTTCAAAGCACACTTATAAACCTTACAAAACAAAGCGGAGAGTCCGCAAAGGCTATGGCTGCCATAGGCGTTTCGGCATATGATTCTGAGGGTAAATTTAAAGGTATCACAAATGTGCTGAAAGAGGTACAGGCGGCTACCGCAGATATGACCGAGGAAGAGCGGAACAACTACCTTACAATGATAGCCGGTAAAACACAGCTTACCACATTGAATGCCTTATTAAGCGGTCTTTCTGCAACCACCTCCGATGGGACAAACGAATTTCAAGCGTTATACGACAGCTTGGGTACTGCAAACGGCGCGCTTGAAACAATGGCGGACACGATGACAAACAATTATTCCGGAGCATTGGCAAGGGCAAACTCGGCAGTTGACGATTTGAAGATAACCATCGGTAAAAGTTTAGAGCCGTATATAACACAATTCCTGAACTGGTTTGCGGAAAAACTCCCCGGAGCAACGGAGAAATTTGCTCTATGGCTCGATACACATATACCGAAATCTGTGGATTTCTGCAAAAAAGCATTTGATAAAATAAAACCTGTAATAACATTTGCTGTGGGAAATTTTAAATCTTTGGCTTCGGTTTTTGCAGGCGTTGTTGTGGGGCTTAAAGCCTTCAGCATAATAACAAAAGTCGTATCTTTGATGAACAAGCTGAAAACTGCGGAAACTGCATTAAAAGCGGTACAGATACTCCTTAACACCTCAATGCTTGCCTGTCCTCTTACATGGGTCGCTGCTGCGATAGGAGCGGTTGTGGGAGGTTTTCTGCTGTACAAGAGTACGGTGGATAAAATCGAAAAAGCAGATGTTGCATCTCATTTCGGAGATATAGCTCTTTCTGCGGAAGAATGCGGAAAAATGGTTGAAAACGTATTCGGCAGCAAAGTTATAGGACAAGTCAACGACCTTAATTCCGCTTGGGATAGGCTTGAAACTCACTTTGAAAACTTGTCCGATTCCGCTATGGAAATGAACAAGCTGACGTTTCAAGTGGAAATGAGTCCCGAAAATGTATCGCAGGATGAATATTTAGAAGCTGCAAACAAGTATATAGAAGATATGCAGACAGCTATTAAGGACAAGCAGTTTGAACTTGTGCTTGATGTAAACTTTTTGTTTGGTAAGGGAAATGACACTGCCGAGCTTCTTAATTCTCAGTCAAGCGGATACTGGTCGCAGGTCTTACAAAACGCTCAGACTTTAGGCGATGAACTTGTACAGAACATTGCCAAAGGCTATGAAAACGGCTGGGATGAAAAATCCTTGGAAATGGCAGCCAAAAGCCTTGAGAAAATGTCCGAGATACAGGAGAAGATACAAAAGGCTCAGGCGCACTCCCAAATGGAACTCCTTACAGCCGATTTCAAAATGGGAGATCTGAGTCAGGAATCTTTCACCGCTTACATCGAAAAACTTCAGGAACAGGGAACAGCAATTACCGAAGCAGCGAAAACAGCGGCGTCTAACGCAATGGCAGCCCAGAAACTTATGCTTGACGATGGGGCTATAACACCTGCCGATTATGACAAGAACATAAAAAGCATAACGGAAGCCTATGAAAAACAAGCCTCGGAAGCCTCGAATATTGTTCTTGCAGAAGGTATGAAAGCCATACGGGAGGTTTACGGAAAAGAGTTTGACGCTCTTGCAAAGCAGCTTAACGAAGATATGCAAGGTGAGTTTGTTATCGACCCCGGTAACCTGCAGGACAGTATGCTTGTACTTCAGAAAGCTCTTGAAGAGTCAATGGATAATGCAGGCATAACATCGGGTGTCAGGAAGAATATAAAGGGCTACCTTGACACGCTTATGCCAACGGCAGAAGAAGTAAGGAAAATTTCCGAGAAAAATCCGACCCTGTGGAAAACCTATGGAGATACACTTACTTCTTTTTCCGCACTTGAAACTTTGACGGGTTCCGGAGACAAGATGGGTGAAGCCGTAATAAACAGCGTTAAATCAAGCAAAAACATCTCAAAGGCAGAAACAGCAGGACGGGCTATAAAGGAAGCAATTATTAAACCTTTCGGAGAACCTGCAGAAGCAACATTGAATATAAAAATCAAATATGGAACGGCAGTACCTTATTATACCGGTTCGGATAATATGCGGCAGTTGCAGTCTGATTATACAGGCACAAGCATTTTCTCAAAAATCGCAGGGAAAGAAGCAAACAGCCGTGAAACAAAGTCAAGAACTGCATCGGCGTCTAACTGGCAAAGCAGTACAGGCTACGGTCAGCTTGGACAGGCAATGAACCGTATCGGAGGACATGCAACAGGTACTCCTTATTTCGGCGGCGGTCTGACACAGATAAACGAACACGGCGGCGAAATAATAAACCTTCCTACCGGAGCGCAGATAATACCTTCCGATAAATCGGCGCAGATGGTAAAGGAAAATGCCAAATATAAAAATCTGCTTAAGCCGGTTTTCAAACTGCCAAATATAAAACTCGGATACGATGTGTTTTTCGGAAATCCAAGTAAAGCAATGCCTGCAAATGAAAGCACTGTTATAAACAACAACGGCAGAACAGAAAAAAAGTACGGAGATATAAATGTTACCGTAAATGTTGATGGCAGCAGATACGATACGGACGAAATAGCAGATGAGATAGGTTCTGTTGTTTGTGCGAAAATCGTTGAAATGATAGGGGCGGTTTAAGTTTTACTAAAATTACTATTGAATTTTTAGGCAAACAGGATTATAATAAATACAGGATTAAGTATTGAATAGGGTACTTAATAAAGTATGATTATAAGGAGTGTGAAAAACATGGTCACAGCTACTGTTGCTACAGATTTGAAAGCTAATCTTAAGCACTATATTGACAAGGTACTTGCAGGAGACAGTATTATAATCACAAGACCAAAACAGGAAAACGTAGTAATGATAAGTGAAAGCGAGTATAATGAACTTTTAAGATTAAAAAATAATGCAGAATATATCTATAAACTTAATCGTTCTATCGAACAAGCGAGAGAAGAAAAAATAGTTACAAAATCTATGGAAGAATTAGAGGCTATGGAAAATGAGTAGACCGCAGTTTACCGAACAGGCATGGGAAGAATATTTATATTGGCAAAATCAGGACAAAAAGACATTAAAAAAGATAAATCAGCTTATTGCCGATATTATGAGAAACGGGGCCTTGAACGGAATAGGTAAACCGGAACAGATGAAGGGTGATTTTAAAAAATATTTTTCAAGACGCATAAACGAAAAAGACAGACTTGTTTACACAATTCTTGAAGGGAATGTGGTAGAAATATATTCATGCAGAGGTCATTACGAAGACAAGTAAGCATTAAACCGTTTGTAGAGATACAAGCGGTTTTTTGTTTGTCTTTTTTGGAGGTGTTTTTATGTCATTGTTTGAAACCGAAGGCATCGATGAATTTTCCGATGCCATAGAGTTCATAAGAAAAAACTATCCTAAAGAAGTCAAAAAATTTATGCAGTCGGAGGGTACGAAGCTTAAGAACAAGACCATAAAGAAAGCAAGAACTACTGTTGATAAGAAAACGGGAAATTACGAAAAAGGGATAAAACGAGGCAAGTATTACAAATACGCTCCAACCGGAGCAGACAGCATTCGTGTTTATTCGGGCAAACCGGCTTATCATGGACATCTGATAGAATACGGTCACGACATGGTAATTCCCGGAGGGAAGAAAGTCGGTCGTGTTCAGGGCTATCATATTTTCAAGAACGCCGCCGATGAGTTTGAGAAAAGATACGAAAAGGACAGCGAGAAGTTTGCGGATAAGATTTTAAAGCCGCTTGAATAAGGAGTGATCAATATTGTAACCCTAAAAGACATTTTTAAATCCGTCTGCGCCCATATTTCAGCCGTTACGGAACTGCCCCTTGAGGACAGCGACACAGAAGAGCCTGTTGTAAGACCGTCGTTCAAAATTTTTATGGATACGGTAAACACAGGCTTTTTTTCGTCTGCGCTGCGGCAGATCAAGGTGTATTTCAATGTATATTTCTATTCTTCCGACAGAAAACACAGTAAGTCCGAGATCATGGAGATTGAAGATAAAATGGCATTTTCGTTCCTTGAGCCTTTTTATATAAAAGGGGAATGCGCAGTATACATTGACGATTTGGAGTTTGAAAAGGTCGATGACGGAATTATGAACTGTTCCTTTAATTTTGAAATAGGAACAGAGTTTATAGATGAAACCGATATTGAAACAATGCATGAACTTAAAACAAACGAAAGATTGGAGGAATTCTAATGGCGACAAAACCAACCGTAACCATTCAGTTTAAACAGCTTGCCACTACGCTTATCCAAAGGAGCGAGAGAGGTACGGCTGTTTTATTTTTGGCTGATTCGACAGTAGGCGAAGAAGTCAAGAGCTTTGTGTATAGAAATGTGGCGCAGGTCAATTCGGATTATGACGGAAACTTCTACGACAGCGGCAGCAGAAAAGAAATACTCAAACATATTAAAAACTGCTTCGCCTCTGCGCCTTATGAAGTAATAGCAATAATCGCAAAAGATTATTCAAAGCTGTCGGCATTTACTAATAGGCTGCTTGCTTTGAGAAAGCAAGGCTGGGTAACTGCGCCCGATGAAACACTGAAAGAAGATCTGGCAAGCTGGGTAAAAAGTATGGAGAAAGACGGCTTATCTTTTAAAGTGCTTGGAAACAAATCGGGAGTTGACTGCAAGCACTATGTTTATTTTTCTCAGGCTGCAACCTCTTTTGACGGTGAGGCGCTTGCCGATGTGGAAATATTGCCTTATCTTTTGGGCGTTCTTGCAGGGTGCAACTGCACACGAAGCGTAACCAACTACAAGTTATCGGAACTTTCAAGCTGCGAAGAAGTCGAAGATATAGACGAAGCTATAACAAACGGTCAGCTTGTTATAACGAACGAGGATTCGGGAGTAAAGATTGTGACAGGCATTAACTCTCTCACCACTCTTAACGGCAACACCGAAACCGAAGATATGCAGTACATTGAAACCGTAGAGGCTATGGACTTGATAAGAGACGATATCAGGGATGTTTTTGTAAATACATATCAGGGTTCCTTTAAAAACAAATATATGAATCAGATGTTGTTTATAGGTTCCGTCAATGAGTATTTTGATAGACTTGCCGGAGAAGATGTGCTTGATTCGGAGTTTGATAACAAGGCAGAAATTGACGTTGAGGCGCAGCGTTCCGCTTGGATGGGAACAGGAAAAGCGGAGGCTGCCGAATGGGATGATGACACGGTAAAACGCAGGAGCTTTAAGAGGTCTGTATTTATCGCCGCAAACATCAAGATCCTTAATTGTATGGAAAATCTTAAATTCACTGTGACCATGGAATAAGGAGGTGCTTATGTATGTTTGACGACAACAGATTTCTAAAAGGAACTTCCGGCGAGGTATTTTTGAATAATACCAAACTTATAGAGATAAACAAAATAAATATCAAAATGACAGGGCAGTTTGAGGACTTTGCACCCAGCGGGGATTATTGCACCCATCACATTTATACAGGCTATGACGGGGAAGGTACACTTGAAGGGGTAAGAATAAACACAATGGTGGACGCAGATCTTATCGAAATGTGGCAGAAAGGCATAACCCCCAACTTTTCCATATTTTCAAATCTTACGGACCCGAACACCGGCAAAAGCGAAAAATATATGGTGACAGGCGTTCAGTTTACGGAGATAACACCTGCGGATTGGGAGGCAAAGACAGTAGTCAAAAGAAGTATGCCTTTTACCTTTACGGGCATAAAAGTGCTGTCTAAGATAGAATGATGAATAACTACATAAAACTTGCAAAGGAAATACGAAAAAGGGACAATGCCGTAAAGTTAGGTATTTGCGTAGGCGAGGTGACAGGTTACGAGCCTGTCACCATACGCACCTACTATCAGGGCGTACCTTTCGACTTCACTAAGTTTTACAGCCTTGAGGGGCTTATGAATGATGGAACGGGCGTATGTGAAGATGAGCTTTATTTGCCTGAATACCCTTATGAGATAGGCGATAAGTACATCTGTATGTTCGCCGATGATAATCAGAGCGTTTACATTTTAGGCAGATTTGAGAGCATAAAGGATTTATACATCTATTTGGAGGAGGAATGATTATGTTTCCCGAAAGTATTCTTGAAAATACAAATACAACATCAGAAACCAAGGAAACAGGCGTTGACTTCCTCTTTGACTATTCCACAGGGCAGCACCTTATTAAAAACGGCGTGCCTGAAAAGCAGTCTGTTTTTATAGGTGTAAAGCAGTATGTGGAGAATGTACTCAGAACCCCTGCCAACGCCTACAAGGTTTACACGAAAGATGAAAAGGAAATATTCGGCATTTCTGTTTATGACTACATAGTATGACTACATAGGCAAAAAGACTTTGCCTATGGGCTATCTGAACTCAGAGCTTAAACGTGAAGTGACTGAAAATCTGCTCCGTCACCCGCTTATAACTGAGGTTAAGGACTGGAAAGGCACAAGGGAACGCAGAGGGCTTAACATCTCCTTTTCCGTTGTGCTTAGCGATGACAGCATTATAAATTTCTCAGAAATCATAGGCTTCGGGGGTGTTGTAAGTGTATAAAATAACACTGATTAAAGACGGTGTTTCCTCCGATATAACCGATATGGTTGGAGAGATTTCTTGGAGTGAGGATATGGACAGTGTGGGACTTTCTCTTTCTTTTTCTGTTCCTGATTCCGAAGAGCGATACATTCCCCAATTGCTTATTATGGCAGGAGATATTATTTCCGTTTCAAATGATGAGGGAGAGCTTATAAAAGCCGTTGTTGTAAGCGTGACAAGGAATTTTCCGAAAAGGAATGTAAAGGCTTATGACTTCGGCTTTTATCTTAACAAGAATGACATAGTGATTCAGTTTAAGGACAAAAGCGTGTCTGACTGTCTTAGGGAATTATTCGGCAAAGTCAATATTCCAGTCGGTGAAATATGCGATATGCCCGCAAAGGTGAACGGCGTTTACATCAAAAATGTAAATGAGGTTATAAAAGAGCTTATCGAAATTCAACAGGGCAATGACGGAAAGAAGTATTATTATGAACTCCGTGGAGATAAGATTTTTGTCTTTCAGTTGCCTGAAGAACCCATAGAATATATTTTCAAGCCTGCAGTAAACGTGGCTGCCTTTGACGTTACACAGAGAGATGCACACAGCAGAGGACAATACACCCATTCCATAGAAAATATGAAAAACAGAGTTACGGCAATTATCAATTCCAAGACAACAGGAAATATGCCGGCCGTGGAGTTTACTGTTTCAGATGATGAGAACATTAAAAAATACGGGCTTTTGTCTGAAAATTACTCCGTCAACTCTGAGGATTTGGACAACATAAAAAGCCTTGCCAAAAATGAGCTTACGGACAAGAACAAGCTAAAAAGAGAACTGACAATGGACTTTATCGGTCACGACAGCGCAAGACCGGGGAGAGTAATGCACATAATAGATGACTTTCTGGGCATTGACGATTTTTTCAGAATACAATCCGTAAACCATAAGGTAAACGGAGACATCCATACTATGAGCTGCACTCTTAATTTCCTTAAGGAAAACACAAGCAGTAATTTCACAGAAAGCAAAGTCATACAACGTGAGGACGTTTCCTCCTCCGGCAATGGCTCTGCTGTTTCAAGCGGTGGCTTCGGTAAACTGTCAAGCATCCTTAATGCACAGGTAGGCAAGCCTTATGTTTGGGGAGCAGAAGGACCCGACAGCTTTGACTGTTCAGGACTTGTCTGCTATGCCTTCAATCAGTCGGGTGTGAAATCCATAGGCAGAACAACCGCCCAAGGGTATTACAATATGTGTACCAAAATTTCAGCCTCAAACCGTCAACCGGGAGATCTTGTGTTTTGGGCGGATAACGGAAAAGTTTATCACGTTGGAGTTTACATAGGTGACGGAATTCAGAAGTTTTGCCCTACGTGCAAAACTCGTCCTACGGACGACCCGACCTCTTTCGGGTTCCGGATGATAAACGCTGAAAATCCGAATGTAGGCGTAAGAAAAACCAAGCTGTGGTCAAATGTTTATGCTTATGGGAGGTTGTAAGTATGCTTAAATTGATACACAAATTATACAGAACTGATAAAGTAACAACCGACATCATAAATGCCCTAACTGCAAAGCTCACATCTTCCGAAAACAAGATAAATGACCTTTACAAGCAGATTTTTTTAAGTTATGCCACATGGTATCTTGACTACAAGGAAAACGAAATGGCTATAACAAAACATTCCTCAAACATTGACGAACGCCGAAATATCATCAAAACCCGTCTGCTCGGTGTTGGAACGGCAACGAAAGAAATGCTCGAAGGTACGGTCAATTCCGTAGATGGCATAACAATTTCTGTAGGCTTTGAAGATATGACTGTTCTGATAACCTTTATCCACGCCGAAAATAACAAACTGATAACCTTTGCCCTTGATACGCTAAAGGAAATAATCCCCTATCATCTTGACCTGTTCTACACCTACGAACACATAAAATGGGGAGAGCTTAAACGAGTAATTTGGGATAAAGTAAAGCCCTACACATGGGGCGAGGTTAATGACAGCGTGGAAGGAACCGTTGAGAAAGGCTTAAGTCCTGAATTTTAAGTTGAAAAGCGATGTCTCATTTGTTATAATAGATTAAAAGATAAATCGAAGCTTGTATGGAAGGAAACGATAACGTATGAATAAAGCTCATGTGCTACAAATTATCTTTGTAATTGTTGAAGTTTTTGCGTTTATTCCATTAACAGTAGAGGTGTTTGGGGACATGAACCCTGACATTATTTCCGTTTCGGCGGTTGTAATGGGGTTGGGACTGTTTGGAAGCATGATATGCGCGATTATTAGAGCTGTTCAAGAATCAAAAAAGAAATAAATTCCTATTTGTCGAGACGTTTAATGTTAAATGTCGCATAGGCGACTGTTCGGCAAAACGGTGTTGAGAAAGGAGATTACCTTATGAAAAAAGTCATAATGTTGTTATCGATTTTAATTCTTTTAATATCTGTACTGACGACCTGTGACGCAAAGAGCAACGAAGTCACAAAGGCGTTGGGACTTGACGTATCAAAGGGAGAAGAAATCTCAAATTACGATACTCATGGCGGCTCTCATGGAGATGGAACAACCTGCATTGCGTATCGTTTTGACGATGATACCATTCTGGAAGAAATCAAAAGTTCTTCGGAGTGGAATGAATTTCCCCTTGATGATACAGTTCAGGCATTGGTTTATGGTTTGTCCGATGGGACAACGCACGTTGGGTCTATGTTGAATGATAATGAAGGACATCCGATTGTCCCGGAAATCCAGAACGGATATTATTTGCTGATCGATAGGCAAAATGATGCAACGGCAGATATTTTACATAGGTATTCATTCAACTTTACTTTAGGGCTATATGATACCGATACGAATACGTTGTATTTTTGTGAACTGGACACTTAATGTACCATATAAGAGTTTAAATAAATTCCTATTTGTAGTGTATTTTTATTTAACTAAATAGCATTGCATATCCCAATAGCATAAGCTGTTGGGATTTTTTATGCACTAAAGGAGGACGATATGACACCTGTAAAAATGCTTTTAAGCTACAACAACAATGAAAGGGTTGTGGAAGTACCTGTTATACCTGACAAGCTGCCTGAAATAGTGCAGGAGCTTGCCAATGAGGAATTTACAGCACACACCAAGACGCTGACTCTCCTTGGCAGCAAAAAGCCGAGGACGTTTACACTTGATTTATTTCTGCCCACAAAGGAATATGAATTTTGCAAGGGAAACGGCGAAGAGGTTATTTCTCTTCTGAAGTATGTTGCGGAAAAGAAAATCCCTGCAAGGCTTGTGGTTACTGACAATATGACGGAGCTTTTGAACATTGCCATAGCGGTTAAGAACTTCCGATATTACTACGACACTGTAAAAATATAAGGGCAAACATTGACTGTGTGGAGTATATTTTTGTAAATACACAGACGGCTCCTGCAGAGGAAAGCACGGCTCCAGTATTCAAGGAAACGGCGGTAACATACGAAAATGCTACATCACAAATCAAATCGGCAAATATCGAAGGACATACTCTCATAAAGGCGAGAGATGTCCTTAATTTATTGGGAAAAGAGGTTGACTGGAATGCAGAGAGGAAACAGGTTATTGCAGACGGAGAACTTCTTGATATACACACCGAGGTGTATGACGGCTGTGCTTACTGTTATGTAAGGGATATGGCAGGAGCGGTCGGCTTAGAGGTTGATTATAATCCGAATGACAAGTCTATTAAATTAAAGTAGGTGGTTTGAAATGAATTACAACGAAGAAATATCCGACATACAGTCTAATATGCTAAATGAAATGCCGTCATCGTATTCCAAAGTCAAAGGCAACTGGCTGTGGGAGATGTTCAAGGCTTTTGCCATAAAGCTATATGAGCTTTTGCAGCTTTTGACCGATACGGCAGAAAAGCTGAACGTGGAAAAGCTTAAAGGTGATGAGCTTGATGCCTATGTAAAGCAATGGACAGACATCAAAAGAAAGACCGCTCAGAGAGCAAGTGGATATATCGAAGTCAGAGGAAACGGCACGATATATTCGGGTACAATTATTTCTAATGGGATATGTGAGTATGAAGTCGTTGCTGATGTTGAGGTAAACGGAACAATTGTTGTTCCGATAGTGGCTGCCAATCCGGGGGAGGATTACAACACAGACGAAAATACCGTCACTGTTATGGTTACATCAAATGCCAATGTGGAAAGTATTACAAATCCCTCACCCATTGAAGGAGGAGCAGACGAGGAAACTGATGAGGCTTTGAGGAATCGCTATTATTTAAGGCTGCAAATGCCCGCCACAAGCGGCAACAGAGCCCACTATATTCTCTGGGCTTTGGAGTGCAAGGGCGTCGGCGGCGCAAAAGCCACAAGGGATACTGTTGTAAATAATAAAGTTAACCTTTACATATGCGGAGATGAGGGGGATACGGCAGATGAGGCTATTATCAAAACCGTTCAGAATTACATCGATCCAAACAAGAACGGGGACGGTTCGGGCTGCGCTCCTGTGGGGGCAATATGTGAGGTTTTTGGGGCAGCCACAAAGGAAGTAAATATAAGCGGAAATGCAGAGCTTGACGGGACTTTGAGTATCGAAGATGTGAGAGAAAATATAAAAGCTTCAGTTTTAAAATACTTTTCTCAGATAAATTTTAAGAAAACGGAGCTTAGCTACGCAAGGCTTCTGCATCTTGCTCTCTGCAGCGAAGGCGTGAGCGACATAACAGATTTCAAGGTAAATGACGGTTACGAAAACATAATCTGTGAAGAAACGGAGATATTTTCTCTCGGCGAGTTTAGTTTGGAGGTGACGCTATGACACAGACGGAAAATTATAGACTTAATAAGCCGGATTACGAGGACATGGCGGACGTTGCCAAGCTTAATGAAAACGCAGATATAATAGACGAAGCTCTTAATGAGTTGTCGGAAAGAGGAATTATATATGAGGACGAAACAAAAACCATAAGTCTGTCAGGTGACGGCAGCGGAGGTTCTTCTTTCGGCGGAGGTACTTTGGGCTATATTCTGCCCGTGGCTACGAAAAGCAGGCTTGGGGGCGTTATTATAGGCGAGGGCATAAGCTCTGAGGGTGACGGACGGATAAGTCCCGACTATGACAGCGTTGTCGCAAAGGTAGCGGAAAGCTACGAGGCCATAACGGAGGACGATATAAAGCAGGCTTTTGAGGAAGAGGGGTGACGGTTGTATGAAATATGAATATGTAAAGCCCGTGGAGGGCGAAGCGGAGTATATAAAGGACGGATCGGGAGTAAGTCATGCGCTGGCCGATGTGTCCGCAAGAACAGCGGCGGAAGATCTGGCCGTCAGATGCAATAAAGCCGAGAGCGGCATAACGGCGCTTGAGGGAAAATGTGACAAAGCCGAGAGCGATATAACGGAGCTTGAGGGAAAATGCGATGATGCCGAGTACTATATAAAGAGGCTTGAAAGCGGTCAGGATTATATTAACCTCAACCTGGAAAGTTTAAGTAACGAGCTGGGTTTTGTAACGCGGCAGGCCGAAGAAAACAGAGCGGACATAGATGTTCTGAAGGGAGACGGTGAGGGTAGCGTTGAAAAGACCGTTACCGACAGGATAGCCGAGGTGGTAGCGAACGCTCCCGAGGATCTTAACACTCTTAAAGAGATCGCCGAATGGATAACAAATCACAAAGGCTCGGCTTCGGAAATGAACGCAAGCATAAATAAAAACTCTGCTGCCATAGAGGAACTGCCAAAGAAATTTCTTGAAAAAACAACATCGTACTATGACAAGAACGCAGTAGACGACAATAAAGTTGAAAATGTGGGAAAGCCTGTATATTTCGGAAATAAGGTCATACATAACAACGACTTGTTTACACACAAAATACTGCCTGAGCTTCCCGATAAGCAGTATACAATAGGTATGTCAAATTTACCTTATTATGGCGGATATTTTAAAAATGTTTATGCTGATGGGCTATATTATTTAAACGGAAATCCGTATGGATTCATACCTATTGAATTAAGGTGTACAGAGTATAGATATATAAGTGAGGAGGCTCCCGATGAGGGTCAGTCATATGTAACGGCCGAATTTACTTCTACTATGACCTATGGGTTTTTCCAACGATTATATTTTGACGGGCAGGTATCCTTTAACCTTTTTGGCTTAAAAGAAAGGACACATTCTGCTCCTGCATATGTAAAGATAAGCCCCGATGATTCCTATACTTTTTATCCCCAAGTTGGATTGGTAACAGACGAAACGGATAAAATACTCAGCATTAAGTTTACTATTCGTGACAGTGGGTTTACAAGAGTTGGGAATATAAGTGAAACCCTTGTACCTATTGAGGATTTTGTTATTGCTTTGCAGGAAAGTGTTTTTAATAATAGTTATGAGATAACATTACTTCGGTCAGATTATGAAAGTCAGATTGAAACGCTTTATGATATAATAAACAGCTTGCAGAAGAGAATAGAATCTCTTGAAAATAGGCAAATTGATACTCCCGATCCTCCTGATACGGGCGAGACGGGCGGTGACACAAGGGACTATAACAATGTGTTTAATGTTTCCAACAATGACGGGCTTGTAAGAGGTCAGCAAAGTATTTTTAATGCTAAACATACAAGTACATCATTCCAAGTAAGGACAGGTGACGAGATATATTTATATCTGTCTTACGGTTTGCATTGTGATGGTATACAGTCAGATCTTGAATACGAGTTATATGGTGACGCTTCACTTTCCTGTCTTGGTGAGAGTATAAACTTGGGTCTTAATTATAGCAAGGAACCGAATGGAAGTGGTTCGGGAAGAACCTCTGGAAGTAACAATAAGACCTTTACCGTAACAGATACGGATAATGGAAAATATATTGACGTTTCGGTTCACGCAGATCAGCCTATGGGAAGTAGTGGCGGTTCCGTATTGCACGGTGCAATAAATACACTGACAGCGGAAGTAAAAGTAAATGGTAATAAAGTATATAGCATATCTACATAAAGGTGGGGAATAAAGATATGAGTAATATACAGTAGTAATAAGCATAAACGCTTGACGAAAGAAAAGAAATAATGTAAAATTAATTACAAGCAAGAGGGACTTCTTGAAGCGGTTGTTTGCCTCACCCAACTAACTTTCTTTTTAAAAGAAAGGGGGTGATTATTATGGTGATTCCCATATACGATGTTGAAATACTTATAATTTTAATTATCGTTGTGATACACATAATAAAAAACAGTCGCTCCTGATTTACCGAACCTGAGCGACTGTTTTAATTAATTAAACAATTTTGAGGGTGAGGTGACAACCGTTTGGTTGTTCCCTCTTGTGATTTAATAATAGCATAGATTCTTAAATTCGTCAAGCGCTTTGAAAAGATTTATTTTCGGAGCGCTTTTTTGATGTACC
>CANRIS010000041.1 GCA_947630725.1 uncultured Clostridia bacterium
CCTATGAAATTCTCGGTTTTTGCGCCGGACATTTTTCGCAGGATAGCAGGAGTAGGGCGGCATTTTTTTGAGCCTTTTAGTGATAACCTTAGAACAGTTACAAGGCGCTCTCGAGTATTTGTTTTCTTTGTTGTTGTAATTCCATTGTGCCACAATATCGCCTCCTTATTTCACGCCCCAGAGCCGTACGGCTTCCGTAAATGCTTGTCCGTCCTCGTCAAAGGAAATATATTCCTTTATTTCAAGGGTATTTTCCTTAAATTTTTCTTCCTTTTCCTCTGTAATTTCATTTCCCTCGTCCTCTATAAGCGCCCATCTTTTTTCGCCGTTGTAGTCAAAAAAGCGCAGCTCTCTTTTTTCGTCAAAAAACCTTGCCTCTGTCACCTCGTTGTCAGGTGCAGTAATTTCATAACCACTCAGAAGCTCAACAGATGAAAGCTTATAAATAAGTGCATAGTCAAAGCCATTTTCAAGCTCCCTATGGGCTTCTTCGGCAGACAATATACTTTTAATCATCACTTTCTCCTCCTTTGCCCGACAGCAAGTTAAGCTGCAGAATACATTCCCTTGTAAATTTTTCATCCTTTACACCGTCAATAAGTATTTCCTGGGCGCTGACAAAGCCCCGTCCCACAGAGGACATACTGCCAAGACCTATTACGCCGCAGCCTATGTCTCTGAGAGCAAAAAGCACCAATGCGGCGGCGGCTTTTGAATAATCCCGATCGTCCCTGCGAATGTTTTTGCTAACCCTTACATTTATTGTAAACTGACCCGACACCACTGTTTCATAAAACTTTCCGCTGCCCAGAACTCCTCCCGTAAGCTTATCGATATGAACCCTGTGCATTTTCTGTGTCGAGGGGTTTTCTATAAGGGCGTCCTCAAATATAATTTTACCTCTTATGCCGTTGTCGCCCTCATCGTTGGATTGCTTTTTAAGACTTTTTCTGCCGAAAATAAAGTCCAAGTGTTCAGGGTTTATATTCTTGTATGCGGCTATGGCGTATGCCTGATTTCTTATTACTCCCTTTATAGAGCTGCCCGGAACATAATATTTGCCCCCTGTGCGTATGGATTCACAGTCATTGGCTATATCCTCACTTATTCTGCTTTTTACAATAAGGCTATTTACAATGTCGCAGCTCATTGAAATATTGTAATTTTCACTAAACTCACCGGGGCTTATTTTGTGCGTGACATCATCATATTTAATTTCATCATCGTTAAGCCACAGTTCTCTGTCAGCCACTTCCTCCATATTCAGAAGCTTTTCCTCTGCTTTTATTATTTTAAATTTTCCACAGCCGTTTGTTTTCTGACCGCCCAAAAGTATTTCGCCCTCGGAAAATGCAGAAAGCATATTTATGACCACATCGGAATAATCCTCCTCCCGTTCTTCAAATACGCTTATTTCAAAGTCCAGACAGCAGCCCGCGGCTATAAACTGCATATTGAAAAAGGCCTTATTCTCAGGAGCTCCCGAAGCGCCGTCAATCTTTACTCTCGGTCTTTTTTCGATTTCAAAGTCTGTAAGCTTGCCGTCCGAAAATACGATTTTGCTCTTGCTTTTCTGGCTTCCGAAAAGCTTACTCTTTAATTTGGGAAAATTCCTTTCGCAGCTTTCGCCGAAGGCTCCCGAAATGCTGTTTGCCTGTATATAGGGCTTGTTTTCATTGTCCACAAGGACGTCTGTACCCTCTGAGGAGCCTACATGGAGAGGAAGAACAGCCTTCGCCTTTATTTTATAAAGCAATATTTTATAATACGCTGCCATTATTGCTCCTCCTTTCCTCTGTGAAAATACTGCATTTCTTTTTCTATAAGCTCAAGCTGCAAAAGAGCTCTTTCTCTTTCCGAAAGAAGTGTTTCTGTGCCAAGTCCGAATATTGTTTTTTCCCTCATGCCTATTAAATTAAGAAATTCCTGCCATTTAAATATTTCGTCCGTATGTGCTTTAACATCGTAATATTTATACTTTATGCCCTCCTTCTTTTTCTCTATACCGGCATAAAACTCATCAAAGACAGCCTTGCCCTTTTCGGGGGTAAATTTAAGCTCTTCCGCCATGGCTCTCATAATTCCCACCTGACTTAGAGACAGCTTTCTATAAAATCCACTCGTGTCTGCGCCTACTATATATTTAACAATCTTTTTCCTTATAATATCCCCATAGTATTTGACTGCAAGGGCTTTAAGCATATCTTTATCCTCTTTGCCAAGGCTTTCCCTTTTGTCAGCGTTGTCTGCACTTTTGTCAGCGCTGTCTGCGCTTGCCGCCTTATATTCGCAGCTTTCTGCATTTGCCGTAAGCAGATCTGTAAATACAACCTGTCCGAATCCCTCGCTTCGCCTTATTCCCAGACCCTTGTCCTGAATGCTTTCAAGAATATTTCTGTCGGGAGCTTCATCAAACTCCATAAGAAATACACTGCCCTTTTCATACATATTGCAGGAGGGTATGCCGCAGCCCCATATTCTGTTCCTTCCTCCTATATTTTTTACGGAGCTTGCCGCTTTCATTTTGAAATGTCCAAGCCATTCTTCAAGATATCCGACATCTATTCCGCAAGGCTCGCCATATTTGTCAACCATGCACATATCAGACAAAAGCAGCATTTTCATACTTTTCGTGGGCTCTTTTATCCTAAGATGCATATAGGGTTTTTCGTTAATTATTTCAGCGCTGCCCCTGCATTTACCGAAGCCGTGGGAAATATATCCGCCGAGATATATGTCGTCTCCCCTTAATATATCAACTATTTTGTGTGCAAGCTCAAGGTTTTCAGTCGTAATATATCCGCCAAACTCCTGACCCGCACAAATATATCTGCTTCTGAAAATTTTCTTTTCACCTATATTGTTGTTAATAGTTTCGCCAAGATTTACATTTGTGTAGGTTATGGCGCTTTCTTCTTTTTCTTCACTTTTATATAAAGCGCAAAAATTGCCAAGAGAGGCTCTTTTCATACCCTGTGATATATTCATATCAACAACAGATCTTAAACTGTGAGGCTCGGTCTTTGTGGCATAGTAATTTGTGGGAGATGGAACGGAAATTTCGGAATTTATAATGGGGTAGGCGTTCATAAATATTATATCCGTCAGAATTTCCCTTTTGTTCTCCGAAAATGTTTTTTTGTCCATTCTGCCTATTACAAAGCCCCTTACAGATGAACCGGGTATAAATTTCAGAGTTTCAATCTGATTAGTGCCGCCCGAATTTTCGTCCTTTATAATAAGGGGCTGTTCGTTTCTGAATTTATATTCTATTACTCTCATTCCTGCACCTCCTCAACCCTTACTCTGCCAAAGCCCCTTGTCTTCATTGTTCCTATGTACTTTACCGCCCTGAGACCTTTTTCCGTAAGCTCCCTGTGCTTTTCGGGGCAAATTATTTCACCGTAGAATATATTTCCCTTTTCAATATAACGACAGCTTCTGAGAGAGCCTTCGTCGACAATTCCGTCTTCAATGCCTGTAAAGGTATATATGCCGGTAAAGCAGTCAGTTATTTTGTCTCTACTTATGCCATCCTGAGAAAGCATAGCCTTTTTTATGCCCTCGTGTACCGTAAAATCGCTGAATATAAGCCTGTTTTCATCGACGGCATATTCTCCGCTGCGACCAAACAATTCGTTTATGTCGGTTTCGTCACCTGTCCAGTCGATTATATTTTTTACCGCTTCTCTGAGTATGCCCTTGAAGGTTGAGGCTTTGAGATAAGGAAAGCCCTCATTGTCTGTAAGTACAGCTATATCCTCTCCGCCGGGTACGCTTTTTCCCGAGCCGAACACAGTATTGCTGATAAGCTTTATTCTGACCTTTATTTTCTTCATTTTTCCTCCACCTCTAAACTTTCAAACATATCTGCGCACTCTATGGCATCAAACACAACACATCTTTTTCTGCCGTCGTCATCTGTTTTGTATATACTTCTTTCACTCCTTTTAATTTCGTTTGGAGTATTGCTGAAGCGGTAGATAGGCTCTAAAAGTATGTCCTCCATTTTATTTAATTCTATAAAATAGTCGGAGACCGTTTTGCCCTCTCTTATGGCTTCTCTCAGCTCCTTCAGCTTGCCTCTTGAAATGTCCATTTTTTCCGGATTCTGTATGAGCTCTGTGACAATCCTTCTGAAGGTATTATAGCAAATACCCTGATTTTCGCCAGTTATATATGGTCTGAAAACCATATCGGAGCCATCGTCGGCTATATAATTGTTTCTTATTTTTTCAACGGTGTCCTCCTCCTTGCCGTGCTCAATGTGCCAGTCTATAGCGCTTTTATCTGCGATATTCTTGTTAGCAAGCATTTTCTTTGCATTAGAACACAGCCTTTCGGCAATCTCATAGGCTCTGTAAAAGGGAAATTTTCCACCGACAATACATACTCCCGCCGCAGCATAATAATTTTTGCCGTCTACGGAATTTTTCTTGTTTCTGAGTTTTTCAAGAAAAATATTGGCGCATTCAAGACCTATTTTGCCATTACACACAAAGCACACATCGTCTCCCTCAAGTATAAGCTTTCTTACAGGCAGACAGCCTTTCTTTGAAATATCTTTAATTTTTCCCAAATTCATATTATTTACTACTACATCAATCATTTCGTAATATGTGCTTTTAAAATCCTTATCAATACTTTCGCTGAATTTCTTTGACGTTTCTTTGAATTTCTCCCATGAGTCATAATCCTTTTTTCTTAAGGCTTCTACCCTTGCTCCCATGGAATTTCCGTCTATATGAACAATGGCTATAAAGCCAGTTTCCTCGTCCTCGCCTATAAAGTCCTTAAAATCATTTGACAGCCTATAGTCCCTGTAAGAGTCGTCGTCCTTTGTTATTCTTTTGCTGCCAATCCTTTCCTGCACGTCGCCTCCGAAGCTGTTTCTCCTGAAGGCACTTTTTCTCATGGATTTTTTTATTTCAAGCTGTTTTGAAAGTTCCTCTGCATTTTCCGCCGGACTAAGCCCCTCATTATATTCCATTATTTTTGTAAAAAGCTCCATTTCGTCAAAATCACGCCTTGCACTTAAGGTGAGCTTTTTTGCAAAATCAAGAGCTTCGTTTTTTTCATCAAATTCCAGAACGGTATGTCCCCCTCCGCTGTACACAATATGGCTCCCCATATTTCTATTTCCGCCGGTTATTTTATCAAAATATCCTTCGCTTACGGCCCTCGCAATTCTTGCGGAATTTTCAACATTGTCCCTCAGCTTAAGGCTTCTGAATATATACGCTTGCTTCTGAGATACTTCAACAATCAACAAATACATACTATACCTCCCCTGTTTAATTTCCAAAGCATATTTTATGGTTAAATTATACCACACAATCTATAATTTTTAAAATATTTTTGTTAAAAATGCAGAAAATTTAAAAAAGATGAAAAAATATTGACCTTACCGCAAATATATATATAAAAGCAAAGAATAATATCAAGACAGCTTTTTCTGCGAATATTGTACATAAAATCTGTTGTACACCCAACAGAATTATGTTATAATAACAACGTAAACAGCGGCAGGAGGGTTAAATTTGGTTTATCTGACGATTTTTATGATATTGCCAAATCCGGATATGAGTGTGTGCAAAACAGGTTGATTTTGTATGCAAAATCAGGCATAGGTCAAGGTCTATGCAAAACTGATAAACTTAAATATTCAGGAGGTATATGTTATGAAAATCAATTTTAACAGCGAAGAATTAAAAAGATTTACCAATCTTGCAGTAAAAGCAAAAACAGATCGCAGCAGCTTTGACATACTTTATACAGAGCTTCAGCCACTCATAGTAAATGCGGTCATCAAAAGCAATAAAAAAGATGGCGATTCAAAATTTCAGACCAACTCAAACTCACAGTTAGGTCTTTGCGGAGCCTCCAGGAGCTATATAGGTGAAAGTGATTTGTATCAGGATATTTCTGTGGCTTTATTTAAGTCTATAAGAAACTACAATCCGGAAAAAAATGATAACTTTGTGGCGTATTTTGACAGAGTAACGAGAAATACCGTTGCATATTATTACAGGAAAAATTCCGAAAACAAAAATCTCAACTCTTTAAACAAAACTGATGAATGCGGGGTTGAAATGATTGATTATGTAGAAGCACCCAAAAGCTACAATCCTGCCTATGACTATGAATATAACGAAAGTATTAAAATTATTGAAAATGATCTCAATGGAGAAGAAAAAGCAATTTTAAGCTTATATATAGTGGGTTTTACGACCAAGGAAATTTCAAAAAAAATTGGCAAACATCAGTCATCAGTTTACAGGGCAAGAGATTCCATTAAAAAAGCTGCTGAAAAATTAACTGAGAGGGTCGATGAGGTCGGACCCTATAGGGGGTTCCCTCATCCTATTCCGTTTACTGCTGCGTAAAATGCTTTCCGCTGTTTGCAAAATGCCGACACGCCTCAAGACGTGTCGGCTGATTTTTAAGGCTGTATGAGGAGGTCTGTATATGAATATAATGATAGCAAGTCTTAGCCCGGTAATTGGAGAAAAGGGTGAAATTAAGTATTGGTATGGTAATAAAGAAGATAAATATGTTGAAGGCATTCAGACAAATGAAGCCGCCACAAAATATTTTATAAAATACCTTTCAGATAAGGGCGAAAGTCTTGACAGGATTCTTTATCTTGTTTCTAACAAAGTAAAAACTGAAAAAAGTGCTGTATACAGGGGAGAGGAAGAAAAAATCACCTCAGAGAATTTCTATAAAAAAAGAATAGAGGAATACTGCAAAGAAAATAATTATAAAATACCGAAAAATTTTTTCAAACCTTTTGATGTCGATGAAAGCAATCGTATTCCCGACAGGCTGCTGGAGGAAATAAATGATATAAATAAAAACAACGAACTCACCGTATTTATAGACACAACAGGAGGACCTCGCACAACATCGACTATCCTGCAGCTTCTTATAAAATTTCTTACATATAAGAATATAAAGGTGGGAATGGCTTTATATTCAGACATAATAATCCAAATTAATAAGGTTGAGAATGAAACGAAAAAGATTGGAAAAATACAGATGGTGGATACTTACGATGTTCTTAGGGTTCTTGACGGTGTAAATCAATTTGTCACTACAGGACAATGCTCCATATTGCAGGAAGCATTCAAGGAAGAGGACACGCCTGAAATTAAAGCTCTTTTGTCGACTATGGAGAGCTTTACAAATGAAATACTTCTTTGTCAGACCGATAAGCTTGACAGCATACTAAGTAATATGAAAAAACAGCTTATTGATGTTGAAAGGAATAAGTTTGAAAAGAACACTCTTATTCTGTTCAGCCAGTTTATACCAATCATAAGAGAAAAGTTTTTCGGCAGCTCCGACAGAGAAAGTACTGACTACATCTCCATAACCAGATGGTGTATTGATAACGGGCTTATCCAGCAGGCGCTGACAATATACACCGAAAAAATACCCGTGTTTATACTTAATAAAATCATATCAAAGTATAAATTTACGGAAACAAAGAAAAAGAAATTAAAACCAAACAGCTCAAAAGAGGCTTCTGTGTTGTATGAGGATTTGCTTGATATGCAGACAGAAGAAGACCTTGCAATAAATGAGCTTAAAAGAAAAAATATGCGAGATTTAAGTGTATCCCAAATTTTAGAAATAGAAAATATCTGCATAGACAGGTTGAAAAAGGCAATTAATGCCTCCAGAGTGGTGGAAAAGAGTCAGCACATAGACTTTAGCAAATTTTTACGCATATGCAAAGAAAACAACAGTCCCAAAAACTGCAAAAAGATAGTGGAGATTATAAAAAAGGGCGAAACCACATTCAATACTATAGTTGACTTTTCTATGATTAAGAATGTTGACCCTAACATAGACGACATTATTAGAGCGGCATACGAAGAGGTTGATCTTGATAAAAAATTCATAAACCGTATAATAAATAATGAAGATTCTTTAAGAGCTTTTCTTAATTTTCCTGCTAAGGTAAAAAATACAATTCAGAAAAAATTAATTACCATTGACAACATCGAAATCTTCGTGAAATCCTCCGCAATAACCCTTAGGGAAGAAGTCAAAAAGAATGACCTTCAAAATATTCTGCGTGATTATTTATATGTTAAAACAGTGCGCAATATGATTAATCATGCCTTGGAAAACCAGGAAGATAATGGTGAATGGAGCCAAATTTTCAACAGCGAAATTGGCAAAAAGTTTAACGACATATATGAGCTTTATGATAACGAAAAAAAATGCTTTTCAATTGGCATAGCAAAAATTGCGAAAAATATGGAAAACGGAATTAAGCTTTTGGGAAAATATAATAAATAGGAGGTAAAATATATGAAGCTTTTATGGGTATCAAGGCACTATATGACAGAGGAACAGCTCGCTTCAATAAAAAAACATTTCGGCAATATTGAAATTGTACAGTTTGAAAAAACCGTAAAAAATATTGAAGAAATAATATCGGATGACATAGACGTGTATGCTGTTGTTTTTCCCACTGACAAGCTTTCGGAGCTTTACAGTAAAGTTAAAGGCAAAGCAAGAATAATAACTCCCGTAGCTGAAAGAATATTCACGGGAAATTATATAACAAATCCCTCAACAAGTTTTAAAGAAAAGGAATATGCCTTCCGTCACAAATATTGGCTCGAATACAAAAAAATAGAAATAAAAACAGAAATACTAAACTGACACAACTCTGCTTCATATACCACAGTGTGAAGAAATAATATGCACAATGGACAGCAGCACAATATTTCTCTTCTCCCCTGCGCTCATGAAGCAGGGCTTTTTGTGAAAGAAAACCCCCGGATAGTCCGGGGAGTTCAAAAGAGCTTAAGCGAAGAGTACAAAAAGTAAGCCTTCTTTGCTACAATAGAATTGCGGCTGGCACTGCAATAAAAGCAAAGGAGGCTTACGTTATGAATAATGATATTCATAGTTTATCACATTCAAAGTGGAATTGCAAGTATCATGTAGTATTTGCGCCAAAATACAGGAGGAAAGTATTTTATGAGACAAAACGCTTAGAAATAGGGGTAATATTAAGGCGGTTATGTGAGTGGAAAGGAATAAACATATTAGAAGCAGAAGTGTGTCCGGATCATGTACATATGCTGTTAGAGATACCACCAAAATACAGTGTATCAGGAATCATGGGATATCTGAAAGGAAAAAGCAGTTTGATGATATACGAGAAATGGGGGAACATGAGGTATAAGTACAGGAACAGACAATTTTGATGCAGAGGGTATTATGTAGACACAGTAGGAAAAAACACAAAAGCAATAAAAGAATATATAGCAAATCAATTAAAAGAAGGTAAAGAAACAAATCAAATGACATTAGAGGATATAGATCCATTTGACAGAAAGTAACACCAACCCGTTCTAACGGGTAGCAGGCAAAAATGTTTCGCAAGTGTCAGTCGTATATGCCCCTTAAGGGGCAGCTAGTAATAAGAGCCTTTAAGGCGCATAAGTAAAACCCCCAGTTTTACTGGGGGATACTTATTCAAAAATTCTCTATCTACCCGCTCCCCAAGGTGCAGGTAGATAGAGAATACGGATAAAAGTTTATTTGTGCAGCGAAAAAATGAACCGCCAACTAATTAGGTAAATACCGACCTATGAAATTTCAGACAAAAATCTCCATGCTAAAATAAATATGATTATGCTTTCGTATAAAAAAGAAAGTATATAGAAAGATTAATAAATATATAAAAATCATAAATTTTATATCATTTTAATAATAGTTAATATAGAAAATAAAAGAGCAGACTACCATAAAAGGTTTTGTTTGCTCATTACATAAATCGTGTTGAATTTTTAATATATCGAAATTATTTTTTAAGGGCTTTGCACATACGGTTCCTGTTTTCAAGCATACCAGTTATAAGGTCTATTTGGGATATTACAGATTTTGTGTTACCTGATATAAGCAGCTCGGAAAGAACCTTTATTTCTTTTTCTATTTTAGCTTCTGTTTCTGCAAGTTCCTCACTTGAAACAGGGTCGCTGTATTTGAATTTTTCGGACAGTTTTTCAAGCTTCTGCTTTATTTCAGGATCCTTACAGCTGCTTACTAGACCCGCTATGTCAAGATTAAAATATGTAATCTTTTTTGTCTTTATTTCTGACTTTGTTTCCAGCTCTTCTATTACATCTCTTGTGTTGTCGGTGGCTATAACTCCTATAAGAGCCGCACCCAACAGCAAAACAGATAATATTACAGAAAGCCAGAGAGGTATATATACAAAGCAGCTAATCAAAAACACTATGCAGCTTAAAACGATCTGTGCAAAAAGATACAGATAGCCTATTCTGAATATGGGAAAACCATAGACCTTGGATCTAAGCTCAGTTGTGTTTTTAAAGGCATATACAGTTATAAAATATCCCAGGATTATTGATATAAGTGAAAAAACATATGCTATCCATACAGAAGGAAGCTTTGGAAACGGTATACAATAATATAATATATTAAACACAACAAATATTATGGCATATACGGCTATAACTGATTTTTGCTTTTTATTCATTTATTATTCCTCCCTTCCCTTTCCACATTCCGGACAGAATTTTGTTTTTATCCCTTTGGCGCCGCAGGAGCAGTCCCAAGTATCGTTTTCAGGCCTTTTTGCGCCGCACTCGGGGCAGAATTTTGTTGTGATGTCTTTGGCACCGCAGGAGCAATCCCAGGTGTCGGTTTTGCCGGCTACAACATTGCCCATACCTACGCCTATATCGGCAGAACTATTCATGATAGGGTTGAGAGCTTCCTTTGTCATACCTATTACGCCGCCCATAGCGCCTAGGGTTACGCCAAGCCCCGCTATGTCGCATATGCCTCCGCCGCCTGAGCCGCCTCCGCCCGTTATGCCGTTTTGCATGGCTTCAAGGCCTACCTGACGGGCAGTTTCCTGCTGATATGTATAGCCCTTGGCTCTCATTTCTTCAGCTTCGGCAAAGGCCTGCATTTTATAGGCTTCAACCTCTGCCTGGGCTTTAAGCTTCAATGTTTCGGCCTCTCCCTGGGCGCCTACTATTTTAAGTTGAGCAGCCGTCTGCGCCTCAACGAGCTTTCGCCCCTGAGCAGCCTCCGCCTCGGCTTTTTTTATGTCTTCTTTTCTTACCTTAAGAGTTTTATCGGCAAACTGCTGCTTTAATCTCTTAAAATTGGGGTCATCGCCCGGCGTCATTATGCTCATTATATAAAATTCGGGCATAAAAAGACCGTATTCGTCAAGAGTGCCGTTTATAATATCCTTGAGCCTCAGAGACAGCTCGTCGATATGCTCGTCAATTTCAAGTATATTTATACTGTTTGCCTTTATAACTCTTGCCAGATTGGATTTGACGGCATTTATAATAAGCCCTTTGAACTTTCCTACAACAGTTTTCACACCGTCCGCCTTCGCCGCCGGCGATCTCGTCCTGTGAAAGCATATCGGCAGTGCCGACAAGCTTAAGAAGAAGCTTTCTTGAATACCTGACTCTCAGGTTAAAATTGCCGAATGCCCCGATCTCTATATGCAGTCCCGAACCGGGGTCAAAAAACCTTACCTTTGTATCGGTACCCCATTTGATGCCCATCTGGGTTGTCATGTTTATAAAATAAACCTCCGAATGGAATACCTCGTCAGAATTTGCAGACAGCTTATAAAGATTTTCAAGTATAGGAAGATTCTGCGTGGCAAGCGTATATCTGCCTGCGCCGAACAGGTCAAGAGCTTTGCCGTCTCTGAAGAAGATAGCCTCCTGGGACTCGTGTACTATAAACTGAGAGTCCAGATTAAAATCCTCAATAGGATGCTTCCATACAAAAACATCGTTTCCGCCCTCGTATTTTATTACGCTGGCAAAGCCCTAATTTTTTATTTTTTCCTTTTCAATCCGCTCCTGCACGTCTATAACGGTGTCACATAAGGGGCAGGTATATTTTTCGGCGTTTTTATCCGCTGAAAGCTTACAGCTGCAGGACGGACAGGTAAACTCTGCAAGGCTTGATATTTCATTTATGGTATTAATATTATTATGGCATACGGGACAAACCGCCTTGTCGCCATTTGATTGGTCAAACACCACCGTATTTCCACAGTGGGCGCACTTTCTCGATATCATTTTTTCGGTTTTGATGTTTATAACATGTCCGCAGGTGCAATTAATTTTCTTTTTTGCAAAAAAAACCTGTGGAAGCCTCTACATACCTGCCGCAGGCAGGACGTTCTATTACAAATTTTGCCATAATCAAACCTCCATATAAACAACTCGCAGTTTTATATTTGGTATAAGCTTTTTAAGCTTCATTCAGCCATTGAGTTCTTTACGTTTATTATTTATCTCCGCTTCTTGGGTGTCTCTTTTTGACAGAAGCTCTCGCTTTTCTTTCGCCTTGCTTCCGAAAAGGGCAAGCCCCAAAGCCATAATATTTCCGTTTACCTCTTTGAGTTCATTTACCAGCTTTGTTATTTCCACGCCAATTTTTTTTCTCTTTTCAGATAACTCTTTTGCTTTTCTTTTTTCTTCTTCTGTAAACCTTATATATTTTGATCCTGTATAATAAAAGTTGGCACCCCACACTCACAGTAGTATAATAAAAAACAGGAGGTACAACAAATGGCACA
>CANRIS010000042.1 GCA_947630725.1 uncultured Clostridia bacterium
AAATACCTCGACAAGTGCATGGAATCTGTCCTCGCGCAGACTTATGACAACTTTGAGGTTATACTCGTCGACGACGGTTCGACGGATAATAGCGGGAAGATGTGCGATGAGTATGCGGAGAGGGATAGCAGGGTAAGAGTATTTCATCAGAAAAATTCGGGAGTATGCCGTGCAAGAAACGTTGGAATAGAAAGTGCAAAAGGGGATTTTATTTCGTTTATAGACGCAGACGATTGGATTGATGAAAAATATCTTGAAATTCTTGTAAATGCTCAAGCAGAAAAGGATTATGATTTCACTTTATGTGAATTTACTAATGTGGATGAAGATACTGGTAAAGCTGAACGTATGATTAGTTATGATGCTTGTTGTGAGTATTTTGGCAATGATATAAAACGATATGTTACGCCAAAAACTCTTGTGAATCCTAAAAAACAGATGATTGGAAATCCATATTGTAAGCTGTTCCGCAAACGGATTATAGCAGATAACAATTTAAAGTATTGTGAAGAAATTCATCTTCACGAAGACAGAATGTTTAACTATGAATATTGTCATCATATTAAAAGCTTTGCGTATGTGCCAAAGTCACTCTATACAAGGCGTGTGCGACAGGATTCGGCAATGAATATTTACAGAGAGGATACTTTGGCGGAGTATCAAAAGATATGCAATGAATTTATGCGAATTCTCAACGCTTATTCGGATTTTGGCTTTAGTGAGAAGATGTATTGCGAGATTATAGCTGTCAGCGATGTTTTGCCGAGATATGTGTGCAATCGTATGAATAGAAAAAAGCACAGAGCGCGTTGGAAAGAATACTATAATTTTTTATACAGTCAGCCTGCAAGTGATATTTGGGGGCGCATAAGCAGATTAAGAGACTTTTCGTTTAAATACAGAGTAATTATATTTTTGATTAAAATACATATGACGTATCCGATAGATTGGATATATTCTATGCGAGAAATTATAAGACAGTAAAACAGCAAGGAGAGAGCAGGTAAAATGGTAGTTTATATTACAGCGACCGCGCTGTCAATTCTCTTTGCGTACATTTCGACACATATAGGAAATTCCCACCAGCTGAAGTCTCAGGCTAAGCGTATGCTCTCAAGGACATTTGCATTTTTGTCTTTTCTCCCGTTGACGCTAATTTCTGCCGTTCGGTTTAACGTTGGGGCGGACTTTATGAGCTATAGACGAATGTTTATGGTTCAGTCATTTAACCCAACCGAACCCGGATTTGCACTGTTTGCAAGGGTACTATATTTTATTTCAAAAGACCCGCAAATCTTTTTTATTGCGTCGTCAATTTTTATTTGTGCCGGATACTATATAGCGATATACCATGAGTCGGTCTCTCCTGCATACAGTATATTTATTTTTTTCACGACCAGCAACTGTTATTTTTCATCTTTAAATCTTATAAGGCAGCATATGGCTACAGCGTTACTGCTTAATGCGCTGTCTATGTATCGCCAGAAAAAGTATAAGAAAGCATTGATACTTGCGTTGATAGCTACTACAGTTCATAATTCTTCTATTTTAGTAGTAATTGCATTAGTGTCTATTGATTTATTAAAATTGACTCCGTTTAGGGGAGCAATGGTTATAGTAATTTCCATGATAGCGACAAGAGTGCTTTCTGCTTTTCTTAGGAGCATTATAGCAAGGTATACAACATACGGAGTATATCTATATGAAACAGAGTCGAACACATACATTGCTGTGATACTGGTGTTCATATGCTTTTATATTTTGCTGTCATATATTTACGGTAAGGCCAAAACTAATGATGCTATACGCATTTTGTTTTCGTCAGTTCAAACTGCCCTTATTATAGGCGGCTCGGTAGCGGTATTATTCACGCCGGCTAACAGGCTTATGTATTACTACGAAGCTGTTCTTGTGCTTTACGTTCCCGAGGCACTAAAGAATATTGATAGGAAGTATGTTAAATATGCCATGTATGTATTAGTTACAGCAGCATATGTTCTTAAGATTGTACTATATTTCAGAGGAGATTGGTATAATTCATTTTTCCACTATAGGACAATATGGTCAGTTTGAAATATCTAATAAACAAAAGGCAAAAACATGAAAGCAACAAAAGTACTATGTTTATAAAAGAAGATTATATTCTTGTTAAAATATGAGGTCTATATGTCCCAAAAAAGCATCAAGAAAAACTACATATTTAATGTTGCATATCAGGTACTTATTATCCTGACTCCGCTTATTACTGCGCCTTATCTGTCTCGTGTATTGCAGCCTGACGGAATCGGAACGGTCAGCTTTGTCGAATCGATTGTTTCGTATTTTTCACTTGTCGCTGTTATGGGAGTGAGTTCCTACGGTCAGCGGGAAATATCATATGTTCAGAACGACATCGAAAAGCGCAGTGAGGTGTTTTGGAATACAAAACTGCTTGGCTTTTGCACGTCCGGTATAACGATTATTTTATACATCGTCTTTGCACTACTACAAAAAAATAACTCGACCATTTATCTTATCCTGTCTCTAAACCTTGTTTCTGTGTTTTTTGACATAACGTGGTTTTTTCAAGGGATGGAGGACTTTGCGAAGACGGTCACGCGCAACGTCATTTTTAAAATAATCAACATAGCATATATTTTTGCATTTGTCAAAAGCAAAAACGACATTATAATATACGTCTTTGGACTGGGAATTTTTTCGGTACTCGGGAATATTTCTCTGTGGGCATATCTTCCCAAATATATAAAAAAAGTCAAGCTTTCTGCATTAAAACCGTTTAAAGACATTAAGGTTGTTTTATCGCTTTTCATACCGGCCGTAGCTGTGCAAATCTATACCGTCCTCGACAAAACGATGATTGGCGTTATCACCGGCAGTTCTGCCGAAAATGGTTATTACGAGCAGGCGATGAAGATTTCCAGAATACTGCTTGCAATAATAACAGCCCTGGGCACAGTCATGGTGCCGAGGATAGGGTATCTGTTTCAAAACGGTAAAAAAGAGGATATACAAAATTATATGTACCAAGGCTGCAGATTCGTCTGGTTACTGGGCGTACCAATGTGCCTCGGGATAATAATGACAGCCGGCAATTTCGTGCCGTGGTTTTTCGGCGTGGGATATGAAAAAGTCGTTCCGCTTTTGCAGATTCTTTCGCTGCTGATTCTCATAATTGGGTTCAGCAACGTAGTAGGTTCGCAATATTTGATTCCCACAAAAAGGCAGAATAAATTTACAATATCGGTAACTGCAGGTGCTATAGTTAATTTTTGCTTGAATACGTTCATGATATATTTCTTCAAGTCCATCGGCGCAGCTATAGCCTCCGTTGCTGCAGAAACAGTCGTCACAACATCCATGATTCTTTTTGTCAGAAAAGAGTTTTCTGTAAAGCACATATTAAAGGAAGGCTGCAATTATTTTATTGCCGGGGCTGTTATGACAGTGGTTTTGTTGCCTCTTTCAAAGCTGTTTGCCTCATCTGTATTTCACACTCTTGCTATGGTATTAATTGGAGCTACAGTATATTTTATCGTGCTGTTAATAGAAAAAGATGAATTTTTAATATCCAATGTTATAAATCTGGTTAAACAGATAAAAGATAAAATTTTACATAATAGGAGAAAATCATGAAAAACAGCAATAATGAAATTCTGGAGCTTTTCGTCCCCGGTCGTCTCTGTCTATTCGGCGAGCATACCGACTGGGCCGGACGCTACACCGAAATCAATGCGGACATTCTGCCAGGCAAGGCAATCGTCACCGGAATCGACCTTGGGATATACGCGACCGCCGAGAAAAGCGAGACTTTCGAGCTTTCGTCGCTCGACGAGAACGGTAATGTCGTGACATTTTCCTGCACGATGGACAAAGATACTCTTCGCGAGAAGGCGAAGGAAACTCAGTTTTTCTGCTACGCCTGCGGCGTGGCGGCGTATCTGCTTGAAAACTACCGAATCGGCGGAGCGAAAATCGACATAAATAAGGTCACTCTGCCAATCAAAAAAGGTCTTTCCTCGAGCGCGGCAATCTGCGTTTTGATGGCGCGTGCATTTAACGAACTCTATCACTTAAAGATGAGCATAAGCGGAGAAATGCAGGCGGCATACCGTGGTGAGATGCTTACGAAATCCCGCTGCGGAAGGCTTGACCAAGCCTGCGCATACGGCGTTGCTCCTGTTTGCATGGAGTTCGACGGCAACGAGGTCTATGCCGAAAAGCTTTCCGTTGGGAAGAATATGTATCTCGTTTTTGCGGATTTGATGGCGAAAAAAGATACAAAGAAGATTCTTTCAGACTTGAATCGAGCTTATCCTTTCCCTCAGACAGAAACGGATAAGAAAATACATGAGGCATTGGGCAAGGACAATCAGCGGATTATTTCCGAAGCTGTCGACGCGATTGCAAAGGGCGATACCGCAAGGGTAGGTTCGCTGATGATCGAAGCTCAGAAAATATTCGATGAAAAGGTTGCTATTGGCTGCCCTGAGGAATTAACGGCTCCCGTTTTGCATGGCGTACTCAATGACCCGAAAGTCAAGGAACTCACCCTCGGCGGCAAGGGAGTGGGTTCACAAGGCGACGGCACCGTTCAGTTTATCTGCGAGGACAAGCTTAAACAAGCTGAGCTGGTCAAATATCTCGAAGAAAAGGGCATGGAGCCTCACGCATTTATGCTTCCCGCAGGCGACAGGGTCAGAAAAGCTATTATTCCCGTCGCAGGTTTCGGAACGAGAATGTACCCCGAGACGAGATTCGTCAAAAAAGAATTTCTGCCAGTCATAGACCAAAATGGTTTTGCCAAGCCGGTAATCATGTACCTACTCGAAGAGCTTGAAGAAGCCGGGATAGAGGAGATAATCATCATCGTCGGCGAAGAGGAGCTCGAAGGCTTCAAGGAGATGTTCTCGAAGGGCATCACCGAGGAGCATGTAAAGAAGCTTCCGGAGGCGGTCAGGGAGTATGAAAAGAAGATTGCGAGCATCGGCAGAAAGCTGAAATTCTCGGTACAAAAGGAACGCCGCGGCTTCGGACATGCAGTCTATCAGGCGAGGGAGCACCTCGGAAAAGAGCCTGTGCTTTTGATGCTCGGCGACTTCATCTACAAGAGCAATATAAACTTAAATTGCGCAACGCAGTTAATTAAATCCTACCAAAAATCCGGCGGAAAGCTGACGGTCGGGATAAAACCGGTAGAGCTTGAAAACGTCGTTCACTACGGAATTCTGACCGGCACATTCGACGACCGCCGCAGCTACATGATGAGCGTAACCGAGATGTACGAAAAGCCGACGGTCAGGTATGCCAAGGACCATCTCGCAACAAAAACGCCGAAGGGCAAGGAATACTACTGCACTTTCGGTACATATGTCCTCACGCCCGACGTGTTTGATTATCTTGAAGAAGATATAAAGAAGCATGACGAGGCCTGCGACCCGAGCGAGATACAGCTGACATCGGCGCTTTGCAGGGTGCTGGAGGCAAAGGGCATGACCGGCGCGCTGATTGACGGAAAGAGCTATGATGTGGGGATTCCCAAGGCGTATGGGGAAACGATTTTGAGATATTCGGAGGTAGATTGATATGTCAATACTTGTCTGCGGCGGCGCGGGATACATAGGCAGCCACATTAACAAGCTTCTTGCGCAAAAGGGCTATGACACAATAGTCTATGATAACCTGATTTATGGTCACAGAGAAGCGGTAAAGTGGGGGAAATTCGTAGAAGCCGACCTTTGCGACAGGGCTGCGCTCGACTGCGTTTTCAGCGAGAACAAAATTGACGCGGTGTTCCACTTCGCGGCATTTGCATATGTCGGCGAGAGCGTGACCGAGCCTGCAAAATATTATTTCAACAACGTCTGCAACACGCTTAATCTTTTGGAAGCGATGCGCGATCACGGTTGCGACAAAATCATATTTTCCTCGACCTGTGCGACTTATGGCATACCCGAAAAGCTGCCGATCACCGAGGATATGCCGCAGAATCCTATCAACCCCTATGGTGCTACAAAACTTATGGTTGAGAGGATTTTCAAGGACTACAACACCGCCTACGGACTTAAATATGTTGCTCTGAGATATTTCAACGCGGCGGGAGCCGATCCCGACTGTGATATAGGCGAGAACCACAACCCCGAGACGCATATTATCCCGCTTGTTTTGGACGCGGCATATGGCAAGCGCCCCGACATCAAGGTTTTCGGCAGCGATTATCCGACCCGCGACGGCACTTGCATCAGGGATTATATCCATGTCACCGATCTTGCTGATGCGCATCTTCTGGCACTTGAGTATCTGAATAAAGGCGGCGAAAGCGGCTTCTTCAATCTCGGAAATGAAAACGGAACCTCGGTTCTTGAGGTGATTGATTCTGTCAAGAGGGTCACGGGTAAGGATTTCAAGGTGACGCTTGTACCTCGTCGCCCCGGTGACCCACCCATGCTCGTCGGAAGCAGCAAAAGAGCACAGGAGGTCTTGGGCTGGAAGCCGAGATTTGCGGATATTGACACTATCACAAAGCACGCTGCAGAGTGGTATAAAAAGCTAAACGGTATAAACGAATAGGAGAGGGAATCAATGGAGGAAAGTAGGACACAGAATCAGTTGCAGCAAGGGAACGCGAAGAGAAACTATAATATTGATTTATTGAAATTCTTCGCTTGCCTTGCAGTCATAGGGCTGCATACTTTGAGAAGCAATTGGGATATAGAATTATCAGCACCTAACGGAGTGCTGTATTATCTGTGCGGATTTGCAGTGCCGGTGTTTTTCACGTGCAGTGGGTATTTTATCCTTAGCAAAAAAGAAATTACGGCTGAGTATGTGATTAAAAAGATTTTGAGTATAGTAAGAATCGTATTTATATGGAGCTTTGCAATTACTACTTTAGCGTTTGTTATAAGGCTGATTTTGCATCATAATACAGAGGACATTTCACTCCTAAATTATTTTAGTCAGATAACCTTTATGCCGTATCTGCAAAAGGGATATATGTGGCAGTTCTGGTACTTCGGCGGATTGGGAATCGTATATATTCTTTCGCCTTTTATTCTGAAACTTGTCGACCATGAAAAGGTAAAACGCTTATCACTGTGGGGAGTTGTTGCGGCGATTTGCGTAACTATACAAATCATTTCGATTATAAAAGGAAGACCCATTCAGTCTGATGTAAGTCAAGCATGCAGAATATGGTCATGGAACCAATATTTTCTAATGGGGGGGTATAGCCTACATATTACCAATTATTTGTAAAAAAATAAGCTGTACAGCACACTTTATTATTTTAAGTTTTTGGTCGTTTTTCATAATGTTATACCAGCTATTTATGGGATATAACGTATTCAAGAACTTAGTAAGCTGCGAATTTTATTATGACAGCATTTTTGACATGATTTGGGTTTTGCTGCTTGTTACATTTTTCCTGAGAATTTCAATCAAAAACGAAGCGGCAATAAAGCTGATAAAAATGACGCAGCCCTTGACCTTGGGTGCGTATATTATCCACCCGCTGGTTTTGACCGTCATTATGAGGCTTTTTGACATCAATTCATTGATTGAGGCTATCTGCCTCTTTGCTGCGGTCACAATTTGCACATTTACAATAACTTATATCATATCTAAAATCCCACTTGGAAAATACTTTATTAAAATATAAAAGGAGAAAAGATGTACGACTATCTAATAGTAGGCTCAGGTCTCTACGGTGCAGTATTCGCGCATGAGGCGATCAAAAAGGGCAAAAGCGCTTTGGTTATTGAAAAGCGCAGTCATATCGGCGGCAATATTTACTCCGAAAACGTGGGCGGTATCAATGTTCACAAGTACGGACCGCATATTTTTCACACCAACAGCGACGAGGTATGGAAGTATGTAAATCAGTTTGCAACTTTCAACAGGTTCACACTCATGCCGGTCGCGCACTATAAGGACGAGCTTTACAACATGCCGTTCAACATGAACACATTCAGCAAAATGTGGGGGATAACAACTCCCGCCGAAGCCGAGGAAATCATTGAAAAACAGCGTGCCGAAATTCCCGGAGAACCTCAAAATCTTGAAGAGCAGGCAATCAAGCTTGTCGGCCGTGATATATATGAAAAACTCGTCAAAGGCTATACCGAGAAGCAGTGGGGCAGACCTTGTACCGAGCTCCCAGCGTTTATCATCAAGCGCCTGCCGGTGAGATTTGTGTATGACAATAATTATTTCAATGACAAGTATCAGGGCATCCCGATTGGCGGCTATACGCAGATGATTGAGAAGATGCTTGAGGGCGCGGAAATCCGCTTGAACACTGACTTCTTGGTGGATAGGGACAATCTCTCGAAGCTTGCCGAGAAAATCGTCTACACCGGTCCGATTGACGCTTATTTCAACTACTGCTATGGGGAGTTGGAATTTAGGAGCCTGCGCTTTGAGACTGAGGATCTGCCGGTTGAGAACTATCAGGGCTGCGCGATGGTGAATTATACTGAAAAAAGCGTGCCATATACGAGAATTGTTGAGCACAAGCATTTCGAGTTTGGCTGTCAGGGTGGGGAAAGGACCGAGCACACTGTCATCACGCGCGAGTACCCGAAGGTTTGGCAGAAAGGTGACGAGCCGTATTATCCTATCAATGATGAGCGAAATAACAGCTTGTATGAAAAATACAAAGTCCTTGCCGATGCTGAGAAGAACGTCATCTTCGGCGGCAGGCTAGGGGAGTATAAGTATTATGATATGGATAAGGTCATAGCGGCGGCGCTTGAGGCGTGTTCAAAAATAGGACTTTAACAACGAAAAGTAAGGAGAATAAATACCATGCAGCCTAAATTATCTGTTATCATTCCGGTGTACAATGTTGAAAAGTATATCCAACAGTGTCTCGACAGTGTTTACAGCCAAACTTTCCGCGATTTTGAGGTAATTATCATTGACGATGGCTCGCCGGATAATTGCGGAAAAATCTGTGATGAGTATGCAGAAAAGTACGGCGACGAAATTAAGACAAAAGTAATTCACAAAGAGAATGGAGGACTATGTCGCGCCAGAAATGACGGTATAGACGCAGCTCAGGGCGAGTGGATTACCTTTGTTGATTCGGACGATTGGATTGAACCGGATTACTATGAGGCAATGTTTAAGGCTCTTGGGAATCAGGAGGTCGATATTTTTGTTGCAGGAGAATGCTATATTAACGAACCGGATGGCAAACAAAAGATATCTTATACTTTTGATACCTCTAAGCTATATAAAACTCCCGAAGAGCTCGACTATATGCTTGTAAAGGTTTTATTAGATGAGAAGAAACGTACTAAATATGGGAAAAAATTTTTATGTGCTTCGCAAGCCCCCTGGGACAAAATTTATAGAGCTGAATTTATCAACAAAATATCATTAAAATATTTGACATCTCTCTCTGCAAACGAGGATGTTCTATTCAACTTTATTGCATTCGGTCATGCAAAATGCATTGGAACAGGCTCGGTCCGCGGATATCATTATAGACAGGTGGAAGGGTCTATTGTACATAGCTTAAGTATAAAAAAGGTGGAATCGAAAATAACAGTACTCGAGGCTGAGATAGATTTTCTAAATAATAATGACAGAAATCCACTCGTTAAATCAGCATTAAACGCAAGGGCGATAACCTATGCAGGAACAGTTGTAGGATACTTTGCACAGAATCCCTCTGATGCCGAAAAAATGGACAATTATTTAAAAAAGCCATGCTTGGCAGAAGCAATTTATGAAGGAAAAAATCCATATGAGACTATAAAAGACAGAATAAAAAAGATTATTCTTCGTTTGCCAAGCTCAGTTATTATCAAGATATATATGCTTTACAGTAAAATAAAGTAAAACGATATGGCAGACATATTGATATGTTTATTACAAAGTATGATAAATAAGATACAATAGCTTATAAAAGGAGAAGCGTAAAATGCAGCCAAAGCTTTCAATCATTGTGCCCGTATACAAGGTGGAGCCGTATATTCACCAATGTCTTGACAGCCTTGTCAATCAGACAATGGATAATATCGAGATTATTTGTATCGACGACGGTTCACCCGATAATTGCGGAGCAATCTGCGACGAATATGCAAAAATTGAGCGGGGGGGGGTAGCTTTTAGAGTCATACACAAGAAAAACGAGGGGATTATTGCTGCTATTAATGACGGCATTAAATTAGCGACCGGAAAATATATGACATTTGTTGATTCCGATGACTGGGTAGATATTGATTTTTACGAGAGAATGTTTTCAGCGATGGGCGAAAAAGAAGCGGAAGTATTTTGCTCAGGAGCAAGATATAACGAATATGGCGAACGAACCGAGCTTGATATTACTATAGAAAAACCATTTTATTATGAAAATTCAGAGAACTGTGCTTATCTTATGGGCAGAACAATTGTACGAGTTCCGTCGGAAAATAACGAATGTTATCTTTGCCAGCTATCATATTATTGGGATAAAATTTATCTTACGTCCTTTCTAAAAGAAAAGGTGCTTGGCTGGAATAAGCATGATACTTACGGTGCAATTATGGACAGTATATTTTCTTTTTGCGTATTTTCAAAGGCAGAACGAGTAGGAGGATGTACTGAAACGGGATATCATTACAGAAAAAGAGTTCCGGGTTCTCAGACTAACAGATATTGGTCGGATTTACTTAAAATGAGCTCTAATAATGCCGAGGCACTTTATGATATGATTAGAAACGACGATAACAGAAATAATCATTTTTTGCAAGAGGCTTTTATAACCAGATGTCAGCTAATGTTTGTATGGACTATTCCCAACTATGTTCATTCACCTCAAGAGGTGTCCTATATCGCAAGAGCAAAAGAATACAGAGAATTTAAGAGAGCTAAGTACTTTAAAGATTCTCTTAAGACTAAAACCTCTTACGACTCTAACAGGTTTTATTTAAAATTACAGCTTTTAAGGATAACAGGATTGTGGGGAGCGTACGTAATTGAATATATTAAAAAATTGTGTAGATAAATAGCATTTGAAGTGGTGCTATTTTGCAATAAATAAGACAGGATTGAGAGGGCAATAAAATGGTATCCTGACAATCGCGAGTGCTGGAGACAATTATAAGCAGAGGGTATCAAAGCTATTACGAAAAGATGTATAGAAACAGATAATGCGAAGCTCTATCGGCGCTAAAACACCGATAGGGGATTTTTGTACATCACCCTCCGGCTCGGCCGGTGGCAAAAGAGCTTACAGCTATAAGTTCTGAAAATAATATACTAAGATTGCGGCTGCGAACTGCAACGAAGGTCAAAAGGAGGTATTACAACATGAATGACATACACAGTTTATCACATTCAAAGTGGAATTGCAAGTATCACATAGTATTTGCTCCCAAGTATCGCCGAAAGGTGTTTTACGGCACCAAAAGGTTGGAAATAGGACAGATGTTAAGACAACTTTGTAACTGGTACGGAGTAAATTTGTTAGAGGCAGAAGCCTGTCCTGACCATATACATATTCTTGTGGAGATACCGCCAAAGATAAGCATATCAAGTTTCATGGGATTTCTGAAAGGAAAGAGAAGTATGATGATATACGAAAGATGGGGGAATCTGAAAATGAAGTACCGAAACCGAGAATTCTGGTGTAGAGGGTACTATGTGGATACGGCAGGTAAGAA
>CANRIS010000043.1 GCA_947630725.1 uncultured Clostridia bacterium
GAAGTCACACTTATAACAAATACAAAAAAACTTACTATCGGTAATGTTGTCAATATAAGAGTATCTGACGGCCAGACCGTAAAAAAAGGCGATGTGTTGGGCGTGGTTGGATTATCGGGCTATATTTATGTGGAGTATGAAGCCAAAAAAACTTTGCTTTACAGAAATCTGAATCCCGCTTTTTACTTCGGAAACGTAGAATATACAACGACCAACACTTCTTTTTTTGATTATGCTATAGATCTGAGCGAGTATGAAATATCAGATGAGCTCACGGGAACTGCAAGAAGTGTTGTCGAGTGCGCTCTTGCTATGGTAGGCGCAGGCGGTTACAGCGGTCAATGCGCAAAGGTTGCCTCTACCATATATCAGGCGGCAGGTCTGGGTTATCACGGCGGCAACGGCAACGAGTTTTCAAGAGCCAACAAGCTTGTTGTAAGCGGCGGTCACGTTGACTATACCAAAATACCCGTAGGAGCATACATAGGCATAAAATACGGCACAGGTTCTGCCGGCTTTGCTTACGGTCACGTTGGCATATATGTAGGTATGATAGGCGGAGTACCCTCTGTGGTCGAAGGCGGCAGTTCTGATGGTGTAAAAATTACATCTTTAGACCATTTTTATAATTATTATGTAACAAGCAATCCCAACAGTGTTTATGGCAACGACATAGGTTGGAACATAACCTCAACAGGCGGCTCGGTAAGCCCATTGTACTTTGAAAGCTAAACTTCTGAAAGGAGGAATGTTCTTAATGAATAACAAAATGTGTATATTTCTGATACTTTTAACCGTTATAATTTTTGTTATATCTTGTTCTTTACTTGTTTTTAAACCCGACAAGACAGACGATAAATCTACGGAGCTTGATGTGACAAGTACCGTTGCTTCAACCGATAGAACAGAAACCACAACCGAACCCAAAACGGAAGCAACTACTCTTTATGAGAAAACCGAATGGAAAACGGACGCTGACGGAAATCCTTATGTCGATAAAATAAGTGATGATGTATGGCAGGAGCTTTCCGCAAAAACAGGCAAAAGCCCCGAATCCCTTAAAAGAAGAAATGAAAATATAGAAATATCAGCAGCTCCGCCCTCTTGGGACAAAAGCGAAGCGCCTCTTACTCCCGAACAGGAGGCTGAAATTGCTGCGGAGCAAGCGTCTATACTTGCAGAAATCGAAGCTGAGAAAAACACCGAAGCTGCATTGTCCGAAAAGTCTGAGAAAAATACAGAGAGCGAAATAGAAACCACTTCTGTATCATAAGGAGCAGCTATGAATAAGATTTTTATACCTAAAAACAAAATACGTCTGCTTATTTTAAGCGGAGCAATATCAAAGTATGAAAGGAGAATGAAATGAACTGTGTATCCATACTCGGAAGATTGACAAAGGATCCCGATATACGAATAACAAAAGATGATGCAGGATTTTATGTGCTTTTTACTCTTGCATCAGCCAGAGGCAAAGACAAGGTTAGCTTTATACCCTGTATTGCCTATGGCAAAACGGCCGAAACAATCGGCAATTACGTTAAAAAAGGCACAAAAATATATGTACAGGGCTACATTGATACATATACAAAAAATGAAAAATCCACACTCAGCATAGTAGTCACCGAAGTCGGCTTTGCCGAGAACAAAAACAAAGAGGGAGATGTTTAAATGACGAAAGATAAGATCGAAAAGTATGTAATTGCTTATGAAAGTATCTGTAATAAGATAATTCAGAAAAAGCAGGAGATAAAAGATCTCGAAAACAAAAAGAAGGAAGCTGAAAGCAATGTTCTGTCTCTTGTTCTTGCCGAAAACTCTCTTACTCTTGTAGATGTTCTGAACATTGTAGAAAAATATAAAGCGGCCGTACACGGAAAAACCACTTCTCCCGATGAGGCTGACTGAAAGAAAGGATTGGTGTTATGAAGCTAATAATTGCAGAAAAACCCTCTGTAGCAATGCAGATTGCAAAGGTTATGGGAGCGGACGAAAGAAAAGACGGTTATACACAAGGAAACGGTTATATTGTTTCTTGGTGTGTAGGACATCTGGTTGGGCTTGCCGAGCCTGAAAGCTATGGCGAAGAATATAAAAACTGGCATAAGCTGCCTATTCTGCCCGAAAAATGGAATTATTCAATAAAGGGTACTACAAAAAAGCAGTTCGATATACTCAAAAATCTTATGAACCACCCCACTGTTGACAGTCTTGTATGCGCCACAGATGCAGGACGTGAGGGAGAACTTATATTTCGTCACGTCTATAACATATCGGGCTGCCGCAAGCCCTTTGAAAGGCTCTGGATTTCGTCACTGGAGGACAGCGCAATAAAAAACGGCTTTGACAATCTCAAAAACGGCAATGACTATGACAACCTGTATCATTCTGCACTGTGCAGAGAACGTGCCGACTGGCTTGTGGGTATGAACGCCACAAGGCTTTTTTCTTCTCTCTACAATTCAGACAAGCCCCTGAGCGTAGGCAGAGTACAGACCCCCACGCTTGCTATGATTGTAGGAAGGGATAAGGATATTTCTTCTTTTGTCAGAAAAAAATTTTATAAGGTTATGATAAACTGCGGCAGCTTTACAGCCGAAAGCGACAGAATTGACGATCTGTCGGCAGCCAAAAATCTCCAAAAGAAAACAGAGATTGCAAGAGCTGTCGTTTCGGAAGTAAAGAAAGAAAATAAAAAGACAAGCCCTCCGAAGTTATATGATCTGACTACACTCCAGAGAGACGCCAACAGACTTTTCGGTTTTTCAGCAAGTCAGACCCTCGAAGCGGCTCAGAGCCTTTATGAGGATAAGCTCATTACATATCCCAGAACCGACAGCCGCTATCTTACTGAGGATATGGAAGAAACGGCAGCCGAAATTATAGCCATTCTCAAAAATCGGCTTGACTATGCAAAAAGCCTTGATTTTACTCCAAATATAAAGGCTGTAATGAACAACAAAAAGGTTTCCGACCATCACGCAATTATTCCCACAGCAAATATAAAAGACGCAGATTTTAACGCTCTTGCCGACACGAAAAGAAAAATTCTGTATCTCATATCAAACAGCCTCTTGTGTGCCACAGGCGAAAAATATGTATGTGAAAACACAAAGGTTATACTCAGATGCTGTGATGTAAACTTTTATGCAGGAGGAAATGTTATCATAAATCAAGGATATAAATGTACGGAAACCGCATTTTTAGCCTTTTTAAAAGTCACAGACAACGACAAAAAAGAAAAAGAGCCTCTGCCTGATATTTCCGAAGAACAGGAATACAATGTAACCTCAAAGATTACGGAGCATAACACAAAACCGCCCGTACCCTTTACCGAAGATACGCTCCTTTCGGCTATGGAACGTGCAGGAAACGAGGACTATGAAACAGACGAGGTTGAACGCAAGGGCTTAGGCACTCCCGCCACAAGAGCAGCCGTTATTGAAACAATAATAGCGAGGGGCTATGTCGAAAGACAGAAAAAACAGCTCCGCCCAACCGAAAGAGGCAAGCTTCTTATAAGCATTGTTCCCGAAGCCCTGAGATCGGCAAAAATGACCGCCGAATGGGAAAACAGGCTTGTTCTCATTTCAAAGGGACAGGCAGCTCCCGACAGCTTTATGCAGGACATAAAAGCCTTTGTAAAAAGCATTGTTTCCGAAACCTCTGTTGTTGACGAGCTGAAGGACAGCTTCAGCACCCGTGAAGTTATAGGTATTTGCCCACGCTGCGGCAAGCCAGTCTATGAAGGAAAGCTGAACTTCTACTGTTCGGATAAGGCTTGCGATTTTGCGCTTTGGAAAAGCAACAAATACTTTGAAGCCTTTAAAAAGACTCTTACAAAATCAACGGCAAAAGCCTTTCTTGAAAAAGGCCGTGTACACTATAAAGACCTCTGGTCGAAAAACAAAAACAAAACCTTTGAGGCCGATATAGTTATGGACGCCAACAGCGGCAAATATGTAAACTTCAGCCTTGATTTTTCCAACAATCCCAAAACACGGAGGTGGCCAATGTCTGAAACCGATAAAACCACATTGACAAATGAGGAATGGAAAGCTCTTGAAAATAAACTGACATATACGGGAGACTGTGTAAATCTTGAAGTAGACGGTTATCAAATAAGCATAATGGTAGTTACGCTTAAGTCTTTTCATAACGTACTGCAAATTTTTGTTGAAAATCATTTTAAACTCAAATGGCTTATGGAGGACTGTGAAATACGCCGAAAATTTTGTCAGCCTCACAAAAGAAATTTGTTGTCGGCAGATGAAAAAAGAAAACTCCGAAAAGTAATCAAAAGCAAAAAAAGACAGGATGATATTCTCAATAACTACTGTTATACCTACTACGATAATTGTTGGACTTCTTTCAGAACCATGAAAGCACACTTTATCAAAAACTGCAATTCCATAAAATTAATAGCAGACTGATGGCAGCAAAGAAAGGAGAAAAATCAAAATGGCAGTAGGTCTATTTGAGGAAACTTTTACATATATCCAAAGCAGAAATAAATTCAGGAGCCTTTATAGGTATCTTAAAAAATATTCGGGATATATGGAACACAAGGAAAGGTTTCAGCTTGTTTTTCAGCAGATTGATAAAATAACCGATTGTTTCTGCCTTAAGCCTATTGGTATTAATTCACAAGCAAAAGCCGAAAGAATTATAATGAAAATAATTGAGGAACATTATGATATGATGAAAGCAATGGTCATGACTAAATCAAAATTAAAATGGTTACAGTCACTTACAGACGACTCATTATATATGATTAATTCCTACGATCCATTCATAGCATCTTCCAAGCGGTCCGACAGTCTTATAAAAAGCCTTTTTTCTTTGATTGATGATAAATACGACATTTCGGGAAAATACGAAAATGAAGCTTATGAAAGATTTTTATGTCCTGTATGTGTAAAAAAGCATAACATTGTCTTTTCTGTTACATCCGGCGATTTTTGTCCCCAATGTCAATACAGAGAGCTTCAATATAAAAAAGAAAAAGAAATAAAGAGATTCAGTTCCATACATCTTGAACATAAAATTGTTATGTCCTATACTTATTTATGGGCATATATAATGTCATTCGACCTGAAAACAGCCCATAACTATTTTGAAAGACTGAGGGAATACAGTTTATTTTTAAATAGAGCTATCTCTATTCTTTTGTATGAAAAAGAAAGGCTTAAATATGGATATGGATATAATAAAAAATATGCAAAATAAGAAAAGACTAAGGAACACACTCGATTTTATAAATGATATATGTTTGGAGTTGGCAAAAAGCCCCGAAAGAACCACAGATATTATTTTTAAGCTTGTCAAGCTTTATACAGACTGCATTGTGACAGATAGAATTTTCGGCGTTATGGAAAGAAAATATTTCAATAATTTTTCATTTTGGAATTTGATGTTTGAAAATACCGATAAAATCAGCAAAAATATTATAAACAGCATTGAGTATATCAAGCTGCCCCAAAAGATATGCCTGCAATTATCCGAAATTCCTATAATTGTTTCTCCGCATAGCAGAAATAAGCTTATAAAAAATATTATATCAGTAAATACGGATAAGGAAAATTGGAGACAGCAGACGGGAATAAACGCACAAGGTTTTATATTGTACTTACCGATTGGTATAACCTTTTTAAATAATAACGGAAATCATTCCGTTACAGGCGGTTATATCAAAAATGCAGGAGAAATAACAATATCCAAAGATAATCCTTATACTCGTATATGCGATATGAGCAAGCTATATGATTTAATTTGGTTCGATGGTGTAAATTACAGACTTATATCAAAGGACAAAATCATTTCAAAAGCGGTTAGCTTTGAATTTGGCACTGCATTTGAAATAGGACGTATAATAAAAAACAATAACATATCTTTCACCTATAACAAGTAAAATCCGCTTTTTAAAGTGGATTTTTTTAGTAACATTTTAATTATAAGCTATATCTTTTTTGAAAGGAAGCGATTATAATTTGGCAGATTTGACAAAAGAAGAAAAAGCGAAACTTCAGCAAAATAAGAAGGAAGAAAACGATTTTAATAGTAAGTTGCATGAAATAATTAAATATGGAACAAAAATAAATAAGCCTCTTACCATTGGTATTACGCCAAATGTTTTGACTATTTGTGGCGCAAATCCAAATCTTGACTTTACAATTAGTAAAAAAGTAATTGATAAGTGTTTAAGACCTGAAATTCGAGATGCTAATGGTAAATTGGTTGGAAAAACAGGACACGGGCTTACAGAACAACAATTAGTTAAAACTCTTGCTGATGTAAGAAATCCTATTATGGTATTAAAGGGTAATCAACCAAGCTCTTTTGTTGTTGTGTCCGACACTATCGATAATCAAAATCGACAAGTGTTAGTATCTATTGCTTTGAATAAACAGGGAAATCAAGCTGAAATAAATGACGTTACAAGTGCATACGGTAGACAGGATTTCGCAGAATACATTGAACAGCAGATTATAAAAGATAAAATTGTTGCTTTACATAAAGAAAAAGGTGACAAGCTTTGTCAGAGCATAGGGAAAAAGTATCCCGAGCCTAATAAGCTTATCACTTTCAACGATAGTATAGCATACACTTTAAAAAATGTCAAGTACCCGGAAAAAAATTTAATCGAACAGGCAAATGTGTCTCAAAAGTCGGAGGTTATAAGCGATTTAAACTTTGCAGAGGTATTTGAACCCGAAACATCGACTAATGACGCTATCCTACACGAGAAAGCGGAGGTTTTTTATGATCTTAGCGATATGGGAACAACGGCAAACAACATTGATTATAAAAAGGTTTTTGAGCTTTATTCGGAAAGCGCCAAGGCGGACGATGCCACAGCCCTTAACAACTTAGGTTGTTGCTACATAAACGGCGAAGGAACAGACCGCAGCATACAGAAAGCTATTGAATGCTTTGAAAGAGCTGCTGCCCTCAAAAACAGTCTCGCTGTCGTAAACTTAGGTAAGTGCGCTGCTGTCGGATGTGGCGTAGCCAAAGATCCCGAAAGAGCGTTTGAACTGTACAGACAAGCGGCCAATATGGGCAGCCCCTTAGCCTATCGTATGCTTGCCGAATGTTACCTTAACGGTGTAGGTACGAATAAGGACGTATCTAAAGCTGCCGATTGTTTAAGGCAGGCAGAGACAGTCAAAAACAAGCCGTTAAGCCTTGAAGAAAAGCTTTTGCAAGCCGAAAGAAAAGCAAACGCAGCCAATGAGAATAATAAACAGCAAAGAAAGGAGAAAAGTCAAAATGTCAGCAAATCCATCTGAAACACCTTTTATCTATAATTACAGCAGCATTGTATTTAAAAATCCTTTCTCCTATGATTTGAATAAAATTGTAGTGAGTCTGGAAGATCTTGTGGGGCCGTGCAAACCCTTTGGCCGCAGCTGTATAATTGACCTGATCATATCTTATATATATTGCGAGATACCTGCTTCAAGACGAACGATGAATCTTGCAATTTCAATCCTCAATTCAATAGAATATGATGTTATGCACAATACAGATACAATGGATTTTGCTTTGACTCAGTCCGAAAGTGATTTTGTCTTTGTAAGCTATAATGACTATAAAACTATGACAGCGACAGAAAAGCTAAGTGAAATAAAGCAAATCAGAAAGACTTTTGCAAAGCTCGGCTATGATTCAGAGTATGAAGAAGGTGACAGATTTGTTATCTAAAAATCACATAATTCTTATAGTGGCTGCTGCGGTTATGCTTTTCATTGTATTGCTGTCGATTTTATTTGCTCTGTCAAAATTTTCTGCAAAGAAAAACAATGATTCCGCTGACAATGCTCAAAAGCCTGTACCTGTTGACAATGTCTTTTATCCGGATGATTTGATTAAAACAATTATTTCTTTTGTTATATCAAGCTATGAAAAAGGCGAATTGAAAATAGGCAAAAGAAAAGATAAGAACGATATTTTTATTTCTTTTGTAAACAAAGCCCTTGCCGAGTTTTTGCAGGACTTTTTTGTTATCTGCAAGTCGAAAGATGAAGGTATGCTGTCAGATGCCGCATATAGATCATTTATAGGCAGCTTTTGGACTTCCTATGAAAAATCCAAACAACCTTCAACTGCAAACAGTGGACGGGAAATAGAGGAAACTACTACACAGCAACAGAAAGGAGAAGAATGATGGCAGAATATCACGTTGGCTGCGGTGCTTTTGCAATATACGCAGGAACATTAAATCCAAAAAATAAATCTCTTTGGAAAAATAAATCCGAATGTACGGACGAAGCGATAAACGCTGTCCGAGATTATATGATCCTTGAGCTGCTCGGCGGGCTCAAATGCTCTAAAGCATCAACAAGCGGTTATGAGTGGACATTGCAAAACGGGCAAAAAATAGAGCTGAGAATATCAATATACGAATAACCGACATAGGAGGCTGAAATAAATATGGAGAAAAATTTAAACAATCCGCAGCCGCTTTTAAAAAAGTATATTGATGAAATAATTGAAGAGAGTACACAATGGAAGGCTGTTTATGTCACAGGTGGCAGCGATCCGTTTTGGAGTGACGGCTCAAATCTTGAACTTATAAGAAATCATATCATATATTACAAAAAACAAATTGAGGATTTATGTAGTAAGTACAATCTGCCTGTTCCAAAAGAGTATTATACAGAATTACCGCCTGAAGTACCAATAAACTATATGGCAAGAGCTGATGAAATAAGGGCGAATGCCCGCAAGACCTTGGAGCGTTTTGAAAAGGACCGGAATTTAAAGTATGTGAAAAAAGCGGCAAATCTTCTTAACGGAAAAACCCAACAACAATTCTCCGTTAATACCGTTATAAATTATGCAAAGAATTTAAAACGGGCGATAGCAGAAGACAATCTTGTTGATATGAGAAGATATGAAAAAGCTGAAAATTGGCTTGATACAATCAAAAGTACAGCTGAAAATATAAAGAATTATCTTACACAACAGGAAAACCCGGCCTATAAGAAAGGGCAAGTAAGCTTATTTGAACTTTTTGAAGAAGAATTAAGAAATGATTCATTGTCTGATGCCGCATATAAAACATCGAATGAAAAGGAGGAAAAAATCTATATGGATTCGGAACACAAATTATCTGATATGGTTCTTGATAATATGCCCGATGATATAACCATAAAGGCAAGAAATGAATACGGATATATTTCAGATGAGCTGCTTCCCATATCAAAGGAAAAGGCTCTTTCTTTTTTTGACGATGATCTTTTTACGATATATCGTCTTTATGAAGATAATACCGAAGGTGAAGTTGACAACAGAGATGAAATTGAAAACTTTGGCGGTATGTTTGGCATAGAAACCGTTGACTGGGAGAAATATTTAAACAACTTAGCTGAAAGGAATAACAAACCCAAAGTATTAATGGCCGAAAACGCCGAAGCTGTATCTACCAAGCTTAAAAAGGAGGATTCAGATATGACAAAAAATGAAACTTTAAAAAACAACGATGAAAGGCCATCGGAAACCACCGCTTTTGGCAACACACCGTACAGATATGTACCAAATAAAACCTATGTAATAATAATGGCCGAAAACGCCGAAGCTGTATCTGCCAAGCTTAAAGAAGCAAAAATACGACACAGCGGACAAATAACCGAAAACGGCGAGGCTAAAATAACCTATGACGGCAGCAAGCAGGCCGAAGTGGACGCTATTCTTTCTTTGACAGAGGAAAACAATAAACAGGAGCAGATTTTTTCTGTTCCTGAAAACGATCTTAAAGCGATTTTGTTTCAGTCTGTAAATAATGAGTATGAAAAGACTGTTGCCGTTGGGCAAAGTGATGTATCGGAAATCGAATCCAAAGCGCAGAGAGACATTTTCAAGGCTTTATACGATATAATTATTGCTGCCGGGCTTGAAGATGAATATCAGGCTTGGAAAGAACAGAATGCAAAAGAAGCGGAAGTTAAAGAAGAACAAAAAGAACAGGCCAAGGATAATAAACCCAAGACAAAAGCCGAGATATTCGGCAATACACCTTATTACAAAATTGAGAACAAGGGTTATTTGAAGGTTGCTTCAGATGTAACTAAAACGCTTATGGCCAATCTGGACGCAGCAGGCATTTCTTATAGCGGCAAGATAAACGATAACGGCACAGCTACTTTGACCTTCAACAAGGACGACCAAAAGGCAATATACGCAACTCTCAATTCGGCTAAAAAGGAACAGTCGCAGGAAAACGCTTCCAAAGCCAAGCCTGAGATATTCGGCAATACTCCCTATTACAAAATCGAGGATAAAAGATATATCAAAATCCCTGACAAGAGCATTGAAGCCGTTATTGACAAGCTCAATGCAGAAAATATATCTTATAGCGGTAAGATAAACGATAACGGCACAGCAACCCTTACCTTTAATAATGACGATCTTGACAACATCAAAACTGCTGTTGCCGCTGCAGAAAAAGAAAATAAGCTTTCTGCATTTGCAAGAGAAGTCGTTGAAGAAAAACACGATGAAAAAGACTCCCCTGATGAAAAGTCAGCAACGGCAGAAGCTCCTGACATAAATCATACCACAAACAAGAACAGAAACGAACCGTCTCTGTAAAAGTATTTTTTAAGAAGTATTGAAAAATCGCCCTTTGTCTGTTATAATTAATAAAAAAGATTCAGCTTGGAGGAGATAATAATGCTAAAAGTGGAAATAGCTTTTGATGAGGATAAAGTATTGGCCGAAGAAAAATATGATTTGGATAAAATGTATGAAATCATAGATAACGCCTTTGCAAAGTATGGCATTATAAAACTTGATAAGGGAATTTATAGAGACAAGGGTTCCAATAAGGATTTTGGCAGTATGTGGTGTGTTATACTTGCCCTTTCGGAAACAGATTGGTTTATGGACAATGTAACAAAACTTATGTGGTATAACAGTGATTTTGGAGAAAATGAATCTGATTTTTCGGTAGAAGATGTTTTGCAGGGATTCAAAGAAGATAAACTTAGTGTCGCAATATAATTGAATAATGAACAAAACAAAAAGAAAAAGAGCCATTAATTTTGATTTGGATACTGCAAAACTAAAAGAATTTTATCCTAAACGTAATTGGAGAAATGCCTATAAGGACATAAAAAAATTTTTTGATGATAACAACTTTACTCACCGACAAGGTTCGGGTTATATATCCGATGAAGCATTGTCTGACCGACAAATTGCTGAGATTTCCAGAAAGATCAGTAAAACATTTCCATGGCTTGCGGATTGTGTAAATCGATTTGATGTAACGATATTAGCATCTATATATGATGTAGTTGGTATCATTAAAGATGAAGCTGAACTGCAAAAATCACTTTCAAAATCGGCTCCAAATAGAGCCTCGCAAAAAGAATCTCTATCAGACCGACTTGCAAGGGCTGAAAAGAAGATCGAGTCTTTAAATTCCCACAATAATAAAAATCTACATAAGGACAAAAACGATTTGTCGCTATAATAAATTAAGCACAGTAATCTTTAGGGATCACTGTGCTTTTTGATTTTTATCAACATAATATTAAAAAATTTC
>CANRIS010000044.1 GCA_947630725.1 uncultured Clostridia bacterium
TGAATTTATCACGGCACGCATGGCGGAGGGCTTTACCAAAGAGGCGGCGGAGCACGCTTACGATCATACTTATGATCCAGCGATTGCGGCGGCTCAGGAGCAGAAAGTACCTACTAAGGGTGAGATGCTTGCTAGGATTGCAGAGGCACGGCAGAAAAACCCTGATAAGAAAACTCTGTATAAGCCTGATTTTTCCATTTCAGAGCCTGTGCTCAAACTCACAAAGGAGCTTGAGGCGTTAAAGGGTAAAACGCCTTATGATAGCAAGGCGGCTCAGGGGATTTCCCGTCAGATTATGTCTCTTAAAATCCACGGCACTATCACGGATGAGATGCGGCAGGCAGAGATTGATAAAACTCTGGAAATGTCCTTAGCGGAGCTCTTTACTCAGTATAAGAAGTATGGAAAGATTATGACTGAGTGTGAGGAGAAGATTGATAGCTTTGATACCTCAAAGGCACGGGCTAAAATTGATGCTCTTGAGGCGGAATATAAGAAAAAGGCGGCGGCTAGAGGACAGTTTGCACAAAACTTTGATCTCAATGAAAAATTCAATAAAGAGGCGGATCTGATTGAGTTTAATGAGGTTACAAAGCCTCTAAATGATCTCAAGATTAAGCGGTATGAGGCTGTAGAGTATTTCTGTGTGTATGAGGCACGGATCAAGTTTTATGTACAGACTAATAAGCCTCTTATTGAGGAGGAGATTACAGCGGCTAGGCGGGATGAGATCAAGGGCTCTCTTGCTGATCTTGTTGAGTATATGGAGGAGTAAAATGTATAAGGCTACTGATTATACTAGCGGTTACGGGCAAAGAAAAAAGCCCTCTACGCCTATCTTGCCTTATTTGAGAGCTAAGGAGGCTGAGAGCAGAGCAAAAGTTAAATCTGAGAAAAGAGATAAGAGCTCAGAAAAGCCGCTCCAGACCTCTTATAATGAGCCTACAGGAGTTACTCTTACTGAGGAGAGCTATGATGAGGCAAGGCGAAAGATTATAGCTGGAGAGGAGTGATCTTATGGGGAGTGCAACCTTTATTTCTCCTAATGCCTATCTCACTCTATCTCTTGAGTGTGGGATAGCCCAATTTATTAAGCACTACTTTACTACCTCAGATCCTCAGATGATTGATGAGCTTAGAAAGTATGCTAATACTCATATCCATAGCTATACTGTAGCTGAGGCGGGGAGTATTGAGCTGGATGAGCTGATTAGGCTTTATGATGAGGCTGAGGCGGCGGCTATTACTGCGGCTGAGGAGAGAGAAAAAAAGCGGCTTGATGAGGAAAAAAAGAAACAGGAGGAGCATGATTATTACAGTATGCTTAGAGCGGCTTATCATGCGTATTTGTAATAATGGCACGGGATAAAGAAACAAACTTAACGGTAGCAGAGATCAAGCTGGAGCTTGTTGATCGGGTGGCTCCTTATGATATTAAAGCAGGAGAACTCATATCTTATGAGGCTGAGGTAAGAGCTCTCCTTAGCTTTCCAGAGAAAGAGCGGAGAAAGCGGCTTAATATGCTGGTTGACAAAATACGGAGCCAGCATAGAGTTAAAGGGGATTAGATATGGAGAGTAGTTTTCAGATAGATGGTTGGGCGGCTTTTGTAAAGAGCTTTTCTCAGTTTGTAGATAAATGGGAGGCAAAAAAGGCTGTTCTTTTGCAGAAAATGGGTACTATTTACCGTTCTGAGGTAATCCCTAATGTACCTGTTGATACCTCCAGACTTGTAGATAGCATTTCTGTTTTCACAGATGGAATACCTGATGATTATGTGGAGGTAGGTACAAATGTGAAATACGCTCTTTTTGTAGATGAGGGGCATGTACAGCATAAACGCTTTCTCCCCGTTGAGAGGCTTAGTGCAGGCGGTAAGCAGAAATATATTAAAGACAAAAAGCAAAGAGGGATTATGCTTTCAGAGCGTTATGTACAAGGCTCTCACTTTATGGATAAGGGCATGGTAACAGCTAAACCTCGATTAGAGAGGCTAATTGCTAGCTTTATGGAGGAGTGCGCTAGAGAGGTAGAGGGCGGTAGATTGTGAGGTTAAGAATAAATTGGAGGTTAGAGAATGAGTGATACTGTAGAGAGAAAAGATGATCCTCAGAGCTTAGCGGGGAAATTGAGGGATGAGAGGCTTACAGTTACACTAAGTGATCTGGAGCTGGAATATCTCAAGTATCTCAGACAACATCCAGAAACGGCGGTAGAGCTTGAGTACAGGATCAGGAAAGAAAAGCTCCATAATGCTATTATGGCAGAGATACAGAGGGCTTATAATGCTGGAGAGCTTGAGGTAAAGAATATAGAGGATTTTTGTACTCTTGTGAAACTGGATCTTTTCCTGTTAGATGGGGAGAGCTGAGAAAAACTGTAGCATAGTACAGTAAATCTAAAGAAAAAGGCTATAAAAAATAATGGGCTGGGGGGTGGCGGTGCTATCCCCCTCACTTTTAAGGATTGGGGGTGCTGGATTGGCAAAGAAAAAGCAACTTACCTATAAGGAAAGGCTGGAGCAGATCGGTAATAAGCTGGTCAATCTAGCCCTTAGTATGGAGAAACAGGCTAAGGAGGAGGGGCATATCTCCCCTACTATCGGTAACGCTATGACAAATGCCCTTAGATCCTCAGCGGATATATATAAGTATCTGGATAGCGGAGATACCCTCTCTGTTATTGTGGATGAGAGCTCAAAAGGGCTATCTAGGGCAGATAAAAAGCGCCTTGATGAGATTATAAAGCTCCTTAGTGAGCCTTAGGCGGCTGTAGGAGGGCTGAGCGGTGGATAAATTCAAGAAAAGGGAGTTATTCCTATTCAATAAGGCAATCAATACGGCTAGGGCGTTTGCTGGTATTTCTACAGAGGCTCCTAGCAATTATCAGATTGTTTATAGGCTTGCCTGTTTACAATGGGAATTTGCTCAGGAGTACCGCTCAGAGAGTAGCTCCTATTATGTGAGCAAGGCAAGCTATACGGCGGCACAAAAGCGGATTGATACTCTGGAGGCGGGTATTACTGAGGGGGTTTATAAGGCTCAGGCGGTACAGGCGGCGGCAGATGCTAGAGAGTATTTATCCCTCATAGCTGAGTACCGTATAAGAAATTACAAAAAATGCAGAGTGTTTTAGAGGGTTGGGTACAATGTGTGATATTTCAAAACAACTCAGGAGATGCAGGCTTGTTTTAGGTATTTCTGAGGATAATACAAAGAAAATTAGGCTCCTAGAGCTTTATCTGGAGAAAGCCAGAGAAGATATAGAGAGCTTTTGCAGGGATAGCTTTATTGAGGATGGTATAGATCTATTTCCCGCTCCTCTTATGAGTGTGCAGGAGGATTTAGCTATTGCGAGATACAGAAAAAAGGGATCTGAGGGTGAAACATCTTATAGCCTAGCTGATGAAAAAGTAACTTTTAGTGAGCCGATACCTCCAGATATTGAAAAGAGGCTTTATCCCTATAGACGGCTTTTCCCAAGATAATTATGGATAGGGGATAACTGTGATATTAACCTCCTTATCACAGGGATCTTTTATTAGCTACTATCAATTTCTCAGTGTGTTGATAGGGGCTCATTTCACCTCCTAAGGGGCTATGGTTTTGCGCTTGCAAGGCTATAGCCCTCTTTTTTATATATCCCCTATCTAAAAAATCTGGTATAATGTTCTTATGATGCTTTAGGAGGTGCGATTATGAGCATAAAAGATATTTTGAGTAAGCATGGCGGGAAAGCTCTCAATAAAGAGGGCTGGTTTGAGGCAAAGGATCCTACTCTTGAGGATGTAAAGAGGATCGCCGCTAAGGGGCGGCTGGAGGAGGCTGGTTTTAGAATACCCTTAGAGCTCAGGCGGTATCTGGATATATCCTCAGAAGAGGGAGAGCTGATAAAAAAGCAAGCTATACCAGAGGAGCTACAGGGCTTAGCGGATGAAACTATAGCGGCATTTAAGAAAGTGAAAGACAATGTTAAGTGATCTCTGGTATAAAAACAATCCTACAGATAAAATCTGGTGGAAAGAAACCCCTTATAATATCGGTGTATGGCTCTTTAGCTTTGATAAGAGGCTTGTATTTAATCTGTTTGAGGATTATCCCTATAAGCTCTCTCCTGAGCAAAAGGAGATTTTTGATAGAGAAAATCCTAATTGGGCTGAGTTTTTCACTGATAGATCTGAGGGCGGCAAGGAGGGCTAAGAGTGCATAGGATCTCAGAAAAGCTCTTACTTAGGATGCTGGATAATACAGGCGGTGAGCCGCTGGAGCTATGCTCTGAGGGGTACAGGCTTACAAACGGTGCAGAAGTGCTCTATGAGGGCGGTAAGTGGCTGGATCGTGAGGGGCATGAATATACCTCAGTATCTATACCTAACACAGACAGTACCGCCTCTAAGCGGCTTATAGGCTTTGTACAGCGTGATACTCTGGGGGCGGTAGATAAAGAGCTCCTATCCAGATCTCCAGAGGGGGCGGCTTATGTGCGGTACAATGAGCTTATAGGCGGAGAGCGTATAGGGCTATCAATACCAGTAGGCTACCCTTATGAGGTGCAGAGATACATAGATGAAGGGCATACCCTAGAGGAGATCTATGAGGAGTGTATCAGAGCGGGGATTACATGGTATGAGCTCTTTAGCCTCTATCCTGTAGACGGTGTAGAGCCTGATAGAGAGTATGAGCGGGTATTATGGTAGGAGGGCTCTGGAGGGGGCTCAGAGAGCCTCTGTAGCGGCTTATATGGGTAACTAATGGGTAGAGCTGTAAAGGGGCTTAAAACGCCTCCTAGAGCGTTATAAAAATATCCTCAAAAATGAGTAAAAGGGCTGGAGAGAGATCTCTAGCCCTTTATTTTTATATACCCCTTATCTAAATTGCCTCCTATTAAGTGATTATGATTAGTAAGCCTCATTTTGAGGGGCTACAGGATCATAAAGGATTATATAGGAGGTATGCAGGATGGCTAAAAGATGTGTAGCTTATGGGCGTGTAAGCACTAATCAGGAGAAACAGAAAACAAGTATTGAGAGCCAAAGAGCCTACTATGAGGAGAAATTTAAGGGAGATGGTTATCTCCCCTCCCCTTATGGTATGCTTTACAAGAAAGACGGTACAACAGAGCAGATCCCCGCTCTGTACATTGATGAGGGCATTTCTGGTACTTGCATAGAGCACAGGAAAGCCTTTGAGCGGATGATAGAAGATGCAAAAATGGGGAAATTTGAGATTATCTATGTAAAATCAGTGAGCCGCTTTGCCAGAAATACTATTGATGGGCTTAAAACCTGTGAGGAGCTTAGGGCTTTGGGGGTAGGCGTGATTTTTGAGGATTGTGGGCTTAATTCTATAGATCCAGAAAATGATATGACGCTTACAGTGCTCTTTAGTGTAGCTCAGAAAGAGAGCCAGACAAAGAGCCATAATGTAAAATGGGGTATCAGACAGAGGCAAAAGGCGGGAAAGTGGTTTTGTAATGCTCATTTTGGGTATGACAAAGTAGAGGGCGGCTTAGTTATCAATGAGAGCGAGGCTGAAACGGTACGCCTTATCTTTAGGCTCTATACTGAGGAGGATAAAAGTGCTCATGCTATCGCTCAGTACCTTAACACTGTACTAGATCAACATCCGACAAAAAAAGGTAAGCTCTGGAATAAACAGCAGGTAACAGGGATCCTCACAAATAGTATTTATGTGGGTATGTATAAATCTCACCTTGAGGAGAAAAAGGGCTATAAGGCTACAGATCCTACAGAAAAGGTACCTGAGAAAGAGCAATATATACATGAGATCCCTGAGCTCCAGATTATCAGTAATGAGGCATGGGATAGAGCGGTAACTATTCACAGGGCAAGGAAAGAGCGGTATAATACTATCCCTATCGGGGGGCGTAATAGCAATCAACATCTCCTTAGTACCATTCTCTTTTGTAAGGATTGCGGGGTAGCCTATACCAGAAAAAAGAGGCATGGAGGCTTAAAGAAAGATGGTACCCGCTCAGATCTGGGCTATTTCTGGAGCTGTAGGAATTATGAGCAATATGGTACCCTCAGATGTAATAATAAATATGGGATCAATGAGCCAGAGGCAGAGGCACAGGTAAAACAAGAGATTTTACGCCTCCAGCATGATATAAAAGAGCGTGACGGCGGATCGTTGCTTACTAATTTCAAAGCCTATTTGAAAATCATGTATGAGCTGGATCATGATAGTGCTGATGTAGTAGAGATCAAAGCTCAGTTAGCCAAAATAGAGCGGAAAAAGAATATTTTATTAGAGGATCGGCTTGAGGGGCTCATGAGTAAGGAGCTGTACCAGAAAGAGGTAAAGATCCTCAATGATGAGGCTGAGGAGCTGGAGGCTAGGCTTAAAGCTAATGATCTCTATGATGAAACAATTAAAAGGGAGTGGATACGGTTTGAGGCATACAAGAAAAAGATCCTCTCCTTAGATGTAGAAAATCTCACTAATGGGGATGTAAAACAGGTATTCAATAAAATCTATGTGGGTACGGTGCAGGAGGAGAACAGGGTAAGGCTCAGAAAGTACCTTATTTTCTCTTATGCGGTTATGGGGTACTCAGTAGAGGAGCTCTTAGAAATTCTCTCCAGCAAGGGCTACAGAGGAGATATTAGCGTTATTGTTAATGGAGGTAATGAGCCATTTACAGAGTAAGGAGTGGGTGGTTATAATTTTGAAATTTGCTACCAAATAAGAAAATGGAGGTAACAGCGGAATGACAGGCTGCTATCAGCCGCTGCACAACTGTATAGACAACTGCATACACACATTTTCGGGGGTGCAGCTCAGGCTCGACTGTCACGAAATTATCAGAAAACAGGGCTTTGAGGAGCCTGCGGGTGGGGCGAAAATAACATCGGCATATAATCTGCCGTGCAGATATATACTCCACACGGTTGGCCCTATTGTGGGAGGTCGGCTCACCGAAAGGGATGTTTGGCTGCTTTCGTCCTGTTATCGCTCATGTATGGAGCTTGCCGAAAAATACGGTATAAAAAGCATAGCGTTCTGCTGCATTTCTACGGGGGTATTTCGCTTTCCAAACGAAAAGGCCGCCGAAACAGCCATAAGGACGGTAAAGGAATGCAAAAAGCATATGGACGGCATAGAGGTGATTTTTAATGTTTTCAAGGACAGAGACTATGAGATCTACAAAAGACTTCTCTCGGAGGACAGAGGAGCTTAAAAAAAGGCTCGCCGCCGCAGAGGCTGTAGTGATAGGCGCAGGCGCAGGACTTTCGACATCGGCAGGCTTTGTGTATGACGGAGAGAGATTTGAAAAATATTTTCGGGATTTTAAAGAAAAATACGGCTTTGAGGATATGTATACGGGCGGCTTTTATCCCTATGATCTTCCCGAGGAGTTCTGGGCATATTGGAGCAGATATATTTATGTCAACAGATATATGTCGGCTCCGAAACCCGTATATGACGATCTTCTGAGGCTTGTTGAGGATAAGGATTATTTTGTCATTACCACAAACGTGGATCACTGCTTTCAGAAGGCAGGATTTGACAAAAAACGTCTGTTCTACACACAGGGAGACTATGGGCTTTTTCAATGCAGCAAACCCTGCCGCAGCGAAACCTTTGAAAACGAGACCGTCATCAGACAAATGGTAAAGGAACAGAAAAATATGCGCATACCCTCGGAGCTTTTGCCCGTATGTCCCCACTGCGGCAGACCCCTGACCACAAATCTGCGCTCTGACGACAGGTTTGTCGAGGACGAAGGCTGGCACAGGGCTGCCAAGGCGTACAGAGCTTTTTTAGAACGCAGCAAGGAGAAAAAGATTCTTTTTCTGGAGCTTGGCGTAGGGTTCAATACCCCTGTCATAATAAAATATCCCTTTATACAGATGACGGCAAACAACAAAAATGCATTCTATGTGTGTATAAACAACGGACAGGCGGCGGCTCCCCGTGAGATCGAAGAAAGAGCCCTGTGTATAAACGATGACATAGGTTATGTTCTTCAGAGTCTTAAATAAAGTGGCGTTACAGTTTTTTCCCACAGAGCCAAGGGGGAGGGGGCTTTGTGGGATTTTTTTAGTATGAAAATTGTTTCGGGGAGTTTCTTTTTGTGTTGACAATACGGAGCGGCGGGGCTATAATAAATTATAGAAATATGAAATATCCGGGGAGCTTTTATAGCTGAGAGGGATGCGTTCCGACCCGTGACCTGATACGGATAATGCCGTCGTAGGAAGATAGCTGTTCTTTTGAATGTGTGATTTTTGTGACGGTGTATCGTATCTGCGGTACACTTTTTTTAAAAATTTTATTATGAAAGGAAGGAAGCTTTATGAACTATACAACACAGATGGACGCCGCCTCAAAGGGCATAGTCACAAAGGAGCTTAAGAGAGTGGCAGAAAAAGAAAACATTGATATAAATGAGCTTATGGAGCTGGTAGCCGAGGGAAGAGTGTGTATACCCTGCAACAAGCTGCATACCTGCATAGAGCCAAACGGAATAGGCAGAAGGCTTAAAACAAAAATAAATGCAAACATAGGCATTTCGAGAGACTGCAAGGATATTGACATAGAGATCGCCAAGGCCGAAACGGCTGTCAGAATGGGAGCCGAGGCTATAATGGATCTCAGCTCCTTCGGCGACACAAGGACATTCAGAAAAAAGCTTACCTCCGAGAGCAGCGCCATTATAGGCACGGTACCTATATATGATGCGGTTGTATACTACAACAAGGCTCTGGGAAAGATCACCACGGAGGAATGGCTCGACATAGTCAGAATGCACGCCGAGGACGGAGTGGATTTTATGACTATACACTGCGGCATAAACAAAAATACCGCCGAAAGATTCAAGAAAAACAAAAGGCTTATGAACATAGTTTCAAGAGGCGGCTCCATTATATTTGCTTGGATGGAGATGACGGGAAAGGAAAATCCCTTCTATGAGCATTTTGACGATATTCTGGAAATATGCAGACAGTATGACATAACGCTTAGTCTGGGGGACGCCTGCCGACCGGGCTGTCTGGAGGACGCATCGGATATAAGCCAGATAGAGGAGCTTATTACTCTGGGAGAGCTTACAAAGAGGGCATGGGATAAAAAGGTTCAGATTATGATAGAAGGCCCCGGACATATGCCTCTTGACCAGATCGCCGCAAATATGAAAATTCAGGAGACCCTGTGCCACGGAGCGCCGTTTTATGTTCTCGGCCCCCTTGTTACGGATGTTGCGCCGGGCTATGACCATATAACCTCCGCCATAGGAGGAGCAGTGGCGGCAGCCTGCGGAGCTTCGTTCCTCTGCTATGTTACGCCTGCGGAGCATCTTCGCCTGCCTACGGAGGAGGACGTGAAGGAGGGTATTATCGCAGCAAAAATAGCGGCTCACGCAGCGGATATTGCAAAGGGTATAAAGGGAGCAAAGCAGTGGGATTATGAAATGAGCAAGGCGAGAAAGCGCCTCGACTGGGACAAAATGTTTGAGCTTGCCATCGACCCCGAAAAGGCGCGCCGCTACAGAGCCTCCTCAAAGCCCGAAAAAGAGGACACCTGCACAATGTGCGGCAACTTCTGCGCAGTCAAGAATATGAACAGAATTTTAGACGGCGAGATCGTCTCCATATTTGACGAATAATTGACCCGACAAACAAGTCCCCCGCCTCATATGGCGGAGGGCAGAGCCTTACGCTTTCGGACAGATATACATAAAAAACAAAAAGCCCTATAAATGCAATATTTATAAGGCTTTTTTGTTTTGTTGTTTTCAGTGCGGATAACAGGACTTGAACCTGCACCGGGAAAACCCCGATAAGAACCTGAATCTTACGCGTCTGCCAATTCCGCCATATCCGCATATAAATATGTTCTTTAAAGAACCAAAAATTATTATAGCACATATGCTCCAGCTTGTAAAGAAAAATTTTGATAAAATCTTATGGGATATATTGCAGAATTAAATGAAAATGTAAACAGAAACAGCGTATTTTTCAAAAACCGCTATGGCATGGCGCTTGTGGGCGATTTGTACACATCAAAAAACATTGACAAAAACAAGAAATACCCTGCAATCATAGTGGGAGCGCCCTACGGCGGAGTAAAGGAGCAGGGACCGTGCGTATATGCCAACGAGATGGCTCAGAGAGGCTTTGTGGTGCTGACCTTCGATCAGGCTTTTATGGGCGAGTCAAGCGGTTTTCCGAGGAGAGTATCGTCACCCGATATTTTTGCTGAAAGCTTCAGCGCTGCGGTTGACTTTTTGGGAACAAAGGCAGGCTGTGTTGACAGAGAAAAAATAGGAGTTATAGGAATATGCGGTTCGGCAGGCTTCGCTCTGTCGGCGGCTCAGACAGATACGAGAATAAAGGCTGTAGCGGCAGTGAGTATGTATGATATGACGGCAGCCGTGCGCAATTCTCTTGACAAGGAGACGATCCGCCTTACAAAGGAAAGACTGTCTGCCCAGAGATGGACGGACGCCGAAAACGGCTATCCCGAGTATATTCCGGGATTTCCCGAAGAGCCCTTGGACGAGGTGCCTGCGGATATGCCCGAACCGGGAGCGGAATGGTTCCGCTTTTATGCCCTTAAGAGGGGACATCATCCGAACGCAAAGGGCGGCTTTACGACAACAAGCGATTTGTCAATGCTCAATTTCAGGCTCCTTGATTTTATAGACGAAATATCTCCGAGGCCGATATTGTTTGTGGTCGGAGACAGGGCGCATTCAAGATTTTTCAGCGAAAACGCCTATGAAAAAGCAGCCGAGCCGAAGGAAATGTATGTTGTGGAGGACGCAGAGCATATCGACCTTTATGACAGAACCGACAGAATACCCTTTGAAAAGCTTGACGGCTTTTTCAAAAACGCTTTTTAGTAAATACAAAATCAAGTCTGATTAAGTCTGTATAAAACAATAAGTACCCCCGTTTTTAACCGAGGGTACTTATTTTTTTGCTTGCGGCATTGATACGATGCAAAATCAGCTAAAAATTGTTTGCTGACAGGGAAAAATTTTATATTTTATCTGCCTATAATTAAGGATTGGTATAAAAATTTAATGCAGAATATTTTCGCAAAATTTCCTTGTCACTTTCGGACAAGCTTTTGTACGCCGCAAGTACGGTTTCAAGATCTTCGCCTCTTCTGAGCTTAAGCTCTATGCCCTTTTTCAGTACAGTCATTTTTGCGTCACTCATTGTATGCGCCTCCTATCATATCGGCA
>CANRIS010000045.1 GCA_947630725.1 uncultured Clostridia bacterium
TTAGTTAGTCCCTTAACATTATACCATAGGTTTCAATATGGGTCATTTGTTTTGGTCATTTTATTTTACAACTTATCAATTTTTTTAAAATCATTTGATCTTCAACAGGAGGGAGTGGAGGGAGGCGAAAAATTTCCTTGACAAAGGGGCTGTATAATGATAATATTATGGTAATGATGAATAGGCGTCTTATCAAGAGCGGCGGAGGGAAATGGCCCTGTGAAGCCCGGCAACCGGCCCTGTGGAGGGTACGGTGCCAAATCCATCGGTTTATTCCGAAAGATGAGCAGAAGAGTAAGCCGAGTATACGGCTTTTTTTATTGCAGCGGGACGAAAAAAAGAAGGACTGCATTTGACCGATCTATGTATTTGCAAAGGGGGAGGTACATGGAAGTATGGGATGCTTATGATAAAGATTTCAACAAAATCAGCGATGTAATATTGACAAGGGAAGAACCGATTCCCGAAGGGCTTTTCCATTTAGTCAGCGAGATCATTGTGAAACATACCGACGGAAGCTATTTGCTGATGCAGCGTGACAAACGCAAACATTTCGGCGGTATGTGGGAGGCTACCGCAGGAGGCTCGGCATTATGCGGCGAAACGCCTGCGGAATGTGCGGCGAGAGAACTGCGAGAAGAAACCGGAATTGAAACCGATAATTTGATTGAAATAGGGCAAGTGAGAAGTCGCGATACTTTTTATGTAGAATATCTATGCGTAACAAGCTGTAAAAAGGACAGTATTATCTTACAGGACGGCGAAACCATTGCATATAAATGGGTGAACGGAAATGAACTCGTCTCTATGAAAGAGAGCGAATTATTAACCAAACATATACAGAAATTTATAAAAGAATTACAACCATAATTATATTTATCTGTTTGTATCAAAATCACCGACAACATATATCCTGAATGCAAAACGGTTGTCGGATAAATTTAAGAAAGGAAGGATCGTATGAGAAAATTATTTACATCGGAGTCCGTGACCGAGGGACATCCCGACAAGATATGCGACAGAATATCGGATGCTGTGCTTGACGAGGTTCTCCGCAGAGATCCCATGGGCAGAGTGGCCTGCGAGGTTATGGCATCATCGGGAGTTATATTTATTTCGGGAGAGATAACATCGAAGGCTGACATAGACATAGAAAAAATCGCAAGGCAGGCGGTGAGAGAAATAGGCTATGACAGGGAAGAATACGGGCTTGACTGCAACAACTGCAAAATCATATTGGGCGTAAATGGTCAGTCGCCGGATATTGCTATGGGAGTTGACTCGGAGGAGACTCTTGATACGGGAGCAGGAGATCAGGGAATGATGTTCGGCTATGCCTGCACAGAGACCGAGGAGCTTATGCCGCTGCCCATAAGTCTTGCCCACAGGCTCACAAGGCGGCTTGCCGAGGTCAGGAAAAACGGCGTTCTGTCCTATCTTCGCCCTGACGGAAAAAGTCAGGTGACGGTTGCATATGAGGACGGAAAGCCCGTGGCTGTGGATACCGTGGTAATATCTGCCCAGCACGATGAGGATATTTCAAATGACGTTATAGAGAGGGATATAAGAGAAAAAGTCATAGACGAGGTGATCCCTGCGGAGCTTATGAGAGCCGAAACAAAAATATATATCAATCCAACGGGCAGATTTGTAATAGGCGGCCCCGAGGGGGACTGCGGACTTACGGGAAGAAAGATAATCGTTGATACATACGGCGGTTATGCAAGACACGGCGGCGGAGCCTTTTCGGGCAAGGATCCCACGAAGGTTGACCGTTCTGCCGCCTACGCCGCAAGATATGCCGCAAAGAATATTGTCGCAAGCGGTATTGCCGACAGATGCGAAATACAGCTTTCCTACGCCATAGGAGTTTCAAGACCCACATCTGTTCTGGTGGATACCTTCGGTACGGGAAAGGTGTCGGACGAGGCCATACAAAAATGCGTCCTCGAAAGCTTTGACCTCCGCCCGGGAGCAATAATAGCCGATCTGGATCTGAGACGACCCATATACAAGCAGACATCCGCTTACGGACATTTCGGCAGAAACGATACGACCTTCCCGTGGGAAAAGACCGACAGGACAGAGCCCTTCAGAAGGCTTATGGAAAACAAATGATTTTTATAAATTCAAAAAAGATATACAATCGGGCTTAATCGGCATTTAAGAACAAGAACTAAAACTAAAACGGCAGACCTTGGCGGATCTGCCGTTTTTTTGCAAAAAAATTCTGTCAGCTTGCTTTAAGCTCCAGACGAAGTCTGTCGGCTATAAGCGCTATAAATTCGCTGTTTGTAGGCTTTCCTTTGTGGCTGTTTATTGTATAGCCGAAAAGATTGTCTATTGCATCCACTTTTCCTCTTGACCATGCTACCTCTATGGCGTGGCGTATGGCTCTTTCTACCCTTGACGGAGTAGTGCCGCACTTTTTGGCAATTGTAGGATAAAGCTCCTTTGTGATATAGTTAAGTACATCAATATCGTTTATTGCCATAAGTATAGCCTCTCTCATATAGTGGTATCCCCGTATGTGGGCAGGAACTCCTATTTCGTGGAGTATATTTGTTACCTTTGCTTCAAGGTCGTATTCGCTGTTTCTGGCAAGACAAATGTTTTTGGAAAGGGACGAGCTGTTGACAGGCTCTTTAAGCTGTCTTATTCTGGCTACAAGCATATCCATATCAAAGGGTTTTGCTATATAATAGTATGCGCCAAGCTCAAAGGCTCTCCTTGTTATCTGTTCTCTGGTTATGGCGGTCAGAATGATACATTTTGTTTTGGGCTTTTCGCTGCTTTCGCTGAGCTTTTCCAGAACTCCTATGCCGTCAAGTCTGGGCATAATTCCGTCAATAAGCGCCACATCGGGTTTTTCTTCAAGTATCCTTCGGCAGGCCTCTTCGCCGTCCTTTGCAATACCCGTGACCGTCATATCGGGCTGTTTTGACAGGTGACCCGAAAGCACATCGCAAAAATCGGTGTTGTCTCCGGCAATTAAAATAGTAAGTGTTTGTGTATTCATTTCTTTCAATCCTTTCTCTCTGAAGTTGTTAAAAATAATGGTAAATTTTACCAACACACTCATTATATAACAACTTTAAAGAAAAATCAATACCAAATTTCCAATTTTTACCAAATAATAATGATTTTTTTATGCAGAAAAACGCGCTTTTTTGTCCCAAAATAAATAATGCAAAAAACGACCGTATATGCCTGTATCAGAATGATTCGGGGAGACCGTACTTTGACAGAGAGGCGTTGCTGAAACGTCTGTCAAGGCTTATGTCATCGCCGAACCATACAGGCGGAACAAATTCTCCTGCGCTTTTCATATCGGGAAATTCGACCTCCACGTTCATAAATCCTGCGAGACTGCCCTCATATATGTCAAGCTCAGCCCTGAGCTCGTTGTCAAGGGGGATTATATAGCGTGTCTTTTCTATTATATTGCCCTCTTTTTTTTCAAGAAGGGAATAAAACTGCTCCTTTGTGAGAGGATGTTCAAACTCTGTTTTTTTAACAAAGCCCGCGCCCTTGAATGTGAAATAATATTCTTCATCGCTTTTTCTTATCCTTATGGTTGGATTTGTCGATATGTAAGCCTGTATCATATGATGTCTTACGCAGTCCTCAAGACCGTCGGGCAGCGTTCTTACAAAGAATTTCCGCTCTATTTCTATATTGTTGTCGTTCATATTAAAATGCACCTCCTTTTGATATTATACCTCACGGGGAGAAAAAATCACACAGTTTTTTTCGGATATTTCAATATTGACATATCTTCCCGAATTTACATAGCCGAGAGAGTCTATATATACGGTTTTGTGGGGGAGTCCGAATATACGCTCAAAGTCGTCCTCTCTTATATAAGCCATATCGCCGCATACCACCGTGTCACAGGGTATCCTTTCAAGGCTTTTTCTGCGCAGGAAATCGGAGATAATGCGGGACAGTCTGTCACTATCCTCAAAGCTCAGACGGTTTTTATATCCTTCATATACAAAATCCTCGTCCTCATAGAGAATAAGCCCCCTTAGCTCGGGAAACGCTCCGACTATGGCTTCCAGTTCGTCCGTATAACAGTCGGTCTTGTGGTAGCTGTGATTTTTTTCACTGTAGGAGACGCAGCCGAATCGGGTTATGACAAGGGGCAGGTCGTAGTTGTAGGAAATATATTCAAGCTTATCTTCACTATATATGTCATTGTCCTTTCCGTTAAGCCCCGCTATAAGGGATACGCCCACAAGGTCTGCGCAGCCATCGGGGAAAAGCTCTCTTTCGTTATATATAAGCTCAGATGATATTGCCCATATAAGCCGGGTTTTTGGGGCGTATGTGTGAAAAATGTCCGCAGACCTTTTATAGAAGTCCTTATAGGCGGATATGTTGTAGGAGGGAGTCTCATAGACGGGATAAAGCTCCACAAAAAATGTTCTGTCAAGGCTTGCCATATCCTTAGCCAGACTGCGGATAAATTTCGTGTCAAAAATTTTTCTGTATGGCTCCACTATAATATATGGGGTTCTTTTTTCCGGGCGGTTTTCTTCAAAAAGCTCACGGGGAAGGCTCTCTGTGTTTTTTATTTTATATATTTTTATGTCGGAGGGTATGGAGGTATTTTCGGGCAGGCTGCCCGCTATTATGGGCAGGGGCGTTTCGGCTTCGGCGCAGAGCTTTGCAGGCAGAAATTTGCTCCCTGACATAATGTACGGGGGCGGACAGCTTATTTCGGCGGTGCGGAACAGAACCGCAAGAAATGTTATGACTGTAAATATCGTATTTTTCATACCGAACCTCCTGTTCTGCCGCCTGCACAATGTCTGAAGGAAGCTTCCTGTGTATGCGCAGGGGTGTGTATTTTCGGGAATTTCTTATATATTTTTCCCTCATATGGGAGATTTATACAAAAAGGACTTGCTTTTTTATTTGTATGGTGATACTATTTTTTTGATAAGCGGATATTGACGAATGAAAAAGGAGACAGGGTATGATAGTTTCTGTAAAATGCTGCGGATTGGAGGGGCTTCGGGGCTATACGGTGGCTGCGGAAGCCGATGTCAGCAAGGGTTTTCCCTCTTTTGAGATCGTGGGACTTCCCGATTCATCGGTGAAGGAGTCTAAGGCTCGTGTGCGTTCGGCTGCCCAGAGCTCGGGGTTTAATTTTCCCGATGCAAGGAGAATAGTTCTGAATCTGGCTCCCACGGGGCTTAAAAAGGCAGGTCCCTCGTATGACCTGCCCATAGCCCTCGGCATACTTGCGGGAGACGGAAAGCTCAGAAGATATATTTTTGAAAATACGGCATTTACGGGAGAGCTTTCTCTTGACGGCAGCATAAAAAGGGTCGATGGCATACTGCCTATGGTTATACACGCAAAAAACGAGGGCTTTTCACGCTTTGTTCTGCCCTACGAAAACAGAAACGAGGCTGCTCTTATAGGGGGCATAGACATTATTCCCGTCAGAAGCCTTAAAGAATGCTGCGATTATATAAACGGAAGATACCCTATCCCTCCCTATGTGAACACCGCCCAAAATGCCGAAAGCGCAGATATGTTGCCCGACTTTATTGACGTTAAGGGTCAGGAGGAGGTAAAGAGAGCCATGCTCATCGCTGCGGCAGGAATGCACAATATTCTTCTGTCGGGGCCTCCGGGTACGGGCAAAACAATGATGGCAAAGAGACTGCCCTCCATACTGCCGCCCATGACATTTGAAGAGTGTATAGAGGTCACGGAGATATATTCGGTGGCAGGGCTTATAAAGGACAGTTCCGCTCTTATTTCAAGGCGGCCTTTCAGAAATCCCCATCACACCATATCGAATGCGGCTATGGCGGGAGGCGGAAGAATACCCCGACCGGGAGAGGTGAGCCTGTCTCACAACGGAATACTTTTTCTTGACGAATTTCCCGAATTTTCAAGAGACGTTCTGGAGGAGCTGAGACAGCCTTTGGAGGACAGGGAAATAACCATTTCGAGGGTTAACGGCACAATGACATATCCTGCAAACATAATGCTTGTGGCGTCTATGAACCCCTGCCCCTGCGGATATTTCGGATATTCGGACAAGTGCAGTTGTTCGCAGAACAAAATAATAAAATACAGAAACAAAATATCGGGGCCGCTGTTGGACAGAATAGACATACAGGTAGAGGCTGCCGGCATAGACTATAACAAATTATCGGCGGACGCAAAGGGCGAGTCCTCCCAAAGTATGAGAGAAAAGGTGCTTAAGGCTCATGAGATACAGGCGCAGAGATATAAAAACAGCGCTTTTTCCTACAATTCGCGGCTTGATGCGGCGGGGGTCGAAAAATTCTGCCGCCTCGGTCAGAATGAAAAACGCTTTATGGAGAGAGCCTTCAACAGTCTGTCCCTGAGCGCAAGAGCCTATCACAAGATACTTAAAACCGCCAGAACGGCAGCGGATCTTGACGGCTCCGAAAACATAAACGTATCGCATATTGCAGAGGCTCTGTCTCTGCGCAGTTTTGACAGGAATAAGGTATAAGATATGCTTGGTGAAAAGGAATATATGATGTGGCTTTCGGGGCTTTCAAAGCTCAGCCACCACAAGAAGGACGACCTGCTCAGGCGTTTCGGCTGCGCAGGCGATGTATTTAAGGCATCGGAGAGGACGCTCGGCTCCCTTAAGGAGCTTTCGGATGAAAATGTGGCTTATATATGCGGCAGCCGCAGCTCGGACGGGCTTGAAAAATATGCCGAAAGGGTTTATTCGCTGGGTGCCGACTATATAATAAAGGATGACGGATATTATCCCGACATACTGAGGGAGGCGTATGAGGCTCCTCTGGGGCTTTATATAAGAGGCGACAAAACGGCTCTCAGTAAAAAGACCGTAAGTATGGTAGGCACGAGAAAGGCCACTCCCTACGGAATGAGCGTGGCCGAGAAGCTGTCGGGAGACTTTGCGGCGGCAGGAGCGGCGGTTGTCAGCGGAATGGCTGACGGCATAGACACGGCATCTCACAGGGGCGCTCTCAAAGCAGGCGGAAAAACCATCGCCGTGTTTGGCTGCGGCATAAATATATGCTACCCCAAGACAAACGAAAGGCTTATGGAAAGGATAATTTCTTCGGGGTGCGTACTGTCCGAATATCCCCTTGACGAAAGCCCCTATCCCTACAACTTCCCCAGAAGAAACAGGATAATAGCGGGACTTTCGATGGCGCTTGTGGTCGTTGAGGCAGAAGAAAAGGGCGGCTCTCTTATTACGGCGAACCTTGCGGCAGATTTTGGCAGAGAGGTTTTCGCCGTGCCGGGGAATATTACATCAAGGGCAAGCAGAGGCACGAACGAGCTTCTGAAGTCGGGAGCAACGCCTATTACGGAGGCGAGAGACGCTTTTTTTGCGGCTGAAATAGATGAATATGAAAAAATAACGTCTCCGAAGGAAAAAATTTCTCTTGAAAAGAATGAAAAATTGGTTTATGATTGTATACAACTCAGAGAAATTGCTTTGGACGAAATACTGTCCGAAACGGGTCTTGACATATCCGACGTCAAATTCGCTCTGATCAATCTGGAAATGAAGGGCCTTGCGGCAAGGCTCCCGGCCTCAAAATATACGGCTTTATGAGAGGTCGGCAAAAAGGAGGAGAAGTTTTTTGGCTTCATCAAAAAATCTTGTGATTGTGGAATCCCCCGCAAAAGCAAAAACACTGAATAAATTTCTCGGAAGAAATTATAAAATAGAGGCAACAATGGGTCACGTCAGGGATCTGCCCAAAAGCGAGCTTGGCGTGGATATAGAAAACGACTTCGAGCCGAAGTATATAACAATAAGAGGAAAGGGAGAGGTGCTTGCAAGGCTGAGACGTGAGGTAAAGTCCGCCGACAGGATATATCTGGCTACCGACCCCGACCGTGAGGGCGAGGCCATAAGCTGGCACCTTGTATATGCCCTTAAGCTTGAAGACAGCAAAAAGAAGTTTTTCAGGATAACATTCAACGAAATAACCAAAACCGCCGTTCAGCGCTCCATAAAAGAGGCAAGGGAGATAAATATGAACCTTGTTAACGCTCAGCAGGCGAGGAGGGTTCTCGACAGGATAGTCGGCTATAAAATGAGCCCCCTTCTGTGGAACAAGGTGAAAAAGGGCTTAAGCGCAGGCAGGGTGCAGTCGGTGGCGCTTAAGCTCATATGCGACAGAGCGGAGGAGATCGACAGCTTTATACCAAAGGAATATTGGAGCATATCCGCCGTCTTTAAAGGAGAGGGCAGAAAGACCATATCGGCAAAACTTGGCAAAAAGAACGGAAAAACCGTTGAAATAAAAAACAAGGATGAGGCAGATGGGATCCTCTCGGAGCTTGAAGGCGGAGAATTTGTTGTCGGCGAGGTAAAAAAGGGCAAGAGAGTCAAAAACCCCGTTCCGCCCTTTACCACCAGCACTATGCAGCAGGAGGCATCTAAGCTTTTGGGCTTTACATCACAGAGAACCATGCGCATAGCTCAGCAGCTCTATGAGGGTGTCAGCATAAAGGGAGAAGGCACCGTAGGTCTTGTGTCGTATATCCGTACCGACTCCGTAAGAATAGCGGACGAGTCAAGAGCCGAGGCGAGGGAGTTTATCGTTTCGGAATACGGCGAAAAGTATTCGGAGGAGACCAGAGAGTTCAAGACAAGAGCAGGAGCGCAGGACGCTCACGAGGCCATACGTCCTACATCGGCTTTCAGAAAGCCCATAAATATAAAGGACAGCCTGACCCCCGAGCAGTACAAGCTGTATAAGCTCATATGGGAGAGGTTTATTGCGAGCCGTATGCCTGCGGCAGTATATGACACTCTTTCGGTCAGGATAGACTGCGGAGACTATACCTTTACGGCAGGCGGCAGCTCACTGCGCTTTGACGGTTATCTTCTCGTATACAAGAAAAACGAAGAAAAAAAGCAGGAGGAGGATATGCCTCAGTGCGAAAACGGACAGATATTAGAGCTTAAAGAGCTTTTGCCCGAACAGCACTTTACTCAGCCTCCCGCAAGATATACGGAGGCTATGCTCATAAAGACCCTTGAAGAGATCGGAGTGGGCAGACCCTCTACCTACGCCCCCACAATAGGCATACTCACGGGCAGAAACTATGTCACAAAAGAGGCTAAGCTTTTCTACCCCACTGAGCTTGGCATTGTTGTAAACGATATAATTGAAAAAAATTTCGGCGATGTTGTGAATGTGGATTTTACGGCGGATATGGAAAGATCCCTCGACAGCGTTGAGGACGGAGACATAGAGTGGAAACAGATCTTAAGAGATTTTTATCCCCACTTTTCGGAGCTGCTCCTTAAGGCTGAAGAAAATCAGTCCAAGGTCGTTGTGAAGGATATAGAAACCGATATTGTATGCGACAGGTGCGGACGAAAAATGGTTATAAAATTCGGCAGATTCGGCAAGTTTCTGGCGTGCCCCGGTTTTCCCGAGTGCAGAAACGCAAAGCCCTATTATGAGGACGCAGGAGTGACCTGTCCCGAATGCGGAGGCAGGGTACTCATCAAAAAGAGCAAAAAGGGCAGGCTGTTTTATGGCTGCGAAAACAATCCCGAATGCGGATTTATGTCGTGGAACAAGCCTACGGGAGAAAAATGCCCTCGCTGCGGCGCTCCCCTTGTTGAAAAGGCAGGAAAAAACAAGACTGCGGTCTGTCAGTCTCCCGAATGCGGATATATAAAAAAGGCAGTAAGTCAATAATATCCACGCACGTCCCACACAGTGATAAAAGAGGAATATATATGGCAAACGACAGCGGCGCAGATGTCCACAAGGGGCATCGCCAGAGAATAAGACAAAGATTTATAAGGAGCGGTCTGAAGGGCTTTTCCGACCACGAAATACTTGAGCTTTTGCTGTTTTATTCATATCATCCGAGACTTGACACGAATGTGCCTGCCCACAGACTGCTGGACGCCTTCGGCGGCTCGCTTGTGGCTCTGTTCAACGCCTCTGTCGAGGAGATAATGCACAAGGGCGGAGTCAGCGAAAAGGTGGCTGTTCAGCTTTCGATGGTCTCTCAGCTTGCAAAGTATTATGTCGAAAAGATGAACGACAAGCCTGTCGCAATAAAAAACGTAAGCGATGCCATGAAACTTGTCAAAAACATATATCTTGCAGAGGATAAACACACAGAGGTCTTTCATATGATATTGCTGAGAGAAAAGGGCAAGGACAAGGTTTTCGACAGAGACATAGTGCTTGCCAGAGGCGACAATGCAGGCATAGACATAACGCTCAGAGATATTGTGGAAAAGATAAATTTCAAGGACATAAGATTTGTTATATTGGCGCATAATCACCCCGGCGGCACCCTGAAGGCTTCGCCGTCTGATGTAAAGACTACCATGATGATAAAGAATTTTCTTCTTGATCTGGGTATAAGGGTGCTGGATCACATAATCGTCTGCGATGACCGATGTTATAGCTTTGCGCAGAACAGGCTGTGCAATATGGGCTATAAGGAGCAATAGGAGGTAAACATATGAAAAAGCTTAAACGATCGAGAGAAAACAAGAGTATTGCGGGCGTATGCGGAGGCATAGGAGAATATTTCGGCATTGATCCCACCATTGTAAGGATCATATATGTTATTGCCGCTTTTTGTTCTTTGGGGACTGCCATCCTCATATATATAATCCTCGTGCTTATTATCCCCGTTGACGATGGAATGATAGATGTATAAATCGCCACGCTTTCATCAAAATGCAGTCGCATTTTGATGAGGCCAAATGTGCGTGCCGGGCAAGGTAAGCGACTTCATTTGGATAAATGAATATAAATTCCAATTTGCTCCAAAAACTACGTTTTTTCGCAAATTGAAATTTATTCCTCTGGCATCGGAAGAAAATCCGAACGCCTGAGCGTAAGCGAAAGGCGGCGTTTGCCGTA
>CANRIS010000046.1 GCA_947630725.1 uncultured Clostridia bacterium
TACACTTCCTCGTTGCCTAGGCGTGTTCGGGACTTTCACCCGTTAGAGCGCGCCCATGGCGCGCAAACCAAAAGGGCTGTGCTTGCCGCATAGCCCTTTCATTGATCTGTTTATTATATCGTTTCCAAAAGCTCCCAACTGTCAAACGTAAACCCATAGGAACGCTCTCCCATTTTCCCGCTCTCAAAATCCGTCAAAATCATCTTGTCAAGAACGCAATTATAAAATGCTATTCTTTCTGCTCCGATTGCGTCTGGATCGTCTACATTGGTAATAATGGTATGTGTCGCCGTTTTTCCTGCCTTTAACGCCTCCTGCTCCTTTTTCATAACAGTGCTGTTAATGTGGTGGATCTTAAATTCTCCCTTTGGCTCCAAGCCGGTAATTTTCTGCCCCTCAATCATCTTACAAACCTGCTGCACTGCCGTTTTCTTATAACTTACCTCCGCTTTACATGAGATCGTTTCTGCCATGTACTCGCCGTCATACCAGATTTGCCCCCATGTGCCGCTAATTACCTGTTCCGGTTTAAATTCTTTCATTTTGTCGCTTCCTCCTTTTAGATTGCAATAGGCAAGTCAATATCTTCCATAGCGTCTAATATGGTTACATTTCCCTTTAAGAACACTCTAGAACCGGTATCTAACTTTGCTATTGCCGTGTCGTCCATTGCCGCTAACTGCTCCTCGGTATATTTTCCCCTGCTTATGTGGTATGCCCTCAAAGCGTCTATATCAAAAGTTACCTCATAGTCCATATCTATGATTTCGTCCATAGCTAACTGTTTGAAATAACCTTTAATAGCTGTAATCAATACACATTTGTTGTCATAGTTGTTTGGGAATTTTCCTAAATAACTATCCTGCGCCGTCTTTGTAATGTCGTCTGCTATCAGATCCATAGCGTCTACAATCTTGATCTTTTTGTAGCTGTCGCCTTTCCCCTGCACCGTCGTTATAAAGCTGTTTACCGCTCTTACCGTTTTGACTTTTTCGCCGTCATAGAAAATGATAAATTCTCCTTTGCTTACCGGCGTGTCAATATCTTCTAACCTTGTGCAATCGTCCAATTCTGGCATTGGCGCATACGTCGCCGAAATTTGTAACGGTGTCCCGGCAATAAGTCCGGCAATCCTGCCGCAATACTGTTCACAATTATATTCCGTTGTGATCCTCTCTACACTTCCGTCTTTCTGTGTAATGTCCTCTGCATACACATTTTTATCAATCGTGTAGTTAATAATCCCCTCATGGTCTGCTGATGTATGCGGCAATACTGCCTTAATCCTCTTTTTCTTTTCCCTCATTGCCTTAATCCATGTGGCAATCTCCTGTGTCTTTCCGTCTGTAGACACGGTTGGAATTGCCAAATAGTCAAACTTGATTGTTTCCCATGCTTTTAGCGCGGCTGTGTATGCCTCGTCTACATTGGCCCCCTCCTCATCTATGCCCATGCCATACACCAAGACTTTAATAGGCGTCGTTTGATAGCCAATCAACGCTAACTTAATCTGCTCCTTTGTGACGTCTGCTATTTCGCTTGGAATATCGCCGGGGCTTGTAATCGTAATAGGATTTGCCATTGGTATTACAAATGTGTCTTTTACGCCCAATAACACAATACCTCTGGATCCTCTTTCGATTGCGCTTTTAGCCCTTTCGATAAAAGAAATGTTAATTTCTGGTGCTTTAATATCGCTCATGTTATGCCTCCTCTGCTTTTAATAAATTAAAATCCATTTCCCCGGCTGTTTCTCCTACCGGTTCCGTGGTTGTGTTTTCGTAAAAATCAAAGTCAACCGATATTTGTAAAATATCTTCTTTTTGTCCTACATAGTCGTGGGTTATTTCCCCTACCGTTAATTTCCTGTCCTGCACTGTAAAAAACATGCCAAAAGCCGCCTTTACCGTGTCTACAAGCTGTAGTTGCTGCAATTCGTCCGGTGCCTCTTGAAAATATGTTATTTTCAGTGTAAAACCCGATTTTGCAAAATCTCTTGTTTCCCTCTGAAATAGTTTTGAAATAATTTCAATAAATAAAGAGGGCGTTTCATAGCCCTCTGTAACCTCTTTGCCGTATATTTTCAATCCGGTAGCTGTTTTTAACAACTCATTTGCAGCCGTTTTTATTGCCACTTGGGATAACATTATAAACCATGCCTCCTTAATGCCTCGTCGCATAATCTCTCAAAGCGTTCTGGTACTTTGCTTTCATACTCGTTTCTTGTTTGCTCCATCATGTGTTTACCCGGAACAAACCCCACCGTCTGACCTCCTCTTACAAGGTTGTGACCGTTCTCCACTAAATGAAAATGCCTTGCACTGTTATATACAAGTGCTACGCTCGCTACTCCGTCCTCTAGCATTTTAATACCAAATTTGCGCCGCAATTTTGTAGAGGCGTCGCCCTTATGGTTGTTTCCGTCCGGCGTCCTAGCCCTAACGGATTTCCTAAAGTCTTTGGCAATATCTTTCAGTCCAGCCCTCATAGTTACCGGGTATTCTCCTATTGCCTCCGTCAAATCTTTTTCTAATTCGTCTATGCCCTCCATAGTAAAATTAAAGTTTGCCGTTTTATCGCCTCCAATCAAAAGAGGCTATCAAACCGATAGCCTCTTGTGTTAATATATAGATTTTTATATTACTTTTTTACAAAATCATGCTCCCATTCTGCATAAGTATATCCGTTCTTTTCTGCGGATATCATTGATCTTGGTAGCCCAAAACCAATAGTTGCGTAGTTTGCTTGACCGTTTTCATTTATTGCAATTATTATATCAACTGAACCATAATACGGTGCCGAATGTTGCTCTTTTTCCAATGAATAGCTTGCAATATAATAAATATTGTCTTTCTTGCTTTGCTTTTCTGGTATAAGCGAATATGACTTGCTAAATTTATACCATTCTTCAAGAATGTCATACGGCAGATACTCGCCCACAACAGAAACTGCTTTATCTAAAGTAATGTCAGTAGCGTCTTGCATATTTTCAAAATATATTTCTATATTTCTTATATCGCTATCTTTTGAATTTTTTCCTACGGATAATATTGTATCGTCGGTATATTCATCTTGAAAGTTATCAGAAAAAATAATTTTCCCTTTTTCTATATCTTTCCAAAACGAATGTGCCTGCTGCATTTCTCCGTAGTATGTTGGGTGTCCGTTTCTTGTAATAATATCTAAATCTGTTTCTTTTGGCGGCTCGGTTGGTTCTTGCGTCGGTTGCTCGCTTTCTTCTGTCTTTTTTGTTTCTTTTGATTGCTCCGTCGCTATGTTTGCTACCGGCTCGCTTTCTGGTTTATCTTCTGGCGTATCAGTAAAAGCCACCGCCGCTACCGCCACAACAACAATTACCCAAAACCACCATTTTTTCAATAAGGGATATTTTACCCCTCCCGAACTTCTGTTTGGTTTTCTGTTTTTTGTCTGACACATCTTTCATTACCTGCCTCCTATGTTTTTCTTTTCATTATACCTCTTTTTTCTCTCTTTTTCTACCCATAATTTACCGTTCCTCTTTTTCTATCTTTCGTTTTTCGTCTATTTTCTCCGTACACGATATTTCTAACATTTCGTTAGACTCTCTTATATTCCGGATCGACTTAATATTAAATAATCGCCCATTGAACTGTATAAACATATCCGGCGTTATGTCTTTCTGGTATCTTACAGTGATGATATAGGTTAATTCCGGACGTTCCTTGTCTGCCTCTATATACTCTCTGCCGCTTTTTGGCTCTACAGTCGCCCAAACAGTTTTTATAGGCTTTAACTGCTGCTGCAACTGCTTTAACTCGTTTTCCTCCTCGCTGTAACGGCAAAATGTAACTCTTTTATTTAGTCTGCCAATATCCACGCTGCTGCCTCCTCATAACTGTAATTGCAATAATAGCGAACGTGTAGTAAAAGTAAATTCATCTGGTACGGCTCCGTTAAGACTTTTATTTCTTGGTGCTGCTGATCTGTTTTCGTACCAATAGGCAATAAGCAAATTAAGATATACCTTTTCTAACTCATACTCTGCTTTATTGCCTGCGCTATCTGTTTCCGGGTATTCTTTGCCTGTCGCATTTTTTAAGTACGCCTCTGCTGCCGCAATAAAAGATTGTATAAGTGCGTCGTCCTCGTTCAAATCAACCCTAAGATAGTTTTTAACTTCGTCTAATGTTAATATCATAATTTGCCTTTCTGGTTACTGGCGGCGGTTTTACCGCCGCTCTTACCTTATTACTCTTCCTTTGCTGCCTTCTGCTGTGTCAAAAAGTCCTCTATAATCTCCGCTTTTTTGTCCTCCGCCGTCTTTGTCATTTCGTATCCGTTTTCCTCTGCCAATTTTATAATGTTTTCCCGGCTCAACTTGTTTAACTCTGCCTCGCTGTATTCGCCGTCGCCATTAATGTCGTCTTTTACTCCATCATTATTGCTGTCGCCGGCAGAAAGTCCAATATCTGCCAATCCCATAATAATCGCGTCTGGATCCACGGTCTGAATGTCTAAGCGTTCTCTTACTTTAATACTCGTCTGATCTTTTTCCCATGCTCCCGCTGCAAGGTCTGTAATGTCGATTGCCAGCGTTTCGCGGTCAAATATTGTAATTGCCTCTTTCAAATCTCCACATACAATAGGTGCTTTGCCTGTGATATTCTGAAAAGTTTTGTTTGATACCACCTTGACCGGATAAACACCGAATAAAAGCCGCCTTGTGGACTGTGTTGGATCTTTCTGTAAGATATAGTCCCCTCTCTCGTCTTTTAACTTATCAAGGAAATTAAAGCCGCTCTGATTTGTCAGAACTACTGCACCGGCTGTAATCGCCGGATCCAACATTACATTGAAAATGTCTTTGAGATCGTCAATCCCTTTCACTGGAACCTCTAAGCCCCCACAAATCTCCTTGATCTTCTTGATAATCAAAAAGTTTCTCGTTGCTTTCGCTTTCTTTGAAATCCACTTTTTGAGATAACTCATAATGTTTTCTGCGGTATCTTGTAACAATTCTCTGGTTACTTTCAAAATACCACCTTTTTTGCGGATCTTGTACTCGATATTATCAAACTGCGGTGTAGATTCCTCCGGGAACTCTGCCGCCTCCTCTACGTTGTCAAACGGTGTCTGGTCTGCCTCGCGCTCGATTACCCGGCTACCGCTGTTTGTGCTTACGTGCTCCACATTTACCAAAGTTTCCAATGCGTCCTCGCTGCGTCGCAACTCTTTTATTTTTGTTTTAACATCTTTTGGCACTGTCAAACCGCCGTCCTCGTCGCTGCCCTCTGACATTGCATTTAGGATCTCTGCGTCCTCTTTAGAAACTGGCTGCTTTTTGTGTGCCGCTTTAATCGCGTTTACAAATGCTGTGATCTGCTGTTTCGCTGTGTCAACAATGCCTGCGGCCTTGCCTTTTCCGTTTTCTGCGTCCTGCCGTGCCTGTTCTGCGTCGTCGTCCTCCAAGTCTGCCAAAATATCAAACTGCGCCTGTAAGTCCCGCAATTCCTCTTTGGCTGCCTTTGCGTCCTCCAACTTCTTACTTGCTACCAATTCTCTTACTTCTGTTTTTTTTGCGTTGATTGCATTTAATAATGCTCTTAACTCTTTGCTCATGTTCTAACCCTCCATTTTTCTTTTATAAAATAAAAAAGAACTTAGATTAAGTCTAAGTCCTCTAATATCTCTGCTGCCTGCCGTTCGTAATCGTCCTGCAGCTCTTTTGGTTTTTCCCGCTGCTTGATCCGTTCCAACACTCGATCCGCTACAACGTCTGCCAACCGCTCCATTGTGTATGTGCTTTCATATTGATCCGGCTTTTCTTTTAAGTTTTCCGGCAAATTAAGGTATTTACAGAAATATTCACTCGCCGCAGCTGCGGCTGTGTTTGCCTCCGATACTTCAATATCAAAGTATTCCTGCCACTCGTCGCCGTTTTTCCATGTTTCCGCGTTAATGAGATCGTTAATTTGTTCCTCTGTAACGCCCTCTTTTGCGTGTCGCATATAGGTACTTAAAATTACTTTCTGGCAGCCGTCTAATATATCTGCCTCTTTTCTCATTTCGTCTGCGTCGCCCCATGCAATACTTGACGGCTTATGTATCATCATTTGCGCATTGCTCGGTATAACGATTTTATCGCCTGCCATAGCGATAACCGACGCAATACTAGCCGCCAAACCCTCAACATATACTGTAATTTCTGCGTCATACCGCAACAAAATATTATATATGGCAATGCCACCAAAAACACTGCCGCCCCCACTGTTTATATGTACATTGATCTTTGATACATTTTCTAACTGGTCTAAGAAGTCCTGCACGTCGCTTGGCGCTTTGTCCTCCGGGTAATATTTTTGCCACTCACCTAAACTCTCGCTGTTTATATCTCCAAAAAAACAAAGATCTGCTGTGTTTTCTGTCTGGTTTTTTATTTCTATGCTGCCTACTTTCCTAAATTTGTTGCTTCGGTCGCGTTTCTTTAACTCTAAGATCGGCACTACTGTTTTCCCCCTTCTTTCTTTTTGTAATTTTCTCCTAACTGCGTCAATTTGATATAATTTCCATTACACATTAGGTCGTTCCCTCCTGGCTTGTCTGGCACGTCCAGTAAAGCCCTTGCCTCATTTGGTGTTCTGATCCCATTTTGCACATACTTACTCAAAATCTCGGCTTGGCTCTTGGTGTCAGTCCTTAATATTACATTTTCATTGAATTTATAATATAGTCCTGCCTCCTCCTCTGCGGGATCCAACAACTTATAGTTAATTTCCTCCTCGTACTGTTTGAGTATGTATAACTCGGTATCGACGTAGAAAGAAAGTTGCTGCATTTCTGAATTGCTGTAGCTGCTTTTTTCGTAATCGTTAATCTGGTTTGGCTTTATTCCAAAAGCCCCGGCTATTTGTAATGCTGTATATTTTGCCAATTCATAATACTGGCTGTCTGTCAAGCTGATACTTAACGGCTCAATCTTCATTCCAATAGGCACTGGAATAAATTTCCCTGCATTGTTTACGCCAGTTGCGTACTTCTCAAATTTTTCTATTAGTTTCTTTTCTTTTTTGGGATCAAGATCTCCGGTGTACTGCAATGCTGCCCTTGCTGTCAATCCTCCCTCATACAAATTGTTTTTGAAATTCTGCGCTGCTATTGCTCCGTCAATACTACTTTTCAGTATTTCCCGGACACTTTCTCCGATTATTCCGTCAAATGTGGTAGAAGTCTTAAAATGCAGTACCTCGTGACTTCGGAAAAAATAACTTTCCCCGCTGTATTTGTCAGAATACCAATAATAGATTTCTCCTTTGCCTCCAAATACACCCTTATCGTCAACAATCACGGTTACATCACCACTAGGCATAATCCATAAACCTTTTACGGAATAATCCCCGCCATATTTCTTTTTATTAAATTCGCTCTGGATCCAAACATAGGCATTACCGAAATGATTTCGGTTATTTTCTACCGCTGTCCAAAATGTTGTAGGTGTCATAATTGGATTAGGTCTGTGTTTTAGCAGATAATATACTTTGTTTGGTTCTGCCTCCTGCCTGCCTTTTGCATAAAACTTAATAGGCATTTTCCCTACTGTTTCTGATAACATTTTTAGGCAAGTAAAGTAAGTAATTTCTTGTATCGGCTTGTTAAATGGTGCTGATATTCCTAGCCATTGCAATAATTTTTCATCATTTAAGCCTACTGCTGTATGGTTCTCCCTCCGTCCTACTGCTTTGCTTTGTATCATTTCAAAAACATTCACTTTTTCCACCTGCCTTTAATCGTCGTACAAATCCAGAAATGCCGCTACACTGTCGTTAATATCTACCATATCTAAATCTACCCCCATTGCTATTTTATGGCTACAAATTGCCGCGTCGCAAGGATCTATACGGTTTTTCTGTAACATTTTATCTATTTTTATCTCTCCAAAACTGTTAGGCTCTGATAAAATAGCGTCATTCATTGACCGTGTTAGTAGTACGTTATTTTCGTTGTATTCCATGTTGTGTGCCTTTACTTCTAGCTGAAAATCTATAGTAGCGTCGTTAAGACTTCTCGCACTTTGCTTAATCTCGATTAAGTCACAACCAAAATCTTCTAAATCAGCCAAAAACGCGCTTGCATTGTGCGGATCGTAACCAATGGCGATAACATCAAGACTGTATTTGTCTACAATCTCGTGCAAACTGCCCAAAATTGTCTTGTAGTCCGTTTTTATACCCCCGGCTGCTGTCGTTACGGTTAAAAGTCCCTGTTGCTGCCATATTACATACGGTGCATTGTCCTCTAAGTCCATGTGTTCTTGCATACGGTTTTTTGGTATAAAGCTGTGACTATGTAAAAAATACCGGCGGTCGCCGGTATTTTCGTCCTCATACGGAAATTCTAAACAATAACTTGTTAAATCGCCGCCGCTTGACAAATCTAAGCCGACAACAACCTGCTTTCCTGCAAAATCTTCTAATGTTCTGCCGGATCCGCATTTTTCCCACTCTGCAAGATCTATAAATGCTGTTTCTGCGCTCGTTACCCAAATATTAAGGGCTTTCGTTAAAAAGTCCCTCATTTCTGCACCGCCCATGCTCTGCGCTTTTTTTGCATCCTCAATCATTGCTGCAAGCAATTCTGGATCCTTGCCTGTCAGCGGACAACATTTTATCCAGTTATCCGGGTTCCAAATATCGTCGCCCTTATCCATTTGCGCTATATAAATAAATTGTCGGTCGTTGTTGTCAATTTTCCTCAACACACGCCGACAATATTTATATAATTCATAGCATGGTGCATTTAAGTTAAAACCTGCTGTTGTAATTACTGATACTAACGATTGTTTTAATTTTCTTGTACCACCTTTTAACAATTTATACATCTGGTTATCTTTATGTGCGTGGTACTCGTCAACAATTCCTAAATACGGTCTAAAGCCGTCAATCGTGTGTGTATCTCTGCCCAATGCTCTAATTACCGTACCTGTAATTTTCCCGGTAATCTCATTTTTGTAGTCTTTTATGTCAAACAATTCCTCTAAATCTTTGTCGGCTCTTATAAATTTTGTTATCTCATTTAGCACAATCCGTGCTTGATCTGCCTTTGTAGCCGTGCAATAGATTTGACCGTAATTGTAATTATCAAAATTGCAGCACTTTATACCTAATATAGCATTTAGTACACTTTTTCCTTGCTGCCTTGATACTTGAACGTAACTATCCGTAAACCTGCGCTTGCCTGTTTCTTTGTGTACCCAACCAAAAAGGGATCCCAAAATAAACTCTTGGAACCCCGCACAAGTAAAACTCTCGTTTCCCTCGCCCTCTGCTATTGTTAATTTATTTGCTAGCTCTATTACATCCTCTGATTTTTCCGCGTTAAAAGTATATGGGAAATTGGGATCTTTCTTTTTTGATCGCTTTAAGTCGTCCAAGTGGCGTCTAAATGCTAATCGTGCGTCCTCGCCGAAATCTTTTTTATTTTTTAGATTTTTCCGAGCAAATTCTGTAACTCTATCTGCCATATTCTGCCTATGCGTGTTTTAAGAATTTATTTTCCGGCGGCGTTTCCTCTTTCTTTGGCATTACTAACCTGCAACGGCTTGAAATCGTCAACCCTAATTCCCTTGCGTCTGCGTTGCATTGTTTTTCTAACCTCGCTTGGATTTTTTGCAAATAATTATACTGCCCGGTCTGCTCTGCGATCTGCCCCTCTGCACTAACCCGGCTCTTTTTATCTGGCGTAAACTTTATTTTGCTTAACTGCCGTGTAATCTTTTCGTACTCCGTTTGACTTCTTACATACCGCGCCAATACGTCACAATCCAAGTTTGACATAATCCCAATATCTAACAACTGCCTTGCAATTTCGTTAAACTTGTCTTTTTCCTTTTTTGACAACCAAGCCGGGGGCGTTACATTGTCGCAAGGCGCGGTAATCTCTGCTTTTTTCCTTGCGTCGCGTTCTGCTTTGGTTAGGTGCTTTTTTCCTTTAGCCTCTATAAGTGCTATTGGCTCTCTTGGTCTTGCCATGCCCTCTGCCTCCTCTCAAAAAAATTCATTTAGGGAGTTTTTGCGTGAAAAAAGGGGGGCTGCGGTCTTGGAGATTTAGACTAAAACTTTCTAGCCACCCCCTACCACTATCTTTTGATAGTCTTTGACCGCTTTCCTTAATCTCTGCTGCATTGTCCTCTTTGTGTCCGGGTTGCTGTACGCCTGCCGAATCGCTCCCTCATGTGTCGCCTCGCTTATGCTTATGAGATTACTAAGTGTGCTGCGCTTGCTGTAGTCCTCTCTCAACTCTACGATATGATGTACCATTGTAGCCGGTACTACCCTGTGTTCTTTCATATAGATATAAACATCTATTCCGGTGTCCCTTGCCAACGCCGCTGCCCTTGCCGTCTGCCACTCGGTAGAATTATAAAACGCTTTTGCTTTTCTATCTCTCTGCATTCTGTCGTATTCTGCGTTTCGTTCTGCGTTTGTTCTGGCATGTACCTCGCAATATGTCTTTGTTGCGTCTATCAGTCTGTTACACCCGCACCGGGCACAATATTTTTTATATGCCATTCCTCCACCTGCCCAAATAATCGAGTAGGAGGAATTTCTCTTAAATGAGAAATTCCGACCTCTCACACCACCGTGCGTACCGTTCGGTACACG
>CANRIS010000047.1 GCA_947630725.1 uncultured Clostridia bacterium
CGGCTGTATTAACTCATTTTCCAGTATGTTCCATTTTTCCCTCTCTCGTACCAATACTTTAGCGCATTAAAGCGCTGAAGTTATGTGTAAACTACGTGAAAATATATGTCACAAATGTTTCACTATAAATACACAAAAATAACATTGACAAATGCCGACACATGTAGTATAATAAAGGTACAATAAAGGAAAGAGAAAAGAACATTTTCAGTCCCTTTCAAAGTACCTTGAAAATTTCACAAAACTTTCACAAAACTTTCACAAAAAAGTACTTGACAAAATGAAAGAAATGTGGTAAAATAAAGGTACAATAAAGGAAAGAGAAAAGAACATTTTTAGTCCCTTTATAGTAGCTTGAAAATTGAATACAGTGTTATAATGGTTTAATGTATTAAAGTACCTCTGATGAGTATCTGAAAATTGATACGAAACGGCAAAACAATACAGGGTGACTATTCAAGTTAAGATACCTCGTTGTAGTCGCTAATTTATCCTTAAATTATGTTACAATATAGCTACTGTCTTAACGTGGTTATAGTCACCCTCGGGTAGTCGTCAGGTACAATACAAGTACCAAAAATTAAAGAATTGAGGTATAAAACTATGGCACGCAAAAGAATGGTAACAAGGACACTTACACTCACCCGCGTAACCGTTGCAGTACTCACTCAAAACGATGAATTTAAAACAGTGGAATTTGACCGCATACCGCTTGAAATTGCGTCAAAATCTGATGACAAAATCAAAGACTATTGCAACGAATACTACAAACTCAATGCCATCCCCAACACTGTTGTTCACGTTCTTGCTAAAACTTCATATGAAAAGCAATTTGGCATGAGTGAAGAGGACTTCATCAAATTAGCTCAAGAAATGGACGAAACAACAGACGACTAACAGCACAGCCAACGGGGCTTTACCGCCCCGCCGTCAGGTACAATACAGTACACTATATTAACAAAAAGGAGTAATTCTAAATGAAAACCACATTAAAAGAAATATGCAATTTTTACGCGATTGAGGTTGACTGTGGCAATATCGATTATTTGACAAAATGTCATTTAAGGTGTATTGCATATTCATGGGGTGCATACGGTTGCAATGGTAGAGTTTACTTTAACGAAACAGACAACAAATTTTACAAAGTTACAGGCCGCAAGCAATACTTATTCCAGTTATAACTTGCACGGGGCTTAAACCGCCCCGCCGTCAGGTACAATACAGTACACTATAACATCATAAAGGAGTAACACAAAATGAAACAAGTCACTGTCAACGTCTACACTTACAAGGAATTACCTAATAAAGTACGAGAAAAAGTCCGAGAGCGACACTACAATATGTGCCACTCTAACGAAGTTTTCGAGGACATTTTGCAGTACGACTGGAAAGAAGCTTTCGGCGACACTAAAATGCCCGAGATTCAGTATGATTTCAGTTACGCTCAAGGTTCAGGAGTAAACCTCTGCACTTCACGAAATAGTCGAAGATTACCCCGACAACTGTCGAACGCTTCTCGAAAATTTTATCCTCGCTCTCTTCACCGACTTAAGGGACTTTGAAAAACACGTTTGGGCATGCGGACACGATTACTTCTACGACATGTTCGATGAACTCTACGCTGAATCCTTACAAGGCCACTATTTTCTCGAAGATGGAACAGATATTCCGCACTACAGTGAGTTCAATTAAGAGCTCGCCGTCAGGTACACTCACATTTACCATTATATCACATCTGACTTGAAAGGAGTTATCAAAATGGACACCAAAATAATATGCGACATTCTCACTCGCGAAGAATTAGCAGAGTTTTACGGAAAAATGGCAGTACTTCACAATCCTAAAGCAACTTCTATCGCAGTAAAGCGTGCCCTCTCTTACATCTATGCCAAACTTATAGAAATTGCCAAATCCAACCCCAACTACACCTTTAAAATGAAGTACATTAATGGCAAATGTTACATCATATCTTTTCCAACAGAAAGTGAGGTGAAGTAAATGAGCCTATTTCCAAAGCATTATTCAATTAGCTTTATGCTCTTTAATGGCAACCACGATATGATAGACTATTACAACTACGTCATATCTGCCTATTCTGAGGAATTCGCAGTACTAAAAGCTGCCAAAAAGTTCATCAAAGAAAAGAATGGTATTGATTACTTAGACTGGAAAGTATTCTGTGAGGTGATATAAAACATGAACATTTTACAGCAGTTATCATCAAGTGCTGTTTTTGCAATTATTCTTTCGTTCATATACGAATTTTTAGGCCTTTTAGTTCTACTATTTATTTTAATTTTATTACGTTCCTTGACAAGGTATTTAAACGAGAAAATCGAGCAATTACACCACGAAAATGAAGAGCATGAGTTAACATTATTCAATCACATTGTCAACGACAAAAAGTGAGGAACCGTTATGAAAAACGTCAATGACATAATAATTCACACCAAATCCTACTACCCTTGGGAAATCACTGAATTGCAAAGTCTAATTGCCGATGGATTACGCAGTTTAAAATGCAAATCTATACGCGATGAAATCCCCGTAGTTAGCACCGAATGTAAAGATTGTGAGTACAAGCATTTATGCAAAACTCTGCGCAAGGTTTACAGACAAATAAACGACATAAAAGTAGAAAGAGGCGATAGAGTTACAACAATTTACGGCGAAAATTCTCTCAAAAAATTTACAAAAAAGTATTGACAAAGGCACTCAGATGTGATATAATATAAGAGTGCTAAAGAGTGATTCAAGTCAATTTTGTATTTCTCAAATACTCGTGGGTTTATCCGCTTGCCTACGAGTAACATGGGGAGCATAGTATGAAATGCAGGTGCAAATCCTGCACTCCTCACCAGCGTTTACGGTATACGCAATAAGCATATTATTCATCACGTGAGCTGATACGCTTAAAACCGTTTACTTAACAATCTCTGAGATGAGTTTGTCCCCATTTAGAGGGTTATCTATCACACGTTTGAGGGTTAAAGTTCGGGTAAACTGGAAGTTACAACTTCTAAGTACTGTAAAAAACTCTATCAACTCCCACAACATATTAAGAAAAGAGGTGAAACAAACAATGGCACGTAAACCCATGGTAACCCGCACAATTCAGTCCACTGTAGCCACCATCGTCTGTTACAACACTGTAACCAACGAAATGGTAACACATGAACTCGAACTCGCACGCACCTATGCCAACAATGACAAGCTCATGAAAGTGGCAGCTCCTGTACTTGAGCCTGCAAATCTTAAGCCCGTTCACGTACTGAAAACCGAGGTTATTCGTACCCTCTATGGCATGCCTGAGCAGTCATTCATTGAGCACGCTGAAAAGCTTACTGACAGCGAAGCAGTCGAACCCGAAAACTAATCAAACCACAACACTTAAAACTGAAAAGGAGTAATCACAATGGCAAGAGAAAAGTACAACGTCCAAATTGAAGAGGCAAAGTCCCTCGACAACCACGCCTTAACCGCACGTGAAAGAATCATGTTAAAAGACCTTGGAGACGCACATGACATCGTCACAGAAATGGGCTACAGTGAAGACGGTTTAATAGTCCTTGAGCCTATCTTCTATGCCGTCCTTCATGTGCATAACGAATACACCAAGGAAACCGCTTCTGGGGACAAAAACACAGACTACACAGTATTCGTCATTATCACCGCTGATGGTACCAAATACAAAACCTCATCTGAATCATTCACTGAAACATTCAAAGATATCTGGGAAGAAATCGTTCCCGAGATACAGGAAACTGGCGAAGCTTTTGAAATCAAGTGTTACGGCATACCGAGCAAGAATTACAAGGGCAACAACATTCTCTCCTGTTCGCTGATTTAAGTCAATTCAGCAAATAGCGTTAAGCCCCTCAGATACACCACTGAGGGGCTATTATTATACCATAATGCTCAGTACAACAATATAAATTTAGGAGTTGAATCACAATGAACAAATATTTAGCACAATATCGTCAACAAATGTCCCGCTTACGTCACATTCAGCGTGAAGCAGAGAAACGCGGCTACATCTTTCCCAATTCTCCGCTTCCCCGAGCAGTTAAGAACCCCACAGCAAAAACAATTCAACGTCTTTCTGCAATCACCCCCACAAAGCTACGGTCAAAAGGTTACAAGCCATCACCAGTATCAGGTGAGTTAATACGTCAAACGCCACGCAGACAGGAAGCCGAGAGGCACGAACGAGAATTAGCCAAAATAAGAGAACGTAATCAGCGTGATTTACAGCGTTATGAAGAACGCAGACGTGAACGCTTAGAAGAACATGCAAAACAAGCAGAAGAAGCAAGAAAAAATGAGCGCAGAATACTTGAAGAACAAGTAGATAATGCACAAGCATTAGACGAAATATTAAACATATTTAACGTACAAGACCCAGCCGAATTACCATTCTGGGCGTACAAAAAATATATTGATTTGCAAGAACGAATTTTTAACCAAGAGGAAGAAGCTTCTGACGTTGAAATACACGTGAAGATTAACAACGTTAATTATCAAGAAGATTACGGTATTGAGGAACCCCCAGAAGATTACCCGAGAGGCAAAGACATAGACGAACCTGCACCATACGAAGACCAAATTCTAAACAACGTAATCATCGAAATGCACTCTCGAAAGAACACTGAAATAGCGGACTTTTTACTTAATGCTATGCAGGACGAAATATCGTACTTAGACCAAACATATGGTGATGGCATGGGCGAAACAATAATGGCGAACAGATTTAGAGATGTAAATGGAAACTGGCAAAATAAACTGGAACAACTTGACAGCTCTGATGTAGGTGAAGTACGTGACGGTTCATTTGGATTACTGGGAATCATTCGTGGTGGGCATCCAGCAAGTGCAGAAAATGAAGAATTAGAGCGCATAATTTATGACCAATTCAAATGGAAATCAATTAACAATAGAAAGCGCGACTACTTTCGCAGATGAGGACTATTAAATACAAGCATTTAGTTGGCGATTTTGAGACAACGGTATATGAGGGGCAAGTCAGCACAGAAGTTTGGGCAGGAGCAATCGTTGAAATGTATACAGAGGACGTACATATATTCCATTCGATACATGAAACTTTTGAATACCTAATTTCTTTAAATGAAAATCTAATAGTTTACTTTCACAATCTCAAATTTGACGGTACATTTTGGCTCTGCTATCTTATGTCAGACATGCACTTTAAACAGGCGATTGAAAAAGAAACACTTGAACCCCGCTCTGTTGTATTCAAAAAGACCACTGAAATGAAGAACAACACGTTCAAATATTTGATTAGTGATATGGGTCAATGGTACTCAATTACTATCAAATGCAACGACCATTATATCGAGATAAGAGATAGCCTAAAACTTCTCCCATTCAGCGTCAAGCAAATCGGCAAAGATTTTAAGACCAAGCACCAAAAATTAAACATGGAATACAAGGGCTTTAGATTTCCGGGTTGTGAGATAACTGACGAAGAAAAGAAATACATCGCAAATGACGTATTAGTTATCAAAGAAGCTCTCGAAATAATGTTCGACAAGGGTCATAAAAAGCTCACAATAGGTTCCTGTTGCTTATCAGAATACAAATATATTATTGGTAAATACGAATACAATAAATTATTCCCAGATTTAACCGAAATTGAATTAGATGAAAACACCTATAAAGCTAAAAATGTTGACGAATATATCAGAAAATCATACAAAGGTGGCTGGTGCTATTTAGTACCAGAAAAGGCGAACAAGGTATTCACCAATGGTATCACCTGTGATGTCAATTCTCTTTACCCATCTATGATGTCAAGTGAAAGTCACAATAGATACCCAGTTGGAACCCCCACATTTTGGAGTGGTAACTACATACCAGTCGAAGCAACTCGACCCGACAGATACTACTTTGTTCGTATCCGTACTCGCTTCTATATCAAGCCAGACTATCTTCCCTGTATACAAATCAAGAACAACTTTCAATACAGAGGAACTGAATGGCTTAAAACAAGCGATATTTACTATCCCAAAACAGGCGAATACTTCCGCTACTACAAGGACAAAAATGGCAACACATTCCCTTCAATAGTAGAACTCACCCTAACACAAACAGACTGGCAACTAATAAAAGAGCACTACTACCTACAAGAATGTGAAATACTTGACGGCTGTTATTTCAGAACAGAGGTTGGCATATTCGATGAGTACATAGAGAAGTACAAGAAAATCAAACTACAAAGCACTGGTGCATTACGCACTATAGCAAAACTTTTCTTGAACAATCTCTACGGAAAGTTTGCCGCTTCTAACAACTCATCTTTTAAGTACTGTAAAATCGATGAAAACGGTGCATTACAATACGAAGAAATTCCCGAATTTGAAAAAAAATCTGGGTATATACCAGTAGGCTCTGCAATTACTTCATATGCACGCAATTTTACAATTAGAGCTGCACAGAAAAACTACAATGGCCCTGACAAAAAAGGATTCATTTACGCTGATACTGACAGTATACACTGTGACCTATCAGCAGACGAAGTACAAGGTGCACCAAGGCACGATAAGAATTTCTGCTGTTGGAAATATGAGGCGACTTGGGATAATGCAATCTTTGTACGACAAAAGACATACATTGAGCACGTTATAGAGGACAACTTAGAACCCCTTGATGAACCCTACTATAATATCAAATGTGCAGGTATGCCAGAGAACTCAAAGCGATTATTTTATTTATCAATGATAGGTCGTACGCCTGAAACCAAAGAAGAGATAGACAATTTACCAGATGATTGGAAAGAGTTTGTCAACGTCAAAAGAAATTTAACTGACTTTAAAATCGGACTAAAAGTTCCAGCAAAACTTATGCCAAAGCGAATATGTGGTGGTACTTTATTAGTCGAAACATCATTTGAAATGAGGTAATGAAGTATGAAAGTTTTAATTACTTGTGAAGAATCACAGAGAGTATGCGTTTGGAACGACCCAGTAGTAAGCGTATTAAGAAGCAGAACATATTGGGGTATAGCCAAAGCGATGTCAGAGCAATGGGGGTAATAACAATGTCAGATTTACAAGGTATAAGAAGAGAAGCATTAAAGGACATAGTTAAAGACCTAAAAGTAATGAAACAGGTATGCTATCCGTATGAAGAAACAGGTGTTGACTGCAAAAACTGCGAAAGCTACGCATTATGCGACAACATTTTCGGCGGTGCAACGCCTAAAATGATATTAGAGGTATTAGACAAACAAAAAGAGGGTACTCGTTGAGTACCCTCTTATCTATCTAATTCCATCAGCTTACAACGAGCGGTAAACAACTCCTACGGCGGTGAGGCAGTAATTCATTCCAACTGTGTTTTCCCCAACTTCGCACCACGTAATAAGACTGTGGTAGATAGTTCAATAAGAAATAGTAGCAAGTATAGCTTGCTTACACTGTAAATCTGCAAATCTGAATACTCCCAGTTCAAAGAACTCGCGCATTTTAAAGACAATAAAATCGTACTGTCTTATCATTACATAGTTTAACTGGTGGTCGTCAGTAGTTACAGAAATCTTAGTGGGGAAAGAATAGTCCACTCTTTTGTTGCAGTAAATGATACCATCTTTTGGATATTCTCTAACCGCATAATCTGTGCCTTCGTAACGTAGAGTACATAGGTATCTTCCCTGACTTTTAGGCTGTTCAATAAACGCCTGATTATCATTCAAATAGATACCCATTGTGCTGTACGCTACATAGTTATCTTCTTTGAACGCTTTCATAAACGCAGAATTGGCAAGAGCTTCACTGGCTGATTTATTATAGCCTTGCTCTAATACATACCCCTCTCCGCGAAGAAATTTAGTCTTATTATCAAGTCTATCTGAAATCCCAAGAGATACATAATAAGGGTTCAAAAGAGAAACAGGGTTGCCGACAAGATATGCGGGGACATATCTCACCTGCTCATTATTACCTCTTGCAATCGCTTTATGTATACACATAAACTTAGTAACCTCGCGACTACAATAATGGTCTGTCTCGGACTGAAACTCGTCCATTAAAATCCTTGTAACGTCATTAAATAAGTGCGCTCTCTTTTTGATATAATCAGCCTTATTAAGTGCAAGAGCGTAACCACAGGATTTCCATATGCGCTCCTTATCGCTGTCCGCATAAATATCACTGCTTATGAACAATTCATGGTAAATACCATTGCACTTTTTATCGGACTTCATGACATAATCTTTAAAGAACAAGCCGTGTATATCTTTAAAGAACGCATTAGCGATGTCAGACATTTCATAATCGAAGCGATAAATAAGCGCAAACTTTTCACCTTTTTCTAAGAACTTTTTAAGCACATAACGGTTAAACCATGTTGTCTTTCCTGCGGAATTATTGGCAGTGCATATATAGATTTCTGGCTGATTACCGTTTATGTCCTTAAGTGACAATAGTTTAGTACCATCATAATATTCTGGCATAATAATTTTATAACTCCTTTTCTCACAAGATTCTTTAAGAATATTATAGCACATATTAGATTAAAAGTCAAGTAACATGTTGAAAAAAATGTTGACAAAGTTGAAAAAGTGTGATATAATATAAATGAAAAAATAAATGGAGGTGACAATTCAGAATGGACGTGAACATGATTACTACCTTAATTGGTACAGTAGGATTTCCTATCGTGTGTGTAATTGGAATGGCATGGTTCGTATACAAACAGTTACAGATACATAAGGACGAAACAGACAAATTGACTGAGGCACTGAATAATAACACAAAGATTCTATCTCAGATTCTCGAGCATATCCGCGAACAGGAGGACGATAAAAAGTGATTCAAAAATTTTGCCTTATGGTGAATAGCAAATGCTATAAAGACCAGATACTTATGGACGGAAATCCTAAAGGAATTGTTGTACACTCAACTGGTGCTAATAATCCCTACTTAAAGAGGTATATTCAACCTGCAGATGGCTACCCTGATTATGATAGGATTCTTGCCGATATTGGCGTGAATAAATATCACAATGACTGGAATAGAATTGATACAAAATCTAATCCCAACTACGTATGTCCGCATGCTATAATCGGAAAGAACGACAAAGACGAAATTGAATGCTATCAGATTTTACCTTTTGAGTTCTGTTGTTATGGGTGCGGTAAAGGGGATAAGGGAAGTTATAATACTGACCCTGCATATATTCAGTTTGAAATATGCGAAGATGATTTAACAAACCCTAAATACTTTGAACAAGTTATGGATACTGCGATTGAATTTTGTGCTACTCTTGTGTTCTTATATAATATACCTATTAAGAATATAGTATCACACAAAGAAGCACATAAACTTGGATATGCTTCTAATCACAGAGATATTGAACATTGGGCAAACCGTTACGGTTGGACAATGGACTTGTTCCGCGATAAAGTACGTAGCCTAAGCGAAGCGGGCGAGAAAAATGTAAAGGAACTAAAACCTAGCCTAAGCGAAGCGGGCGTTTGTCTAAGCGAAGCGGACGAGAAAAAAGAAAAGTTATATAAAGTTCAAGTAGGCGCGTACTCAAAAAGATTAAACGCCGAGATGATGGTAAATAAACTAAAATATAAAAACATTGACAGCTTTATAGTAGAATGTTAAAAGGAGTAAACAATGGCTGTACTTAAAAAAGATGACCTTATGAAACTGGTGCTTGATAAGGTAAAAGACGATACTTCTGATGAAGCAATAAAATTCCGCGAAGATGTAACAGATACTATTGATAGTATGACTGTTTCTGACGGCGTTGATTGGCACCAGAAATATACTGAAAATGATTCTGCTTGGCGTAAAAAGTATGCCGATAGATTTAATGAACCGAGTGGTTCTAAAAAGGATTCAGAACCTGCCTTGCCTGACCCCGAGCCAGAGCCTGAGCCTGATGAAAAACCCTTGGAATATGATAATCTTTTCGGTGCGCCTGCAAAGTAGATTCATTATATAAAATGAAAGGAATGATTTTATATGGCAATTAAACCCGCATTGACTGTACTTAATGCGACATCTGCTCAGATACTTAACACTATCCGTGCAAATGCTTCGTATGAATACCAGTCTCAGGTACCAGAAGTTACCGATGAAAAGTCCCTTATTCGCGTTGGCGATAAAATTATGGGTGCACCTGCTTTCCGTAATCAGTTCGTTAATGCCCTTATAAACAGAATAGCCCTTGTTGTTGCTAAGTCTATGATTTTCAATAATAAGTTCGCGAACCTTAAAAAGGGATATCTTGAATTCGGCGAAACTATTGAAGATGTTTTCGTAAAGATTGCTAAGGTCGTGAACTATGACCCTAATAAGGCTATCTCCAGAGAACTTAAAAGAACTCTCCCCGAAGTTGAGAGTGCATTTTACAAAATGAACTGGCAGGTGATGTACCCTGTCACTATCGGTGAAAATGAACTACGTCAGGCGTTTATGAGTTTTCAGGGTATTGAAAACCTGATTACCAAAATTATTGACGCTGTTTACACTGCGGCTGAGTACGATGAGTATCTTCTCTTTAAGTATCTAATCATCAAAGCTATTGCTCATGGCAAGATGTATGCTATCGGTGTTGATACTACAACTGATATGAAGAACTCTGCTAAGGCTTTCCGCGGTAC
>CANRIS010000048.1 GCA_947630725.1 uncultured Clostridia bacterium
AAGCCGAAAATTTCCATATTGCCGATGAAGATTATAATGTTGGCACACCAAAAGAAAAGTGCAGGCAAAATATAGAGGCTATTCGTACTTTAAAGCTTATAGAGAGCGAGAATAGAAACGCCACACCCGACGAACAGAAAATTCTGGGCAGATATGTCGGTTGGGGCGGCTTGCAGGAGGTTTTTGATGACAGCAAAACAGCTTGGTCTAAAGAATATAAGGAGGTAAAGGATTTACTTACAAAAGACGAATATGAATCCGCAAGAGCGTCTACCCTCAATGCTCACTATACCACACCTGTCGTTATAGATACTATATACAAGGTTCTTGATAATCTTGGCTTTGAATCGGGACGTATACTTGAACCTGCTATGGGTATAGGAAACTTTTTCGGCAGACTTCCCGAAAAAATGAAAACTTCTAAGCTGTACGGAGTAGAGCTTGACAGCATAACAGGCAGAATTGCCCAAAAATTGTATCCAAATGCTAATATTCAGATCAAAGGCTTTGAAAAAACAGATTTTCAGAGCCATTTTTTTGATGCAGCCATTGGAAATGTACCTTTCGGAAACTATCGTGTTATGGATAAGGATTTTAAAGACGGAGATCTGATTCACGATTATTTTTTCAAAAAAGCCTTGGATAAAATACATCCCGGCGGTATTGTTGCCTTTATAACGAGCAAAGGCACTATGGACAAACAAGATACTTCCGTCAGAGAATATCTTGCCGAAAGAGCGGATCTTCTGGGAGCTATAAGGTTGCCAAACAATGCATTTATGAAAAATGCAGGAACAGAGGTAACAACAGATATAATTTTTCTTCAGAAAAGAGAAAATATCAGGGATTTATCTGTTGATCCTCCCGAATGGCTCAGTCTTGGCACCGATGATAACGGAGTAGAACTGAACAGCTACTTTATAAATCACCCCGAAATGCTCTGCGGAACAATGGTAAATACCACGTCACAATTTGGTTTTAAGACTGCCTGCGTACCTTTTGACGGCGTTGAACTGAAAGATTCTCTTGACAAGGCTGCAGCCTTTATAAAAGGAAAAATTTTCAGGGAAAATTCAATTATCCCCAATGAGATTTTAGAGTCGGAACCTTTGGACATCAAAATCAATCCCGAAGATTACAAGAATTTCTGTTATCACACAATAGACGATAAAATATATTATCGGGAAAACAACGAAATGCTGCCTCAAAACTTTGTGGGCAAAAAGGCCGAACGTATGAAAGGCTTGATAGAAATAAGCTATATTTTGCAGAAACTTATTAACGCACAGTCTGAATCGGGTACAGATGAGGAAATAAGTCAACTTCAACACAAGCTCAATCAGGCTTATGACAACTTTACGAAAAAATTCGGCATTATATCAAGTACAGGCAATAAATCGCTTATGAAAGATGATGATACATATCCTTTGCTTTCTGCGCTTGAAAATCTTGATAATGAAGGAAAGTTTTTAAGCAAAGCCGATATTTTCACAAAACGTACAATAAAACCGTATATTCCCGTGACAAGCGTTGATACTGCCATAGAAGCTTTGGCGGTTTCTATCTCCGAAAAAGCAAAGGTTGACCTCGATTTTATGTCGGAGCTTTGCTCAAAAAGCAAAGAAGAAATTATAAATGACCTCAGAGGAGTAATATTTGAAAATCCCATCACAAAAGAATTTGAAAATGCAGATGAATACCTGTCAGGCAATGTAAGGGAAAAACTTCGCATAGCAAAAGAATTTGCCGACAAAGACAGCAAATATGACATTAACGTAAAATCTCTTGAAGCTGTGCAGCCTAAAGATCTGAAGCCCTCGGAAATTTCCGTACAGCTTGGCTCAACGTGGATTCCTGTAGATATTTATCAGCAGTTTATGTACGAGCTGCTTAACACAAGCAGTATAAGCCGTGCCGATTATATATATCGTCACAAAAATCCTTTTGAAAGCTGTCTGAACGGAGACTCGACAACCGTAATGATTGACTATGATGAATATACATCGACTTATGGCATAAGCAATAACTCCAACTATTATACAACGGCCAATAATCCCCTTGTCAATCAGACCTATGGCACAAGCCGTATGTCAGCATATAAAATAATTGAAAATACCCTTAATATGAAGCCTATTAAAGTTTTCGACTATTATAAAGACGTAGAGGGCAAAACGCATAGTGTACTGAATGAAAAGGAAACTCTTTTGGCACAGGAAAAACAAAACATTATAAAACAGAAGTTCAACGAATGGATATTTGACGATGCAGATCGTACAGAAATGATTTGCAGGCTTTATAATGAAAAATTTAATTCCTTACGTCCGAGAGAGTATGACGGAAGTCATATAAATTTCGTAGGAATGAATCCCTGCATACAGCTTATGAAACATCAGCGTGACGCAGTAGCCCATACTTTGTACGGCGGAAATACACTTCTTGCCCACGTTGTAGGAGCAGGAAAAACCTTTGAGATGGCAGCTTCGGCTATGGAGAGCAAAAGGCTTGGCCTTTGTTCAAAAAGTCTTGTTTGTGTTCCAAAATCGATTGTGAACCAATTTGCAAAAGAATTTATGCAGCTGTATCCTTCCGCAAATATACTTGTACCGGGTCGGAACGATTTTTCTGCTAAAAACAGACAAAGATTCCTTTCAAGGATCGCCACGGGAAACTACGATGCAATTATAATCAGCCACGAGCAGCTTGAAAAGATTCCTCTGTCGCAGGAAAAGCAAAAGGCATTTATACAATCTGAAATTGCTGAAATTGTAAGTGCTCTCAACAGTCTGAAATACGATAAGGAAAACCGAGGATTTACAATCAAACAAATGGAGGCTGCAAAAAAACAACTTGAAAACAGACTGAACTCTCTCAACAATGACAAGGCAAGAGATAATGTCGTTACCTTTGAAGAGCTTGGAGTGGACAGGCTTTATATTGATGAGGCGCACAACTTTAAGAATTGTTATTTTAACAGCAAAATGACCAATGTAGCAGGAATAAACACTTCAAGCGCAAGTCAGAGGGCTATGGGACTTCTTATGAAATGTCGCTATCTGGACGAAAAAACAGGCTCTAAGGGAGTAGTCTTTGCAACAGGGACGCCCATATCAAATTCTATGGCCGAAATGTTTGTTATGCAGAATTATTTACAGTATGATGAGCTAAAAAAACAGGGCTTAAATCATTTTGATGCTTGGGCAAGCAGCTTTGGCGAAACCGTGCAGTCCTTGGAGCTTGCTCCCGAAGGAAAGGGCTATCAGATAAAAACAAGATTTGCAAAATTTTTCAATTTGCCTGAGCTGATGTCGATGTTTAAAGAAATTGCTGATGTAAAGACTGCCGATGTGCTTAATCTGCCTGTTCCAAAAGCCAACTATCACACAATAACCTCTGAAGCAAGCGAATACCAGTCTGCTATGGTGGACGGTCTTGCGGAACGTGCAGGCAAAATAAGAAAAAGACTTGTCAATCAAAAAGAAGATAATATGCTTAATGTAACCAATGACGGCAGAAAGCTGGCGCTGGATCAAAGACTGCTCAATCCTCTGCTGCCCGATGAAACCGAAAGTAAAGTAAATAAATGTGTTGATAATGTTTACAATATATGGTCGGATACAAAAGCCGACAGATCTGCACAGATTATATTTTCCGATCTTTCTACTCCAAAAAAGGATGGCAGCTTTAGTGTTTATAACGACATCAAGGATAAGCTTATAAATAAAGGCATACCCGAAAAGGAAATAGCTTTTATACATGATTTTAACACCGATGAGCAGAAACAAGCACTTTTTTCTAAAGTCAGGAACGGAGAGATCCGTGTCCTTATGGGTTCTACGGGCAAATTGGGAACAGGCACAAATTGTCAGGACAGACTTAAAGCGCTGCATCATATAGACTGTCCATATAGGCCGTCTGATCTTGAACAGCGAAACGGACGAGCAATAAGACAGGGTAATATGAATGAATCTGTTGATATATATAATTATATTACAAAAGGCACCTTTGACGCATATTTGTACCAGATCGTTGAAAACAAACAAAAGTTCATAAGTCAGATTATGACAAGCAAATCTTCTGCCAGAACAGCAGAGGACATAGACGAAAGTGTTCTCAATTATGCTCAAATAAAAGCTTTGGCGGCAGGCGATCCCAAAATAAAAGAAAAAATAGAGCTTGACATAGAAGTCAATAAGCTTCGTACACTTTTCAATGCTTATCAGGACAATAAGCGCAAAATGCAGAACGATATTGCGAAAAATTTACCGCAAAAGATAAGCTATATGAATACTCTTTTAAAGGGATACCAAGCCGATAATAACTTTTTGGAAAAATCAAAAACAGAAAATTTCCCCGGAATGCTTATAGATTCGGTTTTTTATGAAGATAAAAAATCAGCGGGAGCAGCATTGATCAGGTATGCGATTACAGCTCCTTCAAATGGAGAACCTCTGACAATGGGCAGCTACCGAGGCTTTGAGTTGAAGGCTTCCTTTGATAAAGAAAAGTCGCAATGGTCTTGCCATCTTAAAAACAATCTTACATATGATGTTGTAATAGGCAACGACCCAATAGGCAATATCACAAGAATAGATAACTTGTTATCAAAAATATCCGATAAAATAAATAATACAAAAGCAGAGCTTTCAGCAGCCGAAAATCAACTGACCTTTCTTTGCTCGGAAGTAAATAAGCCATTCCCACAGCTTGAAGAGCTTGAAACAAAGGAACAGCGTCTTACGCAGCTCAATAAGGAGCTTACAACAGTCGAAGATAATTCTGCTCCGGCCGAAAAAATACAAGACAAACCTCTTAACCATTGCAAACCAAACAATGACATAGCTCTGTAAACATAAAAAATTCTCCTGCTGCGCTTTAACATTCAAAGTGTAGTGGGAGAATTATTTTTTATTTTTCAGTTATTGATTTATCTGTAAAAGGAGCGTTTTTTATTCCGTGAATCTGAAGCTTGGATATAAAATGATCAAGACATACCTTCCACATTTTTTTTACGAAATTATATTTACCAAAATATTTTATAAGTAATGGGCTTATGAAATAGTACAGTTTTATGATAATTCTTCCGTACCATTTTGGATAGAGTACATTATCTCTGAAACTTCGCAAAACACAAACCTCGGGACAGTCATACGAACCATATATGTAAGTTGCAATATAGCAGCCTTCTTTTTTCTTTGTTTCGGAAACTTCTTTTTCTGCCATATCATTTGATATGTCAAATTTCATTTCCTTATCTGAAGCAGAGATAGAATTTTTTGTTTCGCTTGCAGGCTCGTTTTTTTCATACGAATATCTATGTTCTCTATTGACAGGTAACGAATGAATTGTTTCATCGATACATTTTTTTATATACCAATTATTTATACCTTTTTTTGTTTGAAATACAACAATAGGTATGCCTGCTTCTTCACAAATACTTTTTATTTTTTGATCACGCCATTTTATCTTATTATCTGAATAATGTGACGGATCGTTTATTTCAATTATAAATTTCGGTCTATAATTCAAGTCAGTAACAATAAAATCTACATTTCTGAAAAATTCAGGAATATCTCCTCCCCACGTTTTGTAAATAAATGAAACGAGATTGGCTTGTGGCTGTATTAAATATCCATCAGGAAGATATTGCTTTATTACTTCCAAAAATTTCATTTCGATATTACTTACTAAAGAATACCTTAAGACATATTTGAATTGTGAGGCGGCTGTTTTGCAATCCATATTGGGACTATGATATTTTTGACATTTTGGACACTTTATTATTTCCTTTGCATCCTCTTTTTTGGAACAGTCCCAGCACATTTCTTTATTCTTATTATAATATAAATAATCTTCATTAAAAGTTAATCCGCAAGAAATACATTTCATTTTTTCACCTTGTTTCTTAGAGTGGTGTTATCAAGACTTATTGTGCTTATAAAAAAACAACTTTTAGTCATCTTTTATAATAACATAATTGGATAATTTCGTCAAGCAAATTTACATTCCCAGCAAATCCCCAACGAAATCTTTTATCGTCTGTTTTCTGTTTTCTTGCCTTTCTCTGCGTTCCTGTGTTTTAAGCAGTTCAGCATTGTAATTGTTGTATGCTCTTTCAGCATCTTCTCTTGTTACATTGTATCCTCCTTTTATGTAGGAAGCCTCAAAATTATATTTTATGTTTTCGAGATTTTCAAGTATTAGATGGTTATGTATATAATTATCCTCGAAATTCTTCTTTCTTTGCTTCATTTCAGATATTTTAAGACTTAGTTCCCTTAACGAAAGCGAACCGTACTTAGACTTAATATTCTCTAATTCCTTTGCTGCGGAGCAATACTGCATATATACTGATTTATCCTTGGCAGCTTCACCTTCATCGGCATAATTCTTATTTTTATTATGTTCCACAGCGGTTTTTAACGTAAAATATTTTTCAATTATTTTCTTGGCTTTTAACAATTCATCGACATCACATTCAATTTGTTCTATTTCTGTTTTTGTGTCTTTTATATTATTGCATATTCCGTCATAGTATCTCAGAAATATATAATAATTTATTTCCTGACCAAAATTTTTACCATCGGTCAGATTTGCTGTTATCCAGTTAGTTGAGTCAATTTTACGCTGAGCATTTACTCCGTGCGCCCAACTGTCCAGACCTCCGTACTTGCCCTCTGTTGTTACGACCCTGTCAATTTTCTGATTTATAATTGTTCCGTACAAATCCTTATACTCAATACGATAGCGTATGCCTGCTTCTGTATACATTGGATCTTTCAGAGAGTCAAGCCTGAAATACCTTTCCATAAAATCATCGTTTTTGAAAGCAGTATGCCTGCCTCTTTTCACCGAAAAATTTTTGCGTGCCATATCGGAAATAAATTCCTCAAAAGTGTTTGATTTTTTTATCGAAGCATCTATCTCTGTCATAAATTTTTTACGTTTATTTCTGTATTTAATTTTATCATCCCACAGTTCTCTCTTTTTTCCCGGCTGTAAGTTTCCTGTATCGGGTTTTTCGGAAATATTGTTTTTACTGTTTTGGGCTAACCTATACTTTATCATATCCTGAGTATATTCATATGATACAGATTTGCTGCGCATATATTTCTGCATCTTATCATCTTTGAACGACAGCTCCTTACCAACTTTTATTTGGTATCCGTATTGCTGCATTGCCGTGAGAAATTCTGACATACTTTTTGATATTGACAAGGCTTTCTCCAAATTTTCGCCCAATCTTTTTTTGTGATTCTGAGAATCACTTTCTATAACGCTCAGTCCGTTTTCTTCTGCCAAGTCATCATTTATTTTCTGCATAAGGGCGAGGCTCTTTTTGTTGCTGTGTAATTTCTGGTGATTCTCGCTGTTTACAGAATTAACAAGTATATGGTTATGAATATGTTCTTTGTCGGTATGAGTGGCAATAATATACTGATACCCAGGATACATTCTCCTCATAAACTCTTTGCCTGTTTCAAGAGCCTGTTCGTATGAAATTTTATCTTCGGGCGAAAAGCTTTGAGTAATATGCCAAGCTAAATTATTTCCTTTACGGATAACCTCGTCATCTCTTGTAAGTGCGAACTCTGCTTCGGCATATTTTAACGTGCAGTTGTATGTGTCTGTAAGTCTTTTATAATCTGTTTTCTTATCATCGGTGATATAGTCAATTATATTGCTGAGATGTACCCCGGCTTTTATCGGAACAATTTTGCAATAAGCCATTATACATCCCTACCTTTTACATTTTCAATCAATGAATATATTTCGTCTATTATTTTGTAAATTCCATTAATTTTTTCCTGAATATCCTTGATTTCATTTTCGTAAATATTTCCGGTCTGATTTGCAACTTTGGCTATCTGGTTGATGTTAATTCCTATTTTTTCAAGTTGATATGCAAATTCATTAAGACCCGATGTGTCAATTTTTACAATAGGGTTTACAGATATTGCCGTTCTGACAAATTTACTTATAGAGCCCATACCCGAAAGACGCACTTTTTTCATAAGCTCGTCCTTTTCTTTTTTTGTCAGCATAATTTTTAAAACTTTATCTCTATATCTACTCAAAGAGATCACTCCTTCAATTTAAAATTTTATAAATTAAAGAAGCATTAAATCCTTAACCTTGTTTTGATTTTAACTGAAAAAAATTTTTGTGTCAATGTAATTTTTTCATTTTATGATTTGTAAAATCATTGGGGGCTTGGGGGCTGTGCCATCAAATGGGGTTTGGGGAAGTTTCCCCAACAAGCGCAAGGTGTGTGTACACACTTGCTATGCTTGCAAGGTAGCGAACGCCCTTGTTTTTAAGAATTGTTAAGAAATACAATGCTTATAATTTTCTAAAATTTGCTCTTGACAAAATTTACAGCAAATTTTATAATCAAATTGTAAAACTGAATAAAACAAGCAACAATACGTTTTATGAATGGCGAGCGCAGCAATATAAACGCCAAGACCTCCTGTCACTTTCGGTGATTGTAAGCTTTGAGATAATTTTAAAAAGATCTCCTGCAAAGGAGCCGAGCGGTAGATTTGTATTGACTTATACAACGTGGTAAAATGTAAAAGCGATGACCCATTTATAAGATAATGATACACTCCGAAGCCAAAAAGGTGAGGATCGGACGAGTTACGTGCGAAGGTGAGAGTCCTGTGAGGGGGTTACTGCTCCTATTGTTGTTTGAGAAATTTTCTTTTTGTAATTTCGCAAAGCCCATTTTGCATAAAATTTTGCCTCTTACTATGATATAATATAATCAAAGGAAATTAAAGGAGGTAAAAAATTATGACAGATAACAAAATAACGGCTTTGTATTGCAGGCTGTCAAATGATGATGAGCTTATGGGCGAAAGCAACAGCATAACAAATCAAAAAAATATGCTTAAAAACTTTGCCGAAAAGAGCTTTTCAAATCTTGAGTTTTTTGTTGATGACGGATTCTCGGGAACAACTTTTAACCGACCTGACTTCAAGAGGCTTGAGACCTTGATTAACGACAATAAAGTAAGCACAATAATAGTCAAGGATATGAGCCGTTTCGGAAGAGACTACATCAAAGTAGGATATTATCTTGATGTTATTTTTCCACTTAAAGATATCCGTTTTATCGCAATAAACGATAATGTTGACAGTCAAAAAGGTTTTGATGATTTCTTGCCATTCAAAAACATTCTCAACGAATGGTATGCAAAAGATACGAGCAAAAAAATAAAAGCTGTATTTAGGACAAAAGCACTGGAAGGCGACCATCTTTGCCGCCACGCTCCTTATGGTTATCTGAAGGATCCCGTTAATCCAAAGCATTGGGTTGTTGATGAGGAGGCGGCAAAAGTTGTAAAGCATATCTTTGATCTCTATATTAACGGAAACGGCGCAATGAAAATAGCCAATATTCTTACGAAAGAATGCATCTTAAACCCTACAAGTCATAAGGCTAAGTTGGGCATAAATACAATCCACAAACTTAAAGATGATTGTTTATGGACTTACAGTACGGTCACTCAGATTCTTGACAGAAAAGATTATCTGGGCCATACAATAAATTGTAAGACCTATCACAAATCATTTAAAGACAAAAGGAGATATTTTACCTCAGAAGATGATCAAATAATTATCGAAAATACTCACGAGGCTATAATTGACAATGAAACTTTTGAACTTGCAAGGAAGTTAAGAGCAAACCGCCGTGTTCCGAACAGATATGACGAACCTGATTTGTTTATCGGTTTATTATTTTGTGCAGACTGTGGTGCAAAGCTTTATCAGAAACGGTTTAAGAATCGGAATAACAATCATTACTATTGCAGTAATTATACCAAAAGATGTCATTGTTCATCTCACAGTACAAAAACAGATATGTTGTATGACAAAGTATTCGAAGAAATGCTTAGAATCTTTGAGATAGTTCTTTCCGATGAAAAAAGGTTTACCGAAAGCGTTATGGCTTATGATACGAAAAATAAATCTGACTTAATGAAATCCTCAAAAAACAATAAAAAAATAAAAGAGGCCAAAGTCAATGAAATTGAAAATATCATAAAAAGTCTTTATGCCGATAAGGTTTCCGGCAAGCTCACCGAAGAACAATTCAAACAGCTTTACGCTCTATACAGCAATGACCTTGATGTTTTACAAAATGAGTTGTGCGAAATTACAAATGCCATTGATACCATTTCCGATAAAACTCTTAACATACAGGAATTTATCAAAGCTGTACATAAATACAAAGACATTAAATCACCTTCCGATTTTACAGTCGAAATGCTTAATGAGCTTATTGATAAAATTATTTGTTATGAGGCATTTGGCAGAGGTAAAAGACGCACCCAGAGGCTTGACATATATTGGAATGGAATCGGCTTATTTAATTAATTTCATTAAATTTAATTTTCTGTTTTAATTATTTTCACAAAAATTTTATTTCAAAACAATTATCTAAATTTTTTTCTTAAAAATTTCCACTAACAATTATCATCTAT
>CANRIS010000049.1 GCA_947630725.1 uncultured Clostridia bacterium
CAACAGACCCTGTGGTCCGGAAAAATATGTAGAATCTGTTTTGCATTCCGGGATAAAATAATCTTTGGGATGGTATTTCCCCAACGCCAGCTTTATTTCCGTGGATGTGACTTTCTTCTCACTCAATAATCTTTACCTCCCTTTATGTCTAATCCTGTTGTTTCAATGTCCAAGCAGACAATTTTACTTTTTCTCATTTCCTCCTTTGCCTTCGTCTGAATGTGTAGAAATGTATGCTATTGTGATACAAATAATTGCTGTAATGATAATCGCCGTTATGTTCATTTCGTCGCCTCCTTATACATTTTTTGTAATTCTTTCAATATTGTTGTTACGTCTTTTATTTTTCCGTCACTATTGAAAATTACTTTTTGGCACACATCGCTTTTTTCTAAGCGTATTCTTTGTGCTTTTAGCATTTCATTTGATATCGTTTTCACTTACTTAGCCGCCTCCTCGTATAATTTATAAATCCTCTGCATTACTGCTTTTACTTTAGTTTCTCCCATGCCTTTAATTCCGCTTATGGCGTTTTCAATATCTGCCGGGGAAATATTCACTTTCTTTGCTGCTGCTAATCCGTCGTTATAACCATCCTGCCAAAATCTGATTAAAAAGGCGTTCATCTGCTGATGATCCTTTTTCTTTATGTCTTTGTACTGCTGCCGTGTTATTCCTACTTTCTTTGCCATTCGTTTTATACCTCCTCTATACCCACTATGTAGTAATCTCTTGTCTGTTTTCTTATATCTTCCATTCTTACTGTTTCTGTCTTTATGATTGTTCTAACTCTGGTTCCCTGTAGTTTTCTTTGCAACTCCGGTAACGGAACTATACATCGCTCTGTATATCCTAATTCCTTTGCCATGCGCCGCAAATGTTCCCGCTCATGTTCATTTGCTACAATTACTGCATTGTAATCATTTGCTAATTTGAGTAATGCCCGGCTTTTTCCTATCCTGCGTTCCGGTGTGTATATGATATACTCTTTTGTATCTGGAATTGATACCGCAATCATCTTTAACGCTTTATCCAGTGCATTGTAAAAATCATCTACATACCGGCTTATATCTTTTTCGCTGCGCTCTCTCGCTGCCTCCTTTATCTTTTCTCTTGTTTCTGGTGTAATAAATATGCCGTTAAATAATTCCTCTGGTTTCCTCACGCCTGCCGCCTCCCTCTCTCATTTTCTTTTTTGTCGTCCTTATTCTTAACATTGATCCGAAAAGCTATTGTCCAGTCTGCAATAAATAGTACAACTGCACTTAATAATATTTTTACGCCTACAAACCCTATCCAGATTGCAACTATAGCCCCTACAAAAAAAGCAATAACCGCTACTACTGCTACAATGTTTATTATCCTGTCTATTTTGTCTTTGTTTCTCATTACCTGCCTCCTTGCTTTTTGCAGCAGTTTGTTGTTTTTGTCGCCTTTTGTATAAATACTTTCTTTTTTCCTCACAATATGGAAAATCTCCAACAATCAAACTGCTGCAATATCTGCAATACTGCGCCATTTATTCCCTCCTGTTTTTATTTTTTAACCCTCTCTTTCATTCTTAGTGCTATTTCCTGCAAGGCTGCCAATTCTTCCGGTGTTGCATAAATCGCCAATCCTGCAATTTCTCTTGCTGTTTCTTTTATCCAGTACGGTATATCAATTTCCGGCTGCTTTACCTGCACTACTTTTGTTAAAATAAGTGCGTCCACCAACTCCACAAACTCTTTAATACAGATAGTGCCAACTACTCCTGCCTCTAAAATATTAACACCTATCCTGTCTGAAATTATTATCTGGCAGCGTTCTCCGGCGTTTGATATATATTTAGTTGTCAAGCCGCGATAATCTGTGATAAGGCTTGCTTTATCTACCGCGGGATCTACCCAACTACTCCAAAAGTCGTTATCAAACAGATCCGAATTTGTGATAGCGTCCGTAAAATATCTAACATTCATGCCGTTGTATTCCTTGTTTGGGTTGATCCGTCCGGCAATAATAAGCGTCTTTCTGTCGGTATTGTCCTGCGTCCTCGTTACTGTAACAGTTGTTTCCTCCTGCGGCTCCTGCTCTAGTATGTCCTCTTGCTCCCCTTGTCTTGTTTTTCCCTGCCTTACCTGCTCTTGTTTTTCTTCCGCACTCTCTGGTTGCGTCTGTATTTCCTCTTTTGTCTCTGGTTTTGACTTTTCTTCCTGCTTTACTGCTACCGCCTCTTTTTTCTTAATACTCCCGGTTTCTCTGTACTGCTGCCACAATTCCTGCTGCCTCTCGTCGCTTATTCCTGCAATTTCGTTGGCTGTCGCTGTCGGTATCTTACCGGCTTTGTATTCCTCCATAAACTCCGGTATCATATGCCGTCTTATGTTGTCCAGTCTGGATATAGTGCTTTTTGATGTGTTTAGGATCCCGGCTATAATGTCCCGCTTGCGCCCCGGTAAATCGTTAGTTCTTGCATAATTTTCTAACAACTCCCGCACCCTTTGGATCTCGTGCATTTTCTCATAGTCTGACCGCTCCCGCTGCGTAGAGTTTGTAAATATCAATATCAACTCACGCAATGCACTATTTCCGCTGTAATCAATTTTGCATGGTACAAACTCCCTTACTTTTCCCTCTGCCACCAATTCCGATACTGCAAGGTGGCGTTTGTGTCCTACTATGATCTCATATTCCCCGGCAAACTCGCCTTCTGTAATTTCTCTCACAACTAAGTTTTCTTGGACGCCTACTAACTCAATAGTATCTTTTAATGCCTCAATCTCTTTTGGATCAATACTGTAAAAATTCTGTTTGCTCGGGTGCAACTTCTTTACAGAAATTTTCTTAATTGGGAAATCGTCTATTACCTCTTTTTTACTTTCCTCATTCAGAAAATCTTTAATGTTAAATGCCATTTTATCACTTCCTTTCTTGTGCCCTTGTTGGGCACTTTTTGCTTAATTTTTCTGCGGTTTCTGTATTTTGATTTCGTGCAAATTGGTATCTAACATATACCAACCGTCTAACTCTAGCCGAAACTTGCTTGTACCGTTTTTTGCGCTTGTTTCTGTGATTACGTCCGTAATCTCCATTATCTTAATGCTACCGCCTTTCTCAAACTGTACCTTGTCGCCTATTTCGTATGGGCAATAGGCTTTTACTTTAACCCGCTTTGTTTTCTTTTCCCTCATTTGACCGCCTCCAAATACTCGCGCACAAACTTTTTATAGTCTTGTGACGCTCCACATCTTACCGAATACTCAACAACTGGCTTTCCTGCAAATGTACTTTCATTTACCTTGTTTTCCGTTCTTCTGATCCTGCTTTCAAAAATTGGATAGCCACTGTCTAATATTTCTGCTCCCTGCTGCTGCACGTCCGATTTTCTGTATTGTGTTACCAAACAGCCCCTAAAAGTTAATGCTGGGTTGAAATCTTCTTTTGTCTGTTCTATCTGCTCTATAAGAATCTCCAATCCATCAAAGCTGTATTGGTCTATCATTATTGGTATGATAATGTCGTTAGATACTACAAGTGCGTTAATAATGCTCATGTTTATATCTGGCGCATTGTCAATTACACAAAAATCATATTGGCTACTCACTGTCTCTAACGCTTTCTTAAATCTTGTCTGCTGCTGCCTCCCGGTGTCTACAATCGTCCTCATGTTAGCCTCTAACAACTCCATATTTGCTGTTATGATATCCAATGTCCCTGAACCGGTGTCGCTGTATGGCGTTTTGTTTATGATCTCCCGGACGTCTAAACCTCTTTCAAGCATAATCCGGGCTACGGTATTTTTATCCTCTGAATTGTATAGCCCGAATGTTTTTGAGGCGTTCCCCTGCTTGTCATTATCAATTAAAAGCACCTTGTACCCCATTTTGCACAATATGTAAGCCATGTTTACACTCGTTGTTGTTTTTGCCACGCCTCCTTTGAGGCTGATAATTGAAATAATTCTCATTGCGTCTGCTCCTTTCTGCTTTCCCTACTCATTTCCTGCATTTGTCAATCTCCATATATTTATAAGTGTTTCTGCTGTTTCGCACGTCTGTACCACGTCCAGTGCTAAACAGTTTGGCATGCCCGCACTTATTAACTCTTGTAGTCGTCCAAGTAAAACCAAATACGTCTCAAAGCTGTATGAATGTTTCTTACTGTCTAAAACGTCTGCTGCCTGCTCTGCAAACTCCGGTGACGTAATGGCGGCTATTGTCTGCAATGTGTTTCGCTCCTGCTGCCGCTGCTTTATTGCCTCTCGCTCCAATTCTGCTACTAATACTGTCAAACTCAATATAGTTTTCCTCCCATCAGTGTCCTTATAATATTCTCTTTTTCATACATTCCGGCACAATTTGGCACTGCCTTAAGTGGTTTCTCTAATGTTTTCTTTTGACAGCCCAATAATTCTGCAATCTCGCCTATAGTGTATCTCGCCTCATGGAAAAGTTTATAAAACTTTCTTTGTAATTCTATTTTATAATCTATATCTATTTCCCGGCTCATGTGCGGGCTACGGTCTCCCATGTTATGATGTTCCGCACATAGATATTTATAATTCAAATCAATATCTAAGCCGCCCTGTGATCTAAACACTATATGATGCCTCTGTCCTGCGCATTTACACCCCTCTACTTCGCATATCCGCATTCTCTTTTCCTCCCTAATATCTTTTTACTTTTGTTGTCCCGCTGCCGCCCGGTGTACCGTCGTAAATTACTACCATGCTTGGAAATGGTGCTGCCTCTTTGCACTGTCGCCTGGCTATCTCAAACTTTAATCGCCCCTCTACGAACCGTATTTCTTTTGCTTTTCCTAAAATGAAATTATGAAAAGCCTTTGTGTCTGTTCTGGACGGTATTAACATAACAACAGTTGCGCCATGCTCGCTGCTTTCCTCAAAGCATTTTTTGATCCAAGCCTCCTGCCCCGGATTTGTCTTTGTTTTCTTGCTATATGGTGGATTGCAAAACACGATTTGTCCCCCCCCAATTCATTTTTAAGCCGTCAACTGCTGCCGTATAATAATTCTCATGCTTATAGTTGGTTTCATTTGCGCAAGCGTCCAATGTAAAACCAAACTCTTTATTGAGTGTGTCGTATATTGCTTGCGGTGTTCCCCAATCGTCTTTACCGGTACTCATTAAAGCCTTATCCATTCCCCGGTGCCTCCTTTCTTGGTTGCCACTATTTCTTCAAAGCCATTTTCTTCCATAAGCCCATAAATCATTGTCATAGCCGTAATTGCTGTATCTATGTCTTTTCCAAAGTCCTTTACGTCCTGCGCCGTTTGTTCTTTACTGCCGCCCATTTTTCTATTGCCTAATAGAATTTGCCTTTGTATGGAAGACTTTATAGCCTCTATGTTTACCATAGCGTCTAATAAATCCTCCAGTTTTATTTTTAATACCACAATTTCCGGTTGTTCCTGCCCTTTGTCCACTTTTTTCATAGCTCGCATGTATTTCATTTCACACCTCCTGTTTTTGGTAATCCTCAAATCTGCTACATGAGCGAAAGATAAATTAGCCCAATCCTCAATTTGTAGCCTCCTGTCTGATCCGTATATGCGCCGCACACGGCGGCGCAGATTTCAAGATTAACGGATTACGAAAGCCGGGGCGACGCCACCGCTGTCGCGCGCGTCTCTGCCGTTGTCGTTGCCGCCGCTGCCAACACGGCAAAAGTCGGTAGTGTTCGACGCCGACGGCGACGAAAGCCACCCAAATTCCCAACAACCATTTTTACCAATCGTGCGGCTGCGGTTATGCTTGTCTGCATAGTAAGGGAACTGCTTTTCTCCCTCCTGGTCCTCTGAATACTCGCACTCTCCAAACATTTCCATTTCTGACGGTAAAAACAGATAATCTTTGCATTTATAACGCTCTCCGTCAATTACCTGCACTGTCTTTTTCTTTTGGATCACTTCTTGTAAATCATCTGGCAGCAGTTTAACAAACTCTTTATTAAGCCATTTTCTAAGGTCTGATTTTTTCCAACCTCCGGCGTTGCCTCCGTCCTTATTCATTGGTTTCTTATCGCTCAAATAATTTTTGAACACAAACACTAACTCTTTGTCTTTATAATGGTTTACTGCTGCTACTGCCAAAACTGCTGTTGTGCCGTCCTTTAATGTGATTTCTGCTTCTGTCCTGGCGTACTTTACCGTCTCGCCTGCTTTTACGTCCTCTAAAATCTGCTGCCACGTTGCCTGCTGCATTACTTTTGTTGTAATCTCCATTTGTTTACCTCCTAATTTTCGTTGTTAAATTCCTGCCTATACTCGTATGGCATGAATGTAATTTTGTGTATCTGCATGGAAATATAAAAGCCTTTCCATAACTCCATGTTTGCCGGTTGCTTTCCGTTTGCCTTTGTCCAACCCTGCTGCCTCCATGTTTCCAACCACCCAATCGCAACGCACGATTTTATATACTCGTTATCCGTATGTAACATTACCTCGCAAGGCTTAATAAGCATTTTCAATGTCGAAACAATCACTTTTAGAATTAGCGCGTTCTTTGTGTCGTTCTCAACTGCTGCCGTCGCTTTTCTTATGTGTGCCTCATTCTTCCGGCTGATAAATTCCAATACTGCTGCTGCCTCGCCTGCTCCTCTCGGATTTCCTTTGTGTTTTGTGTGTATATAAATATCCACTTTCAAATATTCCACCGCCTTAATCTCCTCTCCACCTAATATTTATTAGGCGTTTCAGGTATTTTGATATACTAACCATGCTTGCCGCCTCCTCCGTAATCTAACTTAACCATTGTGTAGTGTTGGTACTCTCTGCCTGTGAATGGATCTACGCCGTTATATACTGTGTCTTGATCTATGTAGTAGCCTTTTATCGGCTTTGGATCTGGTAGCCATTTAGTAGCCCTTTTTACAATCTCTGTCTTTGGCGTTGGTATAATCAAATTACGGCTGCAACTATATCTTTGTTTGTGTCCTCCGTCATTTTCCTTGTAAGTCTTCGACGTTTCTTTTATCAAATATGCCGCAAGGTCTTTATATTGCCCTGTGTCGTCCAAGAACTTAAAATCCGGTCTGCCAAACTTCCATAGCCGCCTAACCATTTTAGCCACGTCCTGCCCCTCAATATGGTTAATGATTAAGTGGTGGTGTATTGCCTTGTTTTTGTACTCCGTTACATTTATGTACTTTAATTCCTCCCCGATCTTCTTAAACTCTTTCCGCAAGCCGTCTATTAGTTTTTTTACATTTTTCTTTGCCTGCTCCGGTGTCGGTCTTTCGTCTTTTCTGTATGTCAATGTAGTAAAGAGATCATCTAATCCGAAATTAGCATTGATTTTTAACCTCAATGTCTTTTCTGCGTTTCTCTCGTTTACTTTTTCCATTTCCTCTGTAGTTTGTTTTTCCTTATCCTTTTTATTTTTTACCCCCACTCTTTTTGTATAGCTTTTTGTTACCTCAATCGTTGCTCCTGCTTTTACTGTTGTCTTAAAATATGCCAATAAAATTACGCCCCCTTTTTCACTCTGTATGGATCCTAAAGTTAATAGTTTGAACAAGCCCGAAACGGCACTTTTAGCCGCTTTTTTCCTTGACTACAAAGTGTAAAAATGGTATAATTTTATTAAAGTTAAATGTGTTTTTACACTTTGTATTTAACCGGTAGCCATTGCGGGGCTATCGGTTATTTATTTGCTAATTTGTATGAGTAGACTAATTCTATATACAAGTCGCAATAGTTAAATTTTCCGCAATTCAATTCTGTTATCACGGTTCTCTTTCCTGTGTTTGGTTCGCGTCTGTCACTAGCGTCAACCCTCAATGTTCTTTTCTCTGTAAATTTTTGTTGTAAATTCTGTCGTAAAATATCCGCCACACCCCTTATGCTTTGCCGTATAGCAACTCCCAAGCGTTATATGACCGCATTTTAAACATGTCATTTTAAGAAATGATACCGGCGTTTTCATAACGTCCAATACAGGCAGATACGGCACATCTAAGCCGTTTTCAACGTGGTATCTCATACCCTCTATAAACTCTGGGTAATCTATTAAATTCCCAATTATCCTTATGTCCTCCGCCTGCAATGCTTCAAGGTCTAAAATCTCCCCATTTATAATGTCAACTGTCGTTTCTATATCCTGTACGATAAAATAGCCTATTTTTTCCTCTGTTTCATAAAGCAAAATATCATTTTCGTATACATCATATTTTCGCTTGTCAACCGCTGCCGTCTGCCTGCATAATGTGTCAGCACTTACGCCGTACACATTAGCACCCAAATAACCGCCCTTGTCTATGTAATGACCCTCGGTCTGCACTTCTCCACTCGGGTGTTTTGGCGGTGTGGTTATATATTCGCCATATATCCATATAGGGCAAGGTGTATTACTGCTTTTGGCTTTCGCTTTCACTCTCACGCACCGCCCTTTCTGCTACCGTGTCTACAATTTCCATAAAATTGCAATCACACGCTCCCAATTCATCATCTACGCACGGCAATAACTGATGTATAATACCCTCTGAATCAATCCAGCGGAAAACAACCACGCCCACCAGCCTTACTTTAACCGTTTTACCCTTGAATCCCGGCAATGCGTTGTATTCCCTGTCTACTGTCGCACGTTCTACCACAAATTCCCTTACTTTTCCGTCCACTTTTAAAGCTGTTATATCGCCTGTATAAATAGGTTTTCCGTGCCGGTCCGTATAATCCGTTTCCTCTCCAAGCGTCGTTGGGTTAATCTCGTAAAATTTTCCGTCCGGCGTTCCTATTTCTGCTATCTCTTCTGTTTCATATCCGTATGAGGGCATACCGTAAACCCATTCGTAAGTTAATGTTGTCCTGTTAAATGTTAAACCTCTATACTTCATAACTTGATACCTCGCTTTTCATTGTTACCGCCTGCTTTCTTTGGACACCACGCCGGAGAGGTCTTTATACTCGGCACACTCTTAAACTTTTCTCCAAAACCTATAAATCCGGGCATTTTCTGTATTTTATGTTCTTTGAAATACTTATTGATGTATCCCTTGTTGGGGTGTTCGCAATAAAAACTACCCCTTGTATTTCCTAAACCTCTTATATCTGTGCAATGCTCGCAATCCACACATTTAATTTTATCTGCCATTGTTTCCGCTCCTTTCTTTGTATGAGGGGTGCTATCGCACCCCTAAACAGTTATTCAGTAATCAGTTTTCCGTTTACCTCATAAAAAGCGGAGCGGAAACCAATGTTGACGAGGGAGCTGGAGCGTGGGTGATTCAAGAAAAGAGCGGACGGACCCGAATCAGAGGAATTGCTGAACGCCGACCCACGGAAAGGCAGCCACTCTCCCTCCGTTGCGTCAAAATATACATAGGTTTTAAGCTCTGATTCTGCCCGCTTGTCCGGCACAATCCCTAAATCCTTTAATTCCTGCGGCACTTCCTGTAAATCTATCTTTAAATCAGCTAT
>CANRIS010000050.1 GCA_947630725.1 uncultured Clostridia bacterium
AAAGAAAAGGAACCCTTGGCGAGCAGGTTAGCCCGTGCCGAGGAAAAAGCCAAAGCGGAAAATGCACGAAATGCTTCAGAAAGGACAAATGACAGAGATATGCACAGAGAAAAATTTCGTGGTGCAAGATAGGGCATTTCTAAGAATATTTATGATAGATATAGTTTTGTAAAGTTTAGTTATGCGAGGTAAAGCGAGGTGATATCAGAATGAGTCTGACTTTATATGAGCAGGAAACTATTATCAATTATAATGCCGAAGAACAGACCGCAGAGGTGTATACAAGGGATAAAACGATTATGAAAAAGCTTGATAGTCTGACAGATGAATATCCTGAGTATTATACCGTAAAAGAATCCCTTGATGATTATTCCAAAACATATATTATACCCAAAAGATTTGTAAAGTTTTACAGGCCAAGAAATATATCGGCCGAAACAAAAGCAAAGGCAGCCGAGAACCTTATGAAATATCATAACAGCAAGTCATTATCGACAGAGTGTTGATTTTATTGTTTCTGATAAGGCAACAGCCTTTATCGCTTGATATAATTTTATTAATGCAGTGAATTACACAACGGCAGTTTTATTGTAAGATAACAAGGCTATTGTGTTTTTTATTTTTAAAAAAATGGGAGGTGTTAATATAAAAAAACCATATATAATTTTTATGTTTACTTTGGGTATTGTTGTATTTTATATGGGCAACAGAGCGGCGGAAATGTATAACAGTTTGTATGCTTGGGATGATATGTTCAAAAAAATAGATTATATCAGTAATAATCTTGCTAACTTTATGTTTTCCGATATACATATAAGTACAGACAGCGGAAGTATCCTTTGCGGCTTATTTTGTTCCTGCGGAGTAGGTCTTTTTGCCATATACTTTCTTTTTGCCAGAAATAATTATATGATGGGCGTAGAACACGGCTCCGCCAAATGGGGTACATATGACGACATCAAAAAAATGGTTGATAAGAATTATGACAACAATATGCTTTTTACTCAGACCGAAAGAATGAGTCTTAACACAAGACAAACCCTCAGAAATAACAATGTACTCGTTATCGGAGGTTCAGGTTCGGGAAAAACACGTTTTTTCCTAAAACCCAATCTTATGCAGCTCCATACAAGCTATGTAATAACCGATCCTAAAGGGACGCTTATTGTAGAAGCAGGAAAGCTGCTTGCAGATAACGGCTATAAGATCAGAGCGTTGAATCTTGTGGATTTTAAAAAAAGTATGCACTATAATCCGTTTGTGTATCTCAAAGAAGAAAAGGACATTTTGACCCTTACAGACCTAATAATAAAAAACTGCGGCGGCAAAAATGAAAAAGAAGATTTCTGGGTAAAATCCGAAAGAAATCTTTATTGCGCTCTTATAGGCTATGTTTTTTATGAATTGCCCCCGGAGGAACAAAATTTCAGCTCGGTATTGACGCTGCTTAATAAAATGGAGGTTCGGGAGGAAGATGAAAGCTTTATGAATCCTGTTGATATTATATTTAAGGAGCTTGAAGACGAGGATCCCGAACATTTTGCACTGCTTCAATACAAAAAATTCAAAATGGGCGCAGGCAAAACAGCAAAGTCAATACTTATAAGCTGCGGCGTAAGACTTGCCGCCTTTGATATAAAGCAGGTAAGAGACCTTGTAGCTTATGACGAAATGGCTCTTGACTTGATCGGCGAAGAAAAAACAGCTGTGTTTATAATAATTGATGATACCTCGTCTACCTTCAATTTTATAGCAGGAATGTTTTATACACAGCTATTTTCCACATTGTGCCATAAAGCAGACACCGAACATAACGGCAGACTTCCCGTACACGTACGTTGTCTGCTTGATGAGTTTGCAAACATAGGTCAGATACCCGATTTTGAAAAGCTGATAGCCACTATCAGATCAAGAGAAATATCGGCAGCCGTTATATTGCAGAATCAGGCGCAGCTTGAAGCCTTGTATGACAAAAACGCAGGCACTATTATAGGCAACTGTGATACTACCCTGTTTTTAGGCTCAGGCGAAGAAAAGACTCTCGAAACATTTTCTAAGCGAGTAGGAAAAACAACCATTGACCACAAAGGCACAAGCACCCAGAAAGGACAATACGGCAGCTTTACGCTTAATGATCAGATTTTGGGCAGAGAGCTTATAACTGCCGATGAAGTAGGCAGACTTCCTAATGATGAATGTATGCTGTTCATCAGAGGACTTCGCCCCTTTAAATCAAAAAAATTTGATATAACCAAGCATAAAAGATATAAATATCTTTCAGACGCAGATCCCAAAAATGCTTTTGATATAACAGAATATAATCAAAGCCTTATGAAAGCCGAAAATGAAAGCAATAGCATTGTCGATGACTTTTCGGCAGATATACTCGGCGAAAACTGATTGCTGCGCCATTGTATATTAAAAATTATAAACATATATTTTTTTCCCGTTGTATTAATTGATACTTCGGGAATTTTGTTTTTAAAGGAGGTCTTATTAATAATAAAATTCAGTAACTGTTTGTTTATTTTTGTGAGTTGTGCAGTTTTAATTTTTTGTCCATATGGTTACGGAATTCTGACAGCTTTTGCTTCCGAAAGCTCGGCAGAAACCTACATAGCTTCAGCCATATATGATGCGTCAGATGAGATTGATTTGTCACGCTATGAATTATCCTCTGATGAGCTTAAAGCTCTGGTAAACAAGGTGGCAAATGAAAATACATTCAGCTGGCATATTGCAGGAAAGCCTTATTCCTACTGTACCGATGAGTATAAGCATATTGTCTCTGTGAAATTCGGCTATGTATCCGACATACCCGAAAAGCAGTATGTTATTGATAATGTCATAGACAATATTGCGGCATTGACCGATAAGAACCGTGTCAATGATAATTCACAAAAAGTTAATATTGTAATTCTGTACTTTATGCAGCATTATCGTTATGACAACAGAGATATAGGCTATTGCAATGACGTTTACAGACTTTTTACAACAGGTATGGGACGGTGTTCATCCTTGACCTTGTCTTTTAAAGCGGTTATGGACAAGCTCAATATTCCCTGCCGCATAGTCAGCGATAATAAGCTTTGTCACGCATATAATGAAGTCTATATAAATAACGTATGGAAGAAAATAGATCTCACATCTCTTGTATTTTGTAACAAAAAATAAGGTAAGGAGGCTTGATCATATGCCGATTATCAACAGGGGCGTACCTCCCTAAACCCACAGTCCGCTGTGGGTTTTAAAGTACACAACAACAAATTAGTCGGGTGATCTTTAAGCTATATTCATAAAATGTTGACTGCTGCCGTACTTCATCTACAGCAGCTCTTTTTTTGCTAATATTTCGGTTTACAGCTTTGTTTATACAAATCATAACAGACAGACCTGTATGCCCTGTATTGATGATTTTATGGCTTATAAGATTACGACAAGGACCTCGCTATTAAATTGTACAGAAAGGAGTGTTAAGCTTGAGAAAAAAATTTAATAGCTTTTTGGCAGCATTGCTGTCATTTATTATGCTCATTTCATCTATGGCCTGTATTCCCGTTTATGCCGCAGAAACAGACATAAGCAGCTATTCGGCCGCAGCAGACGAAAATGAGAACACATCGGAAATCGTTGCCGATGTAATAACAAGCGGTCAGGCTTCAGAGCTGCCGCCTGTTGAAAGCGAAACCGAGCCGAATACGGAAGATGATGTCACTGAAACATCCTCGGAGGGAACAGATACATCTCCGAAAACAACTGATGATACAGAAGGTATTCAGGAAACAACTACTGAAAATACTGCGCAGGAAATAACTACCGAAAATACTGCGGAAGACAAATCGGAGAGTGACGCCGAGAATATCCCGGCTCTGACAGCTTACGGGGTAAGTTCTCCCGAAAATCTGAACGATACTCAATGGAAAGGTATATTTGACGATTTACTGAACTCAGAATGTGTCTCATACAACATAAATTTCTATGTTGACGATCAACTGTGGGCAGTCGGTACGGTTGCAAAAACCGATGAGGAAGATAAAGTCAGTATACCCCCTACTACCCCACCCGTGAAAGGAAACGGATCTGTTTTTATCGAATGGCGTGTTAATCATGTTAACGGTGCAAGTCTCGACTACAGCAGCGAAGTGGTAAGCGATATGAATCTTTACGCCTATTATTCAGAGCCAAAGAACAGAGTATATGTTAATGCCGATGGCAACAGCTCTAATGACGGCTTTTCAGAAGCTGAACCTGTAAAGTACATAGATGAGGCTTTAACAATTGCCAATGACTTACACACAAAATATAACTATGATGTTGAGATATATCTTTGCGGTACAAAGCCGATCACAGTTTCAAGCTCAAAGGTATTTCTTGACTTTTATGGTGATTATACGATCATATATAACAAAGTGCATAATTCATTTGCAGAGTGTGCATTGGACTTTTCTCAGAACAGAGCAACCGTAGATACTATCGCAGATATGAAAATAGAAAATTTAGCTATTCCTGATGGCTTTAGCGTAAGCGACTACACGTTCGCCGCCGTTAAAATCAACAATTTCGGAACAGATAAATTGATCGAAGATTGCTACTTTGAGAATTTCAGTCGGGGAATATATGTAGAGGCTACACAAAATGTATATTACTGTAATATTGCGATTACTGCTTGTTCTTTCACAGCGTGTGGTTCAGGCATCTTTGCTTCGGCAGGCTTTGATGTAAATGATACTGTATATAACGATTACAGGGGAGTTATTGCTGAAGTAACAGAATGTTATTTTACGGATTGTACCAATGGAATTGATACAACCTCGGCATTATGTGATGTAAACCTCGTTCAAAATGTAGATCTTTGCAACTTTACAGGTAATGAAAAAGGCATCAGTCTTAGCCAAGAAGCAAACATAGGCGAAATAACCGATACAAATTCATTTACTCAAAATGAATATGGCATTTATAATGACGATTCAACTATCGGCAGCTTGTCAGGCGATTTTTCAAATAATAAATACGGTGTCTACAACGACAACGGTACTATAAATGAAATGATTGATGCCAACTTTCACGATAACACCGATTCCGGCATTTACAATACTTATACTATAAATCAGATAAGCTCATCTGAATTTTCAGGCAGTAAATATGGCATTCACAATAAGGGATTTATCGGAATGATAGATGACAGCAGCCTTGAAAATAATACCGATTCGGGTATCAAAAACTATGGTACTATAAACCAAATAAGCGGTTCTCATTTTGTTAATAATTTTCATGGCATATATACTGATGTATTGACATCGACGTCCATTATCAATAATATTGAAAGCTGCGATTTTTCATCAGCTAATACCGATATTGACATAAATAGTGGGGCAAAAGCAGCAAAGGTTGACAGTATACAAGATTGTACATTCTCCGGTTTCTATTACGGTATCGAAAGCAATGGTATTCTGGGAAGTATCAGTCGTTCTGATTTTAACGGAAGTAATGAAAGCAACGGCTATGGATTGCAGATAGACTCTCAGCCGCCCGAAGAAACTCCACCGATCATAAAATCTATGACAACAAGTGGCTATAAATATGGCATATGCTGTGTAGCTTCGAATATTATACTTGAACCGGACGGCAACGAGATTAATATTACGGACGGCGTTTATTTGTTGAATTTATTTGATGATCATCCACACATTATTCTCAACAAAAGTCTTTCGGGTATAACTTCAGACATACCTTTAAGCATAACCGAGGGAACCGAGCCCGATTGTCCCACAACCGTAGTAAAAAGCTCTGCTTCATATAAGGTAACCGCTGACGATATGTCTAAGTTCTCTCAGCTCCACGGAGACAATTATTGTCTTAAATACAATTCGGGAGACAGTCCCTATATAGAATTAGTCAGACAGTATAGTGTGACATTTTACAAAAATGACGGCACGGAAACGGTGTTTGACAGACAGCCGGGCGGCAGCGAGGGCTTTGATCTGCCTTCAAGCAATCCCACAAGGACGGGATACAGGTTTGCAGGATGGTATTATGATACAGCGTTCGCAAGGGAAGTTGTTGCAGAAAATAACAATCACGTTTCATATGCCGTGACCGAGGATCTGAGCATATATGCCAAATGGACTGCGGAACCTGTTCTGTCTATAACCAAAACAGTTGATAAGTCAACGGCACGTTCGGGCGATACGCTTATATATACCATAACAGTAACAAACAACGGCGGAGATGCCAAGAACGTAAAAGTCGAAGATGTGCTGCCCTCACAGCTTAATTATATAAGCGACAACAGCAGCGGAAAGCACACAAACGGCGTTGTAACGTGGACGCTTGACACTCTTGCCGAACACAGCAGTAAGGTAATAACCTTAACAACAACTATAAAATAAATTTATAAGAAAAGGAGATTTTAAAATATGTTAAAAATGAAAAAGCACTCTATTTTAAGGACACTTATGGCAACAACGCTTGCCTGCTCACTTGCTCTTGTAGGAAATATATACAACTCTTTTGCGGCCGAACCCGATAAAGCAGCCGAGGCATCTTCAGACGGAGATTATGGCATAGCTCCGATAGCTTTTACAGGCGGCGATACGATAAAGAATACGGCGACAATCACAAGTGAAAACGGCAAGAGCGTAAACATCGCTTCAAAGTCGGCAGATACGCTTATCACAAAGGCAAGGCTTCAGATCACGAAGGAACTGCTTTCCGAGGACATCCGCTGCGGCGATGAAATAGAATATCTTATTACAGTAACCAACACAGGCGATGCAGAAGCACGAAACGTAAAGGTCGATGATGAGCTTAATCCTGCTACCGTTACATTCGTTTCGGCGACCTCTGATGACGCACAGGGCATATCTTACAAAAAGGTCGATTCTGCTTACAGCCAGACAGTAACATGGACAATCAATGAGATCAAACCCGATGCCGCCGTTGAGCTGCACATTGTTGTGAGAGTAAATGAGGGTCTTGAACCCGGCACAACCGTTAAGAATGGCGCAAAAATATCAAGCGAAAACGGTCACGACACAGACATCAACACAGATGACAACGAACCCAAGCCCGGATCAGGCGATGACAGCGGTTCACCTGAGTTTGAGGTAGGCGCACCTGAGCTTTCAATCACAAAGACGGTTGATAAGGATTCCGCACGTTCGGGCGATGTGCTTACATATACTATCACAGTAGCTAACAACGGTACAGGTTCCGCAAGAAAGTTTGTCGTTGAAGACGCTCTCTCCAACCTTGTAACTCTCAATCAGGATTCATTCACATCAACTGACCCGTCAGCTAAGCAGAGTCTTGAAGGCAGCACAATCAAGTGGAATGTTGAAGAACTCGCAAAGGACAGCTCTGTTACCTTTACATTCAAGGCTACCATTAAATAATCTTTTGTATTCTGTTTTCCCGTATCGGACAAGCTCTCCGATACGGGAGACTTAAATAAAATAATAATCGAGAAAGGAGAGGTAATTTTTGAAAACCCATAAGAAAATACGGAAATCAGCCTTGTCCTTGTTTCTCTGTCTTGTTTGTATAGCTGCTGTCGGCGTTGCTGTCTATGCCCGTACCGTGTCAACAGGCATATATATAAAAAACACAGCGGTCATTACCGATGAAAACGGCAAAGAAATAAATATTACATCCGCCACTGTAAAAACCGTAATAGTGTCCGAAGTCGAAGATACACCCGGAGGAGGCGGCAGCGGCGGCGGTGGAAGTACCCACAGGAGTGACGTTACAACGGAAATCACAACAACGGAAACCCCAACAGAAGCCGCAGCCGATACGGACAAAGAAAAAGAAATGAATACAGAACCCGATTCGGAGGCATCGTCTGAAATCGGTGCGGCAGGCTTTGATGATACCGATAATCATTGGGCTAAAGACTTTATTGAAGCCTTGCGCAGTGAAAATATAGTAAACGGCATTACCGACACTCTTTATTATCCCGATTTATCAACAAAGCGAGGAGATTTTGCGATTGTTTTAAACCGTATGCTTAAACTTGATGAAGGAAAGACTGTATTTACCGATGTACCCTCATACAGTTATTATGCACAGGCTATTGCCAATTGCGCATCGGCAGGCATATATATAGGCTACGGTGACGGCACATTCAAGCCCGAAAATATAATAACCAGAGAAGAAATGATGGTTATAATTGCAAAGCTTATGAACAACGGCTCCTCATTGGATTATAAAGATACATACTCTGCTCTTGAGAGCTTTTCGGACAGAGAAAGCGTAAGTTGGTGGTCGGCACCTTATGTAAACTATCTGGCCGAACAAAGAATAATTGTCGGCGATAACAACCATATCCGTCCAAAGGACAATGTAACAAGAGCGGAAATGGCCGTAATCATATATAACTACATTAATAGCCGACCATAAACGGATATTTAAAAATATGTTTTATCAAATGCTGTTCATTAGTCTGAGCTTTGGGCAGCATTTTTTTATTTTGCAGGAGGTGAAAAAAATGAAATATTTAAGCGAGAGACCTGAAAGAAAGAGGTTTTTAACAGGCAAGATGGCTAATCTGCTTGTAATAACGGCTATTTTCAGTGTTTTTGTATTCGCTTTGCCCATCTTTGCGGCAGACGGAGGCGATGCCCTTAATACGGCAAAAACCTTGCTTGCAAAGGCTGCTCAGGCAGGCGGCGGTTTATGGGCTATCTGGGGTCTTGTACAGCTTGGTATGAGTATAAAAGACCACAACGGTCCCGGCATACAGGGCGCTATATG
>CANRIS010000051.1 GCA_947630725.1 uncultured Clostridia bacterium
GAAATTTTTTAATATTATGTTGATAAAAATCAAAAAGCACAGTGATCCCTAAAGATTACTGTGCTTAATTTATTATAACGACAAATCGTTTCTGTTCTTGTTTGTGGTATGATTTATGTCAGGGGTTTCTGCCGTTGCTGACTTTTCATCAGGGGAGTCTTTTTCATCGTGTTTTTCTTCAACGACTTCTCTGGCAAATGCTGAAAGCTTATTTTCTTTTTCTGCAGCGGCCACAGCAGTTTTGATGTTGTCAAGATCGTCCTTATTAAAGGTAAGGGTTGCTGTGCCGTTATCGTTTATCTTACCGCTATAAGATATATTTTCTGCATTGAGCTTGTCAATAACGGCTTCAATGCTCTTGTCAGGGATTTTGATATATCTTTTATCCTCGATTTTGTAATAGGGAGTATTGCCGAATATCTCAGGCTTGACTTTGGAATTGTTTTCCTGCGACTGTTCCTTTTTAGCCGAATTGAGAGCTGCGTATATTGCCTTTTGGTCGTCCTTGTTGAAGGTCAGAGTAGCTGTGCCGTTATCGTTTATCTTGCCGCTATAAGAAATGCCTGCTGCGTCCAGATTGGCCATAAGCGCTTTAGTTACATCTGAAGCGACCTTCAAATAACCCTTGTTCTCAATTTTGTAATAAGGTGTATTGCCGAATATCTCGGCTTTTGTCTTGGATTTATTATCCTTGGCCTGTTCTTTTTGTTCTTCCTTAACTTCCGCTTCTTTTGCATTCTGTTTTTTCCAAGCCTGATATTCATCTTCAAGCCCGGCAGCTATAATTATATCGTATAAAGCCTTGAAAATGTCTCTCTGCGCTTTAGATTCGGTTTCCGATACATCACTTTGCCCAACGGCAACAGTCTTTTCATATTCATTATTTACAGACTGAAACAAAATCGCTTTAAGATCGTTTTCAGGAACAGAAAAAGCCTGCTCCTGTTTATTGTTTTCCTTTATCATCAAAGAAAGAATAGCGTCCACTTCGGCCTGCTTGCTGCCGTCATAGGTTATTTTAGCCTCGCCGTTTTCAGTTATTTGTCCGCTGTGTCGTATTTTTGCTTCTTTAAGCTTGGCAGATACAGCTTCGGCGTTTTCGGCCATTATTATTACATAGGTTTTATTTGGTACATATCTGTACGGTGTGTTGCCAAAAGCGGTGGTTTCCGATGGCCTTTCATCGTTGTTTTTTAAAGTTTCATTTTTTGTCATATCTGAATCCTCCTTTTTAAGCTTGGTAGATACAGCTTCGGCGTTTTCGGCCATTAATACTTTAGGTTTGTTATTCCTTTCAGCTAAGTTGTTTAAATTTTTCTCCATATTTATTTCGGCCTCCTATGTCAGTTATTCGTATATTGATATTTTCAGCTTGATTTTTTGTCCGATCTTCTAACCAAGCGAATTTCATCTTTAGTAAGCCATTTTATCCATTTACCACAACTGCCGCAATATAGCCCCGTATGATTGCCGTTTTTTTCAGTAAATACATCAACACTTCCGCATTTCGGACATTTGAACAATTTCATAATTTACCTCCTTTTATCAGCTCCACATCTGCCTGTAAAGTCAGATGACTTCATCTTTTGTCAATGTTCTCGTTTCCTCTATTTCCCGTCCACTTTCCCGTCCACTGTTTGCAGTTGAAGGTTTTTTGGATTTTTCATAGGAAGTCCAAAAGCTGCCTATAAATGATCTATATGCGGCATCTGACAGCATACCTTCGTCTTTCGACTTGCAGATAACAAAAAAGTCCTGCAAAAACTCGGCAAGGGCTTTGTTTACAAAAGAAATAAAAATATCGTTCTTATCTTTTCTTTTGCCTATTTTCAATTCGCCTTTTTCATAGCTTGATATAACAAAAGAAATAATTGTTTTAATCAAATCATCCGGATAAAAGACATTGTCAACAGGTACAGGCTTTTGAGCATTGTCAGCGGAATCATTGTTTTTCTTTGCAGAAAATTTTGACAGAGCAAATAAAATCGACAGCAATACAATGAAAAGCATAACCGCAGCAGCCACTATAAGAATTATGTGATTTTTAGATAACAAATCTGTCACCTTCTTCATACTCTGAATCATAGCCGAGCTTTGCAAAAGTCTTTCTGATTTGCTTTATTTCACTTAGCTTTTCTGTCGCTGTCATAGTTTTATAGTCATTATAGCTTACAAAGACAAAATCACTTTCGGACTGAGTCAAAGCAAAATCCATTGTATCTGTATTGTGCATAACATCATATTCTATTGAATTGAGGATTGAAATTGCAAGATTCATCGTTCGTCTTGAAGCAGGTATCTCGCAATATATATAAGATATGATCAGGTCAATTATACAGCTGCGGCCAAAGGGTTTGCACGGCCCCACAAGATCTTCCAGACTCACTACAATTTTATTCAAATCATAGGAGAAAGGATTTTTAAATACAATGCTGCTGTAATTATAGATAAAAGGTGTTTCAGATGGATTTGCTGACATTTTGACTTTTCTCCTTTCTTTGCTGTTTATTATTCTCATTGGCTGCGTTTGCTTTTCTTTCGGCTTGCAAAAGCTTTTCTTCAAGGCTTAACGGCTTGTTTTTGACTGTCTCTGCCTGCCTTAAACAATCGGCAGCTTTAGATACGTCCTTATTCGTACCTACACCGTTAAGGTAACATTCGGCAAGCATACGATAGGCTAAGGGGCTGCCCATATTGGCCGCTTGTCTGTACAGTTCAAACGCTCTTTCGGGATCTTTGGCTACGCCACATCCGACAGCAGCGCACTTACCTAAGTTTACGACAGCGAGACTGTTTTTGAGGGCAGCAGCTCTTTCAAAGCATTCAATAGCTTTCTGTATGCTGCGGTCTGTTCCTTCGCCGTTTATGTAGCAACAACCTAAGTTGTTAAGGGCTGTGGCATCGTCCGCCTTGGCGCTTTCCGAATAAAGCTCAAAAACCTTTTTATAATCAATGTTGTTTGCCGTTGTTCCCATATCGCTAAGATCATAAAAAACCTCCGCTTTCTCGTGTAGGATAGCGTCATTAGTCGATGTTTCGGGTTCAAATACCTCTGCAAAGTTTAAATCGCTTATAACCTCCGACTTTTGAGATACATTTGCCTGTTCAATTAAATTTTTTTCCGGGTACTTGACATTTTTTAAGGTGTATGCTATACTATCGTCATAGCAGACCACTGTATCGTGTATGGACTTGGGGAATTGGACCCCTATGTCTGCGAACATATCTGCTTTTTTTATGTTTATGGCTAAAATATCGGATATATTTGCTGTAAGATAATTTGATAAATTCTTTTTGCCATACATTGTAGACACATTGCTTATTTTACCGTTTTGTCTGTCTAATGCAATAGGAACAATTACATTTTCACCATTCAAATTAACAAGATCAGTTAAAAGTACAACAGAATTTATATTTCTTACATTTCCTTTTAAGACAACAATAGGTTTCCTTATAGAGCTTGATAATTTATATATTTCATCTTTTGAAATTTTGTGACCTTCAGTATGATTTTTGCTCAGTTTAGTATTTGCCATAGAATTTTTTAATTCATTCTGATTTAACACAATCTTTTTAGCAGTCGATTTAAGTATTTTTAAAATATTCGGAGTGCTACATACATTGATAATCTCGTGTACAGGCATTTTATTACTAAAGTATTTATCAAGCTGTTTTCTGTAAGTATTATCCTCGCTCTCATTTTGCTGAAGTTTCGCTTTTTCTTCTTTTGTCAAATCTGCCAAATTATAATCGCTTCCTTTCAAAAAAGATATAGCTTATAATTAATATGTTACTAAAATTTTGATTTTTATCCTTTCAAACAAATGGGTCATACTCTTTTCTATCTACGGTATTAGCCCAATTAACCCACTTTGTAACCCTATTCCTCAAATCATCATCGATAAGAAATGGCTCTCTTACAAGAATTATTTTTGGATTATCTTTCATAATATTGGCATTACCGATAATTTCTTCGTAGTCAATCGGAAATTGCAGCATTTTTGAGTAAACCTTATCTCCACGAGAACTTATTCGGCGTGTAAAAGTTGCTTCTCTAAATTCAAATCGTTTAGTTAGATGCGGATTTCTTTTCAAATCTCGATCAACTATATATCCAATTTTCATAGATTGTTCACTCATTTACCTTACCTCCTACAGCTATTAATTTTATGGAATTGCAGTTTTTGATAAAGTGTGCTTTCATAGTTCTGAAAGAAGTCCAACAATTATCATAGTAGGTATAACAGTAGTTATTGAGAATATCACCCTGTCTTTTTTTGCTTTTGATTACTTTTCTGAGCTTTCTTTTTTCATCTGCCGACAACAAATTTTTTTTGTGAGGCTGACAAAATTTTCGGCGTATTTCACAGTCCTCCATAAGCCATTTTAATTTAAAATGATTTTCAACAAAGATTTGCAGTACGTTATGAAAAGACTTACGCCTAACTACCATTATGCTGATTTGATAACCGTCTACTTCAAGATTTACACAGTCTCCCGTATATGTCAGTTTATTTTCAAGAGCTTTCCATTCCTCATTTGTCAATGTGGTTTTATCGGTTTCAGACATTGGCCACCTCCGTGTTTTGGGATTGTTGGAAAAATCAAGGCTGAAGTTTACATATTTGCCGCTGTTGGCGTCCATAACTATATCGGCCTCAAAGGTTTTGTTTTTGTTTTTCGACCAGAGGTCTTTATAGTGTACACGGCCTTTTTCAAGAAAGGCTTTTGCCGTTGATTTTGTAAGAGTCTTTTTAAAGGCTTCAAAGTATTTGTTGCTTTTCCAAAGCGCAAAATCGCAAGCCTTATCCGAACAGTAGAAGTTCAGCTTTCCTTCATAGACTGGCTTGCCGCAGCGTGGGCAAATACCTATAACTTCACGGGTGCTGAAGCTGTCCTTCAGCTCGTCAACAACAGAGGTTTCGGAAACAATGCTTTTTACAAAGGCTTTTATGTCCTGCATAAAGCTGTCGGGAGCTGCCTGTCCCTTTGAAATGAGAACAAGCCTGTTTTCCCATTCGGCGGTCATTTTTGCCGATCTCAGGGCTTCGGGAACAATGCTTATAAGAAGCTTGCCTCTTTCGGTTGGGCGGAGCTGTTTTTTCTGTCTTTCGACATAGCCCCTCGCTATTATTGTTTCAATAACGGCTGCTCTTGTGGCGGGAGTGCCTAAGCCCTTGCGTTCAACCTCGTCTGTTTCATAGTCCTCGTTTCCTGCACGTTCCATAGCCGAAAGGAGCGTATCTTCGGTAAAGGGTACGGGCGGTTTTGTGTTATGCTCCGTAATCTTTGAGGTTACATTGTATTCCTGTTCTTCGGAAATATCAGGCAGAGGCTCTTTTTCTTTTTTGTCGTTGTCTGTGACTTTTAAAAAGGCTAAAAATGCGGTTTCCGTACATTTATATCCTTGATTTATGATAACATTTCCTCCTGCATAAAAGTTTACATCACAGCATCTGAGTATAACCTTTGTGTTTTCACATACATATTTTTCGCCTGTGGCACACAAGAGGCTGTTTGATATGAGATACAGAATTTTTCTTTTCGTGTCGGCAAGAGCGTTAAAATCTGCGTCTTTTATATTTGCTGTGGGAATAATTGCGTGATGGTCGGAAACCTTTTTGTTGTTCATTACAGCCTTTATATTTGGAGTAAAATCAAGGCTTTTTGCATAGTCAAGCCGATTTTTGAGAATGGCTATAATTTCGGCTGCCGTTTCTTCCATATCCTCAGTAAGATAGCGGCTGTCGGTTCTGGGATATGTAATGAGCTTATCCTCATAAAGGCTCTGAGCCGCTTCGAGGGTCTGACTTGCTGAAAAACCGAAAAGTCTGTTGGCGTCTCTCTGGAGTGTAGTCAGATCATATAACTTCGGAGGGCTTGTCTTTTTATTTTCTTTCTTTACTTCCGAAACGACAGCTCTTGCAATCTCTGTTTTCTTTTGGAGATTTTTGGCTGCCGACAGATCGTCAATTCTGTCGCTTTCGGCTGTAAAGCTGCCGCAGTTTATCATAACCTTATAAAATTTTTTTCTGACAAAAGAAGAAATATCCTTATCCCTTCCTACAATCATAGCAAGCGTGGGGGTCTGTACTCTGCCTACGCTCAGGGGCTTGTCTGAATTGTAGAGAGAAGAAAAAAGCCTTGTGGCGTTCATACCCACAAGCCAGTCGGCACGTTCTCTGCACAGTGCAGAATGATACAGGTTGTCATAGTCATTGCCGTTTTTGAGATTGTCAAAGCCGTTTTTTATTGCGCTGTCCTCCAGTGACGAAATCCAGAGCCTTTCAAAGGGCTTGCGGCAGCCCGATATGTTATAGACGTGACGAAATATAAGTTCTCCCTCACGTCCTGCATCTGTGGCGCATACAAGACTGTCAACAGTGGGGTGGTTCATAAGATTTTTGAGTATATCGAACTGCTTTTTTGTAGTACCCTTTATTGAATAATTCCATTTTTCGGGCAGAATAGGCAGCTTATGCCAGTTTTTATATTCTTCGCCATAGCTTTCAGGCTCGGCAAGCCCAACCAGATGTCCTACACACCAAGAAACAATATAACCGTTTCCTTGTGTATAACCGTCTTTTCTTTCGTCCGCTCCCATAACCTTTGCAATCTGCATTGCTACAGAGGGTTTTTCTGCAATTATTAGCTTCATAACACCAATCCTTTCTTTCAGTCAGCCTCATCGGGAGAAGTGGTTTTTCCGTGTACGGCCGCTTTATATTTTTCTACAATGTTCAGAACATCTACAAGAGTAAGAGAGTTTTCGGCAAGAACAAGAGACAGAACATTGCTTTCAGCTTCCTTCTTTTTGTTTTCGAGATCTTTTATCTCCTGCTTTTTCTGAATTATCTTATTACAGATACTTTCATAAGCAATTACATACTTTTCGATCTTATCTTTCGTCATTTAAACATCTCCCTCTTTGTTTTTGTTCTCGGCAAAGCCGACTTCGGTGACTACTATGCTGAGTGTGGATTTTTCATTTTTTGTATATGTATCAATGTAGCCCTGTACATATATTTTTGTGCCTTTTTTAACGTAATTGCCGATTGTTTCGGCCGTTTTGCCATAGGCAATACAGGGTATAAAGCTAACCTTGTCTTTGCCTCTGGCTGATGCAAGAGTAAAAAGCACATAAAATCCTGCATCATCTTTTGTTATTCGTATATCGGGATCCTTTGTCAATCTTCCGAGTATGGATACACAGTTCATTTCATTCTCCTTTCATACTTTGATATTGCTCCGCTTAAAATAAGCAGACGTATTTTGTTTTTAGGTATAAAAATCTTATTCATAGCTGCTCCTGCTCCTTATGACACAGAAGTAGTTTCTGTTTCGCTCTCTGTATTTTCTTCAGACTTTTCGGACAATGCAGCTTCGGTATTTTTCTCAGCTTCGATTTCTGCAAGTATAGACGCTTGCTCCGCAGCAATTTCAACCTCCTGTTCGGGAGTAAGAGACGCTTCGCTTTTGTCCCAAGAGGGCGGAGCCGCTGATATTTCTATATTTTCATTTCTTCTTTTAAGGGATTCGGGGCTTTTGCCTGTTTTTGCGGAAAGCTCCTGCCATACATCATCACTTATTTTATCGACATAAGGATTTCCGTCAGCGTCCGTTTTCCATTCGGTTTTCTCATAAAGAGTAGTTGCTTCCGTTTTGGGTTCGGTTGTGGTTTCTGTTCTATCGGTTGAAGCAACGGTACTTGTCACATCAAGCTCCGTAGATTTATCGTCTGTCTTGTCGGGTTTAAAAACAAGTAAAGAACAAGATATAACAAAAATTATAACGGTTAAAAGTATCAGAAATATACACATTTTGTTATTCATTAAGAACATTCCTCCTTTCAGAAGTTTAGCTTTCAAAGTACAATGGGCTTACCGAGCCGCCTGTTGAGGTTATGTTCCAACCTATGTCGTTGCCATAAACACTGTTGGGATTGCTTGTTACATAATAATTATAAAAATGGTCTAAAGATGTAATTTTTACACCATCAGAACTGCCGCCTTCGACCACAGAGGGTACTCCGCCTATCATACCTACATATATGCCAACGTGACCGTAAGCAAAGCCGGCAGAACCTGTGCCGTATTTTATGCCTATGTATGCTCCTACGGGTATTTTGGTATAGTCAACGTGACCGCCGCTTACAACAAGCTTGTTGGCTCTTGAAAACTCGTTGCCGTTTCCGCCGTGATAACCCAGACCTGCCGCCTGATATATGGTAGAGGCAACCTTTGCACATTGACCGCTGTAACCGCCTGCGCCTACCATAGCAAGAGCGCACTCGACAACACTTCTTGCAGTTCCCGTAAGCTCATCTGATATTTCATATTCGCTCAGATCTATAGCATAATCAAAAAAAGAAGTGTTGGTCGTTGTATATTCTACGTTGCCGAAGTAAAAAGCAGGATTCAGATTTCTGTAAAGCAAAGTCTTTTTGGCTTCATACTCCACATAAATATAGCCCGATAATCCAACCACACCCAACACATCGCCTTTTTTTACAGTCTGGCCGTCAGATACTCTTATATTGACAACATTACCGATAGTAAGTTTTTTTGTATTTGTTATAAGTGTGACTTC
>CANRIS010000052.1 GCA_947630725.1 uncultured Clostridia bacterium
TTGGCATCTCCGCCGTTGTTTGTTACTGTTATGGTATATATAAGCGTATCGCCCGAACGTGCCGTTGACTTATCAACCGTTTTGGTTATAGACAGAACGGGTTCCGCAGTCCATTTGGCATATATGCTCAGATCCTCGGTCACGGCATATGAAACGTGATTGTTACTTTCTGCAACAACTTCCCTTGTAAACGCTGTATCATAATACCATCCTGCAAACCTGTATCCCGTCCTTGTGGGCTCACTTGAAGGCAAATCAAAGCCATCGCTGCCGCCCGACTGTCTGTCAAACACCGTTCCCGTGCCGTCATTTTTGTAAAATGTTACATTAAAGACGGTTTTCTCCCAACCTGCATAAATGTCCAGAGATTCACTTACAGGGCCAAGGTTATCCTCATCAACCTTATCGGAACAAGATTTGTCATAATACCAGCCTGTGAATTTATAGCCACTTCTTTCAGGAATGCCTTTCGGCAGTTCAAAACCGTTCATATCGCCATAAAGAGTTTCGTATATTCCCTCGGTACCATCATTCAGATAGAAAGTTACGGGGTACTTTGCAACAGACCATTTGGCATAAACATCAATGGGTGAGGAAACAATATAATCCTCATCAAACTCTGTACCGGGAGTACAGGCTTTCGTTGTATACCAACCGTCAAAGGTATAAGAATCTCTTGTCGGTGCGGGCATATAAAAATTCTCAATATAAGGTTCGTCCTCAAATACATATTGAGTCTGGACTAAAGTATCCGTGCCGTCATTTTTGTAAAAATTGACCGCATAACCCGGTATCCAGTTGGCATAAAATACCATATGAGTATTAATAACGGTATTATCGTTTACTTTTGTTGCTTTGACGCAGTTACTTGTTGTATACCAACCTTCAAAGGTATACCAATATCTTGCTCGATTACGGAGATTTATAGCCTTATTGCTGTCGAGTATGAAACCAAGCAATGTTCCGTTTGGCACATTGGGAATATATTCAATTTCATCTTCATCTAAGTTGCCGTAGTTATCACGAAAGCTGACAGACCATCCCCCTATATTACCATCATACTCCCAAACAGCATAAACGGAAGTATTACCTGTTATAGGTGTATGAGAATCAAACTTTGCACTTTCAAGCTCATATTTTGTCTTATACCAACCCTTAAATATGTATCCGTATCTTGTAGGTGTGCCTGATGGAAGATTGCAGCCATTTATGCCATCGGTATATTCTGTATGATAGATAGTATCGGTACCGTCATTCAGATAAAAATTGACAACATAATATTTAGCAAATTGTATATAAGGATTGTTTCCCGAATTGTATTTCAGGTAATAGGGCAGATCATTTGTCAGAGAAAACTTTGACATATCGTCTGTGGTTACCTTATATGATGTTGTATCAGAGCCTTTGATAACGGTTAAAGGCAAAGTCAGCAAAATGGCTCTGTCTATAGTTAATGGTAATTTAGAAGATATACCCGAAAGACTTTTATTGATAATAATATTTGAGAAAGTATCTTTGTTTGAATAACAAGTCAACAGAATACCATCGGAAACATTAAAATCGTATCCATCGGGATCAAATATAATATCTGACGAAGCACATCTTATACCATATTCATATCCTCTTGTTGTTATTGATTTAATAACAGGAGGTGTGGAACTGTTTCTTAATACATTCAATCCTACACCACTACCGCCACCTGAAAAACCAGAATCACTTATACTGCCTAAAGTACCGCTTACATATATGCCATATTGAGGAGTTGAAAAACTGCAGCTCTGTACATCTGAAACCTTTCCGCCTGAGATAATATAAATATCAGCGTAAACAGAGGAAAAATCACAACTTGATATGTTATTAATGGTTGATATGTTATTAATGGTTGACAGCAAAGAGGTAACATATATGCCATAATAATTATTAATAAAATGAGAACCGCTTAATTGATTTACAATACCTTTAGAGTCATAGATACCCGAATCGGTATTGTTTTCAAAACGACTGTTATTTATCGTTTCAATATGTCCCTCGTTGTAGATACCATATTTGTTGCCCGAAAATTTAGATGAGCCGATTTGATTTATAGTGCCTTTGTTATAAATGCCCGAATCGGTGTTAACACTAAAGCTGCCGCTTATGTATCCTATCGATCCATTCATATCATTATAAATGCCGTATGTATTATAACGAAATATATTATCACAGCACATTTCGACTGCTTTTTCATTAATAATACCTTTGTTATAGATGCCGTATTTTGTTCCGTTGAAGGTAGTATTGTCAATATTGACAATCTGTCCACTTTCATAATTTGAGATGCCTGCGTCTCCGTTTTTAAAAGACGACTCGGTTATCTGATTTATACACTCATAATTGTCTATATCCGAGTTGTAAAAATTACAGGAGACTATATTACAAGCAACATCCGCATATCCGGTTTTGTCTTTATCAATTAAAATACCTGACTCCTCACAGTTATGAAAATTGCAATTTTCAACTGTATACACATCACTGAGCGCTAATTCCAGCCCAACAGTGCAGCTGTAAAAATAACAGTTTTTACAAGTAAAACTTGGCTGTGCGGTATATTGACCGCTGTAAACTGCTCTTTTGGCATTGTAAAAATTGCAGGCAATTATTGAAAGCTTTGAAGTTCCGTAATCACTGACAGGATAGGGGCAATCATAAAAAGAACAGTTGTTAAGCTTTAAATCATGTACTACAGGCCCTTCATTAATGTCGTGATTTGAAATCAACGGTAAATTTAAGTATTCGGAGCCGTATATTTCAATATTTGATAAACTTGATATGTTCTTCAGAGGATTGCCTGCGGCAACGGCATAATCGGAAAAGTCCAAAATGTACACTTGTCCGGTATTATCTCCGAGTGAATCTATATCACAATCGAATGAACCCAGAACCTTTATACATATCGTTTTCTTCTCCCCATGGTTATTTGACATTTCCTGTGCCTTTTCCCAAGCGCACGATAAAGTTTTTAAGGCTTGATCTGATGATAAACCACTGTTGAGATCGCTGCCGGGCTTACCATTGTACTCACCTAAATAAACATTATTTTGAGATGTGTCATAGTAAGCGTAAAAGTCCTCATCGCTCATTACCTCGCTGCTGTAGTCAAGACTTTTACCGTTACGCTCACGCCATTCAATAAAAAATACCCCATCTTTTGGAGGAGGGGTAGTCTTAGGTATACTGACTTTATCTTCATAATCGGTTTTTGCAACCGTACCGACTGCCCACAGTTGATCGTCAACATAGAAATTTATGTTGTATGAGACACATTCTGAGTTCAGTAAATCGTCAAATATACCTTTCCATTGAGTATCGTTCAGATTTTCGGGAGAACTTACCCCGTAAGCCGTCAGAGCCGGGATATCCTCAATGTCACTCTCCGATTTGTCTTCCGCAGTATTTTCGGTAGTTGTTTCCTGAATACCTTCTGTATCATCAGTTGTTTTCGGAGATGCATCTGTTCCCTCCGAGGATGTTTCAGTGACATCATCTTCCGTATTCGGCTCGGTTTCGCTTTCAACAGGCGGCAGCTCTGAAGCCTGACCGCTTGTTATTACATCGGCAACGATTTCCGATGTGTTCTCATTTTCGTCTGCTGCGGCCGAATAGCTGCTTATGTCTGTTTCTGCGGCATAAACGGGAATACAGGCCATAGATGAAATGAGCATAATAAATGACAGCAATGCTGCCAAAAAGCTATTAAATTTTTTTCTCAAGCTTAACACTCCTTTCTGTACAATTTAATAGCGAGGTCCTTGTCGTAATCTTATAAGCCATAAAATCATCAATACAGGGCATACAGGTCTGTCTGTTATGATTTGTATAAACAAAGCTGTAAACCGAAATATTAGCAAAAAAAGAGCTGCTGTAGATGAAGTACGGCAGCAGTCAACATTTTATGAATATAGCTTAAAGATCACCCGACTAATTTGTTGTTGTGTACTTTAAAACCCACAGCGGACTGTGGGTTTAGGGAGGTACGCCCCTGTTGATAATCGGCATATGATCAAGCCTCCTTACCTTATTTTTTGTTACAAAATTCCCGAAGTATCAATTAATACAACGGGAACAAAAATATATGTTTATAATTTTTAACATACTATTGCGAAGTAATCAGTTTTCGCCGAGTACATCTGCCGAAAAGTCATCGACAATGCTATTGCTTTCATTTTCGGCTTTCATAAGGCTTTGATTATATTCTGTTATGTCAAAAGCATTTTGGGGATCTGCGTCTGAAAGATATTTATATCTTTTATGCTTGGTTATATCAAATTTTTTTGATTTAAAGGGGCGAAGTCCTCTGATGAACAGCATACATTCATCATTAGGAAGTCTGCCTACTTCATCGGCAGTTATAAGCTCTCTGCCCAAAATCTGATCATTAAGCGTAAAGCTGCCGTATTGTCCTTTCTGGGTGCTTGTGCCTTTGTGGTCAATGGTTGTTTTTCCTACTCGCTTAGAAAATGTTTCGAGAGTCTTTTCTTCGCCTGAGCCTAAAAACAGGGTAGTATCACAGTTGCCTATAATAGTGCCTGCGTTTTTGTCATACAAGGCTTCAAGCTGCGCCTGATTCTGCAATATAACGGCTGCCGATATTTCTCTTGATCTGATAGTGGCTATCAGCTTTTCAAAATCGGGTATCTGACCTATGTTTGCAAACTCATCAAGCAGACAACGTACGTGTACGGGAAGTCTGCCGTTATGTTCGGTGTCTGCTTTATGGCACAATGTGGAAAATAGCTGTGTATAAAACATTCCTGCTATAAAATTGAAGGTAGACGAGGTATCATCAATTATTATAAACACAGCTGTTTTTTCTTCGCCGATCAAGTCAAGAGCCATTTCGTCATAAGCTACAAGGTCTCTTACCTGCTTTATATCAAAGGCGGCAAGTCTTACGCCGCAGCTTATAAGTATTGACTTTGCTGTTTTGCCTGCGCCCATTTTGAATTTTTTGTATTGAAGCAGTGCAAAATGTTCGGGATCCTCGTCTTCAAGCTCCTTAAATATAATATCAACAGGATTCATAAAGCTTTCATCTTCCTCCCGAACCTCCATTTTATTAAGCAGCGTCAATACCGAGCTGAAATTTTGTTCCTCCGGGGGCAATTCATAAAAAACATAGCCTATAAGAGCGCAATAAAGATTTCTTTCGGATTTTACCCAGAAATCTTCTTTTTCATTTTTGCCGCCGCAGTTTTTTATTATTAGGTCTGTAAGGGTCAAAATGTCCTTTTCTTCTTTGAGATACACAAACGGATTATAGTGCATACTTTTTTTAAAATCCACAAGATTCAACGCTCTGATCTTATAGCCGTTATCTGCAAGCAGCTTTCCTGCTTCTACAATAAGCGTCCCTTTAGGATCGGTTATTACATAGCTTGTATGGAGCTGCATAAGATTGGGTTTTAGGAAAAAACGTGTTTTTCCCGAACCTGAACCTCCGATAACGAGTACATTGTTATTTCTGAGGGTTTGTCTTGTGTTAAGACTCATTCTTTCGGTCTGAGTAAAAAGCATATTGTTGTCATAATTCTTATCAACCATTTTTTTGATGTCGTCATATGTACCCCATTTGGCGGAGCCGTGTTCTACGCCCATCATATAATTATTTCTGGCAAAAAGAAAGTATATGGCAAAAAGACCTACTCCGCAGGAACAAAATAAGCCGCAAAGGATACTTCCGCTGTCTGTACTTATATGTATATCGGAAAACATAAAGTTAGCAAGATTATTACTGATATAATCTATTTTTTTGAACATATCATCCCAAGCATACAAACTGTTATACATTTCCGCCGCTCTGTTGCCCATATAAAATACAACAATACCCAAAGTAAACATAAAAATTATATATGGTTTTTTTATATTAACACCTCCCATTTTTTTAAAAATAAAAAACACAATAGCCTTGTTATCTTACAATAAAACTGCCGTTGTGTAATTCACTGCATTAATAAAATTATATCAAGCGATAAAGGCTGTTGCCTTATCAGAAACAATAAAATCAACACTCTGTCGATAATGACTTGCTGTTATGATATTTCATAAGGTTCTCGGCTGCCTTTGCTTTTGTTTCGGCCGATATATTTCTTGGCCTGTAAAACTTTACAAATCTTTTGGGTATAATATATGTTTTGGAATAATCATCAAGGGATTCTTTTACGGTATAATACTCAGGATATTCATCTGTCAGACTATCAAGCTTTTTCATAACCGTTTTATCCCTTGTATACACCTCTGCGGTCTGTTCTTCGGCATTATAATTTATAATAGTTTCCTGCTCATATAAAGTCAGACTCATTCTGATATCACCTCGCTTTACCTCGCTTTAACTAAACTCTACTATACCATTACTATAAATAACGATACAATACATTACCGTTACGATACATTGCCATTCAATACCATTACTATACATTACAATGCCATACCTGACTATACCATAACAATACGTCACTTCACTGTATTTCATTAATAGGCAATTAATCTAAATATGTAACTGTAAATTTTCCTTTGCCGCCGCTTCGCCATTGACCTGTACCGCCATCAACACCATATTCCAACAATTCTTTAATCCATTCTTCAAGCAGCTCAGAGCTATACATTTTTATTGAGAACTCCACAAAACTTCCGACCGGAACTGTTTCTGAGTTAGATAAAGCTATAATTTCACCACTGGGCGTTTGTCCACGAAGCGGTCTTTGACAATAGCCCATTTCACCGCTTAAATGTATTGGTATCATTCTTGGTTCAGGAAAAACAAGCTTATCAATAATTTTTTTGTAAGCCCTGTAATCCTTTTTTGCAGAAATAGATTTGGGTATCCTTTTAAGCGCAGATGCCGCTTCTTTAAAATATCCCTTCCATTGGTAGTCGTACATTACAGGTTCGCCTTCTTCATTTCTGGGAAAAATCGTCACAATTTTTGTTTTTTCGCCTTCTTTGTTATTTTCGGCATCTTTGGAAGCACGCAAGACGGCCTCTACTTCTTCTTCGATTTTTTCGGAATTTTTAGATTTGGCGGCGATATAATCCGTATATATATTAGGATTAGCACTTGCCGTCCCCAACAGTTCCGTCACAAATGTAACTCTTACCTTCAGTTTTGTACACTTAATCATTGCAAATTCCTCCTTTTTAATTAAAAATAAATGCTTTATAATATAAATTCCACTTATTAAGAGTGGAAATATATTCTTAAAAATACACTATCTTGCACCACGAAATTTTTCTCTGTGCATATCTCTGTCCTTTGTCTTTTCGGAAGCATTTCGTGCATTTTCCGCTTTGGCTTTTTCCTCGGCACGGGCTAACCTGCTCGCCAAGGGTTCCTTTTCTTT
>CANRIS010000053.1 GCA_947630725.1 uncultured Clostridia bacterium
TGTGATAAAGTGGTGTGGAAGACGTACTTTTCGGAGCGCTTGCAAGCGCTGACCGGTAACATCCCCTTATAGGGGTAGTGCAAGCCACCGGCTAAGCCGGTGGTCTTGACTGATAAAATTTCACTTAAGAGCGAAAGAATTGTATTTATGATAGAAATATATGAGGTGGAATTGTTGACTTTCCATAAATGAATTGCAAATTTTTTGAGATTCATGCATGCAAATTTAAGCTTGACCCATTTTGATACCTGAGTTAAACCTGTTAATGTTGTATACCTCATTGCATGCTTTTCTTTTGCGTCTGCAAATACTCTTTCTATTGTTTCCTTACGCATTTCATATATGACTTTATATTTCGGTGTATGTCTGTAGTCCTCTGCCAAGTCAAGATAATCTGACCATATATGCTTTGTTACCGTCTTTTGGTGATTTTTGCTATTTGTGCAATTTTTAATGTCAGGGCAGTTAACGCATTTGGCGGTGTTGCTTTTAAATTGCTTATATCCATCCCTATCTGTAGTCGCATATTTTAAAACTTCATTATTGGGACAGATGACACAATCATAGTATTCATCGTATACATATTCATGCGGTCTGAAAAATTCACGATTTCCCATTGGTCGTTTATAAGGCATAATCGGTATTCTTCCATCATCGATTATTCTTTTGCATATCCAAGGTGTTTTATAGGCAGCATCCGCAACAATTTCCTTTATTTCGAAAAATTTATCTGTAACAATATCATACAAAGGATCAAAAGCAATACTGTCGTGTACGTTCCCGGGCGTTACAATACAACCCAATATATAACCGTTCTTGTCGCAAGCTGTATGGGCTTCATAGGCAAACTGTTTCTTATGTTCGCCTTTGTGGAAAAGTCCACTGTCAGAATCTGATGTGGACACTATACTTTCTTTTTCTTCGTTGTCTTTTTTGCCTCCGTCAAATGGCTTTTTGCTATGGTCTTTTCTATCCTCGTTTATCTCTTCCATAAGCTGTTTTTCATATATCCTCGCAGCTTTGTGTATATTTTTCTTTATATATTTCTTTACATTTGCATCTGCCTTTATACGTGTGCAGTCTATGAATACTGCCTCCGGTGTCAGATAGCCTTTTTTATTAATCTCATTTAATATCCAACAAAATACTGCTTATATAATTTCTTCGTTGAATCTGTGTTTAAAATTATAACTTACAGTAGCAAAATGAGGTATTTTTTCATTCATTGAATACCCCAGAAACCAGCGATAGGCAACATTCATTGAAATTTCTTCCGCTGTTTTTCTTAACGACCTGATGCCATAAAGATGTTGAATCAGAACCATTTTGAAAAGTACAACAGGGTCTATGCTTGTCTGCAATTGTCATGACAATACAAGTCATCTACTATATTGTAAATATACGAAAAGTCTACCGCTGATTCTATCTTTCTCAACAAATGATCTTTTGGCACAAAATCTTCCATACTAAAAAATATCACTTGCTCCTTTTTGTTTTTGTCCTTGCCAAGCATAATTATCACCTTTAATATAATTATACCATATAAATACAAAAGCCCAATACTTCTGAGCTTTTTGACAGTCTGAAACCCGCCTCTTTAGGCGGTGGGTACTTACTGTTGTATTCGGTGGCTCCTATCCGAATACAAAGGCTTCGTCAGAAGCCGTCGGTTATGAGTGCGTAGCGTAAGCGGAGTACGAATATCATTGACTGTAAATAATTTTATCATATCTTCCTTTGATAAATAATACTGTTTATATTATATATAATAATTCTATGAGTGCTTATACAAATACTATCTGAAATTCTATGACAATAGAATATTAATGCCTGTTATCAAACCAATATAAACAATTTTAAATCAGCGGAAATTTTTGTCTTTTCAATTGTTTAATTATATACACTTATGGTCTATTTTAATTTAATTCTTTTAGTATTATAATTAAAATTTTTACACTTAAATTAAGTGAATAATACTATCAATACCACATAATATAATACTGGCAGCACATATATTACCCAAATCACTTACTGAATTTTTAATTATAACATACTTTTAGCAATTATAATAATAATTCTTTAAGTATTAAGTAATTGTCAAAATTCTTTTCACTGTAGTATAAACAAATTTCCGAAAATAAAAATGTTATTTTAAACCGCAAATATTTTTATAAATTCTAAATTTTAAACCTCTGCCTGTATATAATCTGATCAATAAATAGATGATTTTTTTAATTATACAACTTTATGTCACCATAATAACAATTCATATAGTATTAATACATAATTTAAAAGTATTTAAAATATTTTTATTCTGAAGTAATAACAATATATCCATATAATATCCCTAAATTTAGCCCAAAGAAATTAATTAAATTGTTGATATAATATACTTTTTGTAACATTTATAAAAATACTAAAAGAATCACAACATACAAAAAGCTAAAGAATTTTTAATTCAGTATAAGCGTTTTTTAAACTCAGCATAATAAAAGTTTATATAACCTGTTATAATAAGTAACCTAAATATTTTTATAACTTCCGTAAAAACACTGTTAATAACACTTATTAAAATTCTAAAAGAATCACATATCCAATAAGCTAAAGGATTTTCAATTAAATATAAGTATTTTTTAAGACTTATTCCATAAAAAATTATGTAAGTTTTTATAATGAAAATGTTTATATAAGTTGTTATAATTGACAATCTGAATATTTTCATAATGTCAGTAGTATAGTATACTATTAGTAATGACAATTAAAATTCTAAAAGAATCGCTATATACGTAAAGCTAAAAGTATACAATTCAGTATATATATTTTAATTACTTACTATAAAAATAATTATATAAGCCATTATAATTGGCAACCAGAATATTTTTATATCAGCATTAAAAGAAACTTTTAGTAATAACAAAATAATTCTAATAGTATTATTTAATATGTAAATACAAAATTATCAAAATACAGTTAATTGAACAATAAAAAGGATATATGCAAAAACCGCAAATATCCTTTTGCTATTGGTTAATATTATCAAAAATCTCAGAATCACAAAATATTAACTGAATATATTATATATAAATCAAAAATTTTTATAATAAATTAATTTTATGATTTACAAATATAAATGCATAATTACTACAATTACAAAATTTTATTCAATCATAAATTATTTGTTATATATCAGGAAGTCGTTTCGTTGGCATCCTCTTTAAGAAATTGCCTTCCCTCATGATCCATATAATAATCTCCTCTGAGTATAAGCTCACTGATTGGCACGATCTCATAGCCCTTTTCCTTTAGCCCTTTGATTATGGAGTCAAGGCACAAGGGAGTATATTTTGTGTCATTGTGAAACAACACTATAGAACCCGGCCCTAAATGCTTATGCTCAAGAACCTGCTTGATCTCATTATCCACACCCAGTTCTTTCCAATCAAGACTATCAACATCCCATTGTATAGAATGGTAGCCACATTCCTTTGCTGCGTTTAGGACGGTTTCGTTATATTCTCCGTAGGGCGGGCGATAAAGCTCCATGTCTATGCCCAAAAGATCCTTGATTTTGTTATGTACGCCCATTATTTCGCTTTTGTTTTGTTCCAATGAAAGTTGACTTCCGTGGGGGTGTGTGTTGGAGTGGTTCCCTATATCGTGACCGCTTTCATACATTTTCTTTACCTCATCGGGATATTTGTCAACCCAATATCCGCATAAGAAAAATGTTGCCTTAACATCATTGTCCTCCAGAATTTTTAGTATGTCATCAGTATCTTCGGCTCCCCAAGGTGCAGGTAGATAGAGAATAATTTTCCATAAAATACCAAAAGTCTGTAAACGGCAATTTAACCCTTTACAGACTTTATAAATATATTGTAATCCATAACATATATTTTGTCAAATAAAATTTGTCATTATACGCTAATTATCCCTGTCCTTTAAATATTTTGTCAGAACATTTTCTTTCCGACATATTTTAACCTTAAGCCACATTACGGTTTATTATACAGAGGCTTATATTATATGAGCCATCTGTAGTCCCGGCGGCAGTCAAGCACATAGTCGGCATATACCGTATCGTCCTTAATTTGAAAAATAATCATATATCTTTTTTCAAAAAGCAGAAAACGATAGGTATTTCGGGGAATATATTCGCCGGTGAGCCACGGACACCTATGAGGAAGGCTTTCTAACGATTTGAGGGCAGCTTCAAAGAAATCAATAAGCTTTTCCGCTGCCGATGGGCTTGCCTGTGCCAAAAAAGCACTGTGAGAAACCATCATCTGCATTGCTTTTTCCGACACAATTACATTATAGCTGTCTTTAGGTGCCATGTTTTTCCGCCCCCCTGACTGCATTTCTCATTATTGAAACAACCTCTTCCACCGAATATCCCTTGCTGCCGTTAAGCCTTGACTCCTCAACGGAAAGAAGCTCTTCCCTGAGTTTAAGCATTTTCTCTCTTCTGTTATATGTTTCAATATCCATTACAACCAAATCTCCCTCTCCGTTTTTTGTAAGAAAAACAGGCTCCGAGGTTTTTCTGCACATATCGGCAATCTCGTTGTAATTCTGACGAATAGCTGCTGACGGTCGAATATTCATAATAACACCTCCCACTAAGATTTAATAGTAATATTATAACTATATTATACACATTTAATACTACCTTGTCAATAAAAAATAAAAGCCCTTATTTTAAAAATCGCAAAAGATAAGGGCTTATTCCTCAAGGGGATTTTTAAATTTGAATATTATTTCAATAGTTTTCCATTCCGGGGTTTCTGATATATATATTTTCTCTATCAGATTTGTAAGTATTTCACGGTCTACCTCCTTTATATCCTTATACCTCAATATGTTTGTGAGCCAGTTGTTATAGCTCTTAAGCTGTCTGTTTTTGTCCGCAAGCTTTTCCTCAATATGGGAAATACTTTCTTTTATAAGTTCAGTCTCTTTTTTGTTTTCTGAATCAAACAGCTTGAAATCCTCGGTGGATATAATTTCCTCAGAAAGGTGTTTAAGCATAGTTATGCGTTTTTTACCTAACTCAGAAAGCTTGCTTTTAAGCTCTTCAAGCCTTTTCTGCTGTCCTGTTTTTATTTCAGTAAGACACTTGCTTTTAATATAACTGCAGGAGTCTGCGCTAAGAGCTGCCTTTACATTTCTTCTTATTTCCGAAAGAACAAGCTCGTCAAGGTCAGATTCCTTTATGGAGTGAATGGTACACATATTTTTACCCAGCTTTGAATAGGTTCCGCACTTGAATGTAATATACCTTGTGCTGTCCTTTTTAGGCTTTGATATGTATTTGTGCATTGCTCTGCCACATTCCTTACAGAAAAACAGCCCGGTATATTTGGAAAGATTATCCGTAAATTCAGGCTTTCTTCTCTTTATGCTAAGCATATTACGGGCTGTTTCAAAATCATTTTTGTCAATTATAGCTTCGTGGGTATTTTCTGCAATACACCAATCTTCTTTTGGAACCTGCACCTTCTTTCTTATATTATATGCCTTTATTTCAGACCTGTGCTGAACCGTGTTCCCTATATAAACTTCATTCGTAAGTATTTTGTGTATGGTAGAATATGTCCAATAGCTTGTGGAGCTTAGTTTGTTTGAATTTTTGTATTTAAGCCCCTGTACAGTCTGCTTGTATACCGTAGGATTTGGTACACCTTCCTTGTTGAGAAGTCTTGCTATTGAAATCTTACCCATTCCACCTATGTAAAGACTGAATATCTTCTTTACTACTCTTGCCGCCGTTTCATCTACAATAAGTCTGTTTTTATTATCGGGAGACTTAATATAGCCATAGGGAGCATAAGAGCCTATAAAGCATCCCTTCTTCCTTTTCGCTTGCTGTGCGCTCCTCACTTTTTTGGATATGTCGGCACAATAGTAGTCATTGAGAAGGAGCTTTACCGATGTACTCAGCCCATCGCTTTTGGAGGAATTAAAGCTGTCATAGTCGTCTGTAATGGCTATAAACCTTATATTTCTGACTATAAATTCCTTTCTTATAAGGTTAAGGGTTTCAACCTGCTCACGTCCTATTCTGGACAAATCCTTTACAATAATTGCATTGACACAGCCTCTTGAAACAGCCTCCATCATGTCAGCATAGGCGGCTCTGTCATAGGTCATGCCCGATATTCCATCGTCAATGTAGGTTCCTGCAAGCTCAAACTCATCACTGTGACTTTTTATGTAGCTTTCTATTATAAGCCGCTGATTGTCGATAGATTCCGACTGTCTGTTTATATCCTCATGAGACAGCCGACAATAAGCTGCCGCCTTAAACCTTTTCATAAAAGAGCCGCCTCCTTTCGTTCAGATTTTTTTAAAGATTCACAGTGCAATCTTTTCAAGCTTCGTCTTCATTGTCCGTATAATACACTCCTCAAGTCTCTCTTTACCGTATAAAGAACTGACCTTTATTTTTTCTTTTCCTTTCTTCAAATGCCTCACCTCCTGTCACTATAAGTCTATTCACAATATAGCGTTTCAATGTAATTGCTCATATTTATTATATATAATTGAAAAAGTAAAGTTAGCAGACTTTTTTAAAAAAGTATTCAGACTGTCAAAAAAGCTCAGAAGTACTGGGCTTTTTGTATTTATATGGTATAATTATATAGAGGTGATGATAGTTATGCTTAGTAAGGGCAAAACAAAACGGAGCAAGT
>CANRIS010000054.1 GCA_947630725.1 uncultured Clostridia bacterium
TATAGTCCTGCATCGCCCCACCCCGCTTTTTTAAGTACTAATATTTTATGTCGTACTATGTCGGGTTATGACGGATGTCCGCGCACCGATATCTTGCGGCAAAAATTACGCCTAAATTCTTATCTTTCAAATACAACAAACGCGGGCATTTTTTAGATGCCTAAGCAAGAAAAGGAAGGTGGCATATTCCCACCTTCGAGGACAAATTGCGGGAAACCCGCGTTAGAGAGATAAAAATAATTCAAGAGTTATCTGCCTGCTCACTATAAGAAATAAATAGTCCATTAACTGTGCTTACTAATCTTAATATTGCCAGGTTAGAAAGACATCTTTTTATCAAGACACAAAAATTTTATTTTTATGCAACCGTATACGCACTTGATTTATTGTCTGGCATACGCCGAATCAACGTTTCCTTCCCTCACCCAATTCCAAAGAAACGTTCAAAAAACGCCTTAATCTTTTCGATTACGGTCATCTTTTTCTTGGTGCGGTCACCGCCACCGAAGCGAGAAATGGGCGGCATAATTCTGTCGATATCCGTCCCTGTCGTACGCACCTCTCCGTCGCGAAAGGCATTTGCGATGAATTTTCTCGTCTCCTCCTCCTTCAAATTTTCCTCAGAAATAATCTCCGTGAGTTGCTTTTCCTTCTCAGCGGCGACGTATTCATGCCATTCGCTCATCACGTCGGTGACATCGGTAATGCCGGCAATGAAATTTTCGATAAGCGCCTTTTTGCTCCGAAGCTCGGGACTTGCAGCGATTGCCTTGCGAATGGTGACAAGCACCTCTTTATCTTGGCAATGGGTATCGTGATATTTAGTAACGAGGAGCAAAATATAGTCGATATTGATTTCAATCTGCTTGATAAGTTCAATCTCAAACACGATATCGTCGCTGATATCCTCTTTCTCTCCACGTGCCACTTTTGCTTTCCACTCGTCACGGAGATCCTGATACTGCCCACAATAGTCCTGTAGATCCCGTTCGGAGAGAATATCATCCTCTTTAAAATCGTCGTAGCAAGTGAGAAGGTTGCGCATTCTTAAAAGCGAGCCAAAAAGGCGGATAAATTGCTTTTGTCTTTCCTCTCCCGTAATGCGTTCCTCGCAAAGCGGAAAATCAATTTGCAATTCGCCAACAAGGTCGGTATATCCCTTATGGTATTCTCCCTTGTCATCGGTATAGCCGTTAAGATAATCTTTATAGCCGCGCATGAGCACAACGCCGCCCGCCTCTCTGTCGCCAAACAGAGAAATTGCCTCGTCCGTACGCTTTTGCAGATTACGGAAACAGACGATATTTCCGAACGTCTTAATAGTGTTCAAAATGCGGTTGGTGCGGGAATATGCCTGCACGAGCCCGTGCATTTTCAGGTTTTTATCCACCCAAAGAGTATTGAGCGTAGTTGCATCAAAGCCCGTAAGGAACATATTGACGACGATAAGGATATCTATCTCCTTATTCTTCATGCGGAGCGAAACGTCTTTATAATAGTTGGGGAATTTTTCGCTCGACGTATCGTAATTGGTGCCGAAATAAGCATTATATTCCTTTATGGCACGGTCCAAAAAATCGCGCGAGGAGGCGTCAAGCCCGTTTGTATCGTCTGAATTTTCTTCACCGAGAAGCCCGTCCTCTTCTTCCTCATTGGGCGCAAAGCTGTAAATAGTGGCAATTTTTAGCGCCTTTTCGGGATGCGCCTTCATTTGCTTTTGAAATTCGAGGTAGTAAAGTTTTGCCGCCTCGACGGAAGAAACCGCAAAAATGGAATTAAACCCCTTTAACTGCACTTTGTTGCGAAGTTCATGCGCATCCGAACCGTTCTTGACGCGGGCAACTTCCTCGATATTCACAAGCTGGCGGAAAGCATACGACCTTTCGTTCTGTTTGGTCTTTTGCGCGAAGTGGTCGAGAATATATTCAACGACCTTGGAAATACGCTCGGGCGCAAGAAACGCCTTTTCGCGGTCAATATCCCAAACTTCCTTGTCGTCGATATCCGGCTCCTCCTTCATAGTGGAAATATAGTCCACGCGGAAAGGCAATACATTTTTATCGTTTATTGCGTCTACTATGGTATAAGTATGGAGTTTCATACCGAACGCCTGCTCGGTAGTGCGCATAGTGGGATTACCCGACGAGAGAGCATTGACCGAAAAAATAGGTGTTCCCGTAAAGCCGAAAAGATAATATTTTTTGAAGAACTTGGTGATTGCAAGGTGCATATCGCCGAATTGGCTGCGGTGACATTCGTCGAAAATGAGAACGACGTGCTTGTCCGCGACGGCATGCCCCGCATTTTTCTTTATAAAAGTGGAGAGCTTTTGAATGGTCGTAATTATTATTTTTGCTCCGCTATCTTCAAGCTGGCGTTTTAAGATTGCGGTCGAAGTATTGCTGTTCGCCGCACCCTTTTCAAAACGGTCGTACTCCTTCATGGTTTGATAGTCAAGGTCCTTTCTGTCCACCACAAAAAGAACTTTGTCGATATAATCGAGCCGCGAGGCAAGTTGCGCCGTCTTAAAGGATGTGAGCGTCTTGCCGCTTCCCGTAGTGTGCCAAACGTAGCCGCCCGCTTTAACGCTTCCGTAGAGCTTATAATTTTTGGCAATTTGAATACGCTCCAAAATCTTTTCGGTGGCTACGATCTGATACGGCCGCATGACGAGAAGCATATTTTCAGACGTAAATACGCAAAAACGCGTTAAGATATTTAGAAGAGTGTGTTTTGCAAAGAAAGTTTTGGTAAAGTCCACAAGGTCGGGAATTATTTTATTTTTTGCGTCTGCCCAAAATGAAGTAAACTCAAAGCTGTTGCTCGTCTTGCCTTTGCGGTGCGCGTTCTCCGCCTCTTTGATATGGTTGTAGCGCGTGGTATTGGAGTAGTATTTTGTATTTGTGCCGTTGGAAATGACAAAAATCTGCACATAATCAAACAACCCGTTCGACGCCCAAAAGTTGCTTTGACTGAAATTATTTGATTCCATAATTTTATCTTTGCCATCTATATCTACCATATAGAATTCACAATTTGCAAAACTGCTTCCAATTAAAGCAGTGCCTATAAATTTGACAAAATCAAATATTGAACCGGTAAGTGCAACATTCTCAAATACGCAATCTTTGTAGCATACGTGTTGAAAGACACTTTGCTTCATACTTAAAAACTTGTAATTTTCGGTTATCGAAACACCGTTGTTGGACACAATATACTTATTGTTATTTACGGTCGTATCAGGATATTTTTCATTTAAATATTTTATAGCGTTATTAATATCTTTTTTGTCGTATATCACTAATTTCACCTAAATATCTTCAAATAATTGTTAGTTATTTCTTTCAAATTTTTTATTTTTTCTTTATAATTTGCAATAGTAAAAAAAGGAGAATTACAATGGACGAAAACCAAAATCAAATCAACGAATTTTTAACCTATTGCAAATTAAGTAAAAACCTCGGAGAAAATACAATCCTCTCCTACCGTTCGGATTTAAATTCTTATTTCTCTTATCTAACCGATAATCCGAACGGCAATGTTATGGATTATATCTCTCAACTTACTTCAACAAGGCACAAATGTTCTACGATAAAGCGTCACCTTGCAAGTTTAAAGCAATATTTTAAGTACATATATCGAAACGACCGCTTGTCCAACCCAATGCTTAAATATGAATTTAAACTAAAGGCGGAAAAAGCGCTCCCACGCACGATACCCGTTCATAGCGTCAAAAGGTTATTAAACTGCGTGGAAATAAAGAAAGAAAATTCCGTTTCGGCTTTCCAATACTTTGAAACCACGCGGGATATGGCTTTGATAGACCTTTTATGTTCAACCGGTATAAGGATAGGAGAGGCGGCGGCAATCCGCTTAGACGATATAGATTTGAAATCCCGAATTATTCTGATACACGGCAAAGGCAAAAAAGAGCACCTTATTTATCTTTCATGCCAACAGACCGTGGACAATATAAAAAATTGGATTTCTATCATAAAAACTTATGTTAAAGACCACAACTACCTATTCGTAAACAGAATGCTGTCGCCCATCTCCATCCATGCAATCGAGGATATTTTTTTCAAATACCGCAATATTTCCAAAATCAATCCCAAAGCCACTCCCCACTATCTGCGCCACACATTTGCAACCAACCTTCTTGCCAACGGCGCAGACCTTAGAGCGGTGCAAGAAATTTTAGGTCACTCCAATATAGCAATCACGGAAAGATATACCGAGGTAACTACCAACAGAAAAATAAAAGTTCTGAAAAAGTACAATTACAGGAACAATATTTAGCCTTTTATAATTCAGACGAAATAAAACTACAAATTGTTACAAAAAATTTAAAATTTTATTGAAAAATTTAAAATTTTATTAAATAGTCAAACTAAGTACAAATTATAGCTAATAAGAAGTTAAAAAATCAACTGGTTTTTTGTAAGATAAAACTGTTTTGGGTCTGGCGTTTAAAAGCGTCAGGCCCAAAACAGTTTTATCCGCGATACTCTCTCTTAATATTCAGCCAACAAAAAGCCGAGACAAAATGGGATTACAAGGATTTATTGACATTTCCTATATTGTATTTTCCCCAGTTCCTATGCCTCTTAATGATGAGCTGGCTTTTGTTTGGAGTTTTCTCCCATTCTTTCAGCACTTTTTCAATCTTTCTTTTTAACACAATAGCACACCTCTTTACTTTGTTGAGACACTATTATGGCACATGATAAAAACTTTTTTAAATGACTTTTGTCGACAAGTGAAGGTTTTTCAATCGAGTTTATAAAGATGCACCTTGAGAGACTTCCCTCTCAAGGTGCATATCATTATCTGATCGTTGAAAAATTTAATAGGAAATTCCTATAGCATTTTCAATTCTTGAATCAATTTTATGGCACTATTGTTTATGGTGATGCCCTCATATGTCGTTCTGAGTTGACCGGAAAACTGATTATCGTAAATATCTTTTTTATACAACCATACTTGATCATATTCTTCCGAGCCGAGCATCCCTAAATGTTCCCAATAGATATATTTACCGCTCGGAGTTTTGACTGTGAAATCGGGTTTTATAATTCCACTCGTATGCTGTAATTTTGCCTCGTATTCGTATTCTAAGCCTTCATAATATAGCAAATTAGCAATAATAACTTCCGACTTGCTCCTCACCAAATCACCTTTAACCGTAGGATAAATTCGGTAAACTGAAAATCTTTATAATATGCTATTGTATTAAAATGGGCTTGATCGTATATATTTGCAACATAATTTTTGGAAAAATTCGCCACACGTTTTACAACTTGCAACAAGTCATATGCGCTTGCTTTACTAAATGCAATTCTAAATTTATCCAACTGCTTGGCAAGACGATTCTGCAATGTTTTTCTAATAATGGGAGTTTCGTTTGCCAATGCTTTTGATTTAAATAACTGCGGATCTTCTTTATACTCTTCCAATGCATCTCCATTAAACAAATCTCGGTAAGCTGAACGATCCGAATCAAAATCATTGATTGCGATTTTTATTAATTCTGTAAATGCAATTTTCTCATCAAAAACCAATTACTTACCATTATCATCAACCATAAACCTATCGCGTAGAGCGTCGATATACTCCTTAGGCATATCGCTTTCACGAGTTCTTAAAAATTGCTCAAATAGTTTTGGAAAATTGGATTCAATAGCGCTCATCACTTGTTCCATATGAGCAACCTTATAGCAAATATCCTCTACCATATGTTCATGATCATTCGTATACATACTTACCTCAATATGATACTTATTATACCATGCATATAGATAAAAATCAAGCCCGACTTACTTGTATCATACATAAACGAACCGCGCTTGCAACCTGCAAGCGCGGTTCGTTTATGCTTTATTCCACTATCCACAAAAAAGCGTTCTACAATGTTACCTCTGTATGCACGGTGGATTTGCTGACGGAAAAGAACTCCGCCGCGGCGCGCACCGTACTCTTCGTCTCCATTATGTACAGCCCCTCTTTTACCACGCGTTCGGAAATATAGTCCTGCATCGCCCCACCCCGCTTTTTTAAGTACTAATATTTTATGTCGTACTATGTCGGGTTATGACGGATGTCCGCGCACCGATATCTTGCGGCAAAAAGAAAAGCGCGGCGGAATGATTTCCGCCGCGCGCCGCTTTTTTAAAGCAGGTGCTTCCTTATTGCCTTTA
>CANRIS010000055.1 GCA_947630725.1 uncultured Clostridia bacterium
TGCCCTTCGGGCAATCCGACATCTTTCGGACACTACCTGCGGATTAAAGTCTGCGACGCTGCATATAAAATATTTATCGAATATTTTTATTAATAAGTAAATTTACTTTTTTGACAGTCTGTCAGATATGTTATATCTGTATTAATATTAAGGACTGCGGCGCCTGCTTTAGGCAGAGCCTGCGGTTCTTTTTTTATTTTTTGGGCAAAATATACAAAACAGACAAACCGACAGTCTGCGGCGTACACCCTCGGACTTTTATCAAAAGTCAAAATATTGCGTTATCCGGGCGAAAAATATGATAATTTTGCACTTTTTCAAGAAAAATCCCATATATAAATCAAAATACCCTTAAGAAACGGCATTTATTAAAAATTTAAAAAATAAGGCTCAAAAAAGGTCACAATTTAGAGGTTTTTCATAATAACCGCAAAAAAATTAAAAAAATTTTTAAAAAGCCCTTTACAAATTGACTAAAAAACGGTATTATATTAATAGACTGATTATTGCACATTTAAGCTTTCAGCTCTGAGGGTGCAATAATTTTATACAAAATTACCTAAATATGCAAAGGGGGATTTTTATGAAAAAGAACATTTTAACAAGGACTGCTACGGTAGCGGCTGCTTTGTTAATCGTTTCAGGTCTTTCTGCTTGCGACACAAAAGATGAAGTTGCTCTTCAGCCTGATGGCAAGCCCGAAAAAATCTCTATGATGGCTACGACCATTCTCACAAGAGAAAACGGTATGCAGCAGTTCATGGACGAGTACAAAAGGCTTACAGGCATAGAGCTTTCAATCGAAAAACCTGAACACAACCAGTACTATGAAAAGGTAGCCATCACCTTCGCGGCTGAGGAGCCTGCCGATGTCATAGAGCTTGGTTCAACCTACTATCCTTCATATGCGGCTGAGGGTATCCTCTGGGATATGACTGACGCATGGGAGAGTTCCGATCTTAAAAAATCGGGTATCGCTGCTGAAGAGTACATTGACGGTCTGAGATGTGACTCCGAATACGGCGAAAACAGACTTTACGGCTTCCCCAATCAGAGAGGCGGCGGTACGGTTACATATGTAAGAAAAGACTGGATGGACGCTCTTGGCATAGAAAATCCCAAGAACTACGATGAATTTTATGCAATGCTCAAAAAATTCAAGGATATAAAGAATGTTGACGGCTATAAAGAAAAATACGCCGACCAGACTATTTATCCTATTACCGCATCGGGACTTATCTCAACAGAGTCGCCCTATGAGATCTACTTAAGAGAATTTTATCAGGATGCAAGACCCGACTTCCACTACAGCGAGACCGCAGGAAGATATGTAGACGGCGTTCTTGAGCCCGAAATGAAAGACGCTCTTATAAGACTTAAACAAGCTTACGATGACGGACTTATGGATCCCGGTATCGTTACAAACAAGACATCTACCTGCCGTGACAAGTTCTACAACGGTACAGTAGGCGCATTCAACTACTGGGCAGGTACATGGATGAAGACTCTTGACAACAACATCAAGATCACCAACCCCGAAGCTGTTATCACACCTCTTCCCTCCTTCGACCTTGAGAAGGAATACTACATCGAGCGTCCTGCTACAGCTTATGTTATCACAAACTTCTGCCAGCATCCTGATGAAGTATTCAAGTATGCGATCCTTTACTCACATGATGGCGGCGAGGGTCAGATGCTCTTTACACACGGTGTTGAAGACGTACACTACAAGAAAAATTCAGACGGCACTGTTGAAGCTCTTCCCTGCTTAAGCGATCCTTCAACAATATTTGAAAAGTCCTGCTATGACGCAGCACTTTCGATCACAGAATTTGACGATCCTATCGAGCTTGATCCCAGAGTTACCGAATCACTTGACGTATTCGACCACTCAAGGATTATTTATGACCTTCCTGTAATTTCAGCTACAGTTGCCGAACAGCTTCCCGATGTACAGGTTGCTAAGGAACAGCTCGTTGCAAGCTTTGTTCTCGGCGAATGGGGCGATGACGTTGACGCAGCTCTCGCTAACTATGCAAGTGAGACAGAGAGACAGAGACGTCTTATATATGAAGACCTCAACGGCGATGATACAGGCTATGAATATGCAGTTGATTCAGTTGAATAATTAAATGTTTTTAAAAATTCAGAAAGGGTGAAATGAATGGCTCAGGTACAACAAAAAGGCAATTATGATCATATAGTTGTTAAAAAACCGTCAGTGGCAGTAAGAATGAAAAGATACGGATGGTTCTACGTTATGTTCATCCCGGTAGTTATCGTACTTTTCGTATTCTACTATATGCCCATGTACGGTATGAAATACTCCTTATATAACTACAAGCCCAACGGCAAACCTCAGCAGTTTGTAGGACTTGACAACTTCAAGAGACTCTTTGCGGACCCAAGCTTCTGGGCTTCCTTCCGCAACACTATCGTAATAAGTCTCATAAACCTTATTCTTGCTACAGTAACATCTATTATCGTGGCTCTTATGCTTAACGAGATCCAGAATGCTATTGCAAAGAAGTGCATCAACACAGTATTATATCTGCCTCACTTCCTTTCATGGGTAGTTGTTGCATCTATCTTTATCCTTTTGCTTCAGCCCGAGGGTCTTCTGAACCAGATTCTCTATAAGCTGCACGTTATTTCGGAGGAGCAGATGCTTCAGACGGACTGGCTGACTCAGAAGAAATGGTGGAGATTCTTCTGGTATCTGATCAACCGTTGGAAAGAGATAGGTTGGGGTACCGTTATCTACATAGCTGCTCTGGCAGGTATCTCGCTGGACTACTATGAAGCAGCCGAGATCGACGGCGCAAACAGATGGCAGCAGACGATACATATCACTCTGCCCTCACTTTCAAATACGATCCTGGTAGTATTCATTCTTAACCTTGCAAAGGTTCTGAACGTATTCGAATCAGTATTCGTGCTTTACAATTCAATGGTATACTCGGTATCAGACGTTATCGCAACATATACATACCGTGTAGGTCTTAAGCCTGCGGTAGGTCTGCCCAACTACGGTTATTCAACCACAATCGGTATCTTCAGATCCGTAGTTTCATTGTTCCTCGTAATGATCACTGACGAAATCTCCAAGAGAGTTCGTGGTTATGGCTTGGTATAAAAAAGGGGGTTTAGCAGATGGTATATAAATTTAGTTTAACTGACCCAAGGTATAGAGGAAGATCTATCTTTGCCGTATTTAACTTCTTGTTTATGGCTCTGCTCATGCTTTGTATGCTTCTTCCCATTATCAAGGTTTTATCAGACTCTTTCGAAGCAGGTACAATTTATGGATTTAATATAATTCCTAAGAATCCTACTCTCGACGGTTACAAATATGTACTCGTAAGAGGCGGCTCCGAATATTTAAGAGCGTTCGGCATCTCCGTACTTACCACAATTATGGGTACATTCATCGGTCTGCTTCTCTCCGCTATAGGTGCATACATCCTTATCCAGAGAGAAATGCCCGGAAACAAATTCTTCGGCTATATGTTCCTGTTCACAATGATGTTCAGTGCAGGTACTATCCCTACATTCCTTGTTGTTAAGATGGTAGGTCTCTATAACTCACTTTGGGCTATTATCCTTCCCTTATCAATGAATGTATACAACCTGGTTCTTATGAGATCATTCTTCGAGCAGCTTCCTCAGGCTCTCTTTGAGGCTGCTGACATTGACGGATGTACTCCTATCGGAACATTCTTCCGTATCGTACTTCCTCTTTCAAAGGCTGCTCTTGCATCTATCGGTCTGTTCTTCGCAGTTGCTATGTGGTCAGAATACGTTCACTACGTAATCTACATCTCCGACACAACGAAGTACAACTTCCAGGTTAAGCTGAGAACACTTGTAATCGACGATACATTCACACTCGATAGCAACTTCAACGCTTCTCTTAACACAGTTAAGAACGCAGCTATCATTATTGCTATCCTTCCCTTCATATTCATCTATCCTTTCTGTCAGAAGTACTTTATGACAGGTGTAACGATGGGTGCTGTTAAGGAATAATACTTAGCTTCCAAATAAAAAATTGCCGCTCCGAAAGGGGCGGTAATTTTGCTTTTATAAAGTAGAATTTTAGCGAAAAATGAATGACACAATGCAAATGTCAAAATAAATTAAAAAAAACACCAGTTTTTAGCAAAAAAAGCTTGATTTATTTCCTGATTAATTATATAATCCATTATGGGGGTCTGAAGCTTAGAAGTAAAACACATTGATTTTTTGTTATTATTGTATTCGGAACTATCGGTATTTTGAACGATTTGTTCATTTTGGGAAGGGGATGATCCTATGCTTGACTTCAGAGTAAATACATTCCTTACGGTCTGTGAACTGGGAAATTATACAAAAACCGCAGAAAAGCTGGGACTTACTCAGCCGGCAGTCACTCAGCACATAAGATTTATTGAGGACAGATACAAGGTCAAGCTGCTGCTGAAGGATGGCAAATCAATGAAACTGACCGAAGCGGGAGAAGCCCTCAGAGATATGTTTATCACGCTGCAGGCCGATGAGAAAAAAATCGGCAGAAGACTGAGCGAGCTTAACCGGAAGCCCGGACCGTTGGTGATGGGGACGACCAAGTCCATGGGCGAGTATGTTATGCCACGAATAATCAAAAAATATACGGAGGCTTATCCCTTGTCGGGGCTGCTGATGGAGGTTGAAAATTCGGCAAAGCTTGTGGAAAAGCTTAAAAAAGGCGAGCTTGAATTTCTTATTTCCGAAGACAGCTTTGACGAAAATATCTTCTGGAGCAGGAGTTTTTCAAAGGAAAGGCTCAGGTGTCTCTGCTCTCCCGACTCAGAGCTTGCCGACAAAACCGTGTCGGCAGAAATGCTTTTTGAAAATCGCATCATAATAAGAGAAGAAGGCTCAGGCACAAGAAAAAATCTTGACAATCTGCTTAAACAAATGGGTTATTCTCTCAGAAATTTCTCCTCTGCTTTGGTAGTTGGCAGCCCAAGCGCCATAAAAAAACTTGTGGCGGACAACTGCGGCATAACCTTTATGTATGAGTCGGCTGCCGAAAAAGAACTTCACAACAACACACTTAGCAGCGTCAATGTCGAGGGTTTTGACAAGACATACGAATTTAACTTTATATGCTTGAAGGATTCTATGTTTATCAACGATTTCGGATATTTCTTTGACTTTGCCTCAGAAAACAGACAGGTATTTTGATTGCTGAATGTCCGTACACATCGGAACTCGGCGATTTGTGGTTCGTTCGTCAGCGTTGGCGCAGAAGATGTCCACACCTTTAGCCAAACGCATAAATTATCTATGAAAACAAGTATCTATACATAAATAAAACGGCGGATTTTTCGTTGTGACGGCAGCTTTCACGCCCGACAGCGAACGATCCGCCTTTTAAATTAGGGCTGTTGCGACTTTCCTGCACAGCCGAAAACGTGCCTGAACCTTTTGCAAATAGCCGCTGTCAAATAATAAATAATAATATGGGGGCAAAGTATCCATACATAATAAAACGGCGGATTTTTCGTTGTGACGGCAGCTTTCACGCCCGACAGCGAACGATCCGCCTTTTAAATTAGGGCTGTTGCAACTTTCCTGCACAGCCGAAAACGTGTCTGAACCTTTCTGCAAATAGCCGCTGTGTCAAATTTTATGAGGCGAAATATCAGTATATAAATAAAATGTGCGGTTGGTCTGATACTCCGTATAAGCTATAAATTTTATTTTGAGCATTTTCAATTTTGTTTATATTCTATACTGCCAATAGACAAATCGTTGAATAAATGTGCAATTTTAATATAAAATACACATATTTTCTTGACAATCTGTTGTATAAGTGCTAAAATAATGTTAAGCTGTTAAATAGAGCAGTTTTGCAAAATTGTAGCTTATCGGCGTACTTCGTCCTAAAAAGTATGCTTTGCATTTTTGCCTATGACTTTAGGGGACTAAAGCGATTTTGGCATAAAATGGTTATAAT
>CANRIS010000056.1 GCA_947630725.1 uncultured Clostridia bacterium
GACGACATCGCCCACTTCAATACCACCCACGACAGCCCGCGTATTTTCTTCTCAACGGGTTTGCCGCCTTTGGCGCGTGAGAAATGCTTGCAGTCCGGGCTAAACCACGCAAGCCCCACCGGGCGACCGCCTGTCACGGTTTCGGGATCTATTGCAAAAACGTCCTCTTGAAAGTGTTGTGTGTACGGATGATTTACTCGGTGCATCGCGATTGCATCTCCGTCGTGATTGACGGCAATGTCAACGGGTCTGCCGAGCGCAAGCTCGATGCCGGTGCTTGCTCCGCCGCCGCCCGCAAAGTTGTCTATGATGAGTTCTCTCAAAAAGTTGTCTTGGTACATCGCTACTCCACCTCTACGCCGTATTTTTCGAAAAGACGGTTTAACTCGTCATAAATATCAACTATACAAACTCTACCTTTGTCGTCCATTTCGAATTTTTTATCGAGCAACGCGAATAAAACCTCTTTCGCCGTTTCCTTGCGCACTTCATCGGCTTTGCGATAGCCCTCATCGACAAGCACTTCCGCGACGTGCCTAACCTCACATAGCGCACGTTCTCTGCAATCACTGCAAGCAACCCTGCACCCGTTATAAACCGTTTTTGCCATTTCCTCAATCTCTTTTTCTCTGTCCATTTCGCACCTCAACATAGTTAAATTCTGCGTTTAATACACGCTTGTTATCTTTAACCCACACTTCTATATATTCACGGCACATAAACGTACCCGCAAAGACGTATTGCCCGTCCGCACTTTTGAATTGTTCAACTTCCTGCGCTATCTGCTTTGCATTTAGCTGTTCAAGCCAAAATTCTACTGTGAACATCTCGCAATTCGTTGTGCCGCAAAATACGTTTACCGATTTAATTTTCCCGTCTTTAATTGCGTATTCATTGTTATCAACAATACGACCAAGCATTATTTCTTCCGTTTTCTTCCGCTCGCCATTTTTCATTATCCCTTCCATTTCACACCTCAATATTTAATGATTTCGCCAAATCTATGATTATTTCAATCGCCCTTTTCAAGCCTATAACAATACCGTCCGCATAACCTATCCCTTTAAGTCTTTCAAGCCTTGCCACCGCCGCCTTTATATCGTCAATCGCTCTACTAAATGCTTCCCTGCGTACTTCGTTCTCGCCCTGCCAAACATCTGCATTTTTGCTATATCCGTTATCAATCAAATGTTCCGCTATGCTATAAATAGATACAGTTTGTATGCTCGCCAAATCGCCGTTTTCATCTTCGATAAACTTGTCGATAAACTCTCTGTCCACGCACTCGAAAATCAAATGCGCCAACGCTTCAATTTCTTTTTCTCTGTCCATTTTACACCTCAATCTGAACGCGCTCCGTAAAGCGCGGCTCCCATAGCTCTTGCAAAATTCACATTCCCGCTTACTCATACACTCTTATCCCTCTCAATTTCTTAGTTTTTCCAATTTGTGTACTTTATTTTTAGCCTATATGTAGGCGGCACTATTTCGCGCTCAAAGATTAAATTTTTGTTCAGCCAATCGTACGTGATCGGAGTGATATATAACTTGCGTATAAAGTTAGTATCGTCATACTCACTGACTTCCCATAATCCGCTGTCGACAAGCTCAAAATAATACACATCGTGTTCATCTTCACACGCATCACCACAGTACAAAAAATCACATGTGCCGTATTCTGACCACCTTTCTGCTTGTTTTTGCGCTTCGCCTAGCATATATTTCAGATCAGTTTGTTTAGTGGTAAATATGTGCCACATCTCATCAAAATTAGATAGTCTCATAATCTGCTCCACAATATCGCGCCGTGTACTGTCGCATTCTCTCCAATCGCTGTCTTGAGCATTGCCAATACCATTGATATTTGATTGATATTCCCTGTGATATTCATATTCTCACCTCATTTAAGATACATACGCATTGTGTACAACGGCTCGTCCACTTCCTCTATGTCAATGTCGCAGTTTGCATAGCGGGCATACACCTTGTCTTTCAGCTCCGAGCGCGCATACAATTCACGATCTACAAGCACATCGCCGTCTTTTTCAACAGTCACTTCAACCGTCCCGCTATGCAGCAAATCGAAGTAATAATATCCGTCTTTGTCTTCGTACACAAAATCGTCACCATACCGATCCGTACACGTCGTTGCCCAAGTTTCAGCCTCGTCCAAAAGCGCAGCCAAATCCCAATCCAGCTCGTCAAATTGTTTCATGATTTCGTTTTCGTTGTAAAGTCTCATATGCCCACCCCTATCTCGCATCTCTTAAAATTCTTGCAACCGTACTACGGCTCACTCCATAGGTCACGGCAAGCTCATCATATGTCATTGCACCACGCGCCTGTCTTATGCACTCTGCCACATCTTCACCGACAGACGGCTTACGTCCAAGTTTTACGCCCTCTGCCTTTTTTGCTTCCAAAGCCTGTTTTGTTCGGTCAGCAATAAGGTCACGCTCAAATTGTGCAAACGCAGACATAATATGGAACACAAGCGCACTCATCGCATCAAGACCTTTCCCGCCGCCAACGGTCAAGTTTTCTTTGATGAAAATCACTCGCACTTTTTTCTCTTTTATAAGCAAATTTGTGGTGTCAATAAGGTCAGAAACGCTCCTAGCCATACGGCTCATGCTCTCAAAATAAACTTCGTCACCCTCTTGCAACAAAGTCAGCATCTTATTAAACTCTTCACGCCCGCACGCCTTTTTTGTGCCGCTTATCTTTTCCTCAAACAGACGATCAATTGCATAGTCTTTCAGCACAAACTCTTGCCTTGTAAACTCCTGCTTGTCTACCGTGCTTACTCTCACGTATCCGTACTTCATAGTTTCACTCCTCTTTGTGTCGATTTACTTTTGACACTATGGACATTATAATACTACTGCCCAAACCTGTCAATAGTTTTCACAAAATATTTGTAAATAATTTTTTGGCAGGTCAGGGCAGTCCAATAAAAGTCGGTCGGTTACATCGCCTCACTTAGTTTTTAAGTTGCGTAAGATCTTGTAAATTGCATATTCCGCTTCGTCATCATTTTTGGCATTTGCGCAAGCATAATATATAGACCCGGACAAGTCCCAAAGACCGCCTACGCCCTTTTCGTCCATATCATCAGGAATATCACAAACAATATGTACCATACGCGCCTCCTCAATTTGAATTTTCGTCCAACAAATCAGTCAAATTTGACCGTTGCTTATTATCGTCATATCCGTAAACATCGCGCATCTCGTCGGCAAGCGGCAATCCCATAAGTACGTCCGGGCAATGCACCCTACCGAAAAACGCACCCGCTCTGTACATCATCATCTGAATAGGCATCGTCACCCACTTTGAGCCACACTTATTATACCAGCCCTCTTTCTTTGCCATTCCAATCGTGATAATGTCGCTCGTATACTCTTTGTTGTTATCTAGACGGCGCGCGTGGGCAAAACAGCCAAAGCTGTCCGTGCCTCTGTCGCCTACAAACGTAAATTCCAGCGGTGTAAATCTACCACACCCATTTATAAGCGCAATACACATCTGCCCACTCCAAGAAGGCTTGCCTTGCACTACATACAAATTCTGCATGACCGTCCAAAGCGGCATACCTGTCCTATTGACAATGTCAAGCGCGATTATACAGTTTTCAGGCTTTTTGAATGTCTGCGGCACTAAGTCTGTTTTCGCCAAAAATTGTGCTGACTTCCACGCGCGGCTAAGCATTTCATCATCATTCCATATCGTTGCGATCGGCGCGCCTACTTTTGTTGACGGCAGATTTTCGCTGTATTTTTCAATTGATTTTGCTTCCGACATTACTTGCATTGCAGCATTTTTGTCAGGCTTTGTCAAAACGTCGTCAAGTGTTCCCTGTGCTACTTCATTACTCATTTTTTAATATCTCCTTTTTCTTAAAATATTCTACAACGATTTGTTTCAGCATTGCATTGAATGTTGTATAGTTTGCCTCTGCTTCAAGCATTATCTTTTCGACAAGCACTTTGGGCAGTGTGACCGTTCGCTGTGTGTTACTTTCTTTGAGCATTATATATCACTTCCTTTTATGTTTTTTATTGTCATCTTTTTCTGCAAAATAGCGTTCTAGCTGTTCAGACGTTATTTGCGGCATAGCCTCTTGACTTTCTTCAATTTTCGCCTTAGTCTCTTCGTCGTTTGCAAAACGTTCATTTGCAAGACGTTCAATTTTATCAAGGTCAATATTATTTATATCCACCTTTATGTCAACATCTATGCCTATTTCTTTGAGTTTGTCTTTGAGTTCAGACACCTCAGACTGAAGAAATCCCTCAACCAGTGTTTTCCGCATAGCTTTGCAGAGTTCCTTAAAAAGCTCGTCCATATTATCCATACTTAATATATCTCCTTTATTTATTATTATCGTTTATAAGATAATTCGGCAGCGACAAGTTGTTAATGACACCTGTTATGCCGTTCAGACCGTACCAATCGCCCGTTTTAAGGCACTCGGCGTATGTGCCGATGTATTCCCTAAAAAGTGCCTCACCGCGCTGAAAAACAAAATCATCGGCTTGTAGCACGTTTATAAGATACGGCGGTTTCTTTTCCACTGCGATAAACACAAAGTCAATGTTTTCTTTTGGCACACCCAATACTTGACTTGCACCTATTCTGTACATTGCCGCTTGCAAGTCATAACCATACTTGACGACATCTCGCATAAACTCTAACGTCTGCGCACTTCTACAAGATTTAAGGTCGGTTATCACTACGCGGTCTTTGACTGTTTTGTACACGTCCGGGCGCACTTTGCAAGGAACACCTGTAAGGTCATCGTCAAAGTACATAGACGTTTCCACCTCACCTTGAATAAGCTGTCTCGCATATTTATTGTCGACAACTACATCGCGCATTGCTTGTATTGCCGCGTATTGCTCTTGCGTTATAATCTCACAGTCACCGCTTGTTAGTAAAAACTCATCATAGATCGCCTTGCCCTCTTTAGTGTTACGTTTGACATTCGGCGCAACGGCAAACTCTTTGTTAAAGTCTGTCGGCTCCAAAGTCAGCTTATGAAACGCACTACCGAAAATCAGCTCATCTGTCGGCGGTTCAGGATTATCCAAACAATACTTAAAATATTGCGGGCACACTGACATCTTCACCAAACTTGACTTTGAGATAGCTAAATTACTATGATATGCTTTGTTGCTTTCCTTTAATATACTTGTCATATCACACCTCTTTAATATTTTGATTTCTCCCGCGCCTAGTTTTTTTTGCCCAATCAATGAAATTCGACTTGCACCTATTGGCAAAGCATTTGTCGCTAAATTGTTTTGTTGAGCAGTATTTACAAGTGTATATTATATCGTCTATAACATCGTAAAACTCGCCGTCGGGCAAACTGTTTAACCATTCTCTATTAGTCATACGTCACCTCGATCCATTCGCCATTTTTATTGCGTACAAATTCACCGCTCCCGCAACTGTTCTTGTCTTTATATTCCGCTTTTAGCCAATTTACAATTCCTGCGTATGTATTGCTATATACAAATTTAATACGCTCATAATCGTGTATAAGCCAATCTCTAAATTGCTCATCTGTCAAAGTGTTAAGCCATTCCCTATTTGTCATACGTCACCTCGATCCATTCGCCATTTTTATTGCGTACAAATTCACCGCTCCCGCAACTGTTCTTGTCTTTAT
>CANRIS010000057.1 GCA_947630725.1 uncultured Clostridia bacterium
TGGCTGTTTATACTTTTTTTCCCATTATGTTCCAGTTTCCTCCGTATCGTACCAGCGCATGCTTGGTATAAGTAGGTTTTTGCCTTTTCCATTTGCACCAGAGACAGAACAAGGTGGTGAAAAATAATTTATCATAATTTTCACCACCTATATTCATATTGATGTACTTTGTTTAAGGTTTATCGACCGCTGGAACAGATGGAGCAATGTTAAGCAATTTGCAGTACCAATAGAACATATGCCAATACATCATATCGTTGGGGTGTAATTCATCAGCATAGGTTCCAATTTCTTCGTCCCTATTGAGGTAATAGTAATATGCCTCATTATAAAGGTCATAATATGCTACATTACATTCAAGGCAAGCATTTTTAACGAAGTCATTTATGTTCCACATATGCACTTTAAGCGATGTCTCATTTGTAGTTGAGGCTGGAATAGGACTGCAATATATGAATGTAATATTGTGTGCGTCGCAATATGCCTTTATAGTACGAACACTATTGAGAATTTGTGTTCTTACAGTTGTTGCATCACCATCTGACCTGTCATTAGTACCTACTGTAAGGATAAATATGTCAGTATCTTCGGGTAAAAGTTCTGATATGTGAGACGCCCAAAAGTTACTATGCGTACCAGTGCAACCGTTATTGATAACTGTGCAACCGTATTCATTAGTCATAAGGTCTGCAAACAGTTTAGCCCAACAATAGGAGTTAGGTGAGCGTTTCCATGTACGGTCACCTACGGTGATAATGTCATCGCCTGTTTGAGCCCAGCCAGTACCACCCTGTCCGTGAGTTATGCTATCACCACCGAGAACGATTTTCTTTCCATAGAAAGGAATTTTTTCGCTGAATGTTTGTACATCACGTGGTTCAAACTGTAACTTTCTCCAATTTTCCCAAGCGCCTCCAAACCTTACACGCACGTAATACTCGGCTTGTTTTTTATACGTATACGCAACGAACATCTGCACAGTCCAGTTTAAGGAATCTCTCGCAATTGAGAACACCAACAACGTACCCATTTTTGCTTCGGGAAGGTGTGCCATATCAGCATTGGTAATTTCGTAACAGCCAGGTGCAATAAGTGTATCAGCGTCATCACCGCTTCCCACCCCACGTGTTACAAAAGCAAGGTTAGATACAGCGTCCTGTGACATCACATCAGTGGTACTGTTACCGATAGTTTGCTTGACACTATCACTGGTATAGAACTGTTTCCAAGCAAGCCACTCATCACCGAACCTAACTCTCCAATGCATAATAGCTGGTGCCTTATACGTATACGCAACGAACATCTGCACAGTCCAGTTTAAGGAATCTCTCGCAATTGAGAACACCAACAACGTACCCATTTTTGCTTCGGGAAGGTGTGCCATATCAGCATTGGTAATTTCGTAACAGCCAGGTGCAATAAGTGTATCAGCGTCATCACCGCTTCCCACCCCACGTGTTACAAAAGCAAGGTTAGATACAGCGTCCTGTGACATCACATCAGTGGTGCTATCACCGATGTCTTGCACCACACCGAACTGCTTCTGATACTTTGTCAGAAAGTCATTATACTGATTTTCAAAAGCTTCCTCAGTTTCCGCTTTCCAATTAGCAATATCACCTTCAATCTGGTTTTCCCATGTATTAACATCTTGATGAAGAGTATTCTCAAAGTTTTCCTGTCTTGTCAGCATACTTTGCTGGAAGTTATTAAATGCCAGTGTAAGGTTCTGAACCTGTTCAATAGTAAACCCAGTAACTTTCTCAACCTGTTCATTATTAGCGTTAAGCCCGCTGATAACCTCATTCATTTTTTCGCTGACCTTAGCCAGCACCTCATAATAAGACAGAGAATCATCGTACACCAAGGGCAAAATGTGGTGAACCCACACCTTAAGTTTTTCAACATCTAATCCATTCCAAGGGGTTAAATTAGTAGCCATATAAAATACCTCTTTTCATTAAATTACGTCTCCCCATATTTGCATAAACAGGGGTTCAAGTTCGCGAATAACCATCATGTCAATATTAAGGAAAGTTTCTCTAAACTCCTTAAGCATTGCTGAATAAGTCACACCGCCACGTTTGCCTTTAACAATATCAACATACTCATCAGTCGTATTTACAGTGTCATTTCTCGATACATTATCCAGTTTATTTCTCGTATCAGTTTTTCCATATAGTATAGTATCAGATGTAGTATCATTTATGGTGACGTCTTCTGACCCATTATCAGTCACTGTATTATTATGACTACCCTGATGTTTATCTTCACTATGCCTTGTCTGGTCGTTTTCATTTTTTGTAACAGTATCAGTTGTCATATAATCATTATTTGTCAAATCATCAGACAGAACTTTTCCCTGCGGGGTATCTGCAAACTGAGTATGAGTAATTCCGCTATCATTAGTAGTTCCATCATTTGTATCATCGAACACATCCCAACCGCTGTCATCTCTTGTATTATTAGTTGTCCTATTTTGTGTTCTATCAAATGTCACATTTCTCGTATCACTTCCGCCCAGTTTAGAGCTTTCATTGCCATTAACAATTTCACTCCCAGTTCTTTCCTCTCCGCCTTTACCCTTATGTTCCGTATTTAAATCCACGTCATAAAGCGGATTAAACTCAAGTAATTCGCTCTTATACATCTGATTATAATACGGCATTATTTCGCCCAATTTAGTTTTCAGTCTCAGTTTCCACAGTCCCACGGTTTCCGTACCAATTTCCCGCGTATAATAATGCAGTAGAATTTTCTTATTGAGTACTTTGCGGTAGTTCTCATCGAATATTGGATAAGTAGGAATAACCTTATCCCACGTCATATCCAATATTGTGTCAATTTCATCAAATCCATGATATTTTGCAGGGTAAAAAGCGGTCTCATTAGCATAGGTTTGTTCGCAGATATTCCGTACCTGTGTAGTATATACACTCATATCACATTAACCCCCTTATTCATTATAGGTATCAGCGATATTCTGACCCTGAGTATCAATATCCATAGGCTCACCGTTAAAGTCCGTAACGACCAAATCATCACGGTATTCACAACTCGCATTCAGACCAAACATTTTGTTTATCCGTTCGCAAGCTTCCTGTCGTGCATTAAGTCTTGAATATCTACTAGCAATAGTACCACCCATATTTCTTGTTACTTCATCTGTAATCATTCTTTCTTTTTTAGTAATATTTATATTAGAGATACCAAGCCAAGTCAAGCACTCATTCCAAATCTGCATTTTCAGATTATAAACCTTATCAGCAATATAAGGTGCGTCCGTTTTGAGTACTTGCAACATATCGCCCTTAATACTTTTTCTTCCCATAATGACAGGTTCATTGCCGTCATATTTCATATATAGATTTTTAGCAGTCAGCAATTCATCTTCTTCGCAGACAATAAGAATAGGGGTTTTCTGTGCATGTACATTCACGTCAACGGTTCTATCCAAGTCCCAAAGTCTTTTTGCGAATATTTCAGCTTCGAGCATAGAACTTGTTCTCAACATATTATTCCATATAATAACGCTATTTTTTTCATCAAGTTCATTATTCTTATATCCGTTAACTGCATAAGCTCTTCTCTTAAGAGGTTCTCTATACACTGTGAATCCACCGTTAGTAGTGAACTGCAAGCACAGATTTCCCATCACTTCGTCATCAAAGTAGATAGCACCACCCTGTGCAAACAAAGTCAGTTCAATAAACCTCGGGTCAACAGTATCAGGAAGTCCGCTCCATTTGAACATGCTCATCGACAGTTCTACAATACGCCTGTAATACTGTACAAACGTAGCGTTATTATACTTTGCGCTTTCCCAAAATTGCGCATTTTTTACTCTTGACATTATCTCACCACCTTATGTTGTAATAAAGCCATTTGTCAGTCCATATTCTCCGACATTATTTCCATTTGTCCAGAATGTAATTCCGTTATCAAATATCTGACAAATTTTCTTTTCAGCCTCAGCGTTTAATCCTGTACCAGATTTTGCGTGAATCATGCACCCTATTGTCTTAACATAAGTCCAATTCTGACGATTTCTCAAACTCGGTCTTTTTAACTTATGTGTTGCATAGCCAAATCTGGTGAAGTATCCGTCCACTACCTCAGCCATTTCAGGTTTAATGCACATGGCATAAGCAGATACGCCTAACTGTCCACTTGCCATTTGAGCAGTATCAATGTTTGCAAGTCCATGTACTTGGTCTGGTGTTTGTTTTATATCAGTAATCTGTGCAAGTGACATAAGAGAGCGTTCATAAACACTCATTAAATTCATGGCGCTGCTAACTGCTCTACCAACTGCGCCATTTACAACACCATAAGAACCTTGATTTAGTATGCCTGCAAGAGAACCTATAATGAATGAATTGCCATTCCTAAGATACCAATTAGTAAATGTATCTTCGCTCCATGCAACTGTGGGAAAATTACCAACAGATATTCCGTGGTCATAATTGTTACCCTCATAGTACGATGGTTTACAAATATATGCTGGATTAGGGTTACAAGAACCCTGTAAGCCAAATATTGCTTTACCTGATGGTTGAAGTAACGAATCAATTGTAAAGTTTTCCCATCTATAGGTAGCTGTATTTCCCTGATGATTTGACAAAACAAGTGACATATATGGGTAAGTATACATCTTATTATTTTTGGGAACATAAGTTTTACCGCCAAAGTTGAAAGCTGTAGGACGAGTAGCTGTAAAAGCGGAAATACCTGCGTTTGGTAATTGAGGGTCATTTATTTGATTAGCAAGTTCTGTAGGCACTGCATAAATCTGTACTATTGACTGCTGATTAAGAAGTGCATTTTGTATTGCAGCATTTATAGCAACGCTATCATTTGCAGGTACTATTGTAACAGTACAAGGCGTGTATATACCAGAGCGTTGGTCTATTCCGCCATTTAATGCCGGGATAAATGGAGTTGGATTTAGGTCACTTGGATTCTGATATACAATGCTCATATTTTGGCAAGTATAAAGTATAATAGAAAATGAACTATCCAGTATTGTATGACTATATGTTTTATTCCATTGTTGTTGACAAATAGATTCACCTATCTCAATATTTTCAGGTACAAGATTATCTCCTATTTCGTCTGTGGCAGGAGTTTCCCTATCAATGTATGTCACACCCATTTCATAGTCAAAATAATACGTTTGCAATACATCAATCTCATAGAACACATTAGTACACTGATTATTAACATATTCTACATCAGTTACAAACGCATAAAACCATTTATTACCAAATGCAGTATTTTGAAACATGCAATAGTTTATATCAAACAAATCATCGGCTTGTAAACTGACCCTAATTATTCCTTTAGAATGACGTTGATATTGCTGATTACTCAGTGTATATTTAGCCAGTCCATTAAAATAACTATATTGTGCTGATGAACTTGAAAACCATAGACTATTAGTATAATCGCTATCAAGAGGGCAACCTCTTAATAATTTAAACACGCTATTTGGGGCTATTTCTGCCATTTATTTCACCTCTATTCTTTCGTCCGCTTCGCTTAGACATGTACGGCTATTCGTCCGCTTCGCTTAGACAAACGTCCGCTTCGCTTAGACAAACGTCCGCTTCGCTTAGACAAACGTCCGCTTCGCTT
>CANRIS010000058.1 GCA_947630725.1 uncultured Clostridia bacterium
GTTATGCTGAGCTATCAAAACGCCAAAACAAACGCGGAGGGCTTTGCCTCCGAATGGTATTACCCCGGTATGCAGACAGAAGGCTTACAAATTCATATTGACGACCGCGACGGCACGGGCGAGCTTAAAATTCATTACGATTACCGCCTTGACAGGTTCAGCGAAAAGGAAATCGAACGTATGCACGGGCATATTTTTAATCTTTTTTTCGACGCTATAAATAATGCCGCGAAAAAAGTATACGAGCTTGAAATTCTCTCAAAAGCTGAAAAGCATAAGTTACTTTATGAGTTTAACGATACTAAGGCCGATTATCCAAGGGATAAGTGCGTGCATCAGCTTTTCGAGAATCAGGCCGCAAAAACGCCAAACAAAACCGCCGTTGTCGCTTGTGACAAAACCTTGACCTACGACGAGCTTAACCGCCTGTCAAACAGAATAGCAAACGCGCTAATCGAAAGAGGCATAAAAACCGGCGACATTGTTGCCTTTGCTCTGCCGAGGAGGAGTTATCTCATAGCGGTCATGTTCGGCATACTGAAAAGCGGCGCGGCATATATGCCGATTGACCCGGATTATCCGAAAGATAGAATAGATTTTATGCTTTCGGAAAGTGACGCTAAGTTCTTTGTCACGGACAAAAGCCTTGATATGCTTCTTAAAAGCACAAACGAAAAAAATCCAAATGTGAATGTTAGACAAAAGGATATTTATTGCGCCCTGCACACATCCGGCTCTACGGGCACTCCAAAACTTGCATTGCTGACGCACAAGAATATCATAGCCTTTATGTATGCCAATCACAGATTTTACGAGAATGTGGACGCTACCGTGTCAGTTACAATAGTAACCTTTGACGTTTTTATGCAAGATACGGTTATGTCAATAACGTCCGGCGTAAAAACTATACTTAGCAGCGAGGAGCAGATATATAATCAAACCGAATTTGAAAAATTATTTATTTCGGTCAACTCCGCACTGTTTTTTGCCACGCCTACAAAATTAAAAAAATATATTCAAGAGAGCAAAACAAAGGAATTTTTAAGACATATAGGGGTTTTCGTCGTTGGAGGTGAAGTTTTCCCAAATGAGTTGTACGATATGATTGTTGATAATTTGCAAGAATTTTCAGCGTATAACGGTTATGGCCCGGTAGAAACAACGCTGTGCAGTTCGTGTAATGAAATTACCCCCCCCCCGAGTTTACAACGGGTACGGGCCGGTCGAAACTACAATCGGAAATACTTACACAATGCTTTTCCCATAATTTATAACATATACGGGCCAACTGAAACAACCGTATGCGTATGTATGCAATCCCTGCGGGAGTAAATATGACTGTAAACACGAGCTATTTGAAAATCAATATGGTCCGGTGGAAACACACGTTACCACTGCGGCAACATTTTACTAAGGTTTATAAAGAGGTGCGTTGCGTAAATAAGGAGGCAGAAAAATGTCAGTATTATTTTCTATGATTGGAATTATTTTTGAAGTCACTATTGGAAAAATTATTGAAATCATTTTTAATAGTTATATTAAGATAAGAAAACCTTATGGTCTTGAATTTCAAATAAAACCTAAATTGGGAGTAAATGGAAGATTTATATCGGGAACGTATGAGGTGGTTGAAACATACGGTTTCATTATTGATGTTATAAATTATACTAACTTTGATATTGAAGTTGAAGATATTATGGCTGAGTGCGGTGAACTCAAATTAGGGGAAACCAGACCGGGAGCGGAAATTGGCACAAATCAAACGATTAAAGCAAAATCCGCGAAAAAAGCCATTGTAGTTATCAATCAAGCTATCATTAATAAATATTTTAGCGCTTGCTCCTCGGATGAAAAAATATATATTACCGTAAATACGCCGATAACTACATATAAAAAGTATACGGGCTTTACTGCGGCTGACCTGATAAATAAATATCAAGAATATATAAAGGCTAACAACAAGAAGTAATAAAAAACCAAACGCACCTCCTTATAAAATTTTTTCAAGAAAGCGGCTAATAAAATGAACAAAAAGAACAGTAAAATGTTTTTAGACAATTCTAATATCGACATTCACATAGGCAAGCCGATTGCCAACACGCAAATATACATTCTCGACAAATACAACAATATCCTACCCATAGGACACACGGGTGAGCTATGCGTCGCGGGGGACGGCGTTGGCGCGGGCTATCTCAACCGCCCGGAGCTGACCGCCGAGAGGTTTGTTGACAATCCCTTTGGCGAGGGAAAGCTGTATAAGACAGGCGACCTCGCCTATTGGCGTGAGGACGGTAATATTATGTTCGTGGGGCGCAACGATTTTCAGGTCAAAATACGCGGCCTGCGCATTGAGCTTGGCGAAATCGAAAGCGCCATAAACTCCGTTGACGGCGTTTTACAATCGGTGGTCGTGGTGCGAAAGGACGAAACGGGCCGTCAGCTTATATGCGCTTTTTATAAGGAAAGCTCCGCCGTTGACGTGGGTGAAATAAAAGCGGCGATACTGAAAAAGCTGCCCAAATATATGTGTCCGCATATTTTCACCCGGCTGGAGGAAATGCCGCTGACGTCCAGCGGCAAAATAAACCGCAAGGCCTTGCCGGAGGTGGAGCTGCACGTACAGTCGGACGTTGAGTATGTCGCTCCGCAAACGGACAATGAAAAAACACTCGCCCGAATAACAGAAGAAATTCTTAATACGGAAAAGGTCGGCTTGACAGACAATTTCTTTGACCTTGGCGGCGACAGCCTTAAAGCCATCGAGCTGATTAGCCGTCTGGAGTTTTCCGGGCTTAAAACCGAGATAAAAACCGTGTTTAACGCTAAAAATATACAGGCTTTGGCGGCGAAGCTCACAGCGGCACAGAGCATAACAACCGCCGAAGCACAGGGAGAGCTTCCCGCCACTCCCGCTCAGATGAGAGTTTACACCTCTCAGAGTATGCAGGAAAGCTCCACTATGTATAACGTGCCTTATGCCTTTGAGGCGGAAAGCGTTGACCCCGAACGGCTCCAAGCCGCCGCGGAAAAGCTGATAGAACGCCATGAAAGCCTTAGAACTCAATTTGAAAACCGCGGCGGAGAAATAGTCCAAGTTGTTCTTCCCGCTGTGGATTTTGAAGTCGAGCGGCTCAACAGCGGAAATATCGCCGACTTTATCCGTCCCTTTGACCTTTCAAAGGCTCCGCTTATAAGAATAGGCTACGTTGGAAATACTGTTATGCTCGATATGCACCATATCGTCTCCGACGGCGGAACAATGGCGGTGATACTAAAGGAACTGAACGATTTGTATATGGGCCGCGCTCTGCCGCCCGCCGTTCAGTACAGAGAATTTGCCGCCAAGGCGGATTATGACGGGGATAGTGAAAAATATTGGCTCGGTATGTACGGCGGCGAAATTCCGGAGCTTGAGATCCGGCCCGACTTTCCGCGCGGACAGAAGCAGACCTTTAACGGCAGCGCCATATATGAAAGTCTTGATATTGACCTGCACGGCAAAATAAAAACCGTCTGCAAAGCTCTTGGAATAACTCCGTTTGTGTTTTACATGGGAGGCTTCAATATCCTGCTGTCGAAATTCTCCGGCGGCGAGGATATAATCGTGGGTATGCCATCAAGCGGAAGAAGCGGCAGATTTTTGGAAACCGTGGGTATGTTTGTAAACACGCTTGCGCTCAGAACCTCTCCGGCGGGCGTAAAAAGTGTCGGCGAATATCTTTCAGAGGTCAAAGAACGCTCTGTGGAGGCGTTGAAATATCAAAGCTACCCTTACGGAACTTTGGTGAAAAAGCTCGGTATCGACACTCCCGGCAGAAATCCGCTCTTTGACGTTATGTTCGCGTATCAGAGCGAAGCCATGACCGACGCGGTATTTGGCGATAAAAGGGCCGAGCTTATGCCTGTGCCTATCACCACGGCCAAGTATGATATTACTTTCAATATTATGCCAAGGGAAAATGACGTTGTTATTATGGCCGAATACTGCACCGATTTATATAAGGAAAAAACCGTGCGCCGTCTTATCGACGGTTACAGGCTTGTTCTTGAAGCCATGCTTTCCGCCGATACTCTCATTAAAGATATTTGCGCCATATCCGAAGCCGAAAAGCATAAGCTTCTTTACGAGTTTAACGATACTAAGGCCGATTATCCGAGGGACAAGTGCGTTCACCAGCTTTTCGAGGAGCAGGCCGCAAAAATGCCGGATAAGACCGCCTTAGTATTTGGGAATAAAAAGTTCAGTTACAGAGAATTGAACACCTTATCAAACGGTCTTGCCCAAATATTGCGAGAAAAAGGCGTGGGCAGGAATGATATTGTCGGAATAGTATCTCAGCGCAGCTATCATATAGTTATCGCCATACTTGCAATTTGGAAAGCCGGCGGCGCATATCTGCCCATAGACCCCAATTACCCCGATGATAGAATAAAGTATATAATAAAGGATGCCGGCTGCAAAGTCGTACTGACCTACGGCGTTGCCGCAGAGCTGCCGAATGCCGTGGACATGGATAAGTTAGAGAAAACAGAGGCAAATCCTTTATGTGTAAATTCTCCCACCGATTTGTGCGCAGTCATATATACGAGCGGTTCGACCGGCGAGCCGAAGGGCGCGCTTTTGAAGCACTATAATCTTGTGAATTACACTTACGCCAATCACACCTTATATGACGGCGACATCTGCGTTATAGGATTTTCCATTTATACCTTCGACGCCTTTTTCCTCGACACCTTTCCGCCTATGCTTAGGGGCAAAACCGCCGTGATGGCAACGTCGGACGAGCAGTTTAATCAAGCCGATTTCGAGGCTGTTATAAAAAGAAATCCCAACTGTAATTTCTTTATAACGCCCACAAAATTAAAGCGGTTTATAGACGGCTCTGTCAATGGGGATTTTATTAATAATATCGGTGTTATATGCTGTGGCGGAGAAGTGTTCCCGGAAAAATTTGCTGAAGCTTTGGGCGGCGGGATAGACCTGCATAACGTATACGGGCCGACGGAATGTTCAATGTGGGTGTTGGACTGCAAAATTAAAGGTGACGACATAAGCCTTGGAAAGCCTCTTGCGAACTGCGGCGTATATATTATGCAAAACGGCAACTTGGCTCCCATAGGTCAGGTAGGCGAGATATGTATATTCGGCGACTGCGTTGGCGCGGGCTATCTCAACCGCCCGGAACTGACAGCCGAGAGGTTTGTTGACAATCCCTTTGGCGAGGGGAAGATGTATAAGACCGGCGACCTTGCCTATTGGCGGGAGGACGGAAACATTATGTTCGTCGGGCGCAACGACTTTCAGGTAAAAATACGCGGCCTGCGTATTGAGCTTGGCGAAATCGAAAACGCCATAAACTCTGTTGGCGGCGTTTTGCAGTCGGTGGTCGTGGTGCGAAAGGACGAAACGGGCCGCCAGCTCATATGCGCCTTTTACACGGGAAGTACCGCCGTTGACGTGGGCGAAATAAAAGCGGCTATACTGAAAAAGCTGCCCAAATATATGTGTCCGCATATTTTCACCCGGCTTGATGAAATGCCCCTTACGTCCAGCGGCAAAATAAGCCGCAAGGCCTT
>CANRIS010000059.1 GCA_947630725.1 uncultured Clostridia bacterium
TTATACCTCGCCTCCATAATCGCCCACATCTTTGTAAACTCCATATTCGGATCATCGCTGCGATCAATTTGACGTATTTCATCTTCGGAAAACACACGTTTTGCGACCTCAGGATTATACGGTACGACCTCTTGAATATCAATCCCGACGGGAACATCACACACCGCGCAGACAACGCACTGCCCGGAGTGGCTTATATTAAAATGAACATCAGGGAAGCCATCAAGGTATGGCTTCCCATTTTTGTAACAAACGATATGCTGTTCGGAGAGAGGTATGCCGAAATGCCGCTTTATTGCCACCATGGCCAAAATCTCTCCGACAAGCATATTGTCGGCATTTTGTTTTATTCGCTGGCGCAGCACGCGCTCCCGTTTGTCGCTGCGGATATGGCTAAGTAGATACCAAAAAACTTGCGGCTCTATCGGCTCGCTTACATTGACTAAATAAACTGCCGGCGTCATATCTTTTCTTTAAGATAGGCAAGAATATCGCTCACGGTAACCATCTTGCGTATGTCCCGGTCGGGTATTTCTATATCAAACTCATCCTCAAATTCGGTGACTATCGAAACAACGTCGAAGCTTGAAAGTCCCAAATCGGCGGTAAGGACGGCGCTTTCCGTTATATAATCACGGCCTGTTTTTGTGTACTTTGAAAGAATATCGCGCACCTTTTCTAACATGATTTAACCTCGCTTTATCTTTTTGGTAGTTGTTTTTGGGAACTCACTGTCTCTAAATTTTATTTTGGAAATCTGCTTATACGGCGGCAATGAACGGTTAAGCTCATGAATTTTTTCTTCAATAGCTTCACGGTCACCGCGGGAATATATTTCGGCGGTTATAAGGCCGTTTTCTCCGTATACCATGCACTCGTCAATGCCGTCGATACGGTAAAGCAGAAGTTCCAGTTCCTCCGGGTATATGTTTTTGCCGTTTGAAAGAACAATCACATTTTTTGTTCTGCCGGTAATGAACAGAACGCCGTTTTCGTATCTGCCTATATCGCCCGTCTTAAACCAACCGTCTTTGAACGCCGCCTTTGTCGCGGCGTCGTTTTTGTAATAACCCTTCATAACGCCGCTGCCCTTTACGAGTATTTCCCCCTCGCCGTCACCGTTGGGATCGTCAATTTTCACTTCACAGCCGTAAACAACAACGCCGACGCTGCCGTCTACCCAAAATTCCGGACGATTTGAGGCCACAATAGGCGAACACTCGGTTATACCGTAGCCGTTTATTATATTTACGCCGAACGACCGAAAACCTTTTATGTACTTCTCGTCAATGGCCGCGCCTCCGCAGCTCACCCAGTCCAGCTTTCCGCCAAAAGCATCAAGTACGGAGCGAAACAGCCTGCGCCTTATATCAATACCAATTGAATATAGGAAGTTGCTCACTTTGATAAGCCACTTTAAAGCCTTGTCCTTTTTCTGTTCCCGAGCCGTGGCCCATACTTTCTTATACATAGTTTCCACCACCATTGGCACAAGGAACATATATGATGGCTGCGCTTTCAACATATCATCGGCAAAATTTTTAAGGCTTTTGTTAATGTAAATAGGCTGTCGGTAAAGTAATATGGCGCAAATTCCAAGCGTAAACGGGAACGTGTGATGGAGCGGGAGGGCGCACACCGTCGAGCCTTCGGCACGCACATTTTTGCAGGCTGCGACAGCGTTTGAGGCAATATTGCTATGCGTCAGCATAACGCCCTTGCTTATGCCGGTCGTGCCGGAGGTGTAAACTATGGCGGCTAAATCATCCGTGCTTACTCTATGATCTAAAAAGTCCCTTGAACCGCTCTCTGTTAAACCGCGCCCGATTTCAAGCAATTTCGGCATTTGCCTCATATTTATAAACGTTATGTCCGTTCTGCTTGCGCCAAGCTCGTCCGCCACGTCAGAATAGGTATCGGAATATACCAACACAGAGCAGTCCGCTTCGGAAAGGACATTGTTAATTTCTTCGACAGATAAATCTTTATCTATCGGCACAATAACATTTCCGCCAAGCGCTGTCGCAAAATAGGTGAGTATCCACTCGTAGGAGTTCTCTCCCAAAACCGCAATGTGATTATCTTTTATCCCATTTGCATATAAAAAAGTCCCAAAGCACTCAATATCATGGATAAACTGACCGTATGTAATATTTACGGTGGATTTTTTGCCCTTAGAATACATAAAGGCCGTTTTGTCATTCGACTTGGGCGTATCGAAATATATAAGTTCTTTTAGGGTGGAGATTTCCGTTATTGGATATAGCGGGTAGTTTTTAAGCTTTTTCATACTTCCCAATACCCCACTTTCCTAAAATAATCTATATACTTTCGTAGGTACTCTTCGCCTATTTCTGACCACTCAAAGCCAAGCTTACGGAGATAATCTTCCGTAAAATCGTTGAGAATACGGATATTGCTGTCATAGTTTAGCTGTCCGTCCTTATCCATGTCCTTGACAAAGGTTTCAAAGATATGCCCCGTTCCGGCCTCTTTTGCCGCATTTTGCAAAACTTCGGCAAATATCTTCCCGCTTACGGTTTCAACGGAAATTCCAAGGCCGCGTATTATCTGCAAAAGCCTGTCGAAGTACACAACCTTTGTGCTGTTGATGTGGAACACATTGTATTTTGTGTTAAAATGCCGCGCCACAGTCATAACCGCCCGTGCCGCCTCATCAATAGGCGTAAACTCGGCATATAGCGGCATCAGATAATCAGGGAATACGCCAAGCTCCAATATGCCCTTTACTCGCTGAACAAAGGCGTTGGACTCATGATTATATTGGAATTTGCCGTCCGAGGCACGGTTTGTCAGGTTGCCCATGCGGCATATGTTCGCTTTTAGCCCGTTCCCCATAGCCTCAATCACGGCCTTTTCCGCTTCAAACTTGCTGCGGACATAGACGTTTTCAAGCTCCTGATTTATAAACAAATCCTTTTCGCCGAAAAATTTTTCGTCCTCGCTGCGATATGTGTCAAAATTGTCGCCCAAGCTGTTTCCCGAAACGCTCAGCGTCGATGTGTGAATAAGTTTGGCGCCGGCGAGCTTGGCAAATTCTATTACCTTTTTGGTGCTTTCAACATTTATATCGTAAAAGTACTTGTACGAACCGTAGTGTTTGACGCTCGCGGCCGCGTGTACCACCGTTTGAACGTCGCCCGCCGCGCGGTCGTATTCATCGCCAAGCCCCAACTTTTCCGCCTGCACGTCACCGTGAAGCACAACTAACCTGCCGCCTATGAGCGAATTGAATTTATCGCCAAAGTAAAATTTCAGAAGCTTGCGCAGCCTTTTTTCACTGTCGGCCTTGTCCGCTCCGCGCACAAGGCAGTAAGCCTTTCCGCTGTCGTTCTCAAGATAATCCGCAAGAATATGTATCCCGAGATACCCGGTCGCTCCCGTCAGGAACAAATTGCCGACTTCCGTTTTCGGAGCGTCATAGCTTGCGGCGGTAGTATTGCCGCCGATATGCTTGTGAATAACTTCAAAATCGTCGGCTGTGTATCTGACCTTTGGCTTGTCGCCCTTCTCTATATGCTCGCACAACCGCCCTACCGTGGGATTGTCAAATACGGCTTGCAGGTTAAAATATATGCCCTCGTTGTGAGCCTTTGACAAAAACTCAATGGCTTTCAAGCTGTCGCCGCCCATGTCGAAGAAATCATCGTTAAGCCCGATAGGAGAATAGTTTAGCGCCTGCTCCATAATTGAGGCTACAGCCTTTTGCAGCTCCGTCTGGGGGCGAACGTATTCCGTTTCGACAGCGGCGGCGTATAAATCCACCTCCGGCAGGGCCTTGCGGTTTATTTTGCCGCTGGGAGTAAGAGGCATTTCATTAAGCTTTGTAAATATGTGAGGACACATATATTTGGGCAGCTTTTTCAGTATAGCCGCTTTTATTTCGCCCACGTCAACGGCGGTACTCTCCGTGTAAAAGGCGCATATGAGCTGGCGGCCCGTTTCGTCCTTTCGCACTACGACCACCGACTGTAAAACGCCGTCAACGGAGTTTATGGCGTTTTCAATTTCGCCAAGCTCAATACGCAGGCCGCGTATTTTGACCTGAAAATCGTTGCGCCCGACAAACATAATGTTTCCGTCCTCCCGCCAATAGGCGAGGTCGCCTGTCTTATACATCTTTCCTTCGCCAAATGGATTGTCAATAAATTTTTCGGCGGTCAGCTCCGGGCGGTTGAGATAGCCCGCGCCAACGCCGTCCCCCGCGATGCATAATTCACCAATGCTATTTATAGATTGAGGGTTATTATACGTGTCTATTATGAATAATTGTATGTTTTTAAACGGATGCCCAATTGACACAAATGTTGATTGTTCATTATTGTATACATAATCCATACAACCTATAGTCGTTTCGGTGGGACCATATTCATTGTGAACTTTTATATGCTGTCCAAATTTCATTAAAAAATTATAAACATCACTTGAAAGTAAATTTTCACCTCCAACAATAATGTGATGAATGTTTTTCATTATTCGTGGTGACATAAATCTATTCATAATTTGCATATGCGTAGGTGTCATTTTCATAATTGTCAAATTCCGATTATCAATAATTGATTTAAGGCTAATATTCAAATCATTGTCGTATACATAGATACTCCCTCCATAACACAAAGGAAAATATAATGACGTAATCGTTAAATCAACACTCTGATTGGTGTAAAATGGCATATTTATTGTGGAGAGCTTATAAACCTCCCTTAGATTATATAAATAATGGATAAGATTTTTGTGGCGAATAACAACTGTCTTTGGCGTGCCTGTGCTTCCCGATGTATATATACAGTAGCAAAAATTGTTCGACAACATATCAATGTCTGGATTTTGCTCATTATCCGATATATAATCAGGTAAATTATCATCAGTAATAAACAGCTTTGCTCTACTGTCATTCAGCATAAAATCTATTCTATCTTTCGGATAATCCGGGTCAATCGGCATATATGCCGCGCCGCTTTTCAGTATGCCGAACATGACCGCTATGAGATAACTCCTCCTCGGCAGAGCAAAGGCAACAATGTCGCCGGTTTTTATGCCTCTTTCGATGAGCGCGTTTGCTATTCTGTTTGACAGGCGGTTAAGCTCATCGTAGGTCAAGGTTTTATCACAGGCGACAACGGCGGTTTTGTTTGGCGTTTTTACGGCCTGCTCCTCGAAAAGCCGATGAACGCACTTATCCCTCGGATAATCGGCCTTAGTATCGTTAAATTCATAAATCAGCTTATGCTTTTCGGCTTTTGAGAGAATTTCAAGCTCGTACACTTTTTTCGCGGCATTATTCATAGCGTCGAAAAAAAGGTTAAAAATATGCCCATGCATACGTTCGATTTCCTTTTCTCTGAACCTGTCAAGGCGGTAATCGTAATGAATTTTAAGCTCGCCCGTGCCGTCGCGGTCATCAATATGAATTTGTAAGCTTTCCGTCTGCATACCGGGGTAATACCATTCGGAGGCAAAGCCCTCCGCGTTTGTTTTGGCGTTTTGATAGCTCAGCATAAC
>CANRIS010000060.1 GCA_947630725.1 uncultured Clostridia bacterium
TGGGCTATCTGGGGTCTTGTACAGCTTGGTATGAGTATAAAAGACCACAACGGTCCCGGCATACAGGGCGCTATATGGCAGATAATCGGCGGAGGCATAGTTATAGCGGCAGGAGTCGCTATTTCCAGTATGTCCCTCGATTTCAGCGCATAATCGGCGCATAATCAATGTTTCAAGGGGGCATAAAGAATTATCTTCTGCCCTCTTGAAAAATTTAAAAACTTAAAAAGGAGAGATGAACATTGGGCTTTATAGAAAGCTGCTTAGAAGAAATGTGTACCTTTGGCCTTGACAGCAGCTTTGTATCTTCCCTCACCTCTACGCTTGCCGTATATAACGCAGGCACGAACAATACTATTGTCAGTATTATGCGAAACAGTGTATTCGCTGTGGGAGCATCGCTGCTTACATTGTTTATGCTTATGGAGCTTGTTGTAATGATCAACCGTTCCGATGGCGGCAGCGGCATAAGCGGAATAAAGCTGCCTGCAAATATATTAATTAAGTTTGCGATTTTTGCTTTTTTGTTCTGCCATATCCCTGCCATTTTATCGGGAATAGAGGATGTTGTCGTACACAGCATATCAAGTCGTATGTTAGGCGCAAGCTATACGTCAGGCTTAGGTGTCAGCTCATCGGATATAGCAACAATGTCAGAAGCTATTGAGGATCTGAGCTTTGTGCAGAGAATTTTTACATACATAACAGTGCTTTTGTGTTGGCTCATAGTAAAGGCTGTGAAAGCAATAGTTTCTCTTACTGTGGTATTCCGTATGTTTGAGCTTTGGCTTATGCTTATGTTTTCACCCATACCGCTTGCCACAATTGCAAGTCAGGAGTTCAGACAGACAGCTTTGAATTTTCTGAAAGCCTTTACAGCAGTCTGTTTAAGAGGAGCGGCCATTATAGGCTGCTTTTTAATTTATAACACTCTTACAGCGTCACTTATGCGTGGATTTGACCCCTCTTTGGCGATAAACGAATATATAAGTACGGTACTTGTCAATAACATACTGTATTCCATAGCTCTCGCTATGACAGTATTTTCATCGGGAAAAATTGTAAACCGAATACTGAATGTAATATAAGGAGGCGCTGTATATGATAGAGGTCAGAGTACCGGAAGAGATAGAGGACTATAAAGAAAAAATTATAATGGGAATGTCTATCAGACAGCTTATAAGCGTAGGCATTGCCCTTCTTTGCGGAGTACCTACTTTTTTAATTCTGAATAAATTTATAAACGGCGATGTTGCCACATATGCCACAATGTTGGTTGTTGTTCCTGCATTTTGTGTAGGTTTTTTCAAGAAGGACGGTTATAACTTTGAAATTTTTTTAAAGGTGAGGTTATACGCTTTTTTCAGCAAGTCTCAGAGAGGTTATGCCACAAATCCCGAAGAAAGCGAATTACCTATCGAAGCGGAAAAATATCGCCCCCTGATACAACAATACATAGAAAAGGAAAAGCAGGAAAAAGCCGCAAATTTACAGAACCGTAAAATTGATTTGAAAGGTGTGATTATAAGTTTTGTCAGGAATGTTAAAAACTCCGAAAACAAATCCAAAAATCGAAAAACTAAAAAGGCAGCAAGAAGAGAATATGACCTTGTTGAAGTCACAGAAAAAAGCATTAAAAGACGACGCAAAGAAGCGGCGAGAAGCCTTAAAGCGTCAGCAGGAAAGCATAGAAAGAAAAAATCAAAAAAGAAAAAACAGCTTAAAGCCGAAGCCGCTCCACGTTCTTGTCAGGACACGCTCCATTATAAGTATATGTTTCAGAACGGCATATGTCAGATCGGCGACAACTTTTTTTCGCTTACCATAAAAATAAGCGATATTAACTATCAGGTGGCTCAGAGAGAAGATCAGATAGATATTTTTTCGAGGTATTGTGAGATTCTGAACTACTTTGACCCTAAAGTCAATGTGCAGATTACCGTACACAATCGCAGGATAGATATGGCAGAGTTTAAACGACAGATGTTATTAAAGCTGCAAAATGACGATAAAGATGACTTAAGGCAGGAGTACAACAAAATGCTTGAGGATAAAACCTTGCAAGGCCAGAACAGTATCATAAGAGAAAAATATGTTACCTTCGGCATTGAAGCCGACTGCTATGAGGCGGCTTATCCCACTCTTATGAGAATTGAAACAGACGTAACAAGCAGATTTAAGTCACTGGGCTGCGATGTTTCGGAATTGTCGGGACAGCAAAGGTTAAGTATGATGAACAGTATACTTAATCCCAACGAACCGCTTGTGTTTGACTACGATATGCTTGTGGATACGGGGCTTTCGACAAAGGACTTTATATGTCCTTATTTTTTTGACTTCAGACTTGACAACAAACAGATAAACTTTGAGTTCGGCGATTATTACGGACAGGTTTTAATGATAAAAAAATACCCCACGGATATGGGAGACGCTCTGCTTAACGAATTGTCGGAGATACCCTGCAACACAACTATAAGTATACATACCAACTCCACAGACAATTCCGATGCACTTGAACACGTCAAAATGAAGCTTGCCTTTATGGAACAGGACAAAATGAACCGTCAGCAAAAGCTTATACAGCAGATGGCCGACCCCGATATGATACCCCAGAACCTGAAAAGAAATCTCGAAAAGGCAAACGAGCTTATAAACGATATGCAGAATAATAATCAGCGTATATTCAAAGGCTCCGTTCTTGTTTTTACATCGGCAAAAACCCTTAAAGAGCTTAACGAAAATGTGGAAAAGCTCAAAGGCGTTGCCCGAAGCAACAGTTGTGAGCTTATGCCCGTTGCCTGCGAGCAGGAAAAAGGTCTCAATGCAACGCTGCCCTTGGGCCGTAATGATATACCCATCAGACGTACCCTGACTACCGCAAGTCAGGCTATTTTTATACCCTTTACAACACAGGAGCTTTTTGACGAGGGCGGTATGTACTACGGACTTAACGCACTTTCGAGAAACCTTATTTTTTTCAACCGAAAAGCCCTTAAAAATCCTGCGGGTTTTGTTCTTGGTACGCCCGGCAGCGGAAAGTCGTTCTCAGTCAAAAGAGAATTGGTTAATATCCTGCTTTCATCCTCCGAAGATGAGGTGCTTGTTATTGACCCCGAATCGGAATACGGAATCCTTGCAGAAAATTTCGGCGGTGAAGTCATAAGGCTTGCGAACGATACGGATACGTTTTTCAATCCTCTTGACATAACTATGGACTATTCCTCGGCAAGCGATAAGGACGAGGAAGAAGAATCGGCCGATGAGGTTCAGACCAACCCTCTGTCCTTCAAGACGGAGTTTCTGTTTTCTTTTTTGGACGTTATAGTCACAAAGGAGTCGGGCAACGGTTTAAGCGGAGCCGAACGAACCCTTGTAGACCGTACGCTTACAAGTCTTTATCAAAAATATTTTGCCAATCCCGGAGCTGCTATGCCTACTCTTGTAGATTTCTGTAAGGAGCTGCAGTCGGTAAAGGCTCCCGAATTACAGGGAGAGAAAAATAACCTTTTAAAGGTGCTGGGGCTTTATACCGAAGGTTCATTCAATCTGTTTGCTCACAGAACAAATATAAATATTAACAATAAGTTTGTCGTCTTTGACATAAAGGAGCTTGGAGATCAGATAAAAACAATGGGTATGCTTGTAATTCTTGACCAGATATGGAACAGAGTAACATCAAACAGGCTTATCGGCAGAAGAACGTGGATAGTAGTTGACGAAGCTCATCTTCTGTTTTCCAATCCGTTCTCGGCTCAATTTTTAAGCAGTTTGTGGAAAAGAGCAAGAAAATACGGCGGCATCTGTACGGGAATTACACAAAATGTGGAAGATCTGTTAGAGAGTGACCTTGCAAGAAAAATGCTGTCCAACAGCGACTATATACTTATGCTCAATCAGGCCACTTCCGACAGGGTTAAGCTCGGCGAGCTGCTTAATATATCCCAAAACCAACTTGGCTTTGTAACAAACGCCAACAGCGGTCAGGGACTGCTTTTCGCAGGCAACAGCATTATACCCTTTATAGACAAGTTTCCGTCAGACACAAAGCTCTACAAAATGATGACGACAAAACCCGATGAACAGGAGAACCGTTGATCCCATTGTTTTGCGGATATATAGAGGAGGGACTATATATGAGTACAAGTACATATTTCAGGGTCGAAAAAAACAAAAACTATACCGTAATGGCTAACTATCATCTGAATGACCGAAGATTGTCGCTGAAAGCCAAAGGTCTGATGTCATTTATGCTTAGCTTAAGTGATAGTTGGGATCTGACCGTCAACGGTCTTGCAGGCACTGCAAAGGACGGCATTGACAGTATCAACACTACCTTGAATGAGCTTGAAAAATACGGTTATGTAACCCGAAAACGTATACGAAATGAAAAGGGTCAGCTTAAAGGCATTGAATATACAATATATGAAAATCCCAATGACAACAAACCGATAACAGACGAAAAAACGGCCGATAAACCTATTCGGGAAAATCCCAAACAGGCTGAAAGCAGCGAAATAAGCCCAACACAGCCTAATCGGGAAAATCCTGTTTTGGGAAATCCTGTTTTGGAAAACCCTATTTTGGAAAATCCCGTACAAACAAATACTAATAATAAAACAAATACTAAAGAAACAAATACTAAATCTTTATCTTTATCTTATCGATACAATACCGATGAAGATAAGATGAGATATGAACACTATGCAGAGCTTGTAAGAGAAAATATAGATTATCGGAACTTTTCGGACGGATCTGTAGACAGGGAAATTGCCGATGGAATAGTTGGCCTTATTGCGGATGTCTGTGTCAGTACACACAGAAAGACACGTCTTGGCAAAGACAAGTATGTAAACACACAACTGCTAAAAAGTAAGCTTCTGAAACTTCGGTATGACCACATTGTTTATGTGATAGAATCGCTTAAATCCGTACGACAGACCGATATAAAATACAAGGACAAGTATCTGCTGACCGCTTTATACAAAGCCCCCGATACCATCGGACTTTATAACCTGAATACATATGGTGTTATCTGAAAGGAGAATTTTTATGATTGTATTTTCATATATTTTAATTTTTTGTCTGGTAGTCTTTTTCGGTTTGCTTATATTATGCCTGCTTACAGTTTCAAAGCGCAAAGCATCCGATCCGACGCTTTATATCGTAGACACAAACAGCGATTTCTTTATTCCGAGAAGGTATGACACAAAAGCGGACGCTCTGAGAGCCTATAAGTCCTTATGTAAGGATTTTTTTGGTGAATTCAGAAGCCCTTGTTATGTTATATGCCTTTGGCAGCGTGTAGACGATGTTTCGGATGAATTGATATGCAGTATGAATTACGATAGGTGGAAGCTTCTCGGTGATGTCAAATGAGTAGCTTTAATAAAAATATTATTAAAAACGGCGATACTAAAGCGGCCGTAAATATAAGCAAGACGGATATTAACAAAGAGCAGCTTGAAGAAAGCCAGAAACGTGCGGTAAAC
>CANRIS010000061.1 GCA_947630725.1 uncultured Clostridia bacterium
TGTTATGTTCGAACTAATTGCCGGCATTGTCAGATAACCCGCTATTCCCCCAACATTATCTGTTCCTTCCACTTCACCGTTGTTTACATTATTATTTAATCTACCGTTACCATTAACCGAAATATTTCCGACAATACCACCAACATTATTATTTCCTATAACAGTTGCATTATTTGTGCAATTTGAAATGATACCATTATTGTTATACCCTACAATACCGCCGACATTGTCGTAGTACAACGGATTAATCGTGCCGGAAACAGTAACTCCGTCTATCGTCCCTTGATTCGTGCCGCACAGTATGCCTGCCGTGCCGGCATCGCCGCGAGAGGTTATATTAGCATTTTCAATTGCTAAATTCTTTACCGTGCCTTGCAATGTGCCGAATAATCCCAAATTAGAATCATTGACCGAGTTTATGGTTAAATTTTTAATCTTATAATCACCGCCAATCAATGTGCCGGTAAACCCATTTATCGGCGTCCAATTTTCACCGGCAAGGTCAATATCCGCAGCTAATATATGTTTATCGGAGTTATTATTTAATCCTTTTAAATCTTCCACCGCAGTTATTTTATTATAATAATGGAAATAATCGCCAACGGATTCTTTGTTGTCCCATTCGCATATGTATCCCCTAATAGTTCCTGAATCCGAAACAAAATTATTCCACTTGCCTGTTCTTGAATAACGAGTATCCGTATTATTGGCATATATGCCAATATTCAAATATTTCCCGCCGGAAGGGGGATCGTTAACATAATTAGTATAGTTGTATTCCTCACCTGTAACCCAAACGTAATTGTTTCCAGATAAGTATCCCCCCAACCAACAAGGAAAGTTAACTTTAACAACAATATCTTTTATAAAAGTTTGCTCTTCAGATGATGTTATTGTTGCCAAGTGTCCGCCTAAATCTTCACAATAATTTTCTGCGCTTTGCCAATCCGTATGACCTTGATATATATAGTAATAATGGTTATTAAACGAGTACAAGTCTAAATTTAATTTATCGAAATGCTCCGTTGGATAAGATATATTATTCTCATCGTTATTACTATTCGGGTCAGAATTATCGCCGTTATTGTTGCAAGCGGCTAATCCGAACGAAATGCATATTGTTGATAATAAAAACAAAATCCCTACAAATAATTTTTTCATTTTTTATTACCTATAATAAATTTATTTTCCCAATAAACTATCATATAAGGTAGTGTTTGTACTTAATAGAGCCGAATTTGTATTTAGGTTATTGTAATATCCGATAATTCCACCAACATATGAGTTTCCATTAATTATCGCCTCGTTAGAACAGTAAGTTACTTGAAAATAACCATCTAGATATCCAAAAATTCCACCGACTATACTTGAGCCTGTTATTGTGTTTGTATTTTTATTATTTGAAATAGAAACTGAACTTCCAGAAGAATTACGGCCTAAAACATACCCGGCTATACCGCCAACATATTTTGAAGCCGATACGGTTCCGTTATTGGTACTGTTATAAATATTATCATTTTCAGGCATGTAGACATATCCTGCCAATCCTCCAACAAAGTCGCCGCCGGTTTTAACTTCAATGTCCGAATTATTTGTACAATTTATCAAGCCTTTACAATAACCGGCTATTCCGCCGACATAAGATCTATTATTGTCCTTTTCAACAACAACTCCCGTTAAAACTATTGTACCGTTATTTACTGCATTCTCTATTACTCCGGCATAACCGGCAAACCCGCCGACATAGCCTTGCCCGGTAATTGTGTTATTATTGATTATGCCTGAAGCCTGGATTCTTGCATTTGGACTTGAACCAACAATACCTCCAACATAATTTTTACCAAACACATCTGCTTTGTTTTCACAGAGCACTAATTTACTTATGTCTGCACCATACCCGATCAGACCGCCGATATAATCACCACTGCCATTTACTTGTCCACTGTTTGTCAAAATCGACATTTCAAATTTTAGGTTGGCTTGACCAAAATTACCGCCCACTCTGTTCATTCCATTTATTGTATTTCTATTTTCATTATTAGATATAATTAATGCTTTACTATTGTAACCTATAATGCAACCCGCAATACCACCAACAACGTTATTTCCATATACCTCTCCCAAATTCAAACATCCAGAAATTTGATCTGCAAATCCTATCTCAATAATATCAATATAACCTGCACAACCCCCAACATAATCGCCACCTGTTTCAACTCTTATATCAGAATTATTTGTACAATTTATTAGCCCCCTACAATACCCGGCAACTCCTCCGACATATGCTTTGCTACTTCCGTTTTCCACAATCACTCCTGTTGAAATTATTGCCCCACTGTTTTCCGCATTCTTAATAATCTCGGCGCACCCCGCAAAGCCGCCAACATAGCCTTTACCTGTTATTGTTGACGAATTAACTTGTCCCGCAGCTTGAATATTTGTATTGGGGCAATAGCCACACCATCCGCCTACGTAGTTATAACCTGTTATATCCGCCTGATTTTCACATGCTGATAATTTCATAATGCCACTGCCATATCCAATTAAACCACCTATATAATCACCATTCCCTACGACCTCTGCGAAATTAGATAACTCAGATAGGTCAAACCAAAAACCTATACAACCAAATACACCTCCAATCTTATTAGTACCTTGTACAATGCCATTATTGCTACAATTTGAAATTAAAGTATACGTAGTATCACTATCAAGATTTCCACCTATACCGCCGACACAATTTGCTCCTGTTATCTTACCATTATTTATATTATCCGCAAGAAAATTATCGCTAACAAATGTAGCATTACCAAATATGCCCCCAACATTATTGTTGCCTCTTACCTCGGCATCATTGGTACAGTCTATGATTATTCCTCCACTTGTTTTTGCACCTATATTATTACAACCGGCTATGCCGCCGACATTATTATAATACAGTGGATTGATAATACCCGAAACCGTTACATTCTCTATCCTACCGTTATTTGTTCCGGCTACTATTCCTGCTGTTCCGGCATCGCCGCGAGAGGTTATTTGAGCATTTTCAATTGCTAAATTCTTTACCGTGCCTTGCAATGTGCCAAACAATCCCAAATTTGAATCGTTGACCGAGTTTATAGTTAAATTTTTAATCTTATAATCACCGCCAACCAATACACCTGTGAAACCATTTATTGGTATCCAATTTTCACCTGTAAGGTCTATATCTGCGCCTAATACATGTTTACCGGAGTTATTATTTAATCCTTTTAACTCATCAATTGATACTATTTTTTTATAATATTTAAACACATCACCAACAGATGATTTATCTTCCCATTCACACACAAATCCCCTAATAGTCCCCGAGCTTGCCCTAAACACATTCCATTTGCCCGTCTTAGACCAACGAGTATCCGAGTTGTTTGCATATATACCAATATAATTTTCATCTTCACCATGCGGTGCGGTAGGATGCCAATTAGAATAATTGAATGCTTCTCCAAACAGCCAAACAAAATTTTGTCCACTTTTATACGCGCCCAGCCAGCAAGCAACATTGGCATTTTTTACAATGTTTTCAACAAGGGCTTGCTCTTCTTGACTGGTAATAATCGCCAAGTGCCCGCCTAAATCTTCACAATAATTTTCAGCGTCCTGCCAATCTCTATGTCCTGTATACACATAATAAAAATGCCCGTTAAACGAATACAGGTCTAAATTTAAATTATCAAAATGTTCCGTTGGGTAAGATACGCTATTCTCATTTGTGTTAACATCCAAATCGGAATTCTCGCTTTTATTACCGCAAGCCGCGAAACCGAACGAAATGCAAAATGCAGAAATTATTGTCAACAGAAAAATAGTTACGTTCCTTTTCATAATCTATCACCTATTTTTTATCTTTTCTATACCGGCAATGACAGCTTTTATTACAAAAGCCAACAATACGGTTATACCGGCAAAAATTCCCGCTATTGCAAGAAAACCTATTATTATAAACGAGAATGAGGTTAATGCACTCGTAGTTGCTTCCAACGCAGGCATGGACACGAAATACATGATTATGTCGGCGATAAGAAGCAAAGCGGCTATAAATAAAAACCCTTTAAATCCGCCTTTAATATCCGACGTGCTTAACTCCATATGGCTTGCAATCATAAAAGAAAGTACGATAAATACCCACCACAGAATACTTCCCGTGTTTGTAAAGCCGAAAATATCTTCGACTATATCCCAAAATATTTGCAAACTTGCCGAATAAGTTGACGCCTTAAACAAGTTAAACGATATAAGCGGAATAAATTTAAGCTCGTCCACCACTTCCGAAAAAATACCCGGCACAAGCAAATACATTAAGAGGAATATTACTCCGCTTCCGCCCAAAATAGGTGCAATCCCTATAAAGAAGTTGCCGATTTGATGGTACAAATTTCTTGGATTATATGAATGATTGACATAACCGAGCGTACCGTCAGAATCTGGCTGATACAACTTAATTTCAGTAATTTTATGCCCAAAAACCACGCACATAAGAGCGTGGCTCAATTCGTGTACGGGCGTACCTATTATTCCCGTGGCAATAATTATTTTTGAAGCATTTTCGCCGACTATTTTATAAAATGCCTTTCGGCAGAGGGTAATCAATAGTCCGAAAACTACGATTACCCCTACCGTAAATATAAGCTGATATAAAAAGTTATAAAGTATTTCCATTTTCGCTTACGCTTGATATTTAACAGTTACTTCAGTCGATAAATTGGAATCGAGAAGATAATTTCCGCTATCGTCAAATACACCACCCAAAACCTGTACCTGAACTTTATACTCCGCATTTTGAGTTGTCATGGTGAACGTAATTGAAACCTCATTACCGTTATCTGAATAATTCTCTGTTCTTTCCAATCCTCCTATAAAGAATTTATAGCCCGTTGCGGATTCATACTTTTTTATGGTAATTTTTAATTTATTACCCGTTGGCTCTACTTTAAAGGCATTGGTATTAGTCAATTCCCGTTGCTGTACGGGTTGCGTGAGACGGTTAACCCTTTGAGTAAATGAATATACTTCGGAATTTACAATATCGGCATTGTTACCGATTGCTCTTATGCTTATCTCGTACTCCCCCTCGGTAGTAAATTTGGGGGTGTATGAATTTGT
>CANRIS010000062.1 GCA_947630725.1 uncultured Clostridia bacterium
ACGGAGTGATTTTGTCATCTTTAACGGCATTAGCCTTTTCTGAACCCCCAGACTATCTGGGGGTTTTCGGTTTACAACAAAGCCCGCAGGCGCTTTTACGCCTGTGGGTCTTGCTGCGTATAAGTGATAAGGTTTGAATATGCGGCTTAACGCCCCACTGCCATACGCGCTATTTTTCACAGGGTTCCCCAAAATCGCAACGGAGCGAGATTTTTGGGAAGCGGCGACTAATTCTCGCAAACCAGCGGCTTTGATTTTTTAATAAACTCACATTGTGCGTTTTTTGATTACATTGTTTGCAATATCTTCAATTGCCTTTATGTAACACTCTTTAAAGCCTTTGTCGCGTTCGGCGCACACTTGCGGATTTGTGTCGTCGCGTTTGGGTAATTTACGCCCATGTTTTACAATTTTGGCATATAAATTCAACATTTTCAACCGCTCGTCCGCATCGTCGGATATTTCTTGCGGCTCGTAAAAATATATTTTACCATGACTTGCTTTTTCGCGTTTTTTGCGGGCAAGCAACCACCACAAATCCATTTCGGACAAATCAAATCTCGAACCGAGAACATACACGTCACCCATAATAAACGCGTCTACCCAACTCTTGATTTTTATTTCCGCACCGTTTTTTTGTTTTTCCTGATAATCATTTCTTTTATTTTTACTGTAAGCTATTATTTCGTTTAAAAGCATACCGTAATAATAATGACCCAGAACGATACTGCTGTGCTTACGCGCCTCTCCGTGAATATGCCATACTTTATTTTCGGTATTATCCGTTAAAAGTCTATTATATTCATACAGCATATATTTGTTGCCCTGCTTTTTATTGTTCTCACAAACGCGCAATTTTTCGATTTTTCGTTCTTTTGATTTGTCGGATAATTTAAGCAATTCGGGATAAGCCGCAAACTCAAGCTCATAGCTATAATTTGTTGTAATGATATGGTCGGCGTTAATTGAAAGTATGCGTTGCAATAACTCCAGATGCAGCTTATCCTCACCGATTTTGCCAAACAACTTATATTTGTGCTTTTTGAGGGTATCGTTTACGTTATCATCCGTCAAGTAAATAGCTTGTAACGGCATAGGGCTTTTTAATTGGTTCACGTCAACCTGTTTTTTAGAGTCGGCTGCCATTTCATGTAAAATTTCACCCCAAGACATGCCGCCAAAGGCGCGGTTGATTCCGTTGCCCAAAAATATCACCTGCGGGAATTTCTCATTCGTAGCCATAATTATTTAACTCTCCCTTTTCCAATAGTAAGAATAATAAGTATTTTTAAGATAATTGGCATTTTGCTCAGGTGTGCCTAAAGTTACGTCACTTGCATTCGACATATCACTATTTTTCGAAACTTTCCAATCGTTGGAATTTTCAAACGTAACGCTTGTAAGGCTTGTACAACCACGGAACGCACTCCAGCCGATAGAAGTTACGCTGTCGGGGATGGTTATGCTTGTAAGGTTTGTGCAACCCTCGAACGCCCAACTGCCGATAGTTTCAAGTTTACTGTTGTTGCCAAAAGTTACGCTATTAAGGCTTGTACAATTATAGAACGCATCTTCACCAATAGAAGTTACGCCGTCGGGGATGGTTATGCTTTCAAGACTTGTGCAATTATTGAACACACTATCGCCGATAGAAGTAAGCTTACTGCTATTTCCAAAATTTACGCTTTCTAGGCTTGTGCAACCGCTAAACGCCTTATAGCCGATAGAAGTTACGCTGTCGGGGATGGTTATGCTTGTAAGCGAGGTGCAATCGCTGAACGCATAATCGGCAATACCTCTTGTATCCGTTCTCAAATCAACTGTGGTTACGGAAGTATTACAATCAATAACCCATTTATCCACATATTGAACTTCGCCCTGTTTTTGTATCAATTTCGTGCAACCGCTAAACGCACCCCCGCCGATAGAAGTTAAACTGCTGTTATCGCCGAAATTTACACTTCCAAGACTTGTGCAACCGCTAAACGCCTTATAGCCGATAGAAGTTACGCTGTCGGGGATGGTTATGCTTGTAAGGTTTGAACAACCATAAAACGCATATTCACCAATAGAAGTTACACCGTCAGGGATGATTATGCTTGTAAGGTTTGAACAACCATAAAACGCATATTCACCAATAGAAGTTACACCGTCAGGTACATTTATACTTTCAAGGCTTGTGCAACCGCTAAACGCATAACTGCCAATAGATGTTACTCTGTCGGGGATTTTTATGCTTGTAAGCGAGGTGCAATCAATGAACGCTCCACTTCCGATAGAAGTTACACCGTCGGGGATGATTATGCTTGTAAGGTTTGAACAACCATAAAACGCATCTTCACCAATAGAAGTTACAGATGAAGGTATAGTTACTTCTTTAAGCTCTGCACAATTTTTAAAAGCACATTCTTTGATATTGGTTGTACCGTCAGGTATTTTAAAATCAACAATATCTTTATTATCAATTGTTAATTTTGTATACTTATAGTTTGACACAGGACCTGATATTACATATGATGATGCCGTTTTAGTTGTGGATAAAAATTCTGTTTCATTAGCAAAATTTACTACAACTTGTTCATTGCAATGATAACATATATTGTCGCCTAAACTATTAACATTGTTACCTATATTGATTTTTGTAATAGAATTTATTTCGGAAAAAGCGTAACTTACTATGTTCCCTCTTAAAATCGTAACTTCTCGCAAATTCGACGGTAAATAATAAGGGGTCGTTTCAATTTTATAGCCGCCTCGGTAATATCCTCTTTTTACCTCTATTGCGCCTTCATATTGTGTTTGACCGAATAAATAATGAACTTGTCCACTTCCCGAAATCAAAGACGGAACTGTTAATTTTTGTAAATAACCAAATCCATATAAGTCGCCTTCTCTCAAATTACCGGAAGTTATATTCAACTCGGTTATTTGTGTTTTATTGAGGTAGTTTATAATTGTTTTATTAGGAGCTGTTACAGAAGTAATCCTGCTGTTTGCAAAGGATTTTTCGTTACAGCTAATAGACGTTTCAATTATTATTTTTGTTACATTACTGTTTGAGAGTGCGTTGTTTGCTATACCTTTTGCCAACGAATCCAATGTTAATTCGGCAGAAGCCGTATTATCGGTTGACAAAACCCAACCGCATAACATTAAAACGCCGTTTTGCCAATTATTCTTATCGTTATAATATCCTGTGTATGCAAACGAATCGGAAAATATTTCGGTTACGTTATCTGGCAGGCTTATATTTTTAAGTTTAGCGCAACCGTAAAATGCTTGCTCGTTTATTATTAACGAATAACCTGTAGGTTTAGAGATTGTCAGCTCGCTTAAATTTTCACACCAATAGAACGCTCCCTTGCCGATTTCATTTATCGTCCCGGACAAATAAACGCTTGTAATATAATCGCTGCCGTAAAATGCTTCATCCGCTATTTTTTTAACAGCCTTGCCGGCATGATAGGCAGGAATTACTATTTCTTTGGCATCGGCATTGCCCAACCCCGTAACGGCATAGTAACTATTGTTTTTGTCTGTAATCAGTTCATATTCAAGACCGACGGTGGGCGTAAGTTCATAGCCGCAACGAGTGCAAGTATTGTTAGTGTTAAAGCTATGCCCGAGTGCGGGTATTTCTTTTGTTTCTTTACCACCGCAGACCGAGCAAAAACGCTCCTGTTTGCCCTTTTCTGTGCAAGTCGCTTCGGAAACGGTTGACCACGAGCCCCATTGATGCTCGCAACTTTCGTCACCGCCTGAAATACTGCCGTTGGGATTCGGAGATATTGTGCCGCCTGAATTATTGCAACCGCCGAGCATAAATATCGCAACGGCGCAGCAGACAACGCAGGCTATTGCAAGCAAAACTACCAAAAATTTGCGTTTCATAATACACCTCTACATTTTTGTATACAACTATTATAGGAAGTGTTACTTCATTTGTCAAGTGTATTATCACATCATTGATATGAAGTAATAACTCATATAAACTATATTAAATAGCTCATACTTCTGTAAGGTGAATGGTGTGAAAGATATAAATAGAACCCTCGGGGAGCGAATAAATTTATTACGGAAAAATATGAATATGACCCGCGAAAAACTGGCTGAAAAGATAGACGTGAGCCCTCGGTTTTTAGCCGACGTGGAAAGCGGGAAAGTGGGCGTTTCGCTGCTGACGCTGAAAAATTTGTGCATAGCCCTCTCCACCTCAGCCGATTATCTTTTGGGGCTGAAAAGCGACGAAAATGAGAATTTGGCAGGGAATATCGCAAACAAGTTTTCAATGGTCGACGCGCGATATTATCCGCTTGTAGATTTGATTTTAGAGGAACTTATATCATTGAAATAGCTTTAACAAAAACAAACGCCGCTCAGAAATGAGCGGCGTTTGTTTTGCCGACGGACAGCCTTAAATTTTCATTGGGTTTAGTGGTCTAACCAAGGTTTGCGACTTGGGTGCGGAGGGACTGAACGTTTAACGACCGAAGTATGCCTTAATCGACAAAGCCCGCAGGCACTTTTGTGCCTGCGGGCTTTGTCGTTGCGTTAAAAAATTTATTCGTCGGACTGTTCCTGTCCTTCCGCGGATCCGCCGACGGGAATTATTATCGTAGCGGCGGTTTCGGAGGCTGTATCTTGTAAGAATATCGGCTCGTCCGATTTCTTTTTTATAACACGCTTTGC
>CANRIS010000063.1 GCA_947630725.1 uncultured Clostridia bacterium
ATAAGTAAAACCGCCGCGTCTGCGGCGGCTTTGGCAGGGGTACAAGGACTCGAACCTTGGGCACGCGGTTTTGGAGAAGCTTAAATCGCAGTAGAGAAAGCCATGTAAAATAAGCAACTCCCGTTCACCGATGGGCAGTTTGCCGACGATTTGCCGACGCCCGCAAAAAATTCAATCACTTGGTCTTACATACAAACAAACTGCAAATTCAAAATTTCATCAGAAAAAGTGACGCATATCACGCCACTTTCCGTCTATCCACAGCCATTATTATCCAAAATTTGTCATCATCCGATACTTTGATAAAATTACCTCCCTCATTATAGCCTATCTGAATATCATCGTTATCCATGGCTTTAAAAGCGTATTTTAAATACAATGGATTCAGTGCAAATTTAAATGTTCCTGTGATACTCTTAACCGGTATTTTCTTATATATCTTTTTGTCTGTTTTCATACTCATAAGCAGATAATCATCCTTAGATACCACTGTAACAGCCAAAGGTTTGGACTGAACAAGGTTTGAAGCAGCCTTTAGCATCACCTTACGGTCTACAATCAAAACTTTATCGGGATTAAGATATTTTGAAATATCAACCAGTTTTGCTTCTATCAAACGTGCAAAAATCCTGCAATTATCAACCGCAAATATTACACTGCCATCTGCCGTATATATTTTTATATCCCCGTCATTGCTTAATTTAGTAAGTTTTTTTATATACTCATTGGTATTTAGCCGGAAACTATCAGTGCTATTCATTTTATGGTTGGCAAAGCAATATCCGTTTGTAGCCGCAATAGTCAAACTTTGACCGTCACCCGTAAGTATTACACCGCCGGAGTTATATTTATGGGAAAAACCGGCAACAGGCAAGACAGCCGACAAATTATGCTTAAATTCATTAAATTTTACCGTTGTTATCGACTTAATATTGGTATGAGGTTTTGTATCTGCTGGGATTATCCGTTCAAACTGATAATTTTGAGTATCTGTAAATACTGTTACGGTTTTATCATCAGCCTTAACTGAAATATCTTCATTAGAAATATCGCTTATAATGTGCGCTATATCCATAGGTAGTATGAATGGAGTTCTGACATTCATTTTTATATCAATCTCAACTGATACATAATTCTTTTCAGCAGTCATACATCTTCCTTGAAAAGCTATACCGTTTTTTATATTTTTCCCAAATAATTTTATTATCGTTTTTATCCCATTTGTTATTATTGTACTGTCCATATTGTATGCCCTCTCTTTCATAACATTATCTATGTTCCAAAAAAATATGAGGCGGATTTTTATAGCCGCCTCATTATACACTGCTATCCGAACAGCACATTGTCAAGCTTTTTTGCGGCTTCATTTTCAACTGATTTCATGACATGTGAATAGATATTCATTGTCGTTGAAAAATCACTATGTCCAAGCCGTTGCTGTGCCACCTTCGGACTAATACCCTGACTCAGCATAATTGACGCGTTCAGATGTCTTAAATCGTGAAATCGCATGTGCTGCAGTCCATTTTTCTCCAACAGCTTTCTAAATTTCTTGCTGAGTGAAAACGGCTTATACGGCTGACCATTCGGCTGACATATAACATAATCGTCCATATTATTTCCCACGTTATATTTCAGCTTTATTTCCAGAAAACGTATATAATGCCTGCGAAGTATTTTTACAATCGAACCCGTCATAGGTATATGTCGTATGCCTGCGGCTGATTTTGGAGCCTTTGTTATAACTTCTCCGTTCTTACCCTCAACTCGGTTTTCACAGATATATATAATCCCATTATTCAAGTCTACATTTTCCCAGCGCAAAGCAATCAATTCGCCCCTGCGCAAGCCTAATGATAGTTCAAGCATAATTGGAACCTCCATATCTGTACCTTGTGCCGCTTGAATAAGCTTTTTAATCCCGGCTTCGTCATATATCTGTGTTTCATGCTTTTGAGCTTTCGGAAGTGTTACGTTATCGCAAGGATTTTTCATAATAAATCCCATCGCAACCGCCTTATTCATAGCCGCAGATAAATTCAGAAAAATATTTCTTACTGTCTTAGCAGATAGCGGCTTATCGCTGACAGGTGAACGCTTACAGAGCTGATTGACCCATGTCTGCACATGTGCAGATGTAAGATTTTGTACGAGAATGTCGCCAATCATCGGTATGATATATTTATCCACTTGATATTCGTACCCATTAAGCGTGGTGGGGGATTTATCCATGGAAATCATTTCATACCAAAAATTCATGCAATCCTTCACTGATATCTTATTGGGCGCAACATATGTTTGTGTTTCAAGTTGCTGAACAATCGTTCTCGCGGTTTTTTCGGCAAGCTTTTTTGAGCCATGTACTGTTTTATAAATTCGTTTCCTTTTTCCATTTGTGTGGTCGACAGGCAATTCCACAACAATCTGATAGGAGCTTTTGCCTCTCTGTCGTATGTGGTAAGATATGTTCATAAAAAAAACCTCCTCTTGTAGCTGATTATACCGTATGTCATAATACGCACTACGGCATATCAAAAATATAATATATAGATGTAAATTCTGTTAAAGCAGATATTTCCCGTCAATGATAATTTCCGAATTTATATCTATATTATCATTCAGGAATTTGTCAAGCGTTTCTTTTTTAATAAAATATGTGCGTCCGATTTTAATGTATTTAATACCGGAATACTTTATAAAATCAAGTGTTTTTACATAGCACATTCCGATATAATCCGATATTTGCCGCGTATTCATATAATTATCAGTCATAATATACCGCCTTTTTATACATTTTTATAAAAATAATGGGGCATAATGGAGCAGATGTGATAATCACATCTGCTCCGGTTTGCCCTGTGAATCATCTATCTGGGATAGCTAACCAGCTATTTGTACTCAAAATTAATACCATAAATTATCATGTAAAAATTCCCTATTTGGAAAAACATAAAATCATCAATCAATCAAAATATCCTGAAGGATATGCATACTCAAAATCATAATTTAATCCTCAAACGGATTATCATAGTCGTCATCAATTTCTGTAAAGGAGTCTGACGCTTCGATTTCCGAATCATCAAACTCTTTCAACACAAACAATTTTGTCATGCTGTTATCGCGCAGAGACAATTTTCTCTTGCGATATGTCTTTGATTTCTCACAATTTAGAAACCCGCCATTCTTTAGTTGCTTTATAAGTAGCTTGTAGTCCTCATAGCCAAGAACCTTGCTGATATGAGCAAAACCTTGTTCCGTAAAACTGATTTCCCCCACTACGGTACCTCTATCATCTGGTTTATTCAATCCGGAATCAATTCGTCCCCATATTTCGCAGCCTGTTACACAACATGGAGTTACTTCGCCGTTTCTATGAAAAAACCGGGTAAAGTGATTGGGGTTCGATTTGGCATAATCAGTAAACTTATAATAAGCCTCTGTAGCCATGTCAGTTGATTTGAGTTCATCTCCCGAAGCTTCCAGTATAAAGTCAAGAGCCTTCTTCAAATCAAAATCCAGTTTAAGCGCTGCATTAGCAAGCTCCCCGGCAGTCATTATAATAGCAATTTGCGCACCAATTCTATCCCTAATAGGATTATCCGGAATCCGTGCCGAAACTTGTTCGCTCCATTTCCTATGTAATCCTACAACATAATCAATGCCCTTCTTGGTTGCATACATAGCCAATTTCGGAGCAAGATAGCCGCAGTTTCTGTAACAACCGTCTTTAATGCGATTAGCGTGTGCGGCGTCTTTGGTAAAAGACGCGTTAAGCTCAATTACACGAGCTTTCAAGCCTGTATTGTTATTACATCTGTCAAGTAAAGAACATTCTCCCGTGCTTATAATGGTTGTGGCAAATGTATGATTTTTATCAGTTTTCTTTAACTCGGCATTTCTATTCAGTCTGTCCTTATCCCTACCGTCTGATAGGGCATACACAGCTGAACTAAAATCACCTTTATACTTTGATAACTCATCCATTGCCACAGGCATGCCTGTATTGCCGACCATACGCGTTATAAGTGCATTGTATGTGGCATTACAAGACATGAACAAGCTTGTAGAATGTATGTCCGGAACTCCGGCAACAGAAACCGCAAGCATTGCCGCTGTTGTTTTACCGGATGAGGAGTCATTTACCAAATGAACGATTGGATTCGTCGTATGGACATGCGTCTTAAGCATGCCTTGAACGACTGCAGATAACCCTACCATAACCATCACTTCGCACGGTATAAATCCGGTTACTTCTTCTTTGATAAAGTCAGTCTGTCCATCACTGATGCCTCGTGGTTTAATATCCCAAACACCCCGATATTCAGACTCTACATTGCCAATGTGGTTATAGGACTTATAGGCAATACCATCCGGAGCCTTAAGTCCGTGGATATCCTTGTTTTTGACATCCTCCCAACCGACAAAAAAATGGCAAATATAAATTTTCTTATTCCTGCTTAAATACTCCTCTTCATCGGCAGCAACTTTAGCTTGAAAGATTGCTGGTTCTGCTGTTCTAATATCAAAGCCAACCGCATTCAATTTTTCAATTCCCCGCGCGTCAAGCTCTGAACGTGGTATTTC
>CANRIS010000064.1 GCA_947630725.1 uncultured Clostridia bacterium
AGAAAAGCATGCAATGAGGTATACAACATTAACAGGTTTAACTCAGGTATCAAAATGGGTTAAGCTTAAATTTGCATATATGAATCTCAAAAAATTTGCAATTCATTTATGGAAAGGCAACAATTCCACCTCATATATTTCTATCATAAATACGATTCTTTCGGTTTTAAGTGCAGTTTTATCAAAAACAACCCCTGTTCCGGAACTTGGAACAGGGGTTGTTTGACAGTCTGCCACCGGCTAAAGAGGCGGGGGGGGGAGGAAAAAATTACTTGTCGGTTAAATAATTAATTTTTTAGAATTAAAAACATTTATTTCATATTACATCGGATGCGATTTTTATATGTTTAATATGTAATAATCATAATTGTTACTCTTCATTGTAAAGTATACCCTACAGGCAAACGTTATTTTTTATTTAACCGTATATCTGTACCCAAACCTGTAAAGTCAACATTATAATCTTTGAGTATGGCTATTACAAAAGTCGCTCCAAGTCCTAAAGCCAAAATTCCACCCGAAATAGCAGAAATAGTATCGGCGGAAAGACCAACTTCCAACGCCGGTACTGTTATTGCCAATGAAGCCGGTGTAGCTGCTACCGTCCCTGCTGCTACAACACCTATGGCAGTTCCTAACGCTATGGCCTTTGCCGGCGAAAGCTTTGCTCTCCACTGAAGATTTTTAGCAGCCTCACCTTTAGCAATTATTATGTTCTTTTTTGCCTTAAGAGCCGCTTTTAATTCTTCCTTTGTTGTTACAACAATTTCATTATTTTTATTAGTCAGTCTACTGAATAATCCCAATTCTATCACAACCTTTCACATTTATTTTAATTTACTCTTCTATACCTGTTAAACCTCTCTGCTTCCCGATTTAAGTTCTTTTTCAAAAGTCTTTTTAAGTTCATCAAAGACTTCGTTCTGACCAATAGTTTTATTTTTATTTATGTTATTAACAACATTGGTACAATAAGCTATGTATGTTCTTGCTAATGCCGCTGTCAATACTGAAGCAGTTGCGCCGCTGATTGTGCCTCCAACTGCCGTTCCTACTACAGGAATAAACTTTAGTAAGTTTGAAACAATAAACTTTCCTGCCATTGTAGCTGACCCGCTGCCTAACAAGGAAGATACAAATGCGCTTAAGATAGCCTTATTATGAGGCAAGCCAAATATAGATGTAATATGGGCAAGCATAACTATCTCATTTGTTATTAAAGCAGGTGCATCTGAAAAAGGAAGAGCGATAAAACCTGTTCCAAATGCTGCAGTTATATACATCTTAGCGTACTTTTTAGCTGCATTTATCTTCATATCTATATCTACTTTTTGAGCATTAATAAACCCTTTTTGTACCGCTTCAGGCAATAAAATATATGTCCGCTTTACTAATTGAGGCAGATTATAAGAGGGTACAATCACACCTTCCACTACTTCATATTCTTTTGCCATAACCGGAATTATATCATAAACGCCTAAATCATAAGATTTCAAATTTTTAATAAAATTTTCTGTCCTTTTGTTAGGCGGACATTGTGTGACAACAATAATAACCGGTATTTCAATAGAATTTGTAAGCTCCTTAATAAGCTCTTCTTCAGATTCTTCCAATCTGTCACCATGAGCATTTATACAATACCAGACACAATGAATATACTCATCCGGATTATTACCTCTTCTTGATTGTTGAATGACATCTATTATTTCTGTTTTTATCTGTTCCTGAACAGAATCCTTAAGTTCAAGTCCTTTAGTATCATATAAAGTAACAGGAACATCCGGATGTGTCAGCTTATTAAGATGCTGAGTCACTGGATGACCGGATCCGGTTTCTGCCAGTTCTGCTCTAAATACACTGTTTATAAGAGTGCTTTTTCCCACGCCGGTTTTACCAACAAGCATGATATTGGGATGTATCAATTTTTTAGCAATATCATTTATTTGTTTATAAACCTCCTTTGCAAGATCATCGCCATTAACAATATTTATGGAATCCTTATTTATCATTATTTGCCTCCTTTTTTATCCCTCATTATCGGTAGCTTTAATCACATCTTCATCAATATAATCAACACCTCTAAATATACTTCCATTATTTGATTCGTCCGGTATATCGTTAATTATATTATATAAAACCTTGCCCGCCAGTTTACTCGGAAGTATGGCAAATAAGTATACAGAAGTTGCTCCTCCGGCAAGCAAAAACAAAGCTTTGAACAACGACTTCCTTTTTTTCTTTGATTTCTTCATAAAAATTTTTTTACTTTGCATCAACCAAAATCAACAACAAAGTAAATTCCTCCTCCTCTCATTTGTTTATTTAATTAAGCTTCATTTTTATAAAACATAAAAGTTTGCAGAATCTCAGACATACTAACTCTATTTTACGTTAGATTAATAAAAATCCCTTCCGCAATAGCCCATTATATATTAATTCAGCAGAATGTCCCAAAACTAATAATTTTAGGAAGTTTTTTAATAGAAATATCGAAAATATCAGGGATTCTGTATGTGTATGACCATTAATTATGACTATGAATTATAAATATCCGTAAGCTTGTTTATTTGACTTTTTTTGTGCGCTTCCAGTGAATGAACATATAAATCCATTGTAAATGCAACAGAGGAATGACCCAGAATTTCACTTAATGTCTTATAATCCACACCTACTTCAAGGGCTCTTGTAGCAAAAGTATGTCTCAAGGCATGAAATTTTATATCCGGAAGCTCTGCCTTTTTTAACAGACTTTTAAATCTTCTTCGATAAGTTCTTACATCAATAAAGTTTCCATGCTCAGACAAAACAAATTCACACTTGCGGTCAAGCTTTTTAAGCTTTGTATTTAAAAAATCAGGAATTGGGACAGTCCTGTAAGAAGAATTACTTTTGGGAGATATAAATTCAATTCTGCCCTTTATTCTTACCTGAGTCAGCTTAACTTTTATAACAGACCTTTCCAGATCAACATTTTCCCATTTAAGTGCGCAAAGCTCACCTATTCTAAGCCCCATATATAAACAAATCAATACTCCTATATCGCTGCTTTTTGATAAAACCTCCTCAAGCCTTTTCTGTTCGGAAATTGTCAATACGATAACTTCCGATTTTTTATTTTTCGGCAGTTTGACCTTAGACCATACGTTCTCTATATATCCTCTTTCTTCAGCTTTAATAAGAGCAGCCTTCAATATGCTGAAAACAACTTTGACTGTAGACGGAGCAAGCGACAAGGAAGATACAAAATTTTGCAGGATATCGGTTGTAATTTTTCTTAGCTTCTTTTCTCCAAGCATTGGATTTATATGATTTTCAATATGTCCCCTATAAATAATTTTAGTTGTTTTCTTAATTTCTGATTTTGAATTAAACCATATATCCATCCACTCAGACAATTTCATAGATGAACCCTTACTGCATTTTTTCTTATCTGTTTTTAGAAAAACAAGTTTTTCTTTTACCCTTGTATAGCTTTTATCATACACATACCCATATATAGCTTTTCCCTCAATGCTATAGCTTTTTATGTATCTTCCTTCATATCGGCCATCCTTTCTTTTGTATATGTTTTCTCCTCTTCGTGCCATGAAATTTTTCCTCCTTATACTAAATTTTTGACGGCAAATAGGTTTTAACCTTATGTAAAACGTTGCTGATTGACATAAATAACTTGACAACTTCAAGAGAATATTTTATAATTAATTTAGCAGAAAATAGCATATAAATAAAAATTTCTTATTTTTTTAGCGATTTTGACAGTCCTAAAATTATTAGTTTTAAGATTTATAAAAATATTAATTTTCAAAAAAAATATTTCTTTAAATTTTATAAAGGCAATACAGGTATTTGTTTCTGTATTGCCTTTACTCTTTATCATTTTATAATATTTATCCGACTTAAAGTATAAAAAACTTTTCCAAATCGAAATTTTCTTCAGATTTATACGGACAAGTATGAGCTTACATAAAGACTTTTGAATTTTAAAAAGTTATTTTCAGCACTTATATCAGGAACATTTTCAGAATGTCTCAGTCATCCGTCTTCAATTGTTAAGGTTATTAAAAAGTTTCATATTGATTTTCCTACAGTCAAGATAATTATTTTCTTTGTTGAAACATACATATAAAATTCAATGATCTGTACAAGAGCTATTCCTTTATTGTTTAAAGCCCATTATATTTACTTAATATTAAAAAACCCTCAACCTTTTCTTCCATATATCATGCGGAAAAAAGGCGAGAGTTTTCTCATAAACAACGCCCAAAAAGCAAAATTTTTTAGAACCTTACTGCAATTATACATAAACTCTGTAGTGACAAAACGGATTAAAAACTCTTTTATGAAAGATTTCCTTTAGACCAATTTTTCAAACAACTCGGAAAATAAACCGAATAACAGAACCCCCCACTTCCCTATAAAACAGGACAAAATCAAGACCACCGGCTTAGCCGGTGGCTTGCACTACCCCTATAAGGGGATGTTACCGGTCAGCGCTTGCAAGCGCTCC
>CANRIS010000065.1 GCA_947630725.1 uncultured Clostridia bacterium
AAAAAACGGGCGGTTTTTAGCTGAAAATCGCTAAAAACCGCCCAAAAATGGCTGGGGCGAAGTGATTCGAACACCCGAATGACGGAGTCAGAGGGTGGAAAAATCGTCAAAACAATACTAATTATATAATTTTAATGGTTTCAGCGCAAATATTTTGTATAAAATCCCCGCAAGTCCCCATTGACATGCGGGCTTTTTTGTTTTACCGGGCGGTGAAAAAATACACCGGAGCGGTGAAAAATAGGAGCGGGCGCGGCATAAAAGGTAACCAACCTTATTTGTTTATGCCAATCAATTGCAAAGAAAGTTAGCAAAAGACAGGCAAGTACAAAGTGATTTGTGCTTGCCTGTCTTTTGCGTATCGGCATAAATATAATACCGCATAAAAAATATGGGGTAAGGGTATCCCTTCCGCATAAAGATTGTGAAGCATCGCACCTTTAAAAAGTGTGCGACGGTTCACTGCGGTTGTCCCAAAAATTCACCGCGGGGAGTAACCGGTCAACTGTTTAAAAAAACTACCACCGCATAGATTTTAAACGCATTAAACCGCTTAAATATCGCCGGGTTGAGGGGCGTGGTTCAGTTAAAACGCCCCGCGGCGATATTTATATAATTTATTTCTTATATATTATTATAAGAAACTTAGCCAAAATGAAATAAAAGCTCGGACATTTTGAGACAGGCAAACAGTATCATTTTGTCCATAGTAGCCGGAAAATAATCCCCTCGGCGCCGAAATTAACAGCGCCGAGGGGCGGTATGGTTATTTACATAACGACTAAAAGCGGAGAGATACGCTCCGCTTAAAAGTTATTTTGTTAAGGTTGAATCAGGTTCCAATGTATGTAGTAACATTTACAACGTTTACCGTTTTTGTCAAAGCCCGTATCGGAGCAAGCATTGCATCGGTATCGTGGTATTAGATCTTCTTCGAAGAATCCGAGACTTTCAAGCCTTATGTGCCTGCGCTCAACGGTTTTGCGGTATTCGTTTTCAAGTTCCAATACGGCTTGTTTCTCTTTATCAGTGGCGCCGGGACGTTCTGCCAGGGCTTCTGCCATAGCTTTTTTGTATTCCAGCTGTTTAACATGCGTATTCAGTTGCTTGTATTCGGGGTCTTTACTGCATTCTTTCTTGTTTGCCTCGGCCTCGTTTTCGGCGGCGTTTCTCAGTTCCGAGTAGTACCGTTCTACTTCTGCGCGCGTTGGCGGATTGTTTGCGGCCGTGTCGCCGTTCTGTTTGGATATACGTTTAAGGATATGCTTATTAATTTTGTAGGCGCTCATATGGGCCGAGGACGTGCCAATGTTGTCCTTTGTGCGGCGTATCAAGCCGCATTTAATAAGTACTTTCAGCGCCCGTTGAATGGTTCTAACGGAATACCCGGATATTTTGCTTAACATTGAAAGCGACGTTAGATAAAACGGCGTTGTATTCCAACGTGATTCAGTCCAGGTGTACATTATGCCGTAAATATCAAGTTCGGACTTTAAAAGTCGCCGTTTGTGACGGACGGTTTTGCCGCGTTCTTCGAGTTCAAAGGAAAATACATGATCCGGGAGGAAGTCGGGATATTTTATGTATTTATCCTTGTTTATGCGTGAAAACAGTGCGCGCTCATGTCGCTCAATGAGTTGCGATTCATCGAGCTTTTTCAAGCCGCGGAAAACGGTTGCCTTGGACATGTTTAGCTTGTCTGCAATGAGTCGTTTACTGTCCTTGCACGGTCTGATTTCTCCGGAGTGGTCTGCGATATATGAACCTATACGCGCCGTGGAGGGCGTGCAAGATTTAAAAGCAGAATAATTACGCGTTGTCTTATAAGGTAACGCGTTGGGATTATTCTGCCGTTTTAATTTGAAATTGACTTGTTGAGCTGTGCGCATGTTTTATCTTACCAAATTTTCATTTATACGAATATTGTTGTTTTCATCCAGGAGCAGGATGTTGCGCTTAATAAGCTCGCCGACGTATCTTGAAACGGTGTTTTTGTCTACGTTGAGTTCTTCGGCGGCTTTGCGGAAATTAATTCTGCCGGGCGCTGTTCCGAGCGTCCTGAATATATATTTTACAAGCGATAAATGTTTGTCGCCGTCTAACAGCCGGGGATATAGTTCGGCAAGATTAAGGCCCGGTTTTATGCTTTCCGGCGCGTTTTTCAGGTTCGTTTGCGGGGGTTGCTTCGTGTTCGTCAATTTCCGGTTCTTCTGTTTGGTAAGTGGTTTGATAAGTTTCATAATTTTTTGAGTAGCGGATTTCGCGTTCGGCAAATTCCGTTGCGGCTTCAATGCCTACGTCGTTTTCAATTAGTTTTGTGATTTTGTTTTTAAAGAATATAAAAAACCGTTTTGGCGATAGATATGCGTTGCGGATTTCGCGTTCATATTCCTGTTGTTTGTATAAGTGTTTATATTTCAGGTCGAGGAGCTTAACGTCGCTGTTGTAGTTTTTTTCAAGGATATTCAGTCTGTTTTGGTAAATATCCTCGGAAATTATATTTTGGCAATAGGCGTCGTAAATGTCGCCGTATGCCAGGTTATATTCCATGTTAAGGGCTTTGAGTTCTTCGAGTTTTTGTTTGATTTCCATTGTCATTTTTATCTTCCTTGGTCTGTTCCTGCGACCAATACCCTTTTGGGGCCTCGGTGCAATAAAATTTAGCTACTTGCGGGGCGAGTGCGGAAATTTCGTCCGGTGAACGGTGGGGCAAATAATTGAAGTCTAAGCCGAGCATATCATCCGGGGTAAACTCTTTGGAACAGTTAAAGCTGTCGTACAGTCTAAAAATATTTCCCTTATGAAAGTAAGTTGTTTCACTGTAAGTTTTGGAGCCGTCCTCTAAAAATTTTTCGTAGTCTGTGGCGCTTGAAAATTCATAGCATTCCCACGTTGACTGAACAATATTATTTTGTTTGTCGTATTTGTGGGTGAGAGATTGTATTACAATGATTCTGCCCGAAATGTCCCGGATATTTTTATCAACAAGCATTCCGCGCTGTAAGTCGAGATAAAAGTCCACATGCCAATGTCTGTGTTTTTCAAAATACCGGCTAACCCATTCGGGCAAGGTTTTTTTGCGGCTGTCGAAATATTTGCCGACTTCTTGCAAAAACACCTTTGAAAAGGGCGGCAAAGCAAGTGTAGGCACCGAATTATTTTTCATGCCGATAAAAAAGCCGTTGCCGTAATACGGCTCAAAAATTTTGTTGTAGCCGATAGGGATATGAATGTCGTAATCAGTATAGATAGGCGCATGTCCGGGCAACGTCAGCTTATTTTTGCGGCTTTTGTTGAGTTGCGTAATAAACTCTTGCGAATCATTAAATATTTTCCGGCCGTTCTCTTTATATTCCTTGCAACACAGCGCCGTAAGCAGTGCCGTTTTGCCTGAACCCGGCTTGCCTGTAATGATTGTAATCATTTTGATTTACGTTTGGCGGGCTTGTCCGGTTTATCGCAATAACAGTTATTGCCGTCGCTGTGTTTGTGCTTGTAGCGTATTACAATGGAGCGCACGCCTAAAAGGAAGAACGCGCCCAAACGCCAATACAGCGGCAAAAGGTTTGCGGCGATTTCAAGCGCCATGAAGGTGCTTTCCACAAGCGCAACGCGCATGAGCCGTCTGTCGCTACGGTATTTAATAAAAATAGTGTAAATGCCGATTATAAAGGGGTAAATAAGCCGCCAGGGAAGAGGAGTAAAAGCGGTATTTAAAAGGGACAGCGCGAGCAAAATAATTTCTATTATCATGCCCTTGCTTATTTTTGATTTATGCCCGGTGTTGCTTTTGCCGCGGCTTTTGGTTTTAACGGTTTTAGTTTTCTGCATGTTGACCTCTCTTTTTTGCTGTTTGTTTTTTGTTGGGTTTTCCTGCGGTGTCAGGTCTGCCTTTTGTTGGCTTTGGCGGAGTGTTATCTGTGCCGGATTTCCCGTTGAATAGTTTTGCAATAAATCTAAATGGCAACGTTATAATCCAAATTGCGCCCCGTATAAGCAAAGATATAAGTTTTGCTATGCCTTTAATAAGCCAGGCAATACCTTGCGCAATAATACCGAGAAACGGGCTTAGTATCGGGAAGAATATTATAAGAGCCAATAAACACAGCACTATAATAGTTATAATTTTTGCGGTTCTTTGGGAAACGCCTAAAAGCCCTGCAAGCCACGTCCAAAATGTTTTAGGTTCTGCAACGTCATGATTACCGGGTAAATTATCCCCGCTTACAATATCGCTTACGGCGCCGAGGTTATAAATAACTCCGTCCGTTTCAAATTCAAGCCTTAATATCGTTACACGGTCTACAACAGTCCAATCAAGTTGGTATGAATGATAAACAGCTAAATTAAGTTCTTTTTGAGTACGCTCCGTTTCTGCAAAACGTAATACCCATTGCTTACCCTGCAAATTTGCCTTTGTTTCATCCGTCAAATATTCCTC
>CANRIS010000066.1 GCA_947630725.1 uncultured Clostridia bacterium
GCAATTTCCGTTTGGCTCCGACTGCCACAATATCCTACGGTACCATACAGAAATGTTTCACGTGAAACACTTGACAAATATAACTGAATAGTGTATAATAAAAACACCGGGTAAATATAACCATCCGCCCGGTATCTACTTCTATTTCTATATTCATACTGCCAAAAAGACCGTCAGGCGATGCGGAACGCCCGGCGGTCTTTTGGTCTTTACTTGATGTTAAGTAAAGTATATTCCGATATTTCCAGATAAAAATCTACCCTATCACATGGGATACACTCAACCCGTGTAATTCGCTTGACTTGCCTTGCATAATAATCTTGCAATAGGTAGAAATGCCTTGCAATCGTGAAATATACCTCTGCCCCTCTTATCGTCAAGTATATTCTATCATGCGGTTGCATAGGCAAAATGCTCCGGATATCTTTTACAGTGATCTGCTCTGTTCGGATCAGATTTTCAATGTCATGAAATTCCATGTCAAGTATACTCCTTTCGGCGTTTCAAGATTTTTAACTCACTGACTGCATGCCCCTGTAAAAATCGTGCATAAGGTGCCGGAAGCCCCATCAGATAAGTAGTTGGCGCAACATGTACACCATTGCCGGCGATAAATGTATGTGTGATCCCGGTATAGTCCGTAACAGTCAGCTCAACGGGTTTACTGTCAATATACGTGAGTGTGTTTTTATTCGATTCGTCCTCATGTAAAATAAAGTTATGACGGAAACTATCAAACCCGTGATCATGCACATACTTCTCTATAGTCGATTTTGGCACCCCCGCAACAGTCACATGACTTTCATAGCAAGTTGCCTGCTTGCTATACGGCAGTAAATTGCCGGCTCTGTATTTGCCGTGTACGGGCTTTTCAAGGGCTATCTTGCATACATATCTTTTACACCCGAGAGTTTTGAAACGTACGGCAGTATATTCATACTCCCATAGCCCTATTTCATGTGTACGCCCTTTAATATCCGCCGGCGCAAATAACTTCCACGGGATCCCGAGCGTTTCAGACGCTGTTTTATTCCGTGTGTGTATATCCCTGTTCAATACGTCAATAACAGTCCTGTTTTGTGAGATGTCTTTTACACTGTCCGTGTCTGTATATGCGCAGTTATCACCTAAAAGCTCCATAGCCTTCACAAGATCCGCCCGGGCGTGCGCCGTCACCCATACGCCCCACTGGTACACAAGTACCGTCTTATGCTGTTTATAATAGTACTCATACAGATCAGCCGGCACCGGCGGCGTGGTACTCCATTCACTATTACTATAATCTACTTTGTCCGTGTATGGATTCATAACCATGTTGCCATAGCCGGCGTTGATCAGTTGTTTATTATACATATATTCGTCTTCTCTGTCGGTAACGCCTTTCAAGCTTGTTTTCTTTTCGTACAGATGTAATATAAACAATATATATTCCTTTGGTAAATAGTCATAATGGGAAACATAGATCTCCGATATTTCAATATGGTCGTATGTATACATGCGTTCTATATTATCAAAATCAACATCGGTGCAGGTGATATACATCTCTTTAGCCGCTATCATTCTGCCGTTACTGTCCACGCCGCCCACTATCTTTGTGCATTTTGATTTTGATATTATCCCGTTTGCCGTCTTTGCTTTAAGGTCATAGAAAACAATATCCACGATACAAGCATATTCTGGATCACGCAGATACTTCTCAAAATTTGTATTGATTCGTATAAAATTCGTCATAGGGTATTTACATGATACCATAGCCCCGGGATAGCTGCTTGTTTTGTCGTAACTGTCAACATTCAATAAGTCGCCTTGCAATACTGCTTTATAATTTGCGTGCGTGATTCCGCCCCAAAATGCATGCTCTAATTTCCGGAATAGTTTCAGGTCTATTGGAGCTATTTGTTTAACGATTTTCCGCATACAATAGGGATCCTCTGCGGTCTTCAGGTGTTCCAGAAATTCGCTGCGTATATACCCGGTTTGTGTATGTGGAATGTTTGCAATACTGCCCCGGCGTTTAATTTCATCCCGTATGAATTCATAAAGAATAACAACATCATTTTCAGCATACTTCATTTCTTGCGGTGTTATGGGCGTTTTTTCATGCCTTATGAGACTATAATCCAGATCACCGATAAGCTTTTTATGCTCTGTCCGAAACTGTTTTGCAACGTTTTGCAATGATAAATGCGTGAGGAAATATGTACAACGAAATTCCACATTACCCACTCTTGCAAACATGGGCTTTCGGGGAGTGCGTGCAAATACAAAATCAAACGGCAACAGGTCACGCATAAACTGAAATTCAAAAGATAGGTTATGCACCCATATCACCCGGCAGGGAACATCTTCTATATTGATAATACGTACAAACATAGCGAACTGATCCCATGTACGACCATAAAAAGTATAACCGTTGATGCATACCGTAAATAAGTACATCCACGACCATTTACGCCATTGTTCGTCCTCATATGAGGTACTTTCAATGTCAAACGTAAATATATTTTCGTTATCATATCGGCGTTTCTTCCGTGCGTCTGCCCTGACTTTGCGGTACGGTTTCAATATATTTTTCTGTACGGTTTCAGAATTATTGAAAACGTCAATACTCTGCATAGGTATGCACTTCCCTGTTTAGTATGGAACATCATCATAATCGTCATACATATCATAGTCGATATAGTCCCCGGGATCATTATAACCCGGTACAAAGTCGCCCGGATCCAATCCGTTCATATCGGCAAGCCGTTCAAATGCATCCGGATCCACGTCATACCATTCCGGGTGTTGGTTCAACAGATCCCGTATAAAATCAGCATTATCCGGTGTAATGTCCCACTCTTGCAATGCATAGGATACTTGCGAGGACGTCATAAACTCTTGTAACATGGAAACAAGTGACTCAAAATAGCTATTCTGTTCTATGTCACGGAGTGCTTCATTAAATGTCAAGTCGTTTTGAGACGCATATTCCTTCACAACGTTTCTGATATCTGCCACCCGTGTATTGTCTGCAATATTTCTGTACATTTCAATCTGCCTTGCGATATTTGCGCCCGGTTTGGATGATACCCGGGGCAGGGAATTCTTTGTTAAGAAATCAGCACCCATACGCCGGGCATTTTCAAGCTGTCTGTACATAGAAGACGCTATATTTAGGCTATTTCTCTCAAGCCGCTGTAAGTGGTCGTTAACCTGCCGGGCAAGCCTTTTCAATTCTCTTTCTGCGTCCGTCATGGCTTTATAACTCTCCTTTTAGCAACAAAATTTTCAATCCATGCTTGTATATAGTTGCCGGTCTTATTGGTATTGTAGTACATCTTGCCTTGTGTAAACAGCCTTAGCAGGTCACGTGACAAAATGCTGTCGCCGAAACTTGTTTCATATATGCTGCCCGGCTCCGCTTTATCATCATCAGAAAAGATCAAAAGACAGTCACGGAAATTTTTTGCGGGGTAGAAATAGGCGAATATATCTGTACTCTCCCCGGCGTACATAAGGACTTCACATATAAACCGCTTTCCGTGGAATATGATCCCGCATCTGTAAAGCCGCTGCGATTTTTCGTAGTTGGTTTGTGATAGCAGTCTGTAAGTCCTGATCTCCCATTCACCGGAAGTGATTGACATAGAATTGTCTCGTAACCCGAAAAACCTGTTTTTCTTTTGCGGGTTTGCGCTGTCGGGATCTCTCACCGGCAAATGTACAAAGCGGGCTTTCAGTCCGGTATTATACTTAAAGTCGGCAACGTCTCCGGGTTTGTATTTTTCCCAATCTATCCCATAGTAGTCAAGGTACGGGCAAAATGTATTCAGTGCGTTTGCAAGCATGATAATTTTAACGTCCCTGCCCCGCTGCAGTGTGCTGATCACATTTTCCCATGCAAAAACCTCATCTTTGAAATAGCTTTTTGATGTGATAAATTCGTCAAATATGATATATGCAAGGTCTCCACGGTCAGCACCTTTTGACGTCTCCCATGTATTGAGTGCCATAGTATAGAGCATAGGTTCCCCGGTGCG
>CANRIS010000067.1 GCA_947630725.1 uncultured Clostridia bacterium
CTATCTTTCGGGGTTTAGGGAAAATAAGCCCGTCTATGATTTTTTTATAACTTGCAATGCCTGAGCTTTCCGTTCCTTTGACCTTTTTGAGCACTCCGCAAGAGTCTTTCATAAAACCTTTGAGCTGATAGTCCCAAAGTATAGGGTTGCCTTCCTCGTCCCTCGAAAAAACCGTTTTGCCTTTCTCAACAACCCTGTCTACTCCCAGAGCCTCAATCTCTTCTTCCCTTGACGGAGCATCGGGAGCCTGACTTGCTATAAATTCTTCGTGGAGCTTAGGATCGGCCGATGCTGTTCCCAAACCTTGCTTTTCCTTACTGCGCCTTTGCCGTGTCGTACTACGCACCGCCAACGCCTCACCTTTGCTATGCGTCCGAATACATAAGATTTACTTTGCCTTGGCTCATCTTTGCCAAGCTATGCCCTCGCCATGCAAAGCCCAACTGTACTTCGCCCCCGCAATGCAAAGCAGCACATCGCCTTGGCATTGCATAGCTGAACTATGCCCAGCTATGCCACCGCATTTTTTCGTTTTGCTTATCTTCTTTCAGTACATTTCATCTTCAAGCCCCAGAATATATCCCGGTCTGCAGCCGTATTTTTCACAAAATCTATACAGCACCTCAATGTTTGCATATCTTAAGAGGTCGGGGCTTATGCCTATTACCCTTTCAAGGGGCGGCAGCCTGCCATCACAGTTTTCGGCCGCCACCATCTTCATGCGTTCTTTTACAAGCTCAGGACTGTACATCTTCGCCGCCTCGCTCTCTCATGGCCTCAAATATGTTCATCTGTCTTTTTTCGGCCTCTTTTTCTTCAATATCCTTCTGCCTGCATATATGTCCCATGCCGTGATTCAGACCATATTCTGAGAACAACAATCCGCCGCATCTCTTGCACCGTCTCGCCTCTACAAGAAAAACCTCGCTGTTCTCGTCCTTGTATGTTTTCATATCTGCCACCTCCAATTTATGTCATTTCGGCTTATGTTCTGGTTTGTGTATTCATAATACCCATAGTAAACGCTTCAAGCTCTTCAAGCGTATAATTTCTTTCACCGAAATTACTGAAAGAATTTTTCGTGCCGGACTTTGGAGACGCTTTATTGTCAGGAGCCTTAGCATCGGCAGCTCCGTATTCATCATCCCATCGTTCCTGATTAAGCCATGTGGCAGGATGCGGAATAAATTGTCCCCTGTCTGTCTGCCACTGTTGGCAGTTTTTGACTACTTTCAAAGCAGACATAATTTTCTCAAACAATGCTTTATCGGGCGCTATTTTAGACCATATCTTCTTGGCCTGACCCTTGCCGACCTTGCGGGGATACTCGTTCCAAAAAATATCAAACCGTTCTTCTGTGACCTTTTTATGATTTACAGTATTATTTTTATTAATTTCATTTTCATTTTCATTTTCATTTTCAATTTCAATTTCATTTTCAGAGTTTGCTTCTGTTTTTGCTTTAGCAAAATCATTAGCAAAACTTTCAGCAGAATACTTTTTTGTCTGCGCTGTCTTCCCTCCCTTACTTCCTGCAGATGACCTTGAATCACTGATTTTTCCGTCTTTTATCATACGTTTTTGACAAAGCTTATCTCCATCAATATAGATCACTTCCTCGTCAATAAGTTCTCTCAGAGATCTTTCAATAGTTTCTGCATCATAAGGCATATGTTTAATCAATTTATAAGCAAAATCAGATATACTGCTTTCGCTTTGCTTAACACTTTGCTGCCCCTTTTGCTTGTCTTTTTGCTTAAGCAAAATTGCGCCGTAGTCCTGAGATTTGTGCATCAGACACATAAGCCGTATGTAAACGCCGGTACTCTCTGCGCTGCATTCATTCAGTTTTTCATCTGTCATAAAATCCTGTACATACAAAGGTAAATAGGGTTGATCTCTTCGAGCCATACCTATACCTCCTTTTTGAGGTTGTATATTTCGCACAGCTTTTTATCAAGCTGTATGCCGTATATATGATATTTATCATCAAACTCACTCTGACCGAGGGTATGAGCCTCCATATGATGAATCCTGCAGAGAGCCTCCGCCCTTAAGCCCATATGACATATCTGCTCTCTGTCAAAGCCCATCCCCACTCGGTCAACGTGATGTAATTCTGCCTTACCGTTGCAGATAAGGCACTTCCTGTAATACAGACAAGTGTATAAATACCTGTCTATATCCTCTGTCCTGTTAAGCAAAGTATCTTTGGTTGGCACAGAGTGAATAAAGCAAAACTCAATTAAAAAGTTTATAAATTCCTTTGCCGTTGTCATATCCACGCTTGAAAGACTGAAATAATCAACACCGACTCTGCCGCAAAATTCCCACGTCAGATGCTGCCGCAGATATTCGGGATCATGACCGCTCCATAGAGAGATCTCGTTTATAATCGCAAATATCTTTCTGCGCTGCTCCGCCGAAATACTCCTGCCGTCATCAAGCCTAAGCTCACAGACTGCGGCCTCCTTGTCGAAAATCTCCCTGTCGATCAGAACAGAGGGCCTGACTACAAGACAGTTGCTCGCATAGTCATATTCAATTATTTTAGCCGTTGTAATCAGCCCCATATCCGTCACTCCATGATAAGCATATTTGCCGCCACCATTTTTTTACACATAAATAACTTTGCTGCCCTCTGACGTTTTTACAATATCCACACTTTGAGGAAAACGTGATTTCATAGCCGGGTCGTGCGTTATAGCCATAACTTTCAAATCGGAATACCTTGTCTGAATAGCTTCAAGAGCGTCACAATAAGCCTGTATGCCCGGAGCGTCAAGGAAGGGCGGTTCATCAATGAATAAGAAACCAAGCTGTACACCTGCCTTACTGCTCTTTATCTCCGATAGGGCAAGGATCACAGATAACGCCGCTTTCACTCTTTCGCCTCCGCTCCTGCTCATATAAGGCAGGCGGCCCGTATCGCTGTCGTTGATAATGATGTCGAGCGCAGTAACCTCTTTTTTGTTGGATTTAAGCAGCTTCTCGGTAACAAACTCAACGCTCATTTTTCCGCCGGACATCTGGCCGAGAATGTTGGTCGCCGTTGCCTCAAAAATCGGAATAATGGAGCGAATAATGTTATGCGGTATGCCATCCTGTGAAAACGCCTTTTTCAGCTCCTCATATCCTGCAGCCGTTGCTCCGAGGCCGTTTACCTGTGCCTGCAGCTCGTCCGCCTGCTTCACGCTCTCGTTGAGCTGTTCAAGCTGCCTGTTCAGTCCGCCGATAGCCATTACAGCTTTCTGCGCCTGTTCCTGCAAGGCCGCTATTTCTCTTTCTGCCGCTCTGACCTGCGCCTCCAAATGCCCCCTGCCGACAGTCTTGCTCTGCTCCTCCGCCAGTTCTGCCTTTGCCTCCGTGATTTCTGCCTCTATGCCCTCTATCTCTGTGTCGAGTTCAAGAACACGCTGCGCCGCCGCCTCTTTCTTTTCCCGCGCGACTGGGAGCTGCTTCTCTTTCTCCTCCCACTGTCTTGCAAGGGCTATTTCTGCCTGCAGTCTGCCGTATGCTGCATTGGCCTGCGCCACGGCGTTGAGCTGCGCCTCAATGTCGCCAATATCTTTCCTTCCTTTTTCGGCTGTCTCCTCTGTGTCTGCCGCTGCTTTTTCCAGCTCCTCAACCCGTTCGTTTATGAGCGCAAGCTCTTTTCTCTGCCCTTCAAGTCCGGCATACTCTTTTTCCACCGCCTCCAAGAACCTCAAATCGCTTCTCAGAGCTTCCATTTCCTCCGGATGGTATAAACTGTCGTCCACCGCCTTTTGGAGAACAACAAGGGACGCTGCGGCTTCTCTGCGCATATCCTCGTATTCCTCTGCCGACTGTTCCGAATCCTTTTCGGCCTTCGGCAGCTCAGCTTTTGCTTTCAAAGCGTCTGCAAGAAACTTACAGCTTGCCTTTTCGATGTCCGGGCAGCCGCTGTCCGCCAGCAGCTCCACCTTGCCTTTGAGCGTCTTTATACGGAGCGCATGACTTTCCGCCGTCCTTT
>CANRIS010000068.1 GCA_947630725.1 uncultured Clostridia bacterium
AGAGGTGCTGGAAAAGGTCTCCTACACGAAGCTCCGCCGCTCCGGCAGGAATGGCCCGTTTGATAATTTCGAGCTTATCCTCTTTCCGAAGCTGCCGCCCTCTTTCGGGGAATAGTAAAAGCCGTCCGTATTGGGCGGCTTTCTTTTGTGATAACCTTAGAAGTGTTATTTATAATTTTGTACCCCTCTGTAAAAAGGTGTATTCACGATATAAAAATCAAAGCGAACTGCCTGCTCACAACGAAATAAACAAAAAGCTTCTGTCGGGAGAAATAGAATATATATTTGAAAATGAAACGGATATTTTTGTTTCAAACGGCAAGGATGGAGAGGAGCTTGATTTCTACAAAAATATGAAGGGGCAGTATGCCGTGCCCGGCAGCACAATCCGCGGTCTTATAAGAAGCAATATGACCATACTTGGCTTTTGCGCTGTCGAAGAAGATATAGCCAACGACAGGTTTATGTTCAGAAATTTCACAAGCAGAGGAAAAATTTCAAAGACCTATAAAGCAAAACTGGGCATAAATAACAACAACTATGATATAAAATATGAAAATATACATGCAGGCTATATCTGCAAGGAGGGAAAAAACTACTGCATATACAGGACAGTTGATGTGGGCAATACTAATTCAGGCTCTGATTTTTATATTGTAAATGAGAGGTATGTCCATAGGCATATGGAGGATTTCAGCTATATTGACAATGAGGAAGAAGGAAGAAGCTGTCTTATGTATACCTCAGATAATTTTGTAACAGAGAAGTACAAAGACAAAAAGGGCAATATAAAAATCAAAATATATAATAAAGATATAAACGAAAATTATGCGCCTCGCTGTCTTCCTGTTTCCTACAAGTTAAAGGGATCGGAGGTTATAGGTATTGCCGAGCCTGAAAAAGCAGATGCCGACAAGAGCTTTAAAAAGGGCTATGCCGTTTTTACAGGAAGAATAAATAATGAGAAAAAATGCTTTTATGTTGTTCCCGCACCTGACAGGGATAACAAGATAGAATATATAAATCCCTCCCTTATTACCGCATTTAAAAATGATGTGGACATAAAGAGAAACCAGCTTGGAGACAATGTGGAATATTACAGTCTTCCCGGAATTGACGGAGCTTTGAAGCCTGTTTTCTATATGGGAGATACCGAAATTGAAAATTTTGGTTTTACACCTATGATGAGGCTGTTTTACGAAAAATCCGTTGGTGACGGCATACATCAGTCCGTAGACAGCGGCATAGATTACAAGTCCGCCATATTTGGTTTTATAGACAACAAAGAAGCCTATAAATCAAGAGTATATTTTGAGGACGCAGCCACAAAATGCAATGAAACGGTAGATTTGCAGAAGCGCATGCTTATGGGACCTATGCCTACAAGCTATATGGACTATCTTGACCCTGTTGCTGACAAAAACGGCAATATGTCTGCAGGTACATATCTGGACGATGAATTTTCAATAAGGGGAATAAAGCAGTACTGGCTCACAAACAGCACTGTGGAGGATAAGCCCAAAAACAAAGGAAGCGCTATAGCCTCCTTCTTAAAGCCCATAGAAGCAGGGGCAAGCTTTGAGGGAAAAATTAAGTTTAAAAATCTGTATGAAGATGAGCTGGGGCTTCTGCTTTGGTGTATAAGGCTTGAAGATAATTGCCGCCACAATATAGGTATGGGCAAGCCCTTTGGCTTTGGCAAAATAAGGTTTACGGATATTAAGCTCAGAATGTATGACTATACAAAAATGTATGAAACCGACACCTTAAGCCTTAACGTACTCGAAAAAGAATACAGAGGCGCAGATGCGTACATACAAGAATACAAGTCTCGTATTGAAAAATTTCTCGGCGGCAGTGCGGAGAATAGGCGTCTTGAAAAAAACAGCAGCATAACGGCATTTTTAAGAATGAAGTCCGAACTTCCGAATATAGAGGTTATAAGGTATATGGACATAGACAAAAGGGAATATCAAAGCAGAAATATACCGCTTCCAAGCATAGACTATGTGCTTGGCGCAAAGGACTATAAGTCATATCTTGAAAATCTGACTGAAGAAGCGCCCTTCCGAAAAAGCCGGGAAAATACGGTATATACCGCCAATATAACCGACAAAAACAAAAAGGATAAAAACAGCAGTGCTGATATAATGTTCACAAGCAGCGGCAAGGCTGTGGGAAAAAGTCTTTCAGCCCTTAGCGCTTTGTTTGGCTTAGAATCAAAGAAAGAATAAAAGCAGGGCAGCAGAGCGGAGGAAACCGTCACTGCTGCCTGTTTTATATCTGACAGCGGTTGTTCTGGAGTACACAGCCAAAGCCTATTGAATTTTTATCCCCTATGCCCGAAAGAAGCGCCATTTTTATCATTTCGGGGGAGCCGTCAATTATAAATCTGCCCTGCCAGCCCTTTATAATCATACCATTGTAACGGGTGGTTATGCGTCTTGTTCCCCTTGAATTGTATGGGCGTATGCTAAAGCTGTCGTCCCCGGGCTTTTGTCCGTAAACAGCCTCCGTCTTGTGTATGAGATTGCTCCTTATAAGCTTGCTGAAATCCCTGTCATCAGGCTCATAAAAATGCGTCAGCCTTTTGCCGTCGGGCTTTTCGAGGGTGGAATGAACCGTTATGGGAGAAACCGTATCCACAGCGCAGGGTCTGTATTCCTCCTCCGCAGCAAAGCAGCCTATAAGAGGAACAAAGCTTCTGCCGAATCTTATGGGCTTGCCCGCCGCTGCATTTTCAAGAATGCAGCCGTGGCTGTCGTCATTGTAAAATGAAAGGACTATGAATATTTCGTCGTCAAATGTAAGTGTCTTATTTTGGGCATTGTATATGTAATTTCCCTTTATGTTGGAAAATGTAAACAGCTTGTATTTTCTCTTTTCTACGCTGTAGCCCACGTCATGAAGAAAGCCCGAAAACTCCCCTGAGCTGTCAATCCACCAAAGCAGTGCCGCCTGCAATATCTTATTGTAATTTACAGGCAATACTATAGGCTGTTCACACCTGAATCTGAGCCCATATTTCATATAATCTCCCCCTTTTAATATATACTCTAATTATATATGCCAAAATAAAATCTGTAAATAAAAAATTATTCTCCCATTTCCTCACCCTTGCCCTATGCATATAAAATATAAGCAGAGCCAGTAGCAAATTTTTGCTTTTAAAAAAATCTCCGAACTATGCCAGCCCCAAACACCTCTCCCAAAATCATAGACAGCCTTTTTTAATGAATTTATCTTGACTTTCAAAAGCTTTTATGATATTATAATTTTGGAAACAGTATAAACATTGTTGACGCCACATTAACTATGAGGTATTGAAACACTGCTAGTCCTTCTGAGAAATTATTGGCTATGTTGCCTATGAGGTATTGAAACACTCCTGCGTTTATTAATAGCTTTACTACTTTGTTACTACATTACCTATGAGGTGTTGAAAATTTAATATTGTTTAAAAACAGTCCTATGTTTTATAAGTGCATAGGGCTGTTTTTGTTTTTGTCGAAATGTGGGAGGGGCGGCAAGGGCTTATACTTTTGCATTTTTTGAAAAAATTTTTGGCTGAAAAAAGCCGATTCTTTATGTAAATATATATACAGAAGAAAAAAGAAAGGAGTGGTAAATTATGAAGAAAGCAGCGGTATTTTTACTGAATTTGTCTTGACCTTCAAAAGCTTTTATGATATTATAATTTTGGAAACAGTGTAAACGCTGTTGTCACTACGTTACCTATGAGGTATTGAAACATTTGTATGTTTTTGGATGCTAGGATCACTACGTTACCTATGAGGTGTTGAAAATTTAATATTGTTTAAAAACAGTCCTATGTTTTATAAATGCATAGGGCTGTTTTTGTTTGTGCAGCAAAAAAATAAACCACCTGCTATGCAGGTGGAGCCCAAAAGCTTAAGCTACAAGCAAAAAGCCTCCTGTGCTAAAATAGTAGTGAGTACGACTTCACACCAAAGAAGCAAGGAGGTAAGAAGAT
>CANRIS010000069.1 GCA_947630725.1 uncultured Clostridia bacterium
ACGATTGTTTTTATGAAATATATGGTTATAATTTTAATCCGCATGACTATCCACTTTTATATGAGCAGGCACGAGAAAGATTTTTTAATGAAGCTTAAAATATGTTTTTTATAATTTTTTATGAAAGAAGAACGAAAGGACAAATAAAAATGAGAACATTGACAAAAGATGAGGCTATCAGACTTCACAGGAAGATGTGGCCGTTGGATAGCAGAAAAAACCGAAAAGCTGGGGCGGAAAGTAGATAAATGGGAATATTTTGTGGATATGGAAATAGACGAGAATGATGTACCTTATCTTGAATGTTACTGCTGTGAGTTTGTAGATCAACTGCAACAACGTAAATTTAAAGGATATTGTACCAAATGTACCGAACTTTGCCCTCTTAATTGGGGAACAGGGCATGAGACGGGATATATATGCGTTATGTTCAGGAATTAAATATCCCTCTAATTCTATTATTAAAGACGGATATTTTAGACAATGGTTAGATACGAAAAGCCCCAAAGAAGCGGCGGAGCTTGCAAGGATAATAGCTGAACTGCCGGAGAAGGAGGGGAGAGATGATGATTTGTCCGAATTGCAAAAATGAATTTGCGCCTCTTTCCGTAGTACAGAAATATTGCTGTAGAAAATGTGGTGAGGAGTACAGGAAGAAGCATTCCGTAGATGAGGAGTATCCTTCAATAACATTTCGCTGTTCAAATTGCGGAAGGTTGGTAGTGACAGAAGGCGGAACAAAGGACAAAAGGACGAGGTTTTGCAGTGAATCCTGCGAGAAAAAGTTTTGGAAACATCCCCACTGGGAACACAAGGATAATGCTATGCAGATTGCCCCGGGGTGGAAGCTTAAAGCAAGGGAGCGCTATGATAACTGATGACATAACCAATGACGATTTAATAAATAATCTGTGCAGAGATATTGATGCTTTAAGAGCCTTGGGACTTAGTGACAAAGATATTAAGGAAACTCTTTTAAGGCTGCCTTATGTTAAAAAAATAAGGCAAAACGCAAGGATATACAGACTTACGGACAAACTGCCGAAGGGCTATAAGTGGAAAGACGCAGAAAGCTATCGCCGCAAAGGCGAAAGAGGAGCATCGTCAAGCAAACTGCAATTTTTACCCATAGGTAATGATCTGTATATGACTTATTATTTCGGCAGAGCAAAGACCGCCCCGATAGTCATAGAAAACTATAGGGACTATACAGCCAACGAAGTACTCTATGAGTTTGCAGGAGGATGTTATAAAGAGTTACGAGAGAATAGCGAAAAGTGGCATGAGGCAGCAAAAGAACGGTCTTTATATAAAATGGCTTTTAAATACAGTGAACCTGACTCATTTCCTTTAGAACCCCCATTTATAGACTTTATAAGAGAATTTTGGAGGAAGCAGGGACTTAAGCAAGGAGGTATGCCCTCCATATTGAGGGATTGGTAAAGGAGAAGAGGGGTGCGCAATTATTTATTAAATGTCTATCAGAAACAAGCTCTAAGGAAGCGTGTATCTGACTTGGATAATAGCCGAACTGACAGAGAGAAGGAAATGTAAAATGAAATTTGGGTCACAGGTAGTCGTAGGAGACGCATTGAGCGTACTGCGGCAAATTTCAGACAACTACATAGACTGTTGTGTTACTTCTCCGCCTTATTATGGTTTACGAGATTACGGCGTATACGGTCAGCTTGGTCTCGAAAAAAGTCCGGAGGAGTACATAAGCAAAATGGTTGAAATATTTCGGGAAGTACGAAGGACATTGAAACCGAACGGGACACTGTGGCTCAATCTTGGAGACAGCTACGCAGGATACGGAAAGGACAGAGTGGTAAATTGCAAGAGAAAGGAACTCATAGGAATACCGTGGAGGCTGGCACTCGCATTACGGGAGGACGGCTGGTATCTCAGGCAGGACATTGTATGGTACAAGCCAAACGCAATGCCGGAGAGCGTTAAAGACCGCTGCACAAAGAGCCACGAATACATATTTCTGCTCACGAAGTCGGACAAGTATTATTTTGATGGCGAGGCAATAAAGGAGCCTGCTGTTGGATTTGATAACAGTCCACCTGCAGGAAGTAGGGGAGCGGCAAGACCGAACTCACGCCGAAGAAAAGGTAATACAAAAACATTCGGAGATGGTGGAGATTACACAGGCGGCAGGCCACTTGAAAACTCCGCTGGCGTAGAAAGGGACAGCAGCGGAAACACGAAGAATACGACAGGCCTGCGGAACAAGCGTGATGTTTGGAGCGTTGCGACGCAGGGGTACAGCAAATTTCATTTTGCCACATTCCCCGAAAAACTCATTGAGCCTTGCATACTCGCAGGGAGCACAGAGGGCGGAGTTATATTAGATCCATTTCTCGGAAGTGGAACAACAGCGGTAGTGGCCGAAAGGAACGGCAGAGACTACATCGGAATTGAACTTAATCCCGACTACGCAGAGCTGGCACGAGAACGGATTGCCAATATCAACGATAAAGCAGATAGGAACCTGAGAAGGAAGTGAAATTTTAAATATATGGGCGAAATGAGAAAAATTCTATTCAGAGGTAAAAGAACCAACAATGGCGAATGGGTATATGGCTCGTTTATTCCCGACTTGCTCGAAGTTTATCATAATGGGTCTGACAAATGGCTTGGAGATTGGGGATTTATTAAGCCATTTGGAAAAACAAAAGAAGATCGACTTATGGTTGAGGTGGAGCGCGAAACAGTCGGGCAATACACGGGCATAATGGATAAAAATGGCAAAAAAATTTTCGAGGGCGATATTATCGACACTCCAAAATACGGCGTAGATAACGGAAAGGGTCAAAACTATTCGGGAAAAGATAAATTCGTCGTTGGCTTTGCAGATGGAACATATTACTTAGAAAACCATTTAAGAAGATTTAGCTTGCGTCCGGACATAGGCGCAGAAGTTGTAGGTAATATCTACGATAATCCCGAATTGTTAGAGAAATAGTAGCTTTTGAAAAAGCAACATAAGTTGGGAGATGAGGTAAAAATGTTAGTACCCGCAATTTTATATAAAAAAGAAATAGAACATAACTTTTTAAAATCTTTATATACCAATGATTATTTTTTCTATATGGGATACCCACATTATTATGAGAGTCCTGCAATAGAAGTCCGGGAAAATATTTATCAATATGCCATTGTCAATAATGGTAAAGTTATCGGATATTTTAGCTATAAAGTAGATCCTATAATAAGTTGCGTAAATCACTTTGGTTTTTATTCATTTGACAGGGGTAATTATGTTATAGGTCGTGATGTTTTTTCAGAGATGGAAAAATTAATAAAAAGATTTCACAGAACAGAATGGCTTGTTATTGGAAACAATCCTGTGAAAAAGCATTATGATAAACTTTGCAAAAAACATAATGGTAGAATAATAAAGTTGTGTGATGCTGTGAAAGACCCTGATGGTAATTATCTTGATAAATATGTATATGAAATAATCAATGCGGAAATGGCTTAAACAAGAGGTACAGGAGGTTTAAGTTATAGGCAATATCTACGACAATCCCGAATTGTTGGAGGAATAGCAGTTTTTTAAAAAGCAACATAAATTAAAAGGAGATTAACAATGAGAAATGTTGTAAAAGGCTATAAAGTATTTGATGAGAATTGGACTTGCAGAGGATTTAAATATGAAGTCGGCAAAACCTATGAGGAGAATGTTGTACCTGTATGCTGTGTAAGAGGATTTCATTTTTGTAAAGACTTAAAGGATTGTTTCAGATATTACAAATTCAACCCGCAGAATAAGGTGGCC
>CANRIS010000070.1 GCA_947630725.1 uncultured Clostridia bacterium
ATAATTCTTTAGATATACCGGCATAGTAGTTAAAACTTTGATAAAAATGTGCCAACTAATATTGACAATATCAATATAGCGGCTTCAAATAAATGCACCGAAGCACACGGGCTTCCTGCCAGAAGCTGAAACGAATACCGTTTGTTGCTGCCCGATGCGTCACGCTTAAAGCTGCTGATTGTGCCACGGCAGGCGGCATATTTCGGCGTTCCGTTTTCATCTTTTCCGATAAAAACGGCATTGTGGCAGTCAGCACTTTCAAAGATAATCCCTTCGGCGATGCACTCCTGTATAAGCTGATAATCAATGCCACGCCCGAAAAAATACTCTGCCACCCTGTCGCAGTTTTTGTTCTTTGGCGGCAGAGGCAGCACCTTTGGCTCGTCTTTTTTCACGGCAGGAGGCGGCAGTTTCCAGTCCGCCATCGCCTGCCCCGCGAGGATTTTCACGGCTTCCACAAAGCCATACTCCTTAACTTTCATCAGATAATCAAGGGCAGAATAGCCGCCAAATCCCCTCGACCACCTGTACCATTTGCCGTTGGAAACCTTCAAGCTGTCATACTCGGCGGTACAGTACACATTCGTTGTGCCTTTGACTTTGACAATATTGCTCGGCTCATAAGCCCGAAAATAAGAAAGCATGTCTATCTGCCTTGCCCGCTCAAGCACGTCTGGGTCAATCTGCACATAAGGTCTGCTACTTCTCAATAAATAAAATTACCTCCCGAAAATGAAATAAGCCGAAGGATTTTCGTAGATGAAAACCTCTCGGCTATGTAAGTTACTATAAATCTTTGACCAAAAATCGACATACCATACGCTAAATTTTGATTATTCACTTATTTTATATATAGTCTCCTTCATATCGTTTATCAAACGCTTATGATTTTCTTCTAATTTCAGATATATTTTTTCCATTTCCTCTATAACATGTGCATCTTGATAATTTTCCTTATGTGTTACCCATTGACAAGACTCTATTCTCTTCATAATACCTTTGAGGCATGGAGTTGTAAAAGATGCTAGTCCATCAAAAAAGCCTTTCACTCCCTCTTCCAAATTACCTCTGTTTAAATTAAACGCACTTATTCGTCATACATACAATCTTTATCCACTAATACTTGACTCATTTATGTGTTTTATTCCCGATTCCAAAATTAAATATAAATATCCTGTAATTGTATCTAATAATGGAATTATTAACCTATTCACTTCCTCATTGAATGTATCAGCATCTGATGAGTCAAGACATAAAAATCCTACAATATCCATCATACCGTTTTCGTTCGCCTTTTTAATCGGTAAAACTAAAGTGGATAAATGCTTTTCTCTCCAATTGGGATTAGATGACATATACATATTGGTGCTTTTTTTGCTTTTTTTTGAAAAACTAAAATATCCTTCTCCAGTTTGGATCAATTGTAAAAAATCACTATTTTCTTTTATCTTCTGCATAGATAATTGCATTGGCATCAATTTTTCTTGCGTGTTACATAATGTTTGAACATAAGCATCCACACCTTGCCCCTCTTGTATCATTTTGATTTGTACTCTGATTGTTTTATTATATATTTCTTTAAATAAAGATCTAATTTCATAGGCAATTTTCTGATAACTATCACTCCCTTTTTCCAAACTTATTAGAAACCATTTTTGGATGGTTGATAAAACTTTATTGTACCGTAACAAAATTTCATCCCACATTTTCATATTTTTTACTTCTTCTTTACGCATAAGCCCAATATAAAATAAGCAGATTATCATAATTACCAAAAACAAGGCTATATTTATGTTTTCAAAGAAAAAATTTAAATCTATTACAAGATTTAATTTTTTTATTTTTACATCCAAAACTAACCATATAAAAGAAATTATAGTTAAAATCCCTGAAATAATTCCTATAGCTACAACTATGAAGTCTTTAATTTTTTTCCACATATGATTCTCCTTTCCATGCCCTGCCTTTGTTACTTTTGCGAAAAGTATCCTTTTACCAAAATGTATATCTCCCATTCTGCAAAACTTATCCCCATAGGGTAAACTTCTGCTTATATCATACCTTTGCAGAAACAAAAATAGACATTCATTTTTCATCCAAAACTGCAGAAATCTTTGATTTATTGGACTTTTCTCAACAGACATCAGACGCATTCACAATGCAGTGAAAGTTCTCTCATATAAGTAAGTAGCGAAAGTATTACTTTCACTACTTACTATAACCATTTTTCGTGGAGAACACCCTACATACTTACTCATATATTTCCTCCACCCTGTGACAACATCTCTGCCTTTTTCGTTTTACATTTTCTTCGCCTCACCTTATATTTTCTGTAACCATGTGAAACTGACGCTTCTTTTCTTTCTCCAACTTTAATACTATTAAACATTGGTCTAGCAACATACTTTGCTTCAGTTGCATTAACCTGTTTTATAACAATAACTGGCTCTTGCAGATAATCGTAAATTGTATGTTTCTTATTAAAATTAGTAAATACATGCTGAATTCTTGCTCTAATCATCTAACAACCCTTCCTTCAAATAATCATGATATATGAGGCACTCATTAAGATATACATATAGTATATCTGATACTCCTTTAATGTAATCTATCACAAATCCTCTGTTCTCAATAGCAAAAAGGTTTTTCTTTTTGCTATCAATGCATAAGCATCCAATAATATCATATTCTGGAATCGCTTCTTCATCATCTTCTGCTGGATTTTTCAAGTATCGTATTGGCATTACAATAGTTGTCTGATATGATTTTCTCCACTTTTTATTACTATTTTTATATTCATTTTTTTTTAGAATATTTAACTAAATCATCCACAATAAAAAAATGTACTCGTCCCTCAGCATATCCTTCATTAATATTAAATATATATTCAAAGTCTGTATTTTCATTTAATGGAATTGGATGATAGTGCTCACCTATCATGTTATTCACATTTGATTGACCGCTTCTAGCTAGTGTAATTAGTTTCATTTTATCTTTATCCATTTCACCTGAGCGAATAAAATCAAATGTCTTAATGCAAACTCTAACTTTAAACCCAGTTGCCTCTGTCAAATTTCTTGATAACAAATCAGTCATTTTCATGACTCTTTCTGTCATATATTTTCTAAATTGCATAGGACGCTTATATGTCTCATCTTCCACTACCTCCATCAGATCACCATAGCAATCTCTAATTAAATGCAATACATCGTGAAACCCTTTCGCATATTTATTGGCTTCTGCCATCTTATCATTTTTACCAGATCTGATAACTACAAATATAGTAAGTAAAACAAAAATAACAAATATTCCAATAGAAGCATAAAATACAATTGCCATTTTTTCTTTATCAACTATGCTCATAATGAGACCCACAATAGAACACATCGCAGCAATTGTATTAATAATTGCAATAAAGTATTTCACAAACTCCCATACAATAAGCTTAAATTTTTGTTTTTTCTTGATGCCAATTTCTTCATCTTCACTTTCTTTTTTTTGAACATAATGATACCCCCATTCTGTTTATTAGTATTTAACTTTACATAAAAAGTACATTGACATTGTACCAAGTGGCTGTCGCGACGACTAACCCTAAGTACAATTAATTTCAATATTCTGCCATTAAAAAATAGCAGTTTTAAATTGATGATAACCTGAAGTGGAAAAAATAGAAAATAATTAAATACAGGAATGCGACACTTAAGCTTTTGGAGCATATGCTTTAAGGTTTAAGTGTTTTTTATTGCTTATTAGTTATTTTTTGATGAA
>CANRIS010000071.1 GCA_947630725.1 uncultured Clostridia bacterium
CATGATTCAATTTAAGTTTATGTGGCGCAACAACCACCGCCTCGGGCATTTCTGCCCGAGGCGGTGGTTTTTTTACATATAAACAGAATGACTTGCTTGTAAAGTACCTGCAATTATTCAAACTTTCCAAAGCACATCTATAATTGGATCTTTCCTTTGCAAGTTTCTTTAAAACTTGGCGTACAACATCAAGTTTTTCCACACCCTCTTGAGAAGTAGCGTCGATTTTTTCTGCAGGTATTTCTTCTTCATTTAAATTGATATGAGGTCTGTATAATGGTACATATCTCTCCGTGAAGTCGTCGTCTTCGGATATAGCATTTGCAAAAATGATTCTGAAGACATTATCATTTGATTCAATGAAATTCATTACTTTATTTTTATCTATAGGCAGCAGCAAATTAAAATCATCGATTATTTTCGAATAAAAAGTTGAGAAATCTATTGAAGTCCCTGTCATCTCCAATATGCTATATGAAATATAAAGCATTACAAGCGTATCAAATAGAGCGGGACGCTGAAAATTTGTGCTTTTATATTTCCAAGCCAAAACATTTTTCTTTAACTTGGCTTTGTAGTCGTTAACGGTTAATTTTTTTAAATACTCTAATTCTTCGTCGGATGCAATTTGATAAAGTTTCAGAAAGTTTGTATCAGAATAAAAGCTCAGATACCATACAATATCATAGTTGAAAATGCCGTCGACGCGGCTTTCATCTTTTTGTTCTTTTACAAATTTTATCAGGTTTGCTTTAATTTTATCAACAGATATACCACTCTTATTCCACTTGTCCCAAACAAGTTTCGACTGTTTTAAAATATAGCGGGGAGTGAAACAAAAACTTGCATTAACAATAAATAAAAATGTAAGTAATTTTTCTTCGTCGGCAAAAAAACTTGCTTTCAGCATCTTATCAAAATCTTTTCCGCGAGAAGTCAAATTATAAACCAAATCACCTGTCGAATCCCTTGCAGACGAATAAAGAAAAGATTGCACCAAATTGACTACATATTGTTTTGCAATTTCTTGCCCTGTAGTCTCTTTTTTATCCCACAAATACCTGGGGATCCCTATATATTCTTTAAAGGCATTGAAATAATAGTTGAATGAGTTTAGATTTCTGTAATTCGTGCTAAAGCATTTAAAAACAGAGCCCTCGCCATCGTCGCCACATTTATAATAATTTTGATACCATGCTTCGTTTTGGCATTGGTCTAAATAGTAATTTAATACATTTAAACTTTGAGACATGTTTTACACCTCGCTTTTTACTTCACAAACAAACAAGAACTCTTTATGGTCATTAAAATCTGTTTTCCCCGCATTAAAGGCGTTGTATTTTATTTCCCTTTTTGTAACGTTTCCACGCGCCGAAAGAATTTGAATAATTTGTTCTTCGGTTATTTTATTTATTGATGCGATGCTTCTTGCGGAATATGTATTGCTATATGAAACAACTATAAGTTTACAATTCAAAGAATCAATGAGATTTTTAAAAAGCAAAGGAGCCTCTGCTCTTGAATAACCGCTTTTTAAATTATCCCGTTTAAACTTCATAGAATTGCCTTCAAATTCAGTCGGTTTATTCCACCTTGCCAAGTTTTCCAAAACGTGATAAAAGTTTACGTATTGCCGAGCATTATAGGGGGGATCAATATAGACTATATCCGCCTCTATTTTACTCGCAAGGGTATTTGCGTCTTCATTATAAATTTGCCCATCAACCTTTACAGACAAGTCCAAAGGCTCCAAAATAAAATTAGTATCAATGGGCTTACCCTTTAAAAAATATTCAAAATGTCCTACAGTATTTGCTATTTTATCAACTGTATACATTAAGATCGTCAATAAAATAAAATATTCTCTTTCTGAAAATTCAGATTTATGCTCTTCTATGTAATCGCGTATATATCCGATTTTTTTAGCATCATTTATGGAAAAATATTTATCGCCATAAATATCTGAAAAATAGTTATCTGACAATTTATCCGCACGCAAAGAATTACAATATTTTAAAACTTCATCGATTTTGTCTTCACTATAAACGGAATTATCTAACCAAGCCCTATAAGCTATATAATTTGAATACAGAATATCATTAGTTATTGTTTTGAATCCTTTTTCGGCAAAATAGTGAGAAACTACGCCCGTACCTGCAAAAAGATCTGCAAATATGCTGTTTCGAGGGAATTTATATTTTTCTACAGCGCCGTATATCTCTTGTAACAACTTTGTCTTATTGCCTATAAAGCGCCTGTTATTGATTTTAATCATTTTTAATCTTCAGGTATAATTATGACTTCCCGCTCTTGGGCGTTTCTGTTTTTTTTGTTGTAACTTGAACTGCGATAGTTATAATTTATATCAATTATCTTGATTTTTTCTTGCATAGTGGTTGTCCAATAAAATAAAGGTTCATTTCTTCTACCCTGCTTTTCCAATACATTTGACAGGACGAACTTCTTATTGTTTTCGAGAAAATAATTCATTAAACGAAGCAGTTCGTATTCTTTTTGCTCGTTCCACTTGCCGGCTTCATTATAAACAGCATTCATAATTAAGTATGGAGGGTCCATATATACGAAATCAGCCGACTTAATTATTTCCCGGGCTTTAGTAGATGTAAAATCCGCACAAATAAAATCAGCATCGATATTCTGCAATCTGTCTATATATGCTTTAAGTTTTTCAATATTGTTTTTATTTAGGTCTGTTTTGCCGACAGGCAAATTGAACATCCCCGTATGTGAAAAACGCATATCGTTATTAAACGCATAAACCATAAGCAAGTACAGCATTTTATTGGCAATATCGGTATGTTTATTCTTTAATGCGTTGTAATCATCTCTTAACTTATAATATCCTTTAGCATTATAGTCTTTCAAACCATTGTTAAAATTAAAGTCTCTAATTTGACTTTTATATAATGAATAGCCGTATTTTGCAGAATATGAAAGCTCATAAAAAGTAATAAGTTTCTCGAGTTCAGTAAGTAAGGTTTCAAATTTTGATTTTGCCAGAAATCTCAAAAGTCCTATGACATATTTGTCATTATCAATAAAAATGATTTTTTTACATTCTGTATTGAGTCCAACAGTTGCTCCTCCGCAAAACAAATCAACCATGGTATCGATCTTTTTCGGGAAATACGGTTGTATCTGGGGTAATATTCTAAACTTATTACCTGTATAATTTAGAGGAGATTTAAGAAGTTGCATACAATGTTGATTATAGCATATTTAAAATTTATAATCAATAAATCTATTGATTTTTCAAACGAAATATTTAATTTTGCAACAAAAAGGCGCTATGTGGCGGGGGATCGGATAGACAAGCGCACGGCGTAAAATCAAACGCCCAATATTAAAACAAAATTTGCATGCGGAGAGATCGTGCGCAAAACCACCGCGGGCGCCCTAAAAGGCGCCCGCGGTGGTTTTTGCATGCATTCAAAAATATCGGGTCACCATACGAAGTTGGCGCGCGCGCTTTCACCGTT
>CANRIS010000072.1 GCA_947630725.1 uncultured Clostridia bacterium
CTCTATATTTTGCCTGCACTTTTCTTTTGGTGTGCCAACATTATAATCTTCATCGGCAATATGGAAATTTTCGGCTTTTATAGGTTCATATGTTATTGCCTGTTCATCGGAAACGGAATTTTCAATTCCTGTTTTATCTATATGGTCAATTTCAAGGCCCAATGAACTTATATAGTCTATTATGCTTTCTATGCTATCGCCGAATCCCTTTAGGTTCACGTCATTTATAACATCGTATTTTCCGTTCATATCGGCAGTCAGTTTAAAACCGCTGTTTCCCCATTCATCTGAATAAGAAATTTTCATATTGGTATAATTTAACCTTCGTGCATCGGAAACATAATCTTTCTTATTTTTTGAATCTCTGAGGTAAACAACACTATGATTTTCAAGCGCTTTTCTCAGCTCATCGTACCTGTTGTCTGAAAAGCTGTTATCTTTATTTGCTGAAATTTCAGACTTTTTTTGCTTGACAATGTTGCGGCTTTGGTGTATAATTTTATCATAGTCAAGATTGTTTGTTAATTCGGAGTATTGTTCTCCCCATCTTTCAAGCAAAGCTTGGCTTTTTATTTTTTCACAAAAAAGCAATTTATCTTCTTCAATTACTCTTTTTAAAAAACTGATAAAATTATTTCTCCCATAAACACTTGTTACAAAATTAGAATCTAAATCTTCAATCAAATATCTTCCTCTGCCATTCGGTCTAATACTTACAAATATAGGATTTCCATTTATATCTTCTTCTGATGTAACAACAACAATACTGTCGTTTTTTGAAAGCGAATCCAAAATCATAACAGGTTCTTTTATTAATTCTGGCAGTAGTTTTATTTGATCTACTGTTAAACCATGATGATGTTCCTTTTTATTTATCGGTTTAATGGAATCTCTTAAATGTCTTTGTGTATAAAGCATTGGCAATTGCTCGCAGCCAACATCAAGTAATATCTGAGGGGTATCCCCGATTTTTAAATTTGTATAAAACGGAAGTTCTCCTTTTAAGCTTGCATCAACCTGTTCGGCAAAGGTTTTCTCCCTTGATTCTGAAACTTCATTGATTTTTTGTGCTTTGGGTTTATTAATGGATTCTGTTCTGATTCTTTTAAGAAGATCGTTCCAGTCCTTTATATTTTCATATTCGTTTGAAAACAGCTCATCATCCGTCAGACTATAAGGCTTTATATCGTATTTTTCGTACATTTTATCGGCAAAATCTCTGCCTGCTTTATCATTGTCGGAAGAAATCAAACACTGTGCAGGCATAATGCCGTATTTGTCCAATGTACTGACCACAACCTTGTCTTTAAGTCCTGACATCGAAACCATAAGAGCAGTTTCATCTCTGTGCAAACTGTAATAGCTTAAAAGGTCAACGGCTGACTCAAAAAAAATAGCCCTGTCGGGCTTAGAATCCGTAGGATTAACAACAAAACCGTTTCCACTATGTTCTGTTGTCTGCTTATATCTTTTATCCGTCAGAGTACCGCTTATCTCGGCTCCGCTTAAACTGCCGTTTTCATCAAATATTTTATAGACAACATTGCCTTTTATATCCTGCGCTATACTTCCGTTCTCTATAAGCTTACTTACAATATCCCCGTCTATCATTCTTGTTTTGGTAAGATAGGCATATACTCTGTTTGTTTTTGTATCAAGCTCATTGGGCAGAGGATTTGTGACAGGTTCAGATGTGGAAGCTGCCGTCTTTGAAGATTTGTCATTGATGTTTATTGGCGGTATAGGCTTGGAAAAATTTCTGCCGTCAAAATGCAGAAGGGTTTTTATGGCAGTCTGAAAATCCATATTGTAATAATTTATACAAAAATCAAGGGCATTGCCGCCTATGCTCCGTGAATTCCAATAAAACTTGTTTCCTGATATTCTCATACTGTCGTGAGATTTAAGTGTGTATTCATTTGTTCCAACAGGTATTATTTCTTCACCGCAGGTATGTAAAAAGTCGATCAAGTTTGTATTTCTTGCCTTTTCAATATCTTCAGTCGAAAAGCTTTGAGTAAAATCATTCAGAGACATTTGCCCATCGGACTGCCTTTCTGCTTCCTTAACGCCTGCAATGATTTTATCAATTCTTTTAATATTCGCTCCGCTCAATGTCAAAGTTGTAAAATTGCCGTTTATTTTGCCTGAAAACTTAATATTTTCTTCCAACAGAACATCTCTGACCTTTAAAGCCGTTTTTGTATCAAGTTTACGATATTTTTTATCGGAGATATACTTATATGGCGTATTGCCGATTATGTTTGTGTCATTTTTTGGGGATGGCGGTTTCTTTTCTTCATCAGAAGATTTTTCGGTATGTGTTATACTGCTTTTTTCCTTTTCGGCTTTTTCACGTTTTTGGGCTATATTTACACACTTTTCGATTTCCTTCAAAAAGAATGATGTCTGTGCCAGAATAGGCGCATATAGCTTGCTGAAGGCCGCAAACGATTTGTTTGGCAATAGCTCTGAAATGTCATATTCGGGCTTTTCAGGCAACGAAAGCGTCCCGCCGCAGCGTGAAAACAAAACTATTTGGACACAATTTACCATAAACAAATCGTAGTTTAGATCGGTGGGATTAAACAGAGTATCTATTATCTTATTGCTTATATCGAATAACATTGATTCAATGTCTTTTTGTTCAATGCCAAAAGCCTCTGACAAAGCCTCTTTAAGATAGCTTTCATTTACTTCTTTGAGCTGCCAGATCTTATAATCCGAATCTGTATCCGAAATGTCATATACATATTTTATTGATGTTTTTCCCTGTTTATCAGTATAAAACAAGGGTATGCCGTCAGCTCCGGGCTTTACTTCAGAGTTAAGACTGCGCCAGACAGCTTTATTTCCACAGGCAATTGCATCAGGCTTAACTGCCGTTATGACAAGCTGTTCGGAAAGAGTATATTTGTAAAAATAAGCCGATCTCTTTAAGAAATCGACTAATTGTGATCCATCTGAAATGACATTGCTTGCGGCATTGTTTATAATATTATTTATTTCATCCAAAGTATATTCTCTCAAAGTGCATCTCTCCTTCAAAAAAATAAAAAAAGCAGCCAAATTATCGACTGCTCCAGACTGTAAAAAAAGTAAATCTACTCACAACAAGAAAAATATTCAACAAAAATATTATATATAGCGTCGCAGACTTTAATCCGCAGGACGAGCTTTGCCCGTCCGAGGAATAAATTTCAATTTGAGAAAAAACGCAGTTTTTTGCGATAAATTGAAATTTATATTCTTACACCCAAATGAAGTCGCCGGCTTGTCCGGCACGCACATTTGGGCATCATCAAAATGCGACTGCATTTTGATGACAGCGTGTCGACTTTTTCGACACGCTGAAGCAGCCATATTATTGACTGCTCATATCATATAAATAGGTTTTTGTGTTTTCAGATATAAATAAGCTGTTGTCTTA
>CANRIS010000073.1 GCA_947630725.1 uncultured Clostridia bacterium
CTCTATATTTTGCCTGCACTTTTCTTTTGGTGTGCCAACATTATAATCTTCATCGGCAATATGGAAATTTTCGGCTTGTATAGGTTCATATGTTGCTGCCTGTTTGGAAGTTGTGACCGCTTTTGCGGCGCTGGTGTTCTGATCTATTGATATATCGTTTTTTACAATTTCTTTGAGTATAGGGACGATATCTTTATATTTGTCATACTGACTTAAAAAATCAATTACGCCGCCATCTCCGTCACCTATATCCTGTCTTTCGGTAAATGTTCTTCCATCAGGCATATTCAAAGTGAATTTAACTTTGTTATAGCCAAGATAAAAACCTTCTATTTCGCCCTTTTGATAAGCCTCGTAAACCGCATCAAAACTATCGCCGTATCTGTCAATTGCCTGCTGTTTTTTCATAACCCATTCATCGTCAGCTTGTTTCATAAGTCTGTCAAACTCAACTATTGAGTAGGTTTTATTATCCTCAAAAACAGGGCTTTCACTCCACTCACAGGTTATGGTAGGTATAGAATTAATATTTGCTATTTGAACAGAATTTACATCTTGACTTATATTCGATTTTTCCTCATTATTCGCTGAAATTTCAGAATTTTTTTGCTTGACAATGTTACGGCTTTGGTGTATAATTCTATTGTAGTCAAGGTTGTTTAAGCCCTTGGACAATTGTAGCCCAAGCACACTGAACAAAGCTTGACTTTTTTCTTTGTCGCAATATAAAATTTTATCTTCGTTATAAGCATTGACAAATTGCCTTTTAAAATTTTCTCTGCCATGAACGCTAAGCAAAAAATTAGAATTGGTTATTTCCATTTCATATTTAGCTTCTCCATTAGGACGAATTACAGCTATTATGGGTAAGTTATCTTTATCAAATTCTGTTGTCACAATAACAATACTGTCATTATTCTTACTTGATAATGAATCATAGATTAAGACAGGATTCATTAATAATTCAGGCAATTTTTTAATCTGGTCTACAGATAGTCCGTGATGATGAATACTTTCGCCTTTATATCCCTTGGGTTTAACTGCATCTCTTAAATGTCTTTGTGTATAAAATACCGGCAATTGTTCACAGCCAACATCTAAAAGTATTTGCGGAGTATCGCACACTTTTAAATCATTGTATCTGCTGTAACGATTGTTAAGTACATCGTCAACCTGTTCGGCAAAGGTTTTCTCCCTTGATTCTGAAACTTCATTGATTTTTTGTGCTTTGGGTTTATTAATGGATTCTGTTCTGATTCTTTTAAGAAGATCGTTCCAGTCCTTTATATTTTCATATTCGTTTGAAAACAGCTCATCATCCGTCAGACTATAAGGCTTTATATCGTATTTTTCGTACATTTTATCGGCAAAATCTCTGCCTGCTTTATCATTGTCGGAAGAAATCAAACACTGTGCAGGCATAATGCCGTATTTGTCCAATGTACTGACCACAACCTTGTCTTTAAGTCCTGACATCGAAACCATAAGAGCAGTTTCATCTCTGTGCAAACTGTAATAGCTTAAAAGGTCAACGGCTGACTCAAAAAAAATAGCCCTGTCGGGCTTAGAATCCGTAGGATTAACAACAAAACCGTTTCCACTATGTTCTGTTGTCTGCTTATATCTTTTATCCGTCAGAGTACCGCTTATCTCGGCTCCGCTTAAACTGCCGTTTTCATCAAATATTTTATAGACAACATTGCCTTTTATATCCTGCGCTATACTTCCGTTCTCTATAAGCTTACTTACAATATCCCCGTCTATCATTCTTGTTTTGGTAAGATAGGCATATACTCTGTTTGTTTTTGTATCAAGCTCATTGGGCAGAGGATTTGTGACAGGTTCAGATGTGGAAGCTGCCGTCTTTGAAGATTTGTCATTGATGTTTATTGGCGGTATAGGCTTGGAAAAATTTCTGCCGTCAAAATGCAGAAGGGTTTTTATGGCAGTCTGAAAATCCATATTGTAATAATTTATACAAAAATCAAGGGCATTGCCGCCTATGCTCCGTGAATTCCAATAAAACTTGTTTCCTGATATTCTCATACTGTCGTGAGATTTAAGTGTGTATTCATTTGTTCCAACAGGTATTATTTCTTCACCGCAGGTATGTAAAAAGTCGATCAAGTTTGTATTTCTTGCCTTTTCAATATCTTCAGTCGAAAAGCTTTGAGTAAAATCATTCAGAGACATTTGCCCATCGGACTGCCTTTCTGCTTCCTTAACGCCTGCAATGATTTTATCAATTCTTTTAATATTCGCTCCGCTCAATGTCAAAGTTGTAAAATTGCCGTTTATTTTGCCTGAAAACTTAATATTTTCTTCCAACAGAACATCTCTGACCTTTAAAGCCGTTTTTGTATCAAGTTTACGATATTTTTTATCGGAGATATACTTATATGGCGTATTGCCGATTATGTTTGTGTCATTTTTTGGGGATGGCGGTTTCTTTTCTTCATCAGAAGATTTTTCGGTATGTGTTATACTGCTTTTTTCCTTTTCGGCTTTTTCACGTTTTTGGGCTATATTTACACACTTTTCGATTTCCTTCAAAAAGAATGATGTCTGTGCCAGAATAGGCGCATATAGCTTGCTGAAGGCCGCAAACGATTTGTTTGGCAATAGCTCTGAAATGTCATATTCGGGCTTTTCAGGCAACGAAAGCGTCCCGCCGCAGCGTGAAAACAAAACTATTTGGACACAATTTACCATAAACAAATCGTAGTTTAGATCGGTGGGATTAAACAGAGTATCTATTATCTTATTGCTTATATCGAATAACATTGATTCAATGTCTTTTTGTTCAATGCCAAAAGCCTCTGACAAAGCCTCTTTAAGATAGCTTTCATTTACTTCTTTGAGCTGCCAGATCTTATAATCCGAATCTGTATCCGAAATGTCATATACATATTTTATTGATGTTTTTCCCTGTTTATCAGTATAAAACAAGGGTATGCCGTCAGCTCCGGGCTTTACTTCAGAGTTAAGACTGCGCCAGACAGCTTTATTTCCACAGGCAATTGCATCAGGCTTAACTGCCGTTATGACAAGCTGTTCGGAAAGAGTATATTTGTAAAAATAAGCCGATCTCTTTAAGAAATCGACTAATTGTGATCCATCTGAAATGACATTGCTTGCGGCATTGTTTATAATATTATTTATTTCATCCAAAGTATATTCTCTCAAAGAGCATCTCTCCTTCAAAAAAATAAAAAAAGCAGCCATATTATTGACTGCTCATATCATATAAATAGGTTTTTGTGTTTTCAGATATAAATAAGCTGTTGTCTTA
>CANRIS010000074.1 GCA_947630725.1 uncultured Clostridia bacterium
CCTCGGTTTTTGCTCCCGCAAAGCCGCATAAATCAAGGCTTTTTTCGCCCCTATTGCGTAACAGAGGGCATAAAAAAGCGGCGTTCCTGTTCTCCCGGTTAGGGATTGAGAAATGCCGCTTTTACGGTCGATATTCAGTTATCAGAAAGGCTTGTTCTATCGTTTTGGGGCTTAGTTTGTTCTTATGCAATCGCCCCAGAGCAGAAAGCGCGCTCGACATATGATTATATACTGACCCTCACGGACGACCCCGATGTAATAAAACCCATTAAATTTTTAAGGGAACGAGAGGTCGTTCACTTCCAGAGATTCGGAGAGGCGTTGGAGTATGTGACAAATTATCTTGCCGAAAACAGAGTATTCGTTATGCCACCCATGCCGCGCGAAAATGCGGAGGGAGCCAACGGCTGCGGAAATACATGCAGACGAAACTGAAAAATTCGATTTCAACACCACTCGTATAGTGCAAACAAGGCCATCGACTTGATTGATGGTCTTGTCTTGCTATAAAATGAAAACCCCCTCCGCAGGGGAAGGGGGTCTTTGCTCTCTGGAAATATTAATAATAATTAATTGTCTTTATTTCTTGCTGAATACCCTGATTAGCAGTGGGTGAAGATAAACCTGCAGCTATATTCTCAGTTGCAAAGGAGACAATTTCCATATATGGTCTTGTGTATTCTTATTTCGTTATTATATTTCCTCCCGAATTTATTTATAAAATACAATTGTGTATTTAGATGAAAATTTTTAATATCTCTATGGGAAGATTTAAACTTTAACTGTTTTTAATTAATGTTTTGTATAAAATAAAAAAGGCCTCTGCTTTTACACAGAGACCCGATTTTTTATTCAGCTATAAATTATTAATACTTAATTGTCTTGATTGTATTTTCCCTTTGGATATTGTCAGGAGAAACAGCTATACTGGTAGTGATAACATCACAAACAGCAAAGGAGACAATTTCCATATTTGGCTTTGCATATTCCTTTTTCATAATATAAATTACCTCCCTTATATTACTCTGTAATAAGTTTAAGGTCAGCAGCAGCTTTTGCAGCGTCTGCAGCGTCAATTAAAAATGCAACTACATAGCCATTGGTAACAAAACCTTCGGTTTCTCCAACCTTAAATTCTGTACCGCCGATGTTAACGCCGTTATATACTATATTTCCGGTAGCATCCGATTCGTCATCATATTTAACTGTCTCGCTTGTAGATTTCTTCTGCAGCTTATACTGTGCCCTAGTTCCCACATCACCTTCAGCAACAGTACCGATGAAATATGTCTTGTCCTTATATGTAATTACATTTTCAGCATAAACCGGCTTTGTCGTAACAGTGATTGATTTAAGATACACACCAGAGCTACTACTGCTTACTGTATAATGTTTATATAATTTATCATCGCCAATTGCACCTACTGTTGCAATTTCTCCTTCTTCAAGATCTGTATTATTTGTACCATAAATGCTTATATTTACTTTGTCTTCAGCTGTATATACAGGTACATAGAAATTCGTATTCTTGTTTACTTGAACGCGGTCATCGGAAAATGCAAATTTTCCACTGCCACTGTCTATATATATACCCTTAATAGTACCTTTAGCATTACTCTGATATGAATAACTACTTCTGTACTGATCCTTATCCGTGTCAAAATTCCATTCCGAAATAGTATCTCCGGCAACAACGTTAAGATCGGAAATATCAGCATTTACAGTAATATTGCGACAATCTTCTGCAAGATATTTCTGAAGAGCTTTGTATTTTTCTGAATTAATAAAAACACTATATTCGCCTTTGGGTAATTTAACACTAAATGTTTTTTCATCAGAAGAAATATCAGCTTCCACACTATCTCCATCGCTGTCTGTAAAAATAATTTTATCTGTATTCTTTCCGTCTACAAGCTCATCTGAAACAGTTCCGCTTACAGAAACCTTTTCATCTTTAAATGTAATTTCAGAACTTGCACTATAAATAACTCCATCTCCGTCAGTTGTGAAGGTAACCGATTCAGGATTTGCACTAAAACCTTTCGGTGCAGTAATACTATATGCTTGATCTGTTTTAAAAGGTGAGGTATCTCCGGATTCTGCGTATTTCCATGTACTGTTGTCTTCACCTACTACTGTTGCTGTAAAATCTCCAACCTTAAACTTATCGCCCTTTGTTAATCCATTACTTGAACCTGTTATCTTATAGGTTTTTGTATTTGCACCGGGCAATATAAGCTCTATTTTTGAAATAATAGATTTACTGCCAAAATAAAACTTTACACTGCTGTCCGCTTCGGTTGAATTTGCAAATTTCCATGTTTTATTAGAAGTGTCGGTTAACGTAGGATCAGATGTCACATCACCATCTCCAAATACATAATAAAAAGCACTTTCTTGGCCTTTGCCGTTTGCTTTTGCCTCCACGCTAATTGCACAATTAGCAGGGACATTGTCAATTTCAAAATATCTTCTCTTTCCATTACTAGAATCACCGCTCATAGTAATTCCATTTGAATCTATTTTATCACTAGAATTATTAGCATGAAAAGTCAATTTATATTCATTTTGAGCGGTGTCTTCAGCTGTCTGATAAACAGCAAAGTTGCCTAATCCATTTTCTGTAAGTGGAGAATTATCACTAGATTTATACCACTTCGTATAATCAGTCAAAGTCCATGAAACGGTTTCTCTATCTGCAGCTAAAACACTGCTGACATTAATTACTATCATGCAGGACATAACCATAACAAATGCCAATACAGAGCTGATCACTCTTTTGAACGTTCTGTTCATATCGTTTTTTCCTCCTTTTTCTTTTTTAAGAGTTGTTTGCTTTTGATTTTAAAAAACTTGCGGCTCATTCCGCTTTCCAAAAAGAGAGTTCCCTCGACCCATGAGCCTTAAGCCGAAACCCCTCCTTCGCCGTCAGCAGGACATTCATCGCCAAAAAATTTTCCCGACAAAACGCACCTTAGACGAATTTCCTCCGCAAGAGCCACCGCCCCCACAGAAATATATAATACTAATTCTTTCAGCCGACAAAAATCATCTTCAGCTTGCCGTTCGGCTTTTCTGCCCACGACAGCCGTTTTCTTTCCCTTATCGTGTCTTGAACCTCAAAGGGAAAAATTCTTATCCGCCTAAAGATTAGTATAAAATGAAAGCCGATTTCGACCCCGAACCACTTTACGGCAACTTTTCTCCTCCAACCTTTTCCCGTATCATAGCCCAAAAGCCAAAACCAAAGCCC
>CANRIS010000075.1 GCA_947630725.1 uncultured Clostridia bacterium
TGCCTATTGACAGGATATCCCAACTCTTCTTTCACTCTTGCTATGGCGCAAGTGTGAACATTTTTGCCATACTTGTCTTTAATGTAACCTGCAATGGCTTTGTACGTAGGACATTTCATAGTTTTTATCTCCTATATTTTAGGCATATAGCCTTATTTTTTAATCTTGTTTGACCCAAAGGTCAAGTTTGTCGCAAGCGATCAAGACGGGTTGGTCGCTCGGCAGGGCGGAAATATTGCTCGCCGCACTTGCCGAAGCAGAAACCGTTGAGTTGTAATGCATTTTGTAATTGATTGTGTGAGTATAAACATTATCTTGATAATCATTCCAATGCTCGCCTTTAGAAATATGTCCCCACTGTGTTTCATCTGCCGCATAAAATAAATGACGCAATCCTTTGCAGTCAAAAAATGCATAATCTCCTATTCTCTGCACGTTGACAGGGATAGAAATAGAATATATACCCGTGCAACCGTAGAATGCATATGCGGGAATTGATTGTACACTCGACCCTATATTGATTTTCGTAAGTTTAGTACAATCTGCAAATATATATTCTTTATATCCGCTATCTCCCGCACATGTGCAATTTATAGTATTCCAATTTACCGTCTGCAAGTCACTGCAATTTCCAAATGCTTTCTTGCCTATGCTTTGCACACCTTCGCCTATCGTCACCGTTTGCAATTCTGTACACGTCATGAATGCCGTATCGCCTATACTTTTCGCATTTATAGTCGCCGTCTGCAAGCCTGTGCAACAGAAGAACGCATCCTCGCCTATGCTTTGCACACCTTCGTGGACTGTTATATCTTTCAATCCTTTGCAACTTGCGAATGCATTATCGCCTATGTTTTGCACACATTCGCCTATTGTCACCGTCTGCAATCCTGTGCAACTTACGAATGCCGCATCGCCTATACTTTTCGCATTTATAGTCGCCGTCTGCAAGCCTGTGCAACCATAGAATGCCCTTAAGCCTATGCTTTGCACGCTGTCGGGAATTGTTATCTCGCTCAAGCCCGTGCAATAATAGAATGCATATTCACCTATACTTTGCACGCTGTTGGGAAATGTGATTTCGCTCAAGTGTGTGCAGTTATAGAATGCATATTCGGGAATTAATTGTACACTCTCTCCTATAATTATCGTCCTAAGGATAAGACAATCTTTGAAAATTGTATAATCTTTATAATTCTCATAAATTCCTACTTTAGTGCAATTTATTGCATTCCAATTGATCGTCTGCAAGCCTCTGCAATTATCGAAAGCATTATTATCTATGCATTGCACGCCTTCGCCTATTGTTATCATCCGCAAGCCTGTGCAAAAAGAAAATGCGGAACTGCCTATGCTTTGCACACTATCGGAAATTGTAATGGCAGTTAACCTATTGCGGCTATCAAAAACAGAATTGTTAATTTCGGCGCAACCATCGAGAATAGTAACTTCACCTTCTATTGCTGCAGGAACAATATAAATTGATATGTCGACAGATTTATAAACGATACCATCTTTGCTTTGATATGTTGCATTACCTTCCTCAACAGAAATTGATTTAAGATTGCCACAACCTCCAAAAGCATATTCTCCTATGCTTGTAACGCCGTTGCCTATTGTCACCGTCTGCAAATTTGTGCAACCATTGAATGCATAATTGTCTATACTTTGCGCATTTATAATTGCCGTCTGCAAGCCTGCGCAACCACGGAATGCATAATTACTTATGCTCGCCACACTGTCAGGAATGGTTATTTCGCTCAACCCCGTGCAACCATAGAATGCATACTCGCATATGCTTTGCACTCCTTCACCTATTGCAACCGTCTGTAAGCCTGTGCAATCGTAGAATGCATAATTGCCTATGCTTGTAACGCTGTCGGGAATTGTTATCTCGCTCAACCCCGTGCAATCGTAGAATGCATAATTGCCTATGCTTGTAACGCTGTCGGGAATAGTAACATAGGTTATGGCATTAAATCCATAGAAAGAATGACTTCCTATTTTTGTTGTACCTACAGGTATATTGAGATTTGTAAAATCTATCAACTCTTCATTACAATATAATTGTGCTTTACCGCCGGTAACAGACAAAGGATTGGCATAAGAATTCTCAAATTCTATCTCGCACCAACCTTTGAGATTGCCAAGATAATTAACTTTGGTTATGCTTGTGCGACCATAGAAGGCATAAGCGGGAAGTGATTGTACATTCTCTCCTATATTTAGTGTTGTAAGTTGCGTGCATCCCTTAAAAATATAATACTCATATTTCCCTGCCTTTGTGCAATTTGTCGCATTCCAATTGACGGTCTGCAAGCCTGTGCAACCGGAGAATGCACTATTGCCTATGCTTTGCACACCTTCGCCTATAGTCAACGTCTGCAAGCCTGTGCAACCATAGAATGCAGAACTACCTATGCTTTGCACGTTTTGGCCTAATGTGATTGTCTGCAAGCCTGTACACTCACGGAAAGCATAGTCGCCTATGCTTTGCACGCCTTCACCTATCGTCAACGTTTGCAAGTCTGTGCAACCGTCGAATGCATATTTATCTATGTTTTGCACGCTGTCGGGAATTGTTACGGCTGTTAAACCATTGCAACCATCAAAAGCATAAGCGTTGATTTTGGCGCAACCGTCGAGAATCGCAACTTCGCCTTCTATTGCCTCAGGTACAATATAAATTGATTTGTCGGCAGATTTATATACGACCCCATCTTTGCTTTGATATATTGCATTGCCTGCATCAACAGAAATTGCCTTAAGATTGCTGCAACAACTGAATGCACTGCTGACTATGCTTTGCACGCTGTCGGGAATGGTTATTTCACTCAAACCTTTACAACCATAGAATACATGATCGCCTATGCTTTCCACACCTTTGCCTATTGTCAATGATTGCAAGCCTGTGCAATAGTAGAATGCATCATTACCAATGCTTTGCACTCCATTGCCTATCGTCACCGTTTGCAAATTTGTGCAATAGTAGAATGCACGAACGCCTATGCTTGTCACGCTGTCGGGGATAGTAACAGAGGTTATGCTTGCAAGTCTATAGAATGCATATGCGGGAATTGATTTCAACCCATCCAAGTCCTTGACTTCGGTCACTTCTTCATCATTCAGATACAACTTTACATTGTTTCCCACATACAAAG
>CANRIS010000076.1 GCA_947630725.1 uncultured Clostridia bacterium
CGCGTCGGATTTCGTCAACGGACACATTCTGTACGTGGACGGCGGCATTCTCGCCTACATCGGCAAGCAGCCGTAAAGCCCAACAAAACAGGGCGGTTTTCCGCCCCCACAAAAAGCGGGAGTGCATCCCGCTTTTCTTTTGCCCGGAATTTTGCCGCAAACGCCGCAGCGTTCGTGGCGCCCCGCCGGATTCCCGGTACGTATTGAGTTTTACTGTCCAAAACAAGCGAAAACAATCACGGATAAGCCGATGGCATTCATGCCATCGGCTTATCCGTTTCTGCTCATCGGGCTTAAAGAGGCGGAGTTACAGTTGAGTAAAAGTTACAATTTATTTTAAATATACATGTTTACTTGTGGCGCAACAAGTTTTGTTTGTACATGTAAAAATGTTATTCAATGTTTGTAAAATTACTTGACATTGTAAAATCTATGTGGTAGACTGGATAAAAAATAAGGAGGATCAACTATGGATGCGGAAATAGTTGTTGAATTATTAAGCCGGATAAAAGCGTTGGAACGCGATGTCGCGGAGTTAAAGCAGAAACTTTCCGGCGAGGGAAGCCATATGGGCGAATATGTCGAGGATGCACCCAACACGGGAATAATGCGTAGCAAACGGCTTATCGCGCCCGAGCGTAATACGCGCGATACCACACGCTATAATTTCGGCGGGGTGGTTTATCCGAAAAAGCGGTTGGTATATGCCGTTGTAAAGAATTATGTTGACGAGCATCCCAACATAACTTGTGCCGAATTAAAGAGGGTATTTGATAAGTCTTTGCAGGGCAGTCTCGGTGTTGTCGAAAATGTTGAACTTGCCATGCGGCGCGGAGACGCGGAATATCAAGTAAGATTTTTTACGGGTAAAGATGAGATATTGCATCTTAAAGACGGCGATATGGTTGTTTGCACTCAATGGGGAATTATGAATATACCGCGCTTTCTGGCGGTTGCGGAACAGCTCGGTTATCAAATTAAATCAATTTAAAGGGAGGATATATCATGACTAATGCTGAAAGCGAAAGAAAATATTTTTGGGACACATATCAGGAAATTCTGATGGAAAACGGCGAGCCGTTTACTTTGCATTTATATCGCAACGCCGACGGCACGTTTCGCCATTATGCACACTTGGATAATTACTCTTTAAGTCGTAGCCTGTGTATTGACTTCATTTTAAATGGTGGAGTGTTGAGATATGGTGTATATCTTGATAATGATGTCAAGTTATACGATTTTCTATTGGAAAAAAAAGAAATAATTGAAGAAGCTTTGGGATTCGGTTGTATCTGGAAGCATGGCGACAGAGGTAAAACCACAAGGAGGATTTGTTGTGAAAAAACGATTACGCCAAATTACCGCGAAAGCTATCTTGACGCTATCGAGGAATCAATGGTCAGGCTTGTAAAGTTTTTGGAAGTATTCGACCGTTTTTTACGGAGATAATTATGAAATTTCATCACCATGAGTATGTATATAGAACCGGCTCGGCCGGCGGCTATGTAGATATTGAAGCTCCCGATAAATATACACAAAAAAAATTTAATTATATAAAGATAATTAAAGACGGAGATACGTATTATTTGGATAAAAAGGGCGAGGTCGTAAAGAAAGCTTTTGCAACAAATTTTGGTTATAATACAGCACACAAAATTATTATGATAATGAAAGCAAATTCAACTTATAATGATTGCGATATAACACGTTACGGAACAAATTCCCGGTTAAACACTTATACCGCATTGTGTAAAAAAGTGCCGGAAAAATTTTTAAAGAAAAACACTGCGGCAATCTGTCATTGCACAGAAATTGTAACAAACAAGCCCCACAAGAATACACAAATCCCCGTCCCGAATGTTTATGTTGGTATGTCCGTTGTTCATAAAACATTCGGCGATGGGGAAATAGCTAAAATAGGCGATAGGGGAATAATAACGGTTGCCTTTTCAGACGGCGAAAAGGAGTTATCATTGTCGTGTTGTTTTAAAAAAGGATTATTGGAAGTTAAATAGCGGAAATAAAAAGGGATTTCCAAAAATAAATTTTTCGGGAGAAAATTATGTTAGGTGCAATAATAGGCGATATCGTAGGAAGCAGATTTGAATTTCACAATACAAAGCATAAAGACTTTGATTTCTTTGACGAAAGATGTCATTTCACCGATGACACCGTTATGACGGTTGCCGTTGCCGAGGCGCTTTTGTCAAGCAAAAGCCTGTCCGAGCTTAAAACAAATACAGTGACCTGTATGCGCAGGTTCGGACAAGCCTATCCGCACAGGGGGTACGGCGGGATGTTCAGTCAGTGGCTCATTACTGAAAATCCACAGCCCTATAAAAGTTTCGGCAACGGCGCGGCTATGCGCATAAGTCCCGTCGGATATCTGGCACGGTCGGTAGAGGACGTGAAAAAGCTTTCCGAGGCAGTGACTTCTGTAACCCACGATCATCCCGAGGGGCTCAAAGGAGCGGAAGCTATCGCCATGGCGATTTATTGGGCGCGCCAAAACGAGGACAAAGAAGAAATTTTTCAATTCATTGCAAAGTACTATTATCCAACACTCGGAACGGGAGAATTGACATATGATTTCTTGCACAAAAAATACAGCTGGGAATACGGGCTTGGTTCTGTCACTTGCCAAGACAGCGTGCCGCAGGCAATTGTATGCTTCCATGAATCGGAGAGCTTTGAAGACGCTATTCGCTTGGCTGTTTCAATAGGCGGCGACAGCGACACGATCGCCGCAATGGTAGGCGGTATAGCTGAGGCATATTACGGCATTCCCGAAGATATTGAAGTGCAGGCAGGTCGGTTTTTGCCGGAAGAATTCAAAGCCGTCATTAAAAGATTCCGCAAAGTTGTAAGAGGATAGGCTTATGCCTATTCCACGGAGTTCAAAGGAATAGAATTACATAAATCAAAGCGGCTTAAATATGTAACAGTCAAATCAAAAAGCCTTCCGCGGCGGAGATCCGCCGCGGAAGGCTGTATTATTTCGGTGGTTCAGATATTGCGGTA
>CANRIS010000077.1 GCA_947630725.1 uncultured Clostridia bacterium
GAGGAATATTTGACGGATGAAACAAAGGCAAATTTGCAGGGTAAGCAATGGGTATTACGTTTTGCAGAAACGGAGCGCACGCAAACTCAAACCGATTGGGTCGGCGGCGCTTATACCAATTACCGTGTTGATTGGACTGTTGTAGACCGTGTAACTATATTAAGGCTTGAATTTGAAACGGACGGGGTTGTATATAACCTCGGCGCCGTAAGCGATATTGTAAGCGGGGATAATTTACCCGGTAATCATGACGTTGTCGCACCTAAAACATTTTGGACGTGGCTTGCAGGGCTTTTAGGCGTTTCCCAAAGAACCGCAAAAATTATAACTACCGTAGTATTGGGCGTATTGATTTTGATAATATTGTGGCCGATATTGAGTCCCATTTTAGGGTTTATTATAAAAGGCTTACTTTGGCTTATAACCGCTCCGTTTAAGGCGTTGGCAAAACTTTTTAAAAGGAAAAAGGAATAATGAATATTTTGGTTGCTTGTGAAGAGAGCCAACGGGTGTGTATAGCCTTTCGGGCAAAAGGACATACCGCATATTCTTGCGATATAGAATTTTGTTCGGGCGGACATCCCGAATGGCATATTTGGGCGGACGTGGTTCCGCTGTTAAATGGAAATTGCACGTTTAGAACGTGCGACGGGCAATTACATTCCATTGATAAATGGGACATGATTATAGCTTTTCCGCCGTGTACATATTTGTCAAAAGCAGGTAGCGTAAATTTGTACCGTGGCGGCAAAGTAAACGAAGAACGTTTAAAGCTGGGTCAACAAGCTGCGCAATTTTTTAAAAGTATATATAACGCGGACTGCCCGAAGATTTGCATAGAGAATCCTGTGCCAATGCAAATATTCGATTTGCCTCAATGGTCTCAGTGTGTTCAGCCTTATATGTTTGGCGTGCCTGTAAGCAAGCGCACTTATCTATGGCTGAAAGGTTTACCGTTTCTTTGCCCGACAAAAGTTATTGAGCCGCAATATACGTTTGAAACATTCCCGCAATTTAAGAATTCTACGGGCAAATACAGGCAGAAAAACCGCAGTAAAACGTTTGCGGAAGTTGCGGCGGCAATGGCTTTAAGTTGGGGTTAAAGAACGGTGCCGATATCCTGGGTGTAAAACCGGTTTTATCAGCTGCGCTTGTGTACATGGTTAAATACCGGAGTTAAAAATCGAGGTAAATAAAATGACTGTGGCGGAAATTACAAAAGGTTTAACACAAATTGAATACGAACGTTTATTGGATAAATTGGCGCGTGCAATAGGGTCGTGTAGGCGGTTTATTAAAATTATCGGCGCGGAGTGCACAGACGACAACACCACGCTCTACAGTGTCAAACGGCAGGGCGCGTTCAATCTTTATGTGATTAAGGAAATCAAGACTTGCGCCGGAACCGCTTATAAAAATATGGGGTTACAAATTTAAGATTGAACCCCCGTAACAGCAAAAAAATAAAACAAACAATACCCGGCTCCCAGGGATAAGGGAAAAGGAAATTATTAATATGTCAAAAAAGAATGTACAAATTTCAAATGAACGTCACAAAGCTTTAGAGAATAAAAACCGCAATAAAATGCTTGCGGCATACAATTCGGGCGATTCAGAATGGAAAGATTTTAACCATAATATGGCGTATCACCGTAGTGTTATTGAGTCGCAAACGAATGCGGGTCGTGTATTAACACCGAAAGAGCGTAAGCACGTTTATACTTCGGTAAAACGTTCAAATGGTCGCGCCGTTTTATATTTGCCTCCAAAGTAAAAAGAATAGCGGATATTTCCGCTATTCTTCATAATAATTGATTTCATTTTCTTTTATACGGTTTTTATTTAATTTCTTTTTGAGAGCAAAATTGAAATTTTTTGAATCGGTTGCGGGATACATACAAATTAGCGTTATTTTGTTTTCACGATAATGTTTCATTTTATATGCTGTTTCTTCATCATATTTTGGATTACCTTTTAAACCGAAATATTCAATATATACGTCTTTCCCTTCGCCCAAATAGTTTTTTAAACAAAAATCGGGTTTGATTGGTTTATCTGTTTCAATATCAAAAGGTAATTCGTATCCGTGAAATATAGCATGCTCAAATAGATAATTATCTATTGCTTGTTCAGACATGCTTTTGACTATATGCCCGTCATTACATTCGTAAACCCCTTCGTATGATTCGTCTAATGGTTCACCGCAAGGAAATTCACATTTTCTAATTTTTAAAAGAATTTCTTTGTTTTTATAACGACGATAACAATCCAAACAAAAGTGTTTACCATTTGATGGTTCGCCGCAGATTAGGCAGGTTAATTCATTATTAGTATCTGTTAATTTTACGGTTTTTGCTGTTTTGCACTCGCAGATTTTTCCGTTTTCGTGCCATTTGCCGCAATCGGGGCATTGTTCAATTTCACCGGCGTTAGCCATTTTGCCGTGTTTACGGCAAAGTCTGTCTTTGCGGGCGTTGCCCATATAAACGCTTGTGGGTTCGCCGCAAATAGGGCAAATAAATTCTTCTTTCATAATAACCACCTTGATAGTTTATGAGGTTATTTTAAACAAAAAAATATTTAAAGTCAATATAAAAGGATAAATCGGTGTTCAAATGAAAGTGTTGAAACGTATTTTATTAATTATTTTTGCTTTTTCGGTGGCGTTTTTGCTCGGTTATTTTTTGTATACGGGGTGCAGGATATGATAAGACGGATTAATCATAGGCATATCGTATGTATAGTCATTACGCTTGGTTTTATTTGCATAAGTGTTTTTGTATTCCCCAATTCCTTGGGACGGCTTATAGAAGGCGGGCGTGA
>CANRIS010000078.1 GCA_947630725.1 uncultured Clostridia bacterium
TGTGAGATTGTTACACCTCACACCCCTTATTAGTAGCTCTGTTTAGTACCATCTCAGCCCATGCTAGAGCATCATCCCAGCCCTGTAAAGTATGTACCGCCTCACTATAGAGGAGCTTAAGATCAATACCCTCATTACCCTCTATCAGTACATCCTCCCGCTCAGAATCTCTAGCTATCCGCTGGAGGTGAAATCTGAACATTACCAGAAAATCCTTTATATCAGGCTCAGCTAAGTAGATCTCATAGGTCTGAGCTACATAGTTTGAGCACCTCACCCAGCAAACAATAACAGGGCAATAGCAATCATAGCCCTCCTTAGATACTAAGCGGCTCAGAGCCTCTCTCAAGAGCTCAAGCTGATCCAGAGGGCTAGCCTCTGAGAATTGCCCTAAGAGGGTAGCTACTGGATCCACCGCCTTACAGCTCTTATAGAGCCTCTCATAGAGCTCAGCTCTCTCCGCTACCGTCATTCCTTACCACCTCCAGAGCAAGCTCCAGCCCGTCTATAACGCCCTCCAGATAGGCGATCCGCTCCGCCCCCTCTGTAAGTAGCTCTCCCATATACATCCACCTATAGCCCTCTATAAGCTCTTTCAGTTTCTCAGGCATATCCGCTCACCCCTCCGCATAAAAGGCGGTATAGGCTTTTCTGAGCCGCCTCACATAGTAAGTAATAGTAGCATTTGAGCATTTAAGGGCTCTTGCTATCTCTGATTTAGTATCACCATTTAGGAGCATAACCGCCACCTTTTCAAGAGTGCCGCCGATACTATCCAGAAACTCTCTAAGCTCTATCTCAGAGAGCTCAGAAGCCTCTACAGTAAAGTACCTATCCCCCTCAGAGCCGCCCTCTCTATTGATCTCAGCTAAGCCCTCATAGCTAACGCTGGTAGAGCCGTTATAGCGTTTCTGGCGGGTAGCCTCATTATAGAGGCGGTTTAATTGCCTGAGGGCAAACCCTTTAAGGCAAGTAGTAAAGGAATAGCCACTAGCGGGATCAAAGCTCTCTACCGCTTTCCAGCAAGCTACATAGAGCTCCTCAATCAGATCCTCCTCCTCACAGTTAGGAATATTCCTGTACTGATACGCCCATTTACAGAATAGCCCCTTATTTCTTATGAGTATCTCCTGTAATGCCGCCTCATCTTGAGTAGCCTGATATTTCAGTACCAGCTCCTCAGTTTCATAGTTACTGAAATCCTGTTTCATATCCTGTACCTCCTTTAAGATCCTGTGCGCTCATCTAAGAGCTCTTAGATATAATATAATCTAAGAGCTCTTAGATGTCAAGAGATTTTCCCTCAAAAATGAGGGCTAAGGATTGAAAAAATTTCTGATTATGTTATTATAGAGGTGGTATATAACATGATAAGGATGATTGAAATGAGCACATCTGAGGCACAAAAAAGAGCTGTAGCTAAGTATAATAGTGAAAAAACAGATCTTATAAGGCTTAGAGTACCTAAAGGGAAAAAGGCTGAGTATCAAGCCCTAGCGGATAGATCTGGAGCTAAGAGCCTAACCGCCTATATTACCTCTCTGCTAGAGCAAAAAATTAAGGAGGAGCAATAACGCTCCTCCTATTTTCATGCCCGTAAAGGGTTTATTTTGCCTTTCTGAGCTTATCTTTGAGCTCTCCCAATACCAGTATAGCAAGTAGTACCATACTCACAATATCTACCCAGCTAGAGCCCTGAGCCGCCCTCTCTGGCTCTTGAGCCGTACCAGTGGAGTAGGAGAGGGGTATCAGAGGATCCTCTACTGTTTCAGCCTCAGTAGCATTAGGAGCGGTTATATTGATACTTACCCCCTCTGCCGTGTACTCATAAGTAACATTCACGCCCTCAGCCTCTATCCTGATATTTTGAGCTGGAGCCTGAGCTACTGCCTGATACCCCTGAGCCTCCTGAGAGGGCTCTGGAGCCCCTGTAACCCCTGTAGGGTTATTATACCCCTCAGGGATATTAACCGTAACAGGAACACTCACAGAAACAGGCTGAGAGCCCTCTGAGCCATCTACAGGTATATACTGAGGGATCTCTATTATCTGCACCCCCTGAGCCTCTCCGCCGCCCTCAGAGCCGTAATAATAGTTAGTGGTACTGGAGTTATCCTTATAGCTATTATCCTCAGTATGAGTAGTAGAGTTATAAGAGCCGTTATCATGAGTAGATCTATCCTCTATGGAGCGGCTATTATCTGTATTACTGTTATCTGTATTGCTTTCATCATGAGAGCTGTTATCCTCATAGCTGTTATCCTGAGAGCTGTTATCAGTTACGCTATTATCTGTAGAGCCGCCTAAAGAGGGATCCTCATTACTAGGCTCAGAGCTTGCGGGATCCCCTGTAGAGGGCTCTGAGGGCTCATCCTGTTTCTCTGCATCATTAGGGGTAGAGGAGGGCTCATCTTGCTTATTACCGCCCTCAGAGGGCTCCTGAGGGCTTTCTGTTTCCGCTGGAGGATCTTTCTCTATATCACTAGGAGGAGCCTCAGAGGGGGTATCTGTAGCCTCTCCTTTCCCATCTCCCTTATCAGATCCAGCTCCCTCATCAGGGCTCTTTTCTGTATCACCATGATCCCCGCCGCTTTCAGTAGATCCCTCAGGAGGAGTAGGCTCTTGAGTAGCTGGAGGAGTACCGCCCTCACTACCGCTATCACCCTCACCAGAGGAGGTATCCTTATCCTCAGGATCAGAGGGATCAGGCTCTTGAGGATCTTTACTCTCTGGCTCTGTAGGCGGTACTGGAGCCTCATCTGTTACCCCAAACTTAAGATATTGCCCAGCTCCGCC
>CANRIS010000079.1 GCA_947630725.1 uncultured Clostridia bacterium
GATTGTCAGCAAATCAAATGTGTGCTTTATTGAAAAATAACCCTTAACATCGCGGACATTTTATTTTACAATTTATAAACCTTATAAAAGGACAGAATATATTGGACAAAATGTACAGATTGATGTAAAATATGTACCGAGCAGGTGTATTGCTGATGATCGGAAATATTACGTTTATGTTGCTATAATTAAACATGAATTTTCTGGTTTTGGCACTGAACTTATAGATAATATAAGATAAAGTCACAATCAAGCTATAGATGATGCTGTACAAAACGAAACCCTCTTGGGAATTGATAAGGCAACTGTCGCTATGTTAGAAGTCGGTGTAGATGAAAAACATTAAGGCTATGCTCATAAAACATTGCGACTTAAGACCAAGTGAAGCAAACTCATTTTATAGAGCGTAACAAGTGTTCATCTAAAGAATAATAAAAATTGTACTCAAAAGGCAAAAAGAAACCCCGAACGTCTTGATATTTCAAGGCTTTCGGGGATTTTAATTTTTATTCCCACTTGACCGATATTAAACAATTCTGATTAGGAATTATTCTCTACTGTGTCTGTGTGTCTGTGTGTCTTTTGATTATTTGATGTATCCATATTATTCAGCCTATTCTACGCCGTGTTATCGTTTTGTTATCGCCATTGATAACACTTCGCTACTGAGTTTCAATATTAGCTATGTGCAATATAATTCATCTAGTAAAATTATTACAACATGCTCAAAGTGTTATAAGCCTATAGTCAACCCTTAGGGCTCCACATTAAACGTATACGGTTCAATATCTTCATCCCAATTATCAGAACTTCCTTCCACCAGAAGCGTAAACGGTTTGGCCTCGATAGCAGGGAAAGCAATTACTCCCTCTGTAGAGTTACCAACAAGCAAATCCGTCTGGATATCAGGATAGTCCGCTTCCCAGTTGTCCTGCTCTTCAAACTGTTTTCCGTCTTGTGTAATTTTAGCATTAAAGCTATACACACTAAATGCTTCACTGCCCTGATTATCGACCTTTATAAAGACCCTGGTTTCCTGTTCAGCTAATTCCACTTTTTGCAGTGTTACAGAATAGCCGTACTGAGTCAATGTTTTGTTTACTTCAACAGATTGCTGTGTGGGAGAAACTGCATCAATATAACTTACAACCTCATATTCTCTCGCAGTTACGGTAGGAGCAATAATTTCTCCGCCAAAGGCATTGGTGCCTGTGAATGGGTCACCAACAAGACCAACGATCCTAACGTAGTCGTTTTGTTCTACTTTGAAATCCGCATCCGGGATATATACGATGGTGTTGTTCTCAGAATTCTTTATATCACCCCACATTTGAAGATAAACGCCGGTTTCGTCAAATTCGGGGGCAGTGAATACTGACCCGATAAATTCCACACAATGGCCATTATAGTCCTCTGGCGAAGAATAAATATGTTTCAGATCGGAACCAGAAATTGGCACGATAACATCATCTTTATAAGTCCCGATTTCAACCTGACCGCTCTTCCAAGTTGTTTTTCCTTCACCCTCAAAATGTCCATTCTTAAACGAACCTTCGTATGTCCACTCCTCGCCAGCGTCATTTGTGGTGGTAAACTTTCCCTCCCCGTTGGGAATCCCGTCAACCAGATCGCCGGTATAGGTACCGGTTCTCTCGCCAAAGGCCAAATTCAAGGTAATTTCTTTGTTGCCGACACCGCAAGCAACAAGAGAAAAAAGAATGCACAAGCACAAGACAAATACCAAAATATTCTTTTTCATAGAATTATCCTCCAATCTTTTCGTTGCCGTTTTGGGCAACTTTGTTTTTGCCAATAAATACATAATAATTGTTTTATAATTTATAGTAATAATAACGATTCATCATTCTCTCTAAGATTGTGTGCCACACTACTGGCCACTCGAAACAATCTCACCTGTTGCAAAAGTGTTGCAAAAAAGAGAGGTGCATAAAAAACTGGTGTTTATACGGGTTTTCGCAATCATTCCAACTCTTCTATCCGATTTAGTCACATCGTAATAATATGTACTTTCAGTTCGCCTTTTATATAAATAATTCATGCATTCCGCATGGGTTATTTATTATTGTGCAGCAAAAAGATAAACCACCTGCTATGCAGGTGGAGCCCAAAAGCTTAAGCTAAAAGCAAAAAGCCTCCTGTGCTAAAATAGTAGTGAGTACGACTTCACACCAAAGAAGCAAGGAGGTAAGAAGATGAATAAATCATCAAGAAATAGTTTAGCACATACAAAATGGGAATGCAAGTATCATATTGTGTTTGCGCCAAAATTCAGACGACAAATAATATATGGTAAGATAAAAGCGGATATAGGAAAAATATTAAGAAACTTAAGTGAAAGAAAAGGGATAGAGATAATAGAAGGGGAATGTTGTCCCGACCATATACATATGTTGGTGAGGATACCACCTAAATATAGTGTATCAGAGGTAATGGGATATCTGAAAGGGAAAAGCTCATTGATGATATTCGATAGGTATGCAAACCTCAAGTACAAATATGGAAACAGACATTTCTGGTACAGAGGATATTATGTAGATACAGTATGAAAAAATGCAAAGAAAATAGAGGAATACATAAAAAATCAATTGATGGAAGATAAAACATATGACCAATTAACACTAAATGAGTATACTGACCCGTTTACGGGTGAGCCGGTAAAGAAAAGCAAGTAAAAAAGCCGCTTAAGCGGCAAATGTGATAAAGTGGTGTGGAAGACGTACTTTTCGGAGCGCTTGCAAGCGCTGACCGGTAACATCCCCTTATAGGGGTA
>CANRIS010000080.1 GCA_947630725.1 uncultured Clostridia bacterium
TTAGACTATCTACGCGACGGCCTCTTGCACTGATTTTTTCTCCCAACCCCGTCTCATATGTTTGACAAACCTACACGCCTTGTTGTCAAGAATTATCGCGCCGATAGTTTCGCAAATATCGTTTACCGTATTGAAATCAATTTTAATTTTTACTTTGTTGCCCTTTAACCTTGCCAGCAACCTGCCGAAGAAGCCCAGGCCTTTATCCTTATGCGCACCCGTCGGGTTTCTTCTTTGCCAAGCAGTAAAAAATTGCTTTTGTATCGCCCAAGAACGTCTTCTCACCGATAGATGTTACACCGCTACCTAAAGTTACGCTTGGCAAGGATTTTATCGCCTTTCGCGTAGCTCTCCTTTGCCTTGCGGTAGTACAGTTCAAACGTTTCGTTTAATATATTTAGATTTGGCATTTTGCTTACCTTGAATATTTTATTAAGTTTTGTTTTAATGGTCATTAAGTAAATTTTTACAACTTTCAGCAAGCGTTTGCATATATGAAATTTCTTTTCTTAATGTATCTAGGGTACCATCTCTACCTTTAAAAGTTTGTAGTTCATCTTTAATGTCATTTATTTTTCCTTTAAAACTATCCATCCCTAGAAAAGTATCATCCATCATCCAAAACTTTCTTATCAAATACGGCAGCCCAAAAAGTAATAGTGCCATCCCAATTGTGGGAACATATATTAAGCCAATTTCAACTGTACTACTAAAAAGCAAACCTGCATCAATAATTATAATAAGCAATAATGGTATTGCTATTTTTAAAATAAAAAGGCTGAAAATTAAATATTTTTTTGTGTTTAATTGTTGTATCTTTGCCTTAGTTTTTCTTATATCTTTATTTTTATTATTGATTTGCGCTTCAATTTTCGCTTGAGCTTTAGCTAAAATATCGGCATACTCTTTATCATGAGTATTATCAGTCCTATATTTTAAATAGTTATTTAAGTTTTTGTCAACAATTATGTTTTTGGCATTTTGTTCGTTAACTGTAATTGCCGATTCCGTAGTCACATTGAATGAGCACAAGAACTTTCCACGCCAAGCTTCTTCATTTTCGGGAGCGGATTCAAGTACCGTTTCAAAAAATCTTTCGGCTTTCACAAAATCACGCGCTTCCAATTCTTGCCATGCACGAGTAAGTAAATTTTCTATCGTTGAATGCTGACCTTTATTCAATGTTTCAAGTTTTTTGGCCAATTGACGCTGTTGTTCTTCAAGCTTACGTTCTCTTTTTTCTCTTTCAGCTTCAGCATATCTCCTTTCATCAATGGCTGCCTGCCGTTTTTTGCGGGTTTCGGGCGTATGGCTATCCACAAAGTCCACTACTTTACCCAGCGCGCCCAACTTGTTCAAATCTATCCCCTGGATCTTTCCGTCCCGCCCGGGGAGCTTTTCTATCGGCCGCCCGCCATAGGCTATCGTTATGCTGTCCGTTTCCTTTTCCGAATCGTTGACTAGCTTTAAAAATCTGCTGTACTCGTTCTTAACCCACTTGGTCTGCAAGTATGCCTCGTCATGACATACAACCAGCATACACTCCGAGGAGTATAAGGCGTACAATATGCGCGCTTCATAGTCCGCGCCCGTCACTTTCCCCAATTCCCGCTCGGAAAAGAACGGCTTGTATCCCTTGCCTTTCAGCTCGAAATAGATGTCATCCGCGCTCTTGTAATCGGCAGTTTTGTTTCCCTTGTCGTCCGTAACCTTTACGCAGATAAAACAATCGTAATCCACGCCCGATTGCTTCAATTTATAAAACTCAGACTGTATGTAATCTATTTCCTTTGCGCGGCTTTTGTAGATTATGCGCTGTTCGGCAGTGCCTTTCATAAACGCGCGCATATAGTCGGGATCGTCCGAAAATTTCTTGTCGGTTATTTCATAACAAATAGGCTGTAATCTGTTGTTTACTACGTCTTTTAAGTATCTTACCTTGAATTTCGCAAGAGCTTTGCCGAAGTATGCCTCGGGCTCGTTTTCGTCCAGCTCCGCCGCCTTCGTATACGCCGTGAGCGCGCCTTCGAAATCGCCCTTATCGAGGGAAAACTCGCCGTTATCCAAAAAATTCAGAAGCCTTTCGCTTGCCGTGTCCTTGGGCAAGGTGTTAACGCAGTCGCAAACCCCGCACTTTATCGCGCCGTTTGCCGCCTTGGTTATATCCAGCGGCTCCCCGCAAAGTTTGCATTTGTATATCCTCAATTCGTTCAAACTCCTCCGGTAAAAAAAGTGCCTTTATTATAATCTTACAAATGTAAGAAGTCAAGTATTTTTCTTACAATTGTGAGAAAATAATTTTATGGAGAACAAGTTTGCCGAAAACTTAAAAACTTTAAGACAAGAAAAAGGGATCGGACAGGTGGAGCTTGCCAAACATATAAACGTGAGCCGCGGGATAATAAGCCTTTGGGAAAACAGCCTGCGGGAGCCGGGGATGTATAACCTGATTGCGCTGGCGGATTTCTTTGACGTGAGCGTGGATTATTTGATAGGCAGGGAAAATTAACACGGCGGCAACAAGGCTTATACCATATATTGTGGTGCGGGGGAGTCTGTCATCACTACTCCAAAAAAAATTATAAAATTTGCGAAAAACAAGAAAAAATCGCTTGCTTTTATCGGGTTAATTTGTTATATTATTTAAGCATTCGGGAGCTTAGCTCAGTTGGGAGAGCAACTGCCCTACAAGCAGTGGGTCACAGGTTCGAGCCCTGTAG
>CANRIS010000081.1 GCA_947630725.1 uncultured Clostridia bacterium
TCAAGCAGATTCCGGATCATCTCTTTTTCACCCTCTGTACAGTCGACGCCGGTCAAGTCGGGGTTACTCATCACAGTATACCCGGTAAAGCTGTCGAGCGTTCCGCCCTCGAGCGTCACATATCCGACAGAATGTCCATAGCCAGCAGGCTCATCCGGGACAGACCTCTGCACAATAAAATATGCATTCTGCGGCGTCCACTGCGCCGCCGTGGGCGTTTGTGTGCCTGTTGTTTGGAAACTGCTCCGGCTATCCTTTGCAAGCTGTAAACCGCTGTTCACCATAGACGGAAGACTCAAAGCGGCGGCAACCGGGTTCCCTGTTGCGGCGGCAAGCAGTGAGGATGCTCCGCCCGTTACAAGGGATAAAGCATCAGACGTTACAGCACTGTCAGCGTTTGCCGTGATAGGGATCTCAACACCGACACGCCCATTTTTATAGAAGTAGGGGATACCGCCAAAATACACAACCGCAGTACAACCACCCGTCATAACGTCTATAATGTAATACACCTGCACCGTTTTGCCTACCACGTCAGCGGTTGCAACGTCCACGGTGCCGCAGTACGGAAGATATAGCATTGCCTTTGTATATGGTTCATAATCGAGAAAATTATTATACCGTGCCGGGAATACGCAACTACCCATATTGACTACAGCTGTCTTTTGCTTTGTCACGAATTCCGTTTGGCTGTCAAGCGTGATTGCCGTCTTTCCGATCCGCATAATAGAAGTGCTTGCAACATCAAACAACTTTAAGAGGTCAATGGGATACATTCGCAGTGAAATAATTGCATTGATCGGCATTTCACCATAGAGCGACAAACCGCTTACGATCTGTTCCCATAGTGTTTCGTCGGCGTTCCATATCTTACTTGCAAAGTCATTAACTTCCGACTGTGTCATGCAATACATATGATTAAATGTATTGAACGGAGTGACGCCGGGGGTGTTGAGGGGTATGTCACCGGTATCCGGATCGACATTCTGCCCGGGATTGTCGGGGATCCTGCCGTCATATGGCGTTTCAGTGATCTCACATATACCAAAATTAGACGCCTTTTTGATATCGTCACCGGCAAGACCCTCTCCGAGCGTGATTCCGCCCGGTTCCATCACGCCAATATGTACAGAATATGCACCGGTGGACGCCGCGTCTGGATCGTAGTTTATTGCACTTGTTTCGTCTTCTGCCCATGTGATGCCGAGGGAATTTAACAGTAGAGTTGAACCGATCGGTGAAATAAATGGGATAATTCTTGATATACCGTTGTTATCCGTGTGACATATAACACCAGAGTAAGCGTCATTATCGTATGCAATAGAACTTACAGTAGAACTTTTATCTACTATTGACGACAATAATTCACGACTAAACCACGCCGGCAACCATATCGGCACAAGAAAACTATTTACGGGATTGCCGTTAATGTCAATATACATATCATCGTATAAATTTCCAAAATATTTATATGATCCAGCGTCTACAATATTGTCAGTACTTAGACCGTTATGATAACTTAAAGCAATTAAATTAGAAAGACCTATATACTTAGGACCAGAGTCCCCCGAATTTCCGAGGTTATATAATGACGCAAAATAGTTTATACCATTATAATTAGATTCAAGTAGTGGCACAATATCAACAATTTCCCGTTTCCCCGGCAAACCATAATAAAACATCATTCTATCCCATATATACAACGAATGTGTTTCGTCCCCGCCGAATTTTATATGCGATTCTGCCTTAAAATTGTCGTGTGCTGTTTTATATGGTATATTATACACCGGTTGTATATCACTTGCCCAGTTTTTTACTGTCGCCATAGTATAACGTGGTACGGCGATCAAGTGTTTCATGCAAATACTTGTTATAAAATAATTGTTTTCTCCATTGCTGAAATCCGATCCCATTGTCCTATAACCAACACCGCCGCTATATGTGCCCCGCATTATCCATCTGATAGCACTGTACGTCTGAAATTCTCCTGTTGTGCTTACCGGCTCCCCGCCCGATATTGTTGTACCCTCATAAGGTTGTAAAAAAACACCCGTCTGCGGTGCCCGGTTGTCGCTCATTTGCGTACCCGCGATACTTTTAGCCCCGCCGCCGCTGCCTATAAAAGGGCAACCGTGATTTAATGCCCATATATTAGAAGGATCTAACCTTGTTAAACCATTTTCACGCATTTTCGGGACTATATTGCTAATAAGATCGGACGTTTTGATAGTAAGACCACCATAACTATTTGACCCGTAATCGGCATAATATTCCTGATTCAGCTCCATTATGTAATAGCACCCCCTGCGATCGTCATTAAAAACAGATGCGTATCCGAATTAAACCGGGACAGCTGGAAATCTGAATTTTCAAGCCGGATAATTTCAAGACTTTTCCTCACCAAAATCGGCAATTCCGTATCCACGATATAGCTATTTTGTGCGTGTTCATTTCTTAAGATCGTACCCGAAACATTTTTCAGCTGATCCATAAAGCTATACAACGGATCTACAATACAATCAAATATCATTGCATTCCCCGGGACAAAGTCAAAATCGTTGATAAAGTAGTATCTGCCCCAGTCGTGACAATACAGATAGTTTGCTTTTACTGGATCCGTCTCCGGTGTTTTCAGTCGGAACCGTGGGCGGATCATACTGCACCCGTCTGTCAGATGTGCGCTTTCATAGTC
>CANRIS010000082.1 GCA_947630725.1 uncultured Clostridia bacterium
AAAGAACGCCCTTGGGCGCGTAATAAGCTTGCCAATGGCTACATTGCTATAGCTTATGATTCTGTCAACGTTGCAAAGGCTGAGCGCATGCGCGATTGTGCTTCTTTTCTGCTTTTTGCTAAGGACGGTGATTCTATGAGGTTACATAAAGCTCATTTCTGCCGCGTTCGATTGTGTCCAATTTGTGCGTGGCGGCGCTCTTTGAAAACCTTTGGACAAGTTTCCGCTATTGTTGATAAACTTGGTGATGATTATAGATATATTTTTTTAACTCTGACTGTGAAGAACGTTAGCGGTGCGGAGCTTTCTGCTGAGATTGATAAGCTCGGTGATGCGTTCAACCTTTTGATGAAATATAAGCGAGTAAAGCAAGCTTCTAAGGGGTATTTTAGAAGCTTGGAGATAACGCACAATCTTGAAAATGATACATACCATCCGCACATTCACGTCATATTGGCGGTGAAGCCGTCTTATTTCAAAAGCCGCTACTATATCAAGAATGATGAATGGTCTGCTCTGTGGAAACGGGCTTTAGGCGTGAATTACAGCCCTCGCACGGATATAAGAGCGATTAAAGTTAGTCGCGCTAAAGCTGTGGCTGAGGTCAGCAAGTACGCTGTTAAGGCGGGCGATATCATATGCTTTGACGATTGGGATTTGACGGTAGACACCGTACGCGTGCTTGATGAAGCAATTGACCACCGCCGATTGACGACCTACGGCGGGGTATTCCGTGACGTGCACAAAATGCTTCACCTTGATGATAACGAGGACGGTGATTTGACACATGTTGAAGCCGACAAGCTGTCCGATCGGGACGATTTGGAGACTATTGCGTATGCTTGGCACTCGGGTTACTGTCAGTACGTCAGGCGTTGACGTATACGTAAGTATATACTTAAGTACATTTTTGCTGTCGAAAAAAATCGACAGCAAATTTTTTGTTGTCGAAAAATATTGACAGCAAAGAGCGGAGAAAAGGTCGCAGAGAGGGAGCACTGCGACCGAACGCGACCTTTACGCAGCGGTCATTCAAAAAAAAATACTCAGTGCTTGTCCTTGACGTATGAGCACTGTGCGCTATAATGAGCCATGCGAGAGGGTCTGCCCTTTGTCCTGTCTGCCTGCCCTCTCGGCATGGTCTGGCGAGCGCACAGAGCGCAAGAAGTCAAGGATCGCGACAGCGACACGTCATGAGTATTTATTTTTGAACGCGATACCCTGTCCGATCGGATAGCTTAAACGCCTGCCCTTGAGGACGCGCCGCCGCGCGCGTTCGCGGCGTTTCTTCCGTGAGTTCTGAATTTTTGTCAAAGACTTGACAAACATTCGTTCGTGTGCTATAATAGAATTAGAGGTCTTGCACACGATCTGAAAGGATTTCCCCGTTGTCAAAAAAGTTTCTTCCGCGCGAAAAAATCGCGCGGTGGGAATTTTTTTTTATATAGATTTTTTTAGTTTACTTTTTATGGAAAGTGAGGTGAACGTCATATCTCAACATCACGCTACATCGACCGCGCCATGCTCGAACATTTACTCGCGGCTCTCACCATTCAGAACGCGGAAGCATTACGTCTGTCTGCTGACTACGGACTGCGAATTTCCGATGTGCTCAGGATGCCCACATCTGCGCTCACAACTCAACGTTGGTCTTTTAAGGAGCTTAAGACGGGTAAGAGGCGTCGTGTCGCACTCAGTGCCAAGCACAAGGCTACCTGCGCGCAGTTCGCGGGCAAGGTCTACGTCTTTGAACACCGATTAGACCCTATGCGCCATCGCACGCGACAAGCCGTCTGGAAGGACTTAAACCGCATCGCAAAGGCATTCAGGCTTAAGAGTGTTAGCCCGCATTCAGCTCGCAAGCTGTACGCCGTTGAGTGGTATCATCGTACAGGCGATATGCGCAAGGTACAGCGCTTGTTGAATCACTCAGACGAAGCAGTGACTGCGCTCTACGCGCTGGCAGACCAGCTTACAGCCCGCGCCAGCGGGCGCACCGACCGACCATAGGGAGGGAGTGTGCATATCGACCCCGCAAGGGGTCACCTTACTTGGCGGCAGGCAGGAGCGCGGGAGACGCGCCCGCCGCCGCAATACCCCTTAAGCGGGGTCGATCGCACCCGATCGCGCCGCCAAGTCCGCGCAAGCGGTCGCCCGCGAGGTAGCGGGCGGAAGGAGCTCGGAGGAAGCCGCAGGCGCGCGCAGAGCGACCCCCTCAAAGCGCCAGCGACCCTCCCTCAGAGCACTGTTTTTGACGGTCTATACCTTATCTTGTTACTATAGGCGTATAAGGAATTTGAAAGCCCCCGAAAAAAATGAAAAATCCCTTGAAAAATCAAGGGAAATTTTCAAAAAAGTATTGACAAGCTGTGTAAACTTTGCTATAATTATATTGTCAGATAAAATTAAAGCGCTTACGGGCGTTGTCGTTAGGAGTATTATAACATGAAAAAAGAATATTGTCAAGAGGTCTTACAAGATTTTTCGAGCACTGGAAAAGAACGCCCTTGGGCGCGTAATAAGCTTGCCAATGGCTACATTGCTATAGCTTATGATTCTGTCAACGTTGCAAA
>CANRIS010000083.1 GCA_947630725.1 uncultured Clostridia bacterium
GTATGTCCTTTCCGTCTCCCTGTCGGTGGGGACATTGTATCGGGTGTAAACCATATAGGAATATTCGTCCTCTTCCTGTTCAAAATCGCCCGTAGCCGCCTCCTGTAAGGTCGCGCGCAGACTCGTTTTGTCGGATATGGTGGTCTTTATCTGAAACCTGTCTCCTGCCCAATTGAAATTTTTGAAGGTCACGTCGAGAACGAGATAGTAAGTTTTCCCGTTTTGCAGGCTGAGCTCGGAGTGCAGTTTATCGTCCGTTATGTTGCCCGCGGGGCACTCTTCCTCGCTCGTAATGGAAAATCTGTAATCTATATCTTCGCCATACGCGACAAATTGCGGCGGGACCTCTCCGCCATCGCCATTCGAGCACGCGGAAAACGCTGCCGCCGAGCAGCATAGCGCGATCGTTACAAAAAGACCTATAAAAAACTTTTTCATATTTTATCCTTATATTCCTTTATTATGTATCGTTATTATGTATCGGTTTTTATTTGGGATCTCGTATTATTCGTACCGCTGCCAATAATAACCGGCATAAGTTCCCTTAAAAAATTCTGCATTTTGGGCATCGTCTCCGAGCGATACGCCGATAGCGTCTTTCACATATGATTTTACAAACCAACCTACAGTATTTTCAAATGTTACACTTGAAAGACTTTCGCAATGCAAAAACACATTCAAGCCGATATATTTAACGTCGTATGGTATAGATATGCTTGCAATGCCGCAATAAGTAAATGCTTCCTCACCAATTGATGTCAGCTTTTCGGGCAAGGATATACTTTCAAGATCAAAGCACAATGCGAACGCATTTTTGCCGATAGTAATTACGCTGTCGGGAATGTTGACATTTGTAAGATTTGTGCACCCATAAAATGTATGATCCTCAATAGCTGTAATCCCCGAAGGTATGGTCACTGCAAATATTTTACTGTTGCCATAAAAAGCATATTTATAAATTTTATAGGCTTTTCCGTTGAAATCCGCAGGCAGTTGCAATTTTGATTCAGAGCCTAAGTAGTCCAACAGATATATGATTTCCCCGTCCTCGTAAAATAAGTAACCGTTGAGCTCTGTCAATTTGCTTTCTTCCAAAGAATTTGCAACATTTAACGCATATTCTGCAACACCACCATAACTGTCTTCACCTTTTACGATGGATAAATCGGACAAGTTTATAACTTCAACCAATTTTTGGCAATAACTAAATGCTCCCCAGGCAATAGAAGTCACGCTTGCCGGAATAGTTATGCTTTTAAGATTATAACAAAACGAAAATGCCCAGGCGCCGATAGTTGTCACTGTGTTTGGTATGACTATATTTTCAAGATATGTACACCAATATAGGGCCTTTTCACCTATAGAAGTCACGCTGCTTGGTATTGTGAAAATGTAATTTGGTATTGTGAAAATGCCATTTTTGGATTCGGGCACTCTTATTAGTTTAGTTTTATCTTTATTATACAAAACCCCATCTTGGCTTGAATAGTTTTTGTTTTGGTTATCAACGGAAATATATGTGAGCAAAAAACAATCGTCAAAAACGTCTTCATTGATAAAGGTTACGGGATAGGCGCCATAATAAGACGGTAAAGAAATTGATTGCGCATCCTTATTTAAAATCCCCGAAACTGCATAAGAACATTTATCCTCATTAACGGAAAATTCAAATTCATGTCCGATTGAATATGTGAAAGATTTGCCGAAATTTTCTATCTCGAAATTTGCCGCCAACTTGCCGTTGCTCCTCGTCATTTTTATTTCATACACAACTCGGTAAATTCTTTCCTCGCCACGGTTTTGAGGCGTGCTGTAATGAGTGGTTATTATGTAAAAATTATTATCCGTTGCCACATTGAAATCCGAAGTATAAGCCTCATGCAGTGTAGCCTCAAAGTCGCTCAGGTCACATAAATATGTACTTATCTGAAACCTGTCTCCCGCCCAATTGAAATTTTTGAAAGTCACGTCGAGCACGAGATAGTAGGTCTTGCCGTTTTTTAAGCTGAGCTCGGAGTGCAGTTTATCGTCCGTTATGTTGCCCGCGGGGCACTCCTCCTCGCTCGTAATGGAAAATCTGTAATCTATATCTTCGCCATACGGCTCATAATCCGACATCGGTTCTTCAATATTGCTTTTCGGAGAGCACGCGGAGAGAGCTGCCGCCATGCAACAGACAGCGCATATCGCTATCAAAGCGGGTAAAAGAATTTTTCGCATAGCCAATATCTCCTTATGATAATTTTATCACTGCAAAGTAAAACTGTCAACATGTGTGTGGCACACTCCCAAGTTTCTTAATTGCATTTTTTGTTTGACCCGCTTCCGTTCCGTTCAACGGGTGCGGGGCGCACTCCCAAGTTTCTTAATTTCTTTTTTGCTTTACCCGCTTCCGCTCCGTTCAACGGGTGTGTGGCACACTCCCGAGTTTCTTTATTGCTTTTTTATCTGACCCGCTTCCGCTCCGTTCAACGGGTGCGGGGGCGCACTCCCAAGTTTCTTAATTTCTTTTTTGCTT